>NZ_JBVICF010000006.1:0-432280 GCF_055572995.1 Streptomyces sp. NPDC030245 | reverse complement strand
AGTTCCCCGCGCCCCTAACCGCCCACGGGGTTGCCGCCGGGGGTCTGTGGGCGGCTGCGGGTTGTCTTGGGCTGGTCGCGCAGTTCCCCGCGCCCCTAACCGCCCACGGGGTTGCCGCCGGGGGTTTGTGGGCGGCTGCGGGTTGTCTTGGGCTGGTCGCGCAGTTCCCCGCGCCCCTGGGGCGGGCTGCGCCCCGCCCTCCGGTGCGTGCCCCCTGAAAGCGGGCGCAGCCCGGCTTTCCAGGGGCGCGGGGAACTGCGCGAGCAACCACAACAGACCGAGAGCCGCACAACAGACCACGCCCCCACGGTGAGTGGGCGCCGCAACCACAACAGACCGGGAGCCGCACAGCAAGCCGCGCCCCTACGGCGAGTGGGCGGACCCGTCCACGCTACCCGCGGTAAATTGCCTCGATCTCGTCCGCGTAATCCTTGGCCACAACATTCCGCTTGAGCTTCAGCGACGGCGTCAAATGCCCCGACTCCTCCGTGAACTGCGACGACAGCACCCGGAACTTGCGTACGGACTCCGCCTTGGAGACCGCCGCGTTGCCGTCGTCCACCGCGCTCTGGATCGCGGCGAGGAGGTCCGGGTCGTCCCGGAGAGAGGCCGCCGTCGAACCGGCGGGCTTGTCGTGGTCCGCCGCCCACCGGCCCAGGAACTCGTCGTCCACCGTCACCAGCGCCCCCACGAACGGGCGGCCGTCCCCGACGACCATGCACTCGGCGACCAGGGCGTGCGCGCGGATGCGGTCCTCGATCACGGCGGGGGCGACGTTCTTGCCGCCCGCGGTGACGATGATCTCCTTCTTGCGGCCGGTGATGCGCAGATAGCCGTCCTCGTCGAGCGTGCCGATGTCCCCGGTGTGGAACCAGCCGTCGGCGAGCGCCTCCTCGGTGGCGCCCTCGTTGTTCCAGTACTCCTTGAACAGGTGCTCCCCGTGGAGCAGGACCTCGCCGTCGTCGGCGATGCGGACCACCGAGCCCGGCAGCGGCTGCCCGACCGTGCCGATCTTCTGGCGGTCCCACGGGTTGAAGGCGGTGGCCGCGCAGGACTCGGTGAGGCCGTAGCCCTCCAGGACCGTGAAGCCGATGCCGCGGAAGAAGTGGCCGAGGCGCTCACCGAGCGGGGCGCCGCCCGAGATCGCGAACTCACCGCGCCCGCCGAGCACCGCGCGCAGCTTGCTGAAGACCAGCTTGTCGAAGAGCGTGTGCTTGAGGCGCAGGCCCAGGGACGGGCCCGACGGCGTGTCCAGCGCGCGGCTGTACGCGATCGCCGTGTCCGCCGCCTTGTCGAAGATCTTGCCCTTGCCGTCGGCCTGCGCCTTCGCGCGCGCCGAGTTGTAGACCTTCTCGAAGACGCGCGGCACGCCCAGGATCATGGTCGGCCGGAAGGAGGCCAGCTCGTCCGTGAGGTTCTTGACGTCCGGCGCGTGGCCGAGCTTGATCGGCGCCATCAGCGCGGCGACCTCGACGAGGCGCCCGAAGACGTGGGCGACGGGCAGGAAGAGCAGGACGGAGCACTCGCCCGTGCGGAACAGGGGCTTGAGGCGCTCCACCACGTTGCCGCACTCCGCGAAGAAGCTGCGGTGCGTGAGGACGCACCCCTTGGGGCGGCCGGTGGTGCCGGAGGTGTAGACGATGGTGGCCGGGTCGTCGGCGCCTGCCACCGCGCCGCGCTCGTCGACGGTCGCGTCCGGCACCTCGGCGCCGGTGCGGTGCAGCTCCTCGACGCCGCCCTTGTCGATCTGCCAGATGTGGGCGAGGGCGGGCAGCCGGTCGCGCACGGATTCGACGGCCGCCGTGTGCGCGTCCAGTTCGACGATGCAGGCCACGGCGCCGGAGTCGCCCAGTATCCACTGGATCTGCTCGGCTGAGCTCGTCTCGTACACCGGGACGGTGACCGCGCCCGCGCTCCAGATGGCGAAGTCGAGGAGCGTCCACTCGTACCGGGTGCGGGACATCAGGCCGACGCGGTCGCCGGGGCGCACCCCGGCGGCGATCAGACCCTTGGCGGTGGCGCGCACATCGGCGAGGAAAGCCTTGGCGGTGACGTCCTGCCAGCGGCCGTCGACCTTGCGGCCGATGACGGCGACATCCGGGTGCTGCGCGGCATTTCTACGGACGATGTCGGTCAGATTGCCGTCCGCAGGGACCTCGTACAGGGCCGGAAGGCTGAACTCGCGCAAGACTGCTGCTCCTACATAGGGCGCCGGCGCCACGACGTTGTGTGCTGCGACGGTGCGGTCCAAGATCGGGCAGGTGCTCAGTCGAGTGGGGGCTGAGCACTACTGGACTGCCCGGACGTTACCCATCGGTATGGCTGGTTCGGTAGGGGGGCAGGGCCAGATGTTCGGTGCGTCACACGTCGTTCTGGTCTGAATCGCACAGTACGCCACGGTCTTCCTGACTCGGAAGTAACCGCAGGTCGGCCACTGTCAAGAGCCCCTACCGCCCGTCGGGCGACCGTCCTAGGGTGATCGGCATGCCAGCTTTCCGGGTCAACGTGGTCAGTGACGTGCACGGCAACGCCGAGGGTCTCGCCCGCGCGGGCGACGGCGCCGACGCGCTCGTCTGCCTCGGCGACCTCGTGCTCTTCCTCGACTACGCCGACCACTCGCGCGGCATCTTCCCCGACCTCTTCGGCCCGGCGAACGCGACCCGCCTCGTCGAGCTGCGCACCGCCCGCCGCTTCGACGAGGCGAGGGAATTCGGCCGGAAACTGTGGGCCGGCATCGACACCGACCGGAGAACGGCGATCGAGCACGCCGTCCGCAAGCAGTACGCCGAAATGTTCGCGGCCTTCCCCACCCCGACCTACGCCACCTACGGCAACGTCGACATCCCGACCCTCTGGCCCGAGTACGCGCGCCCCGGCACCACCGTCCTCGACGGCGAGCGGGCCGAGATCGGCGGCCGCGTCTTCGGCTTCGTCGGCGGCGGCCTGCGCACCCCGATGCGGACGCCCTACGAGATCAGCGACGAGGAGTACGCCGCGAAGATCGAGGCCGTCGGCGAGGTCGACGTCCTGTGCACCCACATCCCGCCGGACGTGCCCGAGCTCCTCTACGACACCGTGGCCCGCCGCTTCGAACGGGGCAGCCGCGCCCTGCTCGCGGCCATCCGCAGGACCCGCCCCCGCTACGCCCTCTTCGGCCACGTCCACCAGCCGCTGGTCCGGCGCATGCGCGTCGGGGCGACGGAGTGCGTGAACGTCGGCCACTTCGCCGGGTCGTCCAGGCCCTGGGCCCTGGAGTGGTGACCACGCGGCGCGCGGTAGCCTTCACGCGGTACACACCTGCGTCCGGACCGCATCTGGAGGAGCCACAGCGATGGCGGAACACACCAGCTCGAGCATCACGATCGAGGCGGCACCGGCCGAGGTCATGGGAGTGATCGCCGACTTCGCCCGCTATCCGGACTGGACCGGGGAGGTGAAGGAGGCCGAGGTGCTCGCCACCGACGAGCGGGGCCGCGCCGAGCAGGTCCGCCTCGTCATGGACGCCGGCGCGATCAAGGACGACCAGACCCTCGGCTACACCTGGACCGGCGACAACGAAGTCAGCTGGACCCTCGTCAAGTCCCAGATGCTCCGCTCGCTGGACGGCTCGTACCTCCTCAAGCCCGTCGGCACCGGCACCGAGGTCACCTACCAGCTCACCGTCGACGTCAAGATCCCCATGCTCGGCATGATCAAGCGCAAGGCGGAGAAGGTCATCATCGACCGCGCCCTGGCGGGCCTGAAGAAGCGCGTGGAGTCCGGCACGGCGTAAGCCTGCTTGTAGGGGGGAAGCGGGCGCAGCCCAGCTTTCCAGGGGCGCGGGGAACTGCGCGAGCAACCACATCCGACCGAGAGCCGCAAGAAGACCCGGCCCCCCACGGCGAGTGGGCGCCCCACACCCCCGCAACGCGCTCCCGTACGGTTCACCCCTATGCGCACCCTCCTCATCACCGGCCCCGGCGGCTCCGGCCGAACCACCGTCGCCGCCGCCACCGCGCTCGCCGCGGCCCGCGCAGGCCACCGGAGCCTCGTGATCTCCGCCGACCGCGCCGACACCCTCGGCGCGGCCCTCGGCACCCCGCTCGGCGCGGGGCTCGACGCACCGGACGCGTACCCCGGACTCACCACCCATCGGCCCGACGCCGACGAGCGCTTCCGCGACGACCTGCTCGCCGTGCAGGAACGTGCCGCCTCCGCCCTCGACCTGCTCGGCGCCGAACGGCTCGACGGCGAGGAGCTCACCCCGCTGCCGGGCGCCGAGGAGCTCGCCCTGCTGCGCGCCCTGCGCGACGCCGCCCGCGACGACGCGTACGACACCGTCGTCGTCGACCTGCCGCCCACCGCCAAGGCCCTCGCGACCCTCGCGCTCCCCGAGCAGCTCCGCCGCTATCTGCGCCGGCTGCTCCCGCCCGAGCGGCAGGCGGCCCGCGCGCTGCGCCCCGTGCTCGGCCGCCTCGCGGGCGTCCCGATGCCCGCCGCCTGGCTGTACGAGACCGCGGCCCGCCGGGAGGACGACCTCGCCGCCGTCCAGCGCGTGATCGAGGCCCCCACCACCACCGTCCGCCTGGTCGCCGAACCGGGGCCCGCGGGCGCCGACGCCGTCCGCGCCGCCGCCACCGGCCTCGCCCTGCACGGCCTGCGCACCGACCTCCTGGTCGCCAACCGCGTCCTGCCGGACGCGAGCCCCGACACCTGGCTGGCCGGCCTCCGCGCCCAGCAGCACAAGACGCTCGCCGAGTGGGAGTCGGCGTACGACGGTGTCGGCAGGGGCGGTGTCGGCAGGGGCGGTGCCGGCGGGGTCCGCAGGGTCCCGCACCTCGGCCACGACCCGCGCGGCGCCGACGACCTCACCGCCCTCGGCCTCACCGCGCCCGCCCCCGCCACCCCCGACGCCACTTCCTGGCCCGTCACCGACGCCACCGCCGACGACGGCAGCCGCATCTACGTGTGGCACATCCCGCTGCCCGGCGTCGCACGCGACGAGCTCGGCCTGATCCGGCGCGGCGACGAACTCGTCGTCACCGCGGGCCCCTTCCGACGCATCGTCCCCCTCCCTTCCGCGCTGCGCCGCTGCACCGTCGCGGGGGCCGGGCTGCACGAGGGCGAGCTGCGGGTCCGGTTCGCGCCGGACCCGGACCTGTGGCCGTCCGGACGGTGAACGCCCTACCCCCGTTCGGGTAACGTCGAGTGGCATGAGCGATGCCACCGGGCACGAAGCCCCCGAAGCCGACGCCGACGCCTGGGAGCAGGCGTGCGCCGAGGATCTCGCGGCGGAGCAGGCCCGCCGCCGCGCGCAGTACGGTCCGCCGCCCGGCTCGGCGGCCGAGGAGCTGCGCAAGCTCGTCGACGCGGTCTCGCAGAAGCTCTCGGGACTCCAGACGCCGCTGCTCGGCGCGGTCGCGCAGGGCGCCGTCGAGCAGACCCTGAAGCAGGTCGTCAGGGAGGCCAAGGCCGTCGTCGAACCGGTCATCGAGCGCAACCCCGACGTCTTCGACCACCTCGCGGCGGCCGGCTCCGAGCTGCTCGCCGCCTACCGCTCCGCGGTCGAGGGCCAGGAGAGCCGCTGGACCCGTGGCGAGGATCGCAAGGACGACGGTCCCGCGGCGGGCGAACACATCGATCTGGACTGACCCCCCTCGGGTACGGTGGGCCGTAGCGGGGCTCGATCGAACTGAGGGATTCATGGGACTCACCATCGGCGTCGACATCGGCGGCACCAAGATCGCGGCCGGAGTGGTCGACGAGGACGGCAACATCCTCTCGACCTTCAAGGTGCCGACCCCTGGTACTTCCGAGGCCATCGTCGACGCGATCGCCTCCGCGGTGGCGGGCGCACGGGCCGGACACGAGATCGTCGGCGTCGGCATCGGCGCCGCCGGCTACGTCAACCGCCAGCGCTCCACCGTCTACTTCGCGCCGAACATCGACTGGCGCCAGGAGCCGCTCAAGGACGAGGTCGAGAAGCGCGTCGGCCTGCCCGTGGTCGTGGAGAACGACGCCAACGCCGCGGCCTGGGGCGAGTACCGCTTCGGCGGCGGCAAGGGCCACCGCAACGTCATCTGCATCACGCTCGGCACCGGCCTCGGCGGCGGCATCATCATCGGCAACAAGCTGCGCCGCGGCCACTTCGGCGTCGCCGCCGAATTCGGCCACATCCGGATGGTGCCGGACGGCCTGCTCTGCGGCTGCGGCAGCCAGGGCTGCTGGGAGCAGTACGCCTCGGGACGCGCCCTCGTGCGGTACGCGAAGCAGCGCGCCAACGCCACCCCGGAGAACGCCGAATACCTGCTCTCGCTGGGCGACGGCACCCCCGAGGGCATCGAGGGCAAGCACATCTCGATGGCCGCGCGGCAGGGCGACGCCGTCGCCATCGACTCCTACCGCGAGCTGGCCCGCTGGGCGGGCGCCGGCCTCGCCGACCTGGCGTCGCTCTTCGACCCGTCCGCGTTCATCGTCGGCGGCGGCCTGTCGGACGAGGGCGAGCTCGTCCTCGACCCGATCCGCAAGTCCTTCAAGCGCTGGCTCGTCGGCGCCGCCTGGCGCCCCGAGGCCCAGGTCATCGCCGCCCAGCTGGGCAACAAGGCGGGTCTGGTCGGCGCGGCGGACCTGGCACGGGAGCCCGACCCGGTCATGTGACCCCGCGGCGGGCGCGCCGTCGATCGCGCTGCGCGCTCGTCCTCAAACGCCGGACGGGCTGGAAGCCCCGGTTCGTCGTCCAACGCCGGACAGGCCGGATATCCCCAGCCCGTCCGGCGTTCGCGTATCTTGATCGCCATGCCGACGAGCCCGAGCTCCACGCTCCCCGACTCGCGTACCGAACCCGACGGTTCGGCCGTCATCCGGGTGCTCAGCTACAACATCCGCTCGATGCGCGACGACACCGCCGCGCTCGCCAGGATCATCGCCGCCTGCGCCCCCGACCTCGTCCTGATCCAGGAGGCGCCGCGGTTCTTCCGCTGGCGCAAGAAGCTGGCCCGCCTCGCGCGCGCCGCCGACCTGGTGATCCTCTCCGGCGGCGGCAGCGCGGCGGGACCCGCGCTGCTCTGCTCCCTGCGCGCCACGGTCGAGCGCACCGAGGACGTGCTGCTGCCGCTCACCCCAGGGCTGCACCGGCGCGGCTTCGCGACCGCCGTCGTGCGCTTCGGCGGTGCCCGCCTCGGCGTCCTGAGTTGCCACCTGAGCCTCCAGACCGACGAGCGGTACGCGCAGGGCGGCATGCTGCTCGACCGGCTGGCCGGCATGGGCGTGGAGCACACGGTCGCGGGCGGCGACCTCAACGAGCGGCCCGACGGCCGCACGTTCAAGCTGCTCGCGGGCGCGCTCCAGGACTGCTGGGCGGTCCGGCCCTGGGGCGGCGAGTACTCGTCGGAGGCCGCCGACCCGCGCCAGCGCATCGACGCGGTCTTCGCCTCGTCCGGGGTCGAGGTCCTGGGGTGCGGTGTCCCGGTGGGCCTCGCGGGCATCACGGAGACGGATCTGAGGGCGGCCACGGACCATCTGCCGGTCCTGGCCGCCCTCAGGGTCCCCGCCGCCCCACAAGGCCCGGGAAGCGGCGCCCGGTGAGCTACGGGCGCTGTCGTACCCGGTCGACGACCGCCCACCCGGCCGTGTGGGACAGCTGGTCGTACGTCTTCTTCCCGTCCCGCGAGGCGCGCTCGTCGCGGAAGCCCAGGAATTCGTAGGACGTCGCGTCGAAGATGAGGTACCTGCCCTTGAAGTGGCTCGGGTAGGCGATCCCCACGCCGGTGCGCCCGGCGGAGTCCCTGACCCCGGGGACGGTCTTGACGCCGGGCACGAGCGCCAGTCCCTCGTAGGCCGCGGCGCGCAGCCCTTCCGGCAGCACCGGCGACTTCAGGAGCTCGCCGAGCAGGAAGTAGGCATCCCACCGGTCGTCCTCGGTGAACTCGCTGATCGGCTCGTCGGAGGTGCCCATCGAGACGATGGCGGGGACGAGCTTCTCGGGGTCGGTGGGCAGCTCCTTCAGCTCGTCCCACCTGCGGGGCGGCCACACGCCCTCCCCCTCACCCAGGGGCTCCTCCCACATGACGTTGCCGAGCTCCATGGTCAGGGAGGGCTGCGAGCCGTCCACCGAGTCCCACATCTCGTCGGTGTAGGTCCTGACCCGGCCGGTCTTCCGCTCCGTCTCCTTGATGATCCGCTTGGAGTAGATGAACTGGTCGTCGCGGGGCACCACGGTCCGCTTCCCGTGGTCGCGCTCCCAGGCGGCCGCGCCGTGCAGCACCTTCGCCGCGGCGACGTTCGCCACCTGCGGGGAGCCGGCGGACGGCCCGGCCTGCCGCCTCTCCTCCGTGCCGTCGAGGGTGACCAGGAGGGTCGCGGCCACCGCGGCCGCCACCAGGCCGGTGAGAGCGATGCGCGGCACGGGCCCGCGCCACGGCGGACGTACCGCCGCGGGCCGTTCGTTCATCGCGGCGAAGAGCCGGACCCGCGCGCGGTGGCGCGCCTCGTCGTCCAGCGGGGGAACCCCGGCGTCCCAGCCGCGCAGTTCATCGAGCTCATTCATGGACGTGTGCCTCCTGGAAAGCTGTCGGATCGGATCCGCCCAGTGCTTCGCGCAACGTGCTGCGGGCCCGGTGCAGCCGTGATCTGACGGTGCCGACGGGCACCCCCAGCGCCTGGGCCGCCTCCTCGTAGTTGAGGTCGGCCCACGCCACGAGGAGGACCACGTCGCGGTGGCGGGCGGAGAGCCTGGCCAGGGCCGCGGCCAGCTCGTGGCGTACCCCCTCGGCGCCCGCGCGGGCGACCGCGCGGTCGGCGACCGGCTCCTCGTGCGACACCGGGGCGGGCACCTGGGCGAGGGCCTTGAAGCGGCGGGCCTCGGCCCTGCGGTGCCGCCCGACGAGGTTGGTCGCGATGCCGAACAGCCAGGGGCGGGCGTCGGCCCGCGCCAGGTCGTAGCGGTGGCGCTCCTTGAAAGCGGTGGCGAAGGTGTCCGCCATCAGATCTTCCGCCGCCTCGGGGCCGAGCCGGCGGGCCGCGTACCGGTATACGGAGTCGGCGTGCCGGTCGAAGAGGGCGGCGAACTGCTCGGGCTCGTCCCGGGACCGCTCGATGGACCGGGCATCGCTCTCCTCGCGCTGTCCCGGCAGCGGCTCGTGCTCTCCCCCGTGGAGCACGTGCCGCCCCGGGCGGGGCGCCGCCCGCCGCGCGCCGAGAGGGACGCCGGATTCGACGGCCATCGGGGCTCCTTTCGTTCGTCGATACGCCTCGAAGGCTTGGGCTCGTTCGGTGGTTCACCTCTCCTTCGCCGCTGGGCCGGATCGGGTTCCATCGGGGCGCGCAACGTGCGTGAGGCCCGCCCGGAGCAGTTCCGGACGGGCCTCACGAGAGCGGGTGGTTCAGACGACCGCGCCGCGTCCCGGGTCGTCGTCCTCCTCGTCGTCGCCGCTGTTCATCCGCATCACCAGCGTCGCGAAGCCGCCCAGGAAGCCGCCGATGCCGAGCGTGGTCAGCCACCATGTCATCTGCCAGCCGAGCAGCACGGCCAGCAGGATGAGCAGCGGGCCGCCGAGCACGGCGAGCCAGGCGAACTTGGCCGTCACGTCGGCCTCGGGCAGCGGCGGCGGCTCGGGCGGCACGAAGTGCCCCTCGTCGTCGGCGTCGAAGTCGTCCTCGGAGGGCTCCGGCGTGCTGTAGTCGCGCGGGCCGCGCCCCATCGGCCCCACCCCGGGCGCGAACGAGACGGAGCTGCCGAGCGGCTTGCCGGTGCCCGGCTTGTCGTCCGGGCCGGGCTCGGCGGGGCTCTTCAGCGGGCCGGGGCCGCCGGGGCCGTCCGCCGGGCCGTTCGTCTCCGTCTCCAGGAGTGCCAGGTCCTCGACGGACTTGAAGGGCTTGGCGCCCGGCGGGTCCGCGGGCTCCTCGCCGTACCCCGCGACGATCGCCTGCCAGGCGGCGTCCTCGTCCAGCGGCACCCCGTCGCCGGGGACTCTGCTCTTCTCCGGGCTCTTCTCCGGCTCGCGGCTCTCGTCGCGGTCCGCCGCCTCGTGCTCAGCCACCGGTGGCCGTCCCTTCCTTGCCGACGCTGGGGGCGAGCCGGGCGATGAACGCGTAACTCTCCTCGAAGATCCGGTCCGCGTCGTAGTCCAACGTCGCGACGTGGTAGCTCTGTTCCAGCAGGATCTCCTTGACGTCCGTGGACGAGACGCGGCCGAGGATGCGGGCCGAGTCGGCGGGCGGCACCACGTGGTCGCGCGGGCTGTGCAGCACCATCAACGGCTGGGTCACCTGCGGCAGTTCGGCGTCGACCAGGCGGAAGAAGCGGCGCAGGGAGTGCGCGGCGTGCAGCGGGACCTTGTCGTAGCCGATCTCGACCGAGCCGGGCTTGGCGATGTCGCTCGCGATGCCGTTGGTCGTCGTCACGAAGTGCCGCACGACCGGCAGCGCGTGCGCCGTGACGCCGTGCACCTTGTTCCCCGGGTTGACCAGGACGAGGCCGCTGACCGCGTCCCCGTGCCTGGCCGCCAGGCGCAGCGCGAGCGCGCCGCCCATGGAGAGCCCGAAGACGAAGACCCGCGCGCACCGGTCGAGCAGGCCCCGCAGCTCGCGCTCCACCTCGGCGTACCAGTCCTGCCAGCCGGTGACCTGCATGTCCTCCCAGCGGGTGCCGTGCCCGGGCAGCAGCGGCAGCGAGACGGTCAGGCCGCGCTCCGCCAGGTACTCGGCCCAGGGGCGCAGCGACTGCGGGGATCCGGTGAAGCCGTGGCAGAGGAGGACGCCGACATCGCCGCCTTCGTGGCGGTACGGCTCGGCTCCGGGGAGGACCGGCACCTTCGGTCTCCTTCGTGAGATGTGACGAGGGGATTCAAGGGGTTGCGAGGAGTACTTCACCGTACGCGACCGGACTGACACCGACCAGGGTCGTCGGGCCCTTTGACCCTGCCCCGGGTTAAGGTCTGATCCACAGAAACAGGAGGCACTCGGTTTGATCTACGGCGCAATGAAGGTTGCCATCGGAGGGCCGCTGAAGCTCGGCTTCAGGCCCTGGGTGGAGGGCCTTGAGAACGTCCCCGCCGAAGGCCCAGCGATTCTGGCGAGCAACCACCTCTCGTTCTCGGACTCCTTCTTCCTCCCCGCGGTCCTCGACCGCAAGGTCACCTTCATCGCCAAGGCGGAGTACTTCACCTCGCCCGGCGTGAAGGGCAAGCTCACCGCGGCCTTCTTCAAGGGCGTGGGCCAGCTCCCCGTGGACCGCTCCGGCGCGCGCGGCGCGGGCGAGGCGGCCATCAAGAGCGGCATCGAGGTCCTGGAGCGCGGCGAGCTCTTCGGCATCTACCCCGAAGGCACCCGCTCGCCCGACGGGCGCCTCTACCGCGGCAAACCGGGCGGCCTCGCGCGCGTGGCCCTCGCCACCGGCGCGCCCGTGCTGCCCGTCGCGATGATCGACACCGAGAAGATCCAGCCGCCCGGCAAGGTCATGCCGAAGCTGATGCGTCCCGGCATCCGCATCGGCAAGCCCCTCGACTTCACGCGCTACCAGGGCATGGAGCAGGACCGCTTCGTGCTGCGCGCGCTGACCGACGAGGTCATGTACGAGATCATGAAGCTCTCCGGCCAGGAGTACGTCGACATGTACGCGACGGCCGCGAAGCGCCAGATCTCCGACGCGGCCAAGGCGGCCAAGGCGGCGGACTGGCACAAGGACGGACACAAGGGCGGGCGCAAGGAACGGTCCGGCTCCTAGCCGCGTCCGTTCAGGGGTGGGGCACACGGGGGGTCGGGGGAGATGGCCGAGCGCGAGAAGGTCATGAGGATGTCGGTCGAGCAGCCGCTGTGGCGCGCGCTCACCGCGTACCGCGTCCTGACGATGCTGTACGCGATCGGCCTCTTCGCCGCGGCGCACGAGAAGCTGGACCGGCCCTGGCTGGCCGTCGCCTACTACGCGGTGCTCGCCCCCTGGACCCTCGCCACCCTGCCCCGCGTCGCCAACGCGGCGAGCTGCACCAGGCGGTTCCTCGTCGCGGACCTGACCGTCGCGATCGTGGGCATCCTGCTCACGCCGCTCGCCGACTCGCAGCAGCGGATCGTCGACGGCGGCCCGACGCTGCCCTCGATATGGACCGCGGGCTCCGTCCTCGCCTTCGCGATCAAGGGCGGCTGGCGGTGGGCGGCCTCGGCGTCCCTCCTCGTGGGCGTCGCCAACGTGGTGCAGCGCGGCGCGTTCAGCCGCGACACCGTGCACAACGTCCTGCTGGTCTGCATCGCCTCCATCGCCATCGGCTACGTCGTGGAGCTGGCCCGCGCCTCCGAGCGCACCCTGGCCCGCGCCCTGGAGATCGAGGCCGCGACCCGCGAGCGCGAACGGCTCGCCCGCGACATCCACGACAGCGTCCTCCAGGTCCTCGCCATGGTGCAGCGGCGCGGCACCGCCATCGGCGGCGAGGCCGCGGAGCTCGGCCGTCTCGCGGGCGAGCAGGAGGTCGCCCTGCGGACCCTGGTCGCGGGCGGCATGGCCCCCGCCTCGCACGCCTCGGAGGACATCGCGCAGGGCGCCGTCGTCCGCGCCGTCGAGGTGCCCGACGAGCCGGACGGCGACGGGCCCCGCGATCTGCGCCCGCTCCTCGCCCGGCACGCGGGGGCGAAGGTGACGCTCTCCGAGCCCGGGGCGCCGGTGCTCCTCGCGCCGTCGGCCGCGAAGGAGCTGGCGGCCGCCGTCGGTGCCGCCCTGGACAACGTCCGCGTCCACGCGGGGCCGGACGCGCACGCCTGGATCCTCGTCGAGGACGAGCCGGACGGGGTGCTCGTGACCGTCAGGGACGACGGCCCCGGCATCCCGGAGGGCCGGCTCGCACAGGCCGAGGGGGAGGGGCGCATGGGCGTGGCCCTGTCGATCCGCGGACGGCTGCGGGACATCGGCGGCACGGCCGAGCTGATCTCGGTGCCGGGCCAGGGGACGGAAGTGGAACTGAAAGTGCCGCGCGAAGAGGCGCGGGACACACGGGGGAAGGCAGGAAAGGCGAGATGAACGAGCAGCGGCAGGAACCGGCCACCACGCAGGACGCGGCGGCGGTCGGCACGATCAAGGTCATGGTCGTCGACGACCACCCCATGTGGCGCGACGCCGTCGCCCGCGACCTCGCGGAGGCGGGCCTCGACGTGGTCGCCACCGCGGGCGACGGCGAGCAGGCCGTCCGCCGCGCCCGGGCGGCGGCGCCCGACGTCCTGGTCCTCGACCTGAACCTCCCGCTGAAGCCGGGCGTGCAGGTCTGCAAGGAGCTCGTCGCCGCCAACCCCGCGCTGCGCGTCCTCGTCCTCTCCGCGAGCGGCGAGCACGCGGACGTCCTGGAGGCGGTCAAGTCCGGCGCCACCGGCTATCTCCTGAAGTCGGCGTCCACCGAAGAGCTGATCGACGCGGTGCGCCGCACCGCCGTCGGCGACGCGGTCTTCACCCCGGGCCTCGCGGGCCTGGTGCTCGGCGAGTACCGCCGCCTTGCCACCGAGCCCGCGGCCGGCACCCCCGACGACCCGGAGGCCCCGCGGCTGACCGACCGCGAGACGGAGGTCCTGCGCCTGGTCGCCAAGGGCCTGAGCTACAAGCAGATCGCCGAGCGCCTGGTCATCTCGCACCGCACCGTGCAGAACCACGTCCAGAACACCCTGGGCAAGCTCCAGCTGCACAACCGGGTGGAGCTCGTGCGGTACGCGATAGAGCGGGGCATCGACAGGCCCGACGGGCCCGACGACGCGTGACCCCTCGTACGAACCCCTCGTACGGGTGAAACCGCTTGATCAACTCCCCTCCACAGCGCAGGAATTGACCATTCGCACCGTCCCTGAGTGACCTGGATCACCATTAGCGTGATGCGCATCAGGTCACTGAGGCGAAGGGACTGTTCCATGGGGGCCAAGAAAATTGGCGTACTGACCGGAGGCGGCGACTGCCCCGGGCTCAACGCGGTCATCCGGGGCGTCGTCCGCAAGGGCGTGCAGGAGTACGACTACGACTTCGTCGGGTTCCGGGACGGCTGGCGCGGGCCGCTGGAGGGCGACACCGTCCGGCTCGACATCCCGGCGGTCCGCGGCATCCTGCCGCGCGGCGGCACCATCCTCGGCTCCTCGCGCACCAACCCGTTCAAGGTGGAGAACGGCGTGCGCCGCATCAAGGAGAACCTCGCCAAGCACGAGGTCGACTCCCTCATCGCGATCGGCGGCGAGGACACGCTCGGGGTCGCCGCGCGCCTCACCGACGAGTACGGCGTCCCGGTCGTCGGCGTCCCGAAGACCATCGACAACGACCTCTCCGCCACCGACTACACCTTCGGCTTCGACACGGCGGTCGGCATCGCGACCGAGGCGATCGACCGCCTGCACACCACCGCCGAGTCGCACATGCGCGTCCTCGTCGTCGAGGTCATGGGCCGCCACGCGGGCTGGATCGCCCTGCACTCCGGCCTCGCGGGCGGTGCCAACGTCATCCTCATCCCCGAGCAGCGCTTCGACGTCGACCAGGTCTGCGCCTGGGTGACCTCCCGGTTCAAGGCGTCGTACGCCCCCATCGTCGTCGTCGCCGAAGGGGCGATGCCCAAGGACGGCGAGATGGTCCTCAAGGACGGCACGCAGGACTCCTTCGGGCACGTCAGGCTCTCCGGCGTCGGCGAGTGGCTGGCCAAGGAGATCGAGGGGCGCACCGGCAAGGAGGCGCGCACCACAGTCCTCGGCCACGTCCAGCGCGGCGGCACCCCGAGCGCCTTCGACCGCTGGCTCGCCACCCGCTTCGGCCTGCACGCGATCGAGGCGGTGCGCGACGGCGACTTCGGCAAGATGGTCGCCCTCAAGGGCACGGACATCGTCCGCGTACCGATCGCGGAGGCCACGGCCCGCCTCAAGACGGTGGACCCGGCGCTCTACGCGGAGGTGGGCGTGTTCTTCGGCTGACTGTTCCGGTTTCCGGGACGGCCCCCCGGGTGCCGTCCCGGAAACCGGTCAATAGACTCAGATCCATGGAGATCCTCGCATTCGGCGTGCAGTCCGACGAAAAGCCGCTGATCGAGAAGGCCTTCGAGGGTCACCACGACATCCGCTGCCTCGACGTGTTCCTCAACGAGGACACCGCCCCCATCGCCGCCGGCTACGAGATCGTCTCCTCCAGCGTCAACGCCACCCTCGACAACCGGGTGCTCCAGACCCTCGCCGCCGGCGGGACCCGGATGATCGCGCAGCGCTCCACCGGGTTCAACAACATCGACCTGCCGGTGGCCGAGCGCCTCGGCCTGACCGTCGCCCGCGTCTCGTACTACTCGCCCTACTCCGTGGCCGAGTTCGCCTGGACCCTGGCCATGGCCGTCAACCGCCGCATCGTCCGCGCCAGCAACCGCACCCGCGACTTCGACTTCCGCCTCGACGGCCTGATGGGGCGCGACCTGCGGGGCCGCACGGCCGGCGTGCTCGGCACGGGCAAGATCGGCGAGGCGTTCACCCGCATCGCGCACGGCTTCGGCATGCGGCTGCTCGGCTGGGACGTCGCCGAGAACCCCGCCTGCGTCGAGCTCGGCATGAAGTACGTGCCGAAAGACGAGCTCCTCGCCGAGGCGGACCTCGTCAGCCTGCACGTGCCGCTGCTCCCGGCCACCCGGCACATCATCGACGCCGCGGCGCTGCGGACGATGAAGGACGACGCGATCCTGGTGAACTCCAGCCGCGGCGGCCTGATCGACACCGACGCCCTCGTCGGGGAGCTGCGCGCCGGACGCTTCACGGGGGTCGGCCTGGACGTGTACGAGGCGGAGGCGGGACTCTTCTTCCTCGACAAGTCCCTGGAGGTCGTCGAGGACGACACGCTGGCCCGCCTCGTCACGTTCCCGAACGTCGTGGTCACCTCCCACCAGGCGTACTACACCGCGGACGCGGTGGGCCAGATCATCGACACCACCGTGCACAACGTCCTGGACTACCTCGCGGGCCGCCGCTCCGAGAACGTCCTGGTGCCCGCGGCGGCCAGGAGCTGACCGAGCAGCTCCCGCACGATCGCGGTGCCGCGCAGCGTCAGCACCGACTCCGGGTGGAACTGCACGCCCGCGAAGCCCGCCCCGCGCAGCGCGTGCACCTCGCCGCTGGTCCCCTCCCTGCTGACCTCCACGCCGTGTGCGGCCAGCTCCGCGGCGGACTCGTCGTCGCAGTGCGCCACGAAGCTGTTGTAGAAGCCGACGGTCTCGGGCCGCCCGAACAGGTCGATGCCGGTCTGCGCGCCCTGGTACGGCACTTCCTTGCGCACGATCTCCAGGCCCAGCTCGGCGGCGATCAGCTCGTGCCCGAGGCAGACGCCGAGCACGCCGTGCGCGTGGCCGCGGATGACCTCGGCCGCCAGCGAGCGCAGGAACCGCATCTTCGGGTCGGTGAGGTCGGACGGGTCGCCGGGACCGGGGCCGAGCACGACGGGCCCCTCGTGCGCGAGCACCGTCTCCCGCAGCCCCTCCTCGTCGTACCGCCGGACCGACACCCGCAGGCCGCAGGAGCGCAGCACGTGCGCGAGCATCGCGGTGAAGGTGTCCTCGCCGTCCACGACGAGCGCGTGGCCGGCGAGTCCGCTCACGGGCTCCTGCATCCGCAGCCAGAACGGGGCGAGCGAGGCGCGCCTGCCGTCCAGCGCCGCCCGCACCCGGGGGTCGTCGGCGAGGGCGGGCCGCGCGCTCTCCTCGCGCGGACGCCCGGGGCGCACACCCAGCGCGGCCAGTACCCCCGCGGCCTTCGCGTGCGTCTCGGCGACCTCGCCCATGGGGTCGGAGCCGCGCACCAGCGTGGCGCCCACGGGCACCCGCAGCCGCCCGGCCGGGGAGATGTCGGCGGTGCGGATCAGGATGGGGGAGTCCAGGGTCTGCGCGCCGCCCGCGTCCCTGCCGATGAGCGCGAGGGCGCCCGCGTAGTAGCCCCGGCCACCGGTTTCGTGCCGCTCGATGACGCGGCAGGCGTTCTGCACGGGCGACCCGGTGACGGTCGCCGCGAACATGGTCTCCTTCAGGACCTCCCGCACGTCCAGCGACGACTTGCCGCGCAGCTCGTACTCGGTGTGCGCGAGGTGGGCCATCTCCTTCAGGCGCGGCCCGATCACGACGCCGCCCATGTCGCCGACGGTGCACATCATCTTGAGCTCCTCGTCGACGACCATCGAGAGCTCCTCGATCTCCTTGCCGTCGGAGAGGAAGGCGAGCAGGTCGTCGGGGGTGGGCCCGTCGGCGGGGTAGCGGTAGGTGCCGCTGATGGGGTTCATGACGACGGTCCCGCCGGACATCCGCACGTGCACCTCGGGGCTGGCGCCGACGAGCGTGCGGTCCCCGGTGTGCACGACGTACGTCCAGTACGCGCCCCGCTCGCCCACGAGCAGCCGCCGGAAGAGCGCGAGGGCGTCGGCCCTGCCGAAGCCGGGGATCTCACCCTCGTACGTACGGCGGATGACGAAGTTGGCGCCCTCGCCCCGGCCGATCTCCTCGCGCAGGACGCGCCCCACGATGTCCGCGTAGGCGGCGTCGTCCACGTCGAAGGCGCCGCCCTCGACCCGCACGTCGTGCGCGGGGAGCGCCGGGAGCACCGCGTCGAGCGGGAGTTCGTACGTCTCCTCGGGGGTGAGGACGGTCAGCGGCGTGCCGTCGTCGCGGACGTCGAAGCCGCGCTCCCTGATCTGCCGGAAGGGCACGAGCGCGAGGCCTTCGGGGAGGTCGGCGAGGCGGTCGTACGTCCCCGTCGGGCCGATCAGGACCTCGACCGTGTCGTGGTCGCGGCCCGGGGTGCGGCGGCGCAGCAGGGCGAAGGGGCGGTCGTCGGACAGGAGGTCGGGCAGGTGCTCGGGGTTCATGGGGCTGGTTCCTTCTCACTCGGAGAGGAACGGCCCGGCCCCGGGAAGTCCGGAGAACACTGAAGGCCGCCCCTCGGGCGGCCTTCGCGAGTCTGTGGCTACGCGCAGTCAGTGGGCCGCCGGATGAGCGGGCCACCACCAGTTTCGAGTCGTCGTCTGCGCGTGCATGTCCCGCACCCTAGCGCATCATCAGGAGATCGAGGCTCTCGTCGAGGTACGCGCCGAGTTCCGGGCCGGTCGGCACGGCCGAGGGCACCGCGTGGCCGAGCTGGGTGTGGCCCAGATAGACGCTGTACGCGAGGAGCCCGCGCCGGCGCGCCTCCGCCTCGGGGAAGCCGAGGCCGGCGAAGAGCTCGGCGACGTACGCCAGACGGCGCTCGGTCACCTTCCGCAGGGCGGCCGCGACCCGCGGGTGCTCGGCGGTCGCGAGGAGGGACACCTCCAGCGGGCCGGAGGCGGCGGCGGTGATGGCCTCGGCGAAGAGCAGCCGGATCCGCTCGCGGGGGTCCGGCTCGGTCTCCACGTGCGTGATCATCCCCTCCGTGTGGAGCTGGGCCCAGCGGTCGAGGGCGGCGTCGATGAGCGCGTCACGGTTCGCGAAGTGCCAGTAGAAGCTGCCCTTGGTGGTGCCGAGGCGGACCGCGAGGGGCTCCACGGCGACGGCCGCGAGCCCGCCCTCGCCGATCGCTGTCAGGGCGGCGTCCGCCCAGTCGTCGGCGGTCAGCCGGGGCTTCGCCGAGGCCTTCTTCTGCTGCCGTTGCGCCATGTCCATACGGTACCGTACGGTTTCCGTACGCCAGCGTATGGAGGTGCGGCATGGGAGTCGTGCGCAACGAGCACGAGCGGGTCGTCGAGGCTCCGGCCGAGGCGGTGGGGGCGCTGCTGGACCGGCTCTCGGCCGAGGACGACCCGGTCTTCCCCGTCCCGGCCTGGGCGCCGATGACCTTCGACCGCCCCCTCGGCGTGGGCGCGACCGGCGGCCACGGCCCGATCCGGTACGCGGTCACGGCGTACGAACCGGGCCGCCGCGTCCGCTTCGCCTTCACCCCGCCGGACGACGGCTTCCACGAGCTGACGGTCGAGCCGCGGGGGGAGGGGCGCTGCCTCGTGCGGCACGTCCTGGAGATGCGGCAGTCCGGCATCGACCGCCTCCTGTGGCCCACGGTGGTCCGGCCCGTGCACGACACGATGCTCGAAGAGCTCTTCGACAACATCGAGCGCGCGGCGGCGGGCGGCTGCGCCCGGCCCGTCCGCTGGTCGCCCCGGCTGCGGCTGCTCAACCGGCTCTGGTGGCCGAGGCCGGTGACGGTGGCGGTGCCGCGGGAGGCCCGCCTGCTCCGGGCCGCCGTGGACCGCCCCGGCTACCGCGACGCGTACCACATGGAGCTGCGCGCCGGGCTGCCTCGCGACCCCGCGGCCTGGACCGGCGTCCTGCGCGACGCCTTCCCGGTGGTCGCCCGCGAGGGCGGCGAGCTGTTGATGGACGTGGACACGGCGGGGCTGACCGCCCGCGCCTCGATCCTGGTCGACGAGCGGCACGTCACGCTCAGCACGGCCGTCCGGGCGGACACCGCGCGCGCCAGGCTCTACTGGGCGCTCGTGCGGCCCGTGCACCCCTTCATGGCCCGCACCATGCTGCGCCGCGTCCACCGCAGGCTCGCCCTCGCGGCACCGAGCGCCGGCGAGCGGGCGACGGGAAGCGATCACTCCAACGTGTCTGCTCCGTCTCACTTCGTGAGCGGGTGAATGGACGGCGCGCTGCACCACGTAATGTTGACGAGGTGACCGTGAACGCTAAGACCACCGCCACCGGTGGCAACACCTGGCGAAACCTGCCCGCGGCGCAGCAGCCCGAGTACCCCGATGCCGAGGCTCTGCGCGATGTGATCGCGGACCTCGAGTCGTATCCGCCGCTCGTCTTCGCGGGCGAGTGCGACCAGCTGCGCGCCCGACTGGCCTCCGTCGCCAAGGGAGAGGCGTTCCTGCTCCAGGGCGGCGACTGCGCGGAGGCCTTCGACGCCGTCTCCGCCGACCACATCCGGAACAAGCTGAAGACGCTGCTCCAGATGGGCGCCGTCCTCACGTACGCGGCGTCCGTGCCCGTCGTGAAGATCGGCCGCATCGCCGGGCAGTACTCCAAGCCGCGCTCCAAGCCGACCGAGACCCGCGACGGCGTGACGCTCCCGACCTACCGGGGCGACTCCGTCAACGGCTTCGACTTCACCGAAGAGGCCCGGATCCCGGACCCCGAGCGCCTGAAGCGGATGTACAACGCCTCCGCCTCCACGCTCAACCTGGTGCGCGCCTTCACCACCGGCGGTTACGCCGACCTGCGCCAGGTGCACGCCTGGAACCAGGACTTCGTGAAGTCGTCCCCCTCCGGCCAGCGGTACGAGCAGCTGGCCCGCGAGATCGACAACGCGCTCAACTTCATGCGGGCCTGCGGCACCGACCCGGAGGAGTTCAAGACCGTCGAGTTCTACGCCTCCCACGAGGCGCTGCTGCTCGACTACGAGTCGGCGCTGACCCGCGTCGACTCCCGCACCGGCCGGCTCTATGACACCTCGGGCCACATGGTCTGGATCGGTGAGCGCACCCGCCAACTGGACCACGCGCACATCGAGTTCGCCTCCCAGGTGCGCAACCCCATCGGCGTCAAGCTCGGCCCGACCACGACGGCCGAGGAGGCGTTGCAGTACATCGAGCGCCTCGACCCCGACCGCGAGCCCGGCCGGCTGACCTTCATCGTCCGCATGGGCGCCGACAAGGTCCGCGACAAGCTCCCCGAGCTGGTCGAGAAGGTCACCGCCTCCGGCGCGACCGTCGCCTGGATCACCGACCCGATGCACGGCAACACCTACGAGGCGGCCTCGGGCCACAAGACCCGCCGCTTCGACGACGTGCTCGACGAGGTCAAGGGCTTCTTCGAGGTCCACAAGGCGCTCGGCACGCACCCGGGCGGCATCCACGTCGAGCTCACCGGTGACGACGTCACCGAGTGCGTGGGCGGCGGCGACGAGATCTTCGTCGACGACCTCCACCAGCGCTACGAGACGGCCTGCGACCCGCGGCTCAACCGCAGCCAGTCGCTCGACCTGGCGTTCCTGGTGGCGGAGATGTACCGCGACCAGTAGTTCTTCGAGCTGTACGCACGTGTGGGGCGCGGATCCGTGTGATCCGCGCCCCACCGGCGTATCCGGGCTTTTGTGTGCCCGGTGTGATGGGTAAGGTTAGGTTAGCCTCACCGATCAATCGGGACGGCGCTACCGATGAGTCCTGTCCGTCCTGATCTGTCCGGGAGGTGAACCGCGTGTACGTCTGCAACTGCTTCGGGGTCACCGAGGCGCAGGTGAAGAAGCACGCGGCGGACGGGGCCTGCACCCCCCGCCAGATAGCCTCGGCCTGCAAGGCGGGTACGGACTGCGGTTCGTGCGTGCGCCGCATCCAGGCGCTGCTCGGCCGGGGCGCCTGCCCCCGCCGCGAGCTGGCGGACCAGGGAGAGCCGGTGCTCTCCGGCCTGGACGAAACCGTCCAGCGGGCGGCCTAGCCCTCCGGCTGCTCGATGAGCTGCGCGAGGTAGAGCGGCTCGCCCAGCTTCTCGACGAGCTCCAGCTGGGTGTCGAGATAGTCGATGTGGTGCTCCTCGTCGGCGAGGATCGACTCGAAGATGTTCGCGGACGTGATGTCGCCCTTGGCGCGCATCACCTCGATGCCCCGCTTGAGGCGGTCGATCGCCTCCACCTCGACCTGCCGGTCCGCCTGGAACATCTCGGTGACCGTCTGGCCCACCCGGACGTGGAAGAGCCGCTGGTAGTTGGGCAGGCCGTCGAGGAACAGAATCCGGTCGGTCAGCACCTCCGCGTGCTTCATCTCGTCGAACGACTCTGACCGGGTGTACTTCGCGAGCTTCGTCCAGCCGAAGTTCTCCTGCATCTTGGCGTGGAGAAAGTACTGGTTGATCGCCGTCAGTTCGGCGGTCAGCTGCTCGTTGAGAAATTCAATGACCTCGGGGTCGCCCTGCATCGCAGAGGCTCCTTCCACGCGGGTGACTGGGCAGGTAGCGCGCATCTTTGCACCGGTGTTCGGAGGGCGTCCAGTAAGTGCACGCTTAGTAGGAGTTGCCCGAATCCGTATCTGTCAGACTTCGTCTGGTCACGTCCACCGCCCCGGGTCTGTCAGGATGGAGTCATGGGTCAGCCGGCGGAACGCGCATCTCGACAGGCGGCGGAGCCGGAGCTTCCGCCGGGTCAGCGGCTGCAGCGCGGCTGGCCGGTCACGCACTACGGACCAGTGCCGAAGTTCCGTCCCGAGCGCTGGGAGTTCAGGGTTTTCGGCGCCACCGCCGACGGCGCGAAGCACCGCTGGACGCACGAGGAATTCTCCGCCCTGCCGTACGACACCGTCGTCGCCGACCTGCACTGCGTCACGAAGTTCAGCATGCTCGGCGCCGAATGGGGCGGGGTGCCGGCCCGCACGCTCCTGGAGCTCGCCCCGCCCGCGCCGAACGCCACCCATGTGATGGTCTGGGCCGAGTACGGCTTCAGCTCCAACCTGCGCATGGCGGACTTCGCCTCCGACCGCACGATTTTCGCCACGCACAAGGGCGGCGAACTGCTCACCGCGGAACACGGCTTCCCGCTCCGGCTCGTGGTGCCCCACCTGTACGCGTGGAAGGGCCCCAAGTGGGTCCGCGGCGTCGAGTACATGACCGCCGACCGCCGCGGCTTCTGGGAGGAGCGCGGCTACCACAACCTCGGCGACCCCTGGCGGGAACAGCGCTACTCGTACCAGGAGGAGCCCGGGGACGGCCCCGAGTTCTAGAGCCTTGCCTACGCGCTCCTGAGCCCCTTCAGGCGCGCCACGTCCGCCGCGTGCCCCTCCTTGCCGCCGGGCGTCTCGATCACCAGCGGCACGCCGTCGGTGGCCGGGTGGAGCATCAGCTCGCGGAAGGGCTCCTCGCCGATGTGGCCGGTGCCGATGTTCTCGTGGCGGTCCTTGTGGGCGCCGACGACGTCCTTGGAGTCGTTGGCGTGCACGAGCTTCAGACGGCCCTCGCCGACCGTGTCCACCAGGAGGTCCAGGGTCTGCTTCATGCCGCCCGGGCCCGTCAGGTCGTGGCCAGCCGCGTAGATGTGGCAGGTGTCCAGGCAGATGCCCAGCTTGGGGTGGGCGTCCAGCGCCTCGAAGTACGGGCCGAAGTCCCAGGTGCGGGAGCAGAGCGAGGCGCCCTGGCCCGCGGTCGACTCCAGGAGCAGGAACGGGTCGTCGTCGTGCGTCAGCTCGTCGAGGAGCGGCAGCATCCGGTCGCGCACCTGCCGCAGGGCGACCGCCCGGTCCCGGCCGCCGGTCGCCGAGCCGGTGTGCACGACGACGCCGAGCGCGCCGATCTCGCGGGCCCGGCGCAGCGAGTGGCGCAGGGACTCCACGGACTTCTCGACGGTCGCCTCGGTGTGCGAGCCGAAGTTGATGAGGTAGGGCGCGTGGACGTACGCCGGGATGTTCTCGGCGGCACAGGCCGCGCGGAACGCCTCGTCCTGCTTCGGGTTGCCGGGCGGGGTCGCCCAGCCGCGCGGGTTGGCGACGAAGACCTGGACGGCCTCGGCGCCGAGGTCACGGGCGTACGACAGGCCGACGGAGGCGAGTCCGCCGGCCACCGGGACGTGGCCGCCGACGGGATTGCGGGACAGTGCGTTGGGGGACTTGTTGCTGCTCACGACGTCAAGGGTGGCACGCGGGCGGGGGTGCTCCCGAACGGTGCGGGGGCGGCACCGGGCCGGGCGACGCCGGGCCGGGGCCCGGCGTCCGGCTCAGCGGATCGTGATGGTGATCGTCGAGTTCTTCGGCGCCTTGTCGCCGCCGTCCACCGACTGCTTCTTCACGGTGTCCCCGAAGATGCCCAGCAGGCCGCGGTCCTCGTCGACCTCGAAGCCCGCGCCCTCCAGCTCGTCCTTGGCCTCGTCGACGCTCATGCCGGTGACGTCCGGCACCTCGACCATCGGCGGGCCCTTGGAGATCGTCAGCGTGACCGTGTCGCCCTCCGCGACCGTCTCGTTCCGGTCGGGCGACTGCTTGACGACATCACCCTTGTCCTCGTCGGAGTGGACCCGGGCCGGGGCGATCTCGACCTTCAGCCCGGCGTCCTCCAGCTCCTCGGTGGCGTCGGCCTGGGAGTCACCCCTCACGTCGGGGATCTCGACCGGGCGGCCCTTGCTGACGACCAGGGCGACGGCCGAGCCCGCCTTGCGGGTGAAGCCGGCCCGCGGGTCCGTGCTGATCACGGAGCCCTTGTCGATGTCCTCGCTGAAGCTCTTGGTGACCATGCCCGGCGCGAGCCCGGAGCTCTTGAGCTCCTTCTTCGCCGTGGCCAGCGGCAGGTTCTTCACGTTCGGGACCTTCACGGTCTCCGGGCCCAGGGAGATGGTCAGCGTCACCCCGTCGTTCTGCCGGATGCGGTCGCCCACCGCGGGGTCGGTGTTCATGACCGTGCCGCGCTTGTCCGTGTCGCTGTGGGCGCGCTTGACGTCCTTGACCTCGAGACCGGCGTCGTCGAGCCGCTGCTTCGCCTGCGCCTCGGTCTTCGCCAGGATCGGCGGGACCTCCGTGAACTGGCCGGAATTGATGTACCAGATGCCCGTGCCGAGGCCCAGGACCAGCAGGACACCGGCTATGACCGCGATCGTGCGGCGGCGCGGGTCGAACCGCCGCCGGGAGGCCGGTGCGGCGGTGGGCGGGCCGGGCGGCGGGGTCGTGAGAACGCTGGTGCGATTCAGCGCGTCCTGGCCACCCCGCTGCTCCTGCTCGCCCTCCGCGGGCAGCGGGAGCTGCACGGAGCGCGCCGCGCGCGGGATCACGCTCGTGCGGTCCCCGGAGATGTCGCGGTGCTCCTGGTCCGCCGGGTGTGCCTGCGGGGGCACGGCGTCGAGCTGCTCCTCGGTCAGGCCGGCCCGCGCCTCCCTGAGCTGCGCGAGGAGCGCCACCGCGTCGTACGGCCGGATGTCCGGGGTGCGCGCGGTGGCGGCGGCGACCAGCTCGTCGAGGGCGAAGGGGAGCCCGGGGACGGCCGCAGACGGGGGCGGCACGTCTTCGTTGAGGTGCTGGTAGAGGACCTGGGCGGGGGAGTCCCCGGAGTGCGGCTTGGCGCCGGTCAGCATCTCGTAGAGCACGACCCCGCACGCGTACACGTCGACGCGGGTGTCCGCCGTGCCGTGCTCGATCTGCTCGGGGGCGAGGTACGACACGGTGCCGAGGACGGTGCCCGTCGTGTTCGTGACCGTGTCCACCGCGCGGACGAGCCCGAAGTCGGCGACCTTCACGCGGCCGTCGTCCCCTATGAGGACGTTCTCCGGCTTCATGTCGCGGTGCACGAAGCCCGCGCGGTGCGCGGCGCCGAGCGCGGCGAGGACCGGCTCCAGGATGTCGAGGGCGGCCCGCGGCTGAAGGGCGCCGCGCTCGCGCAGGACGTCGCGCAGGGTGCAGCCCGCGATGTACTCCATCGCGAGGTAGACGTACGACCCGTCCGTGCCCTGGTCGAACACGCCGACCACGTTCGGATGGGAGAGGCGGGCCACCGACTTGGCCTCGCGGATGAAGCGGTCGACGAAGGAGGCGTCGGCCGCCAGCGTCGGATGCATCACCTTGAGCGCGAGGACGCGGTCGAGGCGGGTGTCCACGGCCCGGTAGACCGTGGCCATCCCGCCGACCGCGATGCGCCCGTCGACGCGGTAACGGCTGTCGAGCAGCTGCCCGACGAGCGGGTCCTGAAGGGTCGTGTCCACAGAGGGAGTCTACGAGCAGCCACCGACACGCCGACCGGCCCGTGCCCGGTCACGGCGCGACTGCGACCGAGCTGTGACAGGCGACGGCACGGGGCGCCCCCTCAGGGGCGCGGGGAACTGCGCGACAAGCCCCCACCGGCGGGCGGCCGCGCACGGCCGCATCCCCGCACCCCCTAGGGCGCCCCGAAGGCAGGCCGCTCCGGATCGAGCCGGGCCAAGCCCTCCACAGGGGAGGACGCCTCCGAGCTGTGACAGGCGACGGCACGGGGCGCCCCCTCAGGGGCGCGGGGAACTGCGCGACAAGCCCCCCACCGGCGGGCAGCCGCGAGCGAACAGAGCCCCGCACCCCCTAAGGCGCGCCGAAGGCAGGCCGCTCCGGATCGAGCCGGGCCAAGCCCTCCGCAGGAGAGGACGCCTCCGCGAAGTGCCGACGCGGAATCCGCCCGGCCCGGTGCGCGAGCCGCCCTGCCTCCACGCCGTGCCGCATGGCCTCGGCCATCAGGACCGGCTCCTGCGCCCGCGTCACCGCGGAGGCGAGCATCACGCCCGCGCACCCCAGCTCCATCGCGATCGCCGCGTCGGACGCCGTGCCCGCCCCCGCGTCGAGGATCACCGGCACGCGCGCGTGCTCCACGATCAGCTGGAAGTTGTGCGGGTTGCGGATGCCGAGCCCGGAGCCGATGGGCGAGCCGAGCGGCATGATCGCCGCGCACCCCACGTCCTCCAGCTTCCGCGCGAGCACCGGGTCGTCGTTCGTGTAGGGCAGGACGGTGAAACCGTCGTCCACCAGGGTCTCGGCCGCGTCCAGGAGCTCGACCGGGTCGGGCAGCAGGGTGCGCTCGTCGGCGATCACCTCCAGCTTCACCAGGTCCGTGCCGAGCGCCTCCCGTGCGAGCCGGGCGGTGAGGACGGCCTCGCCCGCCGTGAAGCAGCCCGCCGTGTTGGGCAGGACGCGGATGCCGAGCCGGTCGAGGACGGAGAGCACGGAGCCCTGGACGCCCGGGTCGAGGCGGCGCATCGCGACGGTGGTCAGCTCCGTGCCGGACGCGATGAGGGACCGCTCCAGGATGTCGAGGCTGGGCGCCCCTCCCGTGCCCATGATCAGGCGCGAGGAGAGGGTGAGCCCGCCGATGACGAAGGGGTCGTCTGCCATGGTGCTTCAGCCTCCCTGGACGGCGGTGAGTATCTCGACGCGGTCGCCCGCGGCGAGCGTCGTGGTGGGCCACTGCGCGCGCGGGACGACGGTTTCGTTGACGGCGGCGGCGACACCGGAGTGCGCCGAGGAGAGGGTGGCCACGACGGCTTCGAGCGTGGTGCCCGAGGCCACGTCGCGTACCTCCCCATTGACGGAAACGGCGAAGGGCGTGCTCATGCGTGCTGCTCCGTGAAGTGCGGTGTGGCGGGAGGGGGTACGGGGGAGGGCTCGGCGAAGCGGCGCGGGGTGAACGGACGCGCTACGTCCGGCAGTTCGCCGGTGGTCAGGGCGTGGGCCATGACGTCACCCGTGAGGGGCGTCAGGAGGATGCCGTTGCGGTGGTGGCCGGTGGCCAGGTGGAGTCCCGCGAGCCGCGTCGGGCCGAGCAGCGGCGCGTTGTCGGGGGAGCCGGGGCGCAGGCCCGCACGGGTCTCGGTCAGCGGCAGTTCCGTGATGCCGGGGACCAGTTCGTGCGCGTCCCGCAGGAGTTCGTAGACGCCGCCCGCGGTCACCGTGGTGTCCCAGCCGAGCTCCTCGCTGGTCGCGCCCACGACGAGCTCGCCGTTCTCCCGCGGCACGAGGTAGACGTGGCTGCCGCGCACCACGGCCCGCACGGTGCGGCTCAGGAACGGCGCGTACGGCTTCGGCACCGTCAGCCGCAGGACCTGGCCCTTCACGGGCCGCACGGGCGGCAGGACGTCCTCGGGGACACCCCCGAGACGCCCGCTGAGACTGCCCGCCGCGAGGACGGTCAGGCCCGCGCCCAGCTCGGTGCCGTCCGCGAGGACGACGCCGCGCGCCCGGTCGCGTACGACCGAGAGGCGCTCGGCCCACGCGCGGTGGAAGGTCACACCGGCCCGCTCGCAGGCCACCACGAGCGCCGCCGCGAGCCGCCGCGGGTCGACCTGGTGGTCGCCGTCGACCCGCAGCCCGCCCCGTACGCCCGGGGCGAGCATCGGCTCCAGACGGCGGCACTCCCGGCCGCTCAGCCACTCGGAGTCAAGCCCCGAACGGCGTTGCAGGGCGTGCAGTTCGCGCAGGTGGGCGCGGTCGTCGGAGTCGAGCGCGACGGCGAGCGTGCCGCACGCGCGGTAGCCGAGATCCTGTCCGCTCGCCTCGGTCAGCTCGGCGGCGAAGGCGGGGTAGCGGCGGGCGGATTCGACGTTGATGCCGAGCAGTGTCTGCTCGCCGTAGTGGAGTTCGGTGACGGCGGCCAGCATGCCCGCCGCGACCTGCGCGGCGCCCCCGCCCGGCGCCGGGTCGACGAGCGCGACGGACAGTCCGCGCCCGGCGGCCCGCCAGGCCGTGACCAGGCCGATGACGCCGCCTCCGACGACAAGGACGTCAGAGGTGGCGGATGGTGCTGTCGTACGTGGATGCATGGGCGTCCAGCCCCTCCCTTCGCCGGCATGACCCGGATCAGGTTCGTACGGTCGGAGGCCGTCCCAGCCTCCCTCTCAGCCCGGTGCGTCCGGGCTCCCGCGAGTGCTCTGCACCGGCCACCCTAGCCCGTCGCTCCGCGTGGCAGTAGGGGAGCTGTCCGGGTACGGGCGGTGACGGTGTGTCAGAGATCTCCTCGCAGCCGTCTGAGGGCGCCCGGGGCCGCCGCCCTACAGTGATCGGGTGAGCGAGCAGCAGACACAGAGCGGAAATCAGCGGCAGACGGAGCGGCGCGTCGTCGTCGTCGGGGCCGGCATGGCCGGGGTGCAGACCGCGGTGGCCCTGCGCGAACAGGGGTTCGCCGGTCCGGTCACCGTCGTCGGGGCGGAGCCACACCAGCCGTACGACAGGCCGCCGCTGTCCAAGGCGGTGCTGCTCGGCAAGGCGGAGGGCTCCGCCTTCGACATCGACTTCGAGGCGCTCGGCATCGAGCTGGTCCTGGGCCGCGAGGTCACCGGCGTGCGCCCCGCCGACCACCGGCTCGACACCGCCGACGGCCCCCTCGCGTACGACGTGCTGGTCCTCGCGACCGGCGCCGAACCGGTCCGGTTGCCCGGCACCGAGGGAGTCCAGGGGGTCCACCTCCTGCGCACCCTGGACGACGCCGAGCGGCTGCGCCCGGTCCTCGCCGAGCAGCGGGACGTCGTGATCGTCGGGGCGGGCTGGATCGGCGCGGAGTTCGCGACCGCCGCGCGCGAGGCGGGCTGTTCCGTCACCGTGGTCGAGGCCGCCGCACGGCCGCTCGCCGGAGCGCTGCCCGAAGAGGTCGCGGCCCCCATGACGGGCTGGTACGCGGACTCCGGAGCGGTCCTGCGCACCCACGCGCGCGTGGAGCGTGTCGAACCGGGCACCGTCGTCCTGTCCGACGGGACCCGGCTGCCCGCCGGCGCCGTCGTCGTCGGCATCGGGGCACGGCCCGCGACGGCCTGGCTGACCGGCTCCGGCATCGCACTGGGCAGCCACGGGGAGGTCGTGGCCGACGCCCACCTGCGCACCTCGGCGCCCGACGTCTACGCGGTCGGCGACTGCTCTTCCTTCCCTTCGGGAAGGTACGGGGAGCGTCTGCTCGTCCACCACTGGGACAACGCGCTCCAGGGCCCGCGCACGGTGGCGGCGAACATCATCGGCGAGACACCCGCGGCGTACGACCCCGTGCCGTACTTCTGGTCGGAGCAGTTCGGCCGCTTCGTGCAGTACGCGGGCCACCACGCCTCGGCGGACGAGCTGGTGTGGCGCGGCGACCCGACGGGTGTGGCCTGGTCGGTGTGCTGGCTGCGGGAGGGCGCCCTGGTGGCGGTCCTCGCGGTGGGCCGCCCCAGGGACCTGGCCCAGGGCCGCAAACTGATCGAGTCCGGCGCCCGGCTGGACCCTGTATCGGCGGCAGACCCTTCGGTCCCCCTGAAGAAGGCGGTCCGGTAGCCGGACGGCCGCCGCCCGGTGTGTGTCAGTGGCCAGAGATACGCTGGGACAGTGACCGAGATTGACGCAAAGACTGACGCTCTTGTCCCCGAGTGGCTGCACCTCCCCGACATCGCCGAAATGCTCGACGTCGAGGTGACCCGTGTGCGCCAGCTGGTCAAGGAGGGCCAGCTGATCGCCGTGCGCCGCGGGGAGAACCGGGCGCTCCAGGTGCCCGCCGCCTTCATCGACGGCGACAAGGTCGTCAAGGGCCTCACCGGCACCCTGACGCTCCTGCGGGACGACGGCTTCTCCGACGAGGAGATGCTGGAGTGGCTCTTCACCCCCGACCCGACCCTGCCCGGCACCCCCGTGCAGGCCCTGAGCGAGAATCGCGGCACGGAGGTGAAGCGCCGCGCCCAGGCGCTCGCCGTCTGAGCAGGCAGACACTCGCCGTCTGACCTGAGTACACCGTCCGGCGTAGCGGGCCGCGTGACGTCATGCGGTCCGGTACGCCACCGACAACGGGGGGACTTCTCCATGGCCGCCGACCACCGCGCCCGGCTCGCGGACGCCCGGCTCTATCTCTGCACGGACGCCCGCAAGCGGCAGGGGGACCTCCCGGAGTTCCTCGACGCGGTCCTGGCGGGCGGCGTCGACATCGTGCAGCTGCGCGACAAGGGCATGGAGGCCGGCGAGGAGCTGGCGCACCTCGAGGTCTTCGCGGACGCCGCACGGCGGCACGGCAAGCTCTTCGCGGTCAACGACCGCGCGGACGTCGCGCACGCCGTCGGCGCCGACGTGCTGCACCTCGGCCAGGGCGACCTGCCCGTCCCCGCGGCCCGCGCCATCCTCGGCGCGGACGTCCTCGTGGGCCGCTCCACGCACGCCGAGCCGGAGGCCGCCGCGGCCGCCGTCCAGGAGGGCGTGGACTACTTCTGCACGGGGCCGTGCTGGCCCACGCCGACCAAGCCGGGCCGCCACGCCCCGGGCCTCGACCTGGTGCGGTACACGGCCTCGCTCGGCACGGACCGGCCCTGGTTCGCCATCGGCGGCATCGACGCGGGCAACCTGGACGAGGTCCTTGAGGCGGGTGCGCGGCGCGTCGTCGTGGTGCGGGCGATCACCGAGGCCGACGACCCCGGGGCCGCCGCCGCGGAGTTCGCGAAGCGGCTGCGTACATCTGTCTGATCAACAGCCCGGAAGTGTCCGATCCGTGGACAACAAAGCGGCAAATCGGCTAAATCAACCAGGTCTGGTTGGGTGACCGTCGCGGCCTGGCTAACCTGCCCATATGGCCTCAGGCACAGCTTCGACCAGGACTGACCGTGCGCGCACGGTGCGCGACATGCTCGCGACCGGGAAAACGACATTTTCGTTCGAGTTCTCCGCTCCGAAGACCCCGAAGGGCCAGCGGAACCTCTGGAACGCGCTGCGACGGGTCGAGGCGGTCGCCCCGGACTTCGTCTCCGTGACCTACGGCGCGGGCGGCTCGACGCGCACCGGCACGGTCAAGGAGACCCAGCAGATCGTCGCCGACACGACGCTGACGCCGGTCGCGCACCTGACGGCGGTCGACCACTCCGTGGCCGAGCTGCGCAACATCATCGGGCAGTACGCGGACGCCGGGATCAGGAACATGCTCGCGGTCCGCGGCGACCCGCCCGGCGACCCGCTCGGTGAGTGGATCGCGCACCCCGCGGGCCTCACCTACGCCGCCGAACTGGTCGAGCTCATCAAGGAGTCCGGTGACTTCTGCGTGGGCGTCGCGGCCTTCCCCGCGATGCATCCGCGCTCGCCGGACTGGGAGTCCGACACCCGGCACTTCATCGACAAGTGCCGGGCCGGCGCGGACTACGCGATCACGCAGATGTTCTTCGACCCCGAGGAGTACCTGCGGCTGCGCGACCGCGTCGAGGCGGCGGGGTGCGAGACGCCGATCATCCCCGAGATGATGCCGGTCACCAACGTCCGGCAGCTCGACCGGCTGCCGCAGCTCAGCAACGCCGTGTTCCCTGCCGAGCTGAAAGAGCGGATCCTCTCGGTCAAGGACGATCCCGCCGCTGTACGCTCCATTGGCATCGAGTTCGCGACGGAGTTCTGCGCGCGATTGCTGGCCGAAGGCGTGCCCGGTCTGCACTTCATCACGCTGAACAACTCCACGGCGACGCTGGAAATCTACGAGAATCTGGGCCTGCACCAGTAGGCCTGAACGGTCGTACCCGCACCCGAGGGGCGGCGACCGTAGGGGAGAGGGGCGTACATGGGCTGGACGGTCCTCTACATCGCGTTCGGATTCGTCGCGCTGTGGCTGCTCGGCGAGGTGCTGTTGCAGTACAAGGCCAGGCTGCGCTGGCGCCTGCTCGCCTTCGTGGGCTTCCTCGGCGTCGTCGTCGGCGTGCTGATCCCGTCGGTGTGGATCATCGGGCTCGGCGCCATCGCGTTCGCCACGGGCCAGACGTACGTGACGATGTCGTTCCGCCGGGGCTTCGCCACCGGCTGGGCGCTCGGCGGGAAGCCGGGCCTGAGCAAGCGCCGCAAGCGGCCCGCGCGGGCCGCCGCGGCCGCGCCGGAACCGACGCTCCGGGTCTCCGACCTGGAGGTCACCGACCGGGACACCGCTGACGGGGACGTCTCCGACCTGGAGTACGGCCAGGTCCCGCCGCCGCCCGCGCACGGCCCGGAGCTCCCCGCGGCCGGGATATACGAGCCGGAGCCGCTGCCCGATGACACCGGGCAGTACGGCGTGTACAGCGACGCGGCCTACACCCCGCCGACCGCAGGCGACGCCCACCAGGGCGAGGGCTACGGCTACGACGCCGCGGCCTACACCGGCTACGACCAGCAGCACGCCGCGCAGAACTACGCGTACGACGAGACCGGCCAGCAGCAGTACGCCGCCTACTCCGACCCGTACATCGGCACGCAGACCTACGGCGCGCGGCAGAGCTACGACACCTACAACGACCCGCAGCAGTACGCCCCGTACGGCGGGGACACCTACAGCGGCTCCCTCGGCGGTACGTACGAGGACACTCCGCCCGGCGGCGTCTGGGTGCCGCAGCAGCGCACCACCGACGATCTCTTCGGCGGCGAACTGCCGCCCGAGCAGCCGCATCCGCCGCACCAGGACGGCCACGCCGGGTACGACGGGCCGGGCTACAACGAGCAGCAGTACCGCTGCTGAGGCGCGGGGCTCACCGGGCCGCGGGGGCTCACCGGGACACGCGGCTCACTGCGAGCCGCGGAACTCCGGGCCCTCCACGATCAGGCCCGCGACGAGCGTGCCCGACATCCCGGCGTGCGGGAGACCGCCGCCGGGATGCGCCCAGCCGCCCACGGCGAACAGCCCCGGGAGGCCCGTGCTGTTCGACGGGTGCAGCAGCCTGCCGCCGGCCGCCGCGAGCGCCGGGGCCGGGACCGCGCCGCCCTCGGCACCGGTGGCCTCGGCGACATCGGCGGGGGTGCGGACCTCGTGCCAGAGGAGACGGCTCCGGAGGCCGGGGATCACGGCCTCGGCCCGGGATATCACCCGCTCCACGTCCGCCGGGGCGATCTCCAGGTGCGCGGGCACCGTCACCGTGAGCGTCACCGCCTCGTGCGCGCCGTCCGGCGTCAGATCCGGGTCGTCGGGGCGCAGCACGGCGACAGTGGGCGAGGCGGGGAGTCCGGGCCGCTCGCCGAAGAGGCGGTCGAGCCCGTCCTCCCGGTCGGCCGAGTGCACCACCGTCCGGGCCGGGGTGCCCTCGGGACGCGCTCCGGACAGCGCCATGAACACCGTCAGCCGGCTGGGCATGCCCGAGCGCGCGGGGACGTCACCCGCCGCCCGCACCTCCCTGCCGGGCAGCATGCCGTCCAGGACCGTGGGGGCCACGCCGGCGACCACGAAGTCCGCGTCCGCGACGGTGCCGTCCGCGAGCTCCACGCCCGCCGCCCGGCCGTCCTTCTCGACGATCCGCGTCACCGCCGAATCGAACACGAACTCGACCCGCCGGGCCAGACACCGCTCGTACACCGCACGGGCCAGGGCGCGCATGCCGCCCCGCGCCGACCAGGTGCCGAACGTCTGCTCCAGATAGGGCAGGACGGCCGCGCTCGCCGGCGTCGACCGGGGGTCCAGGCCGTGCGCGAGGGCGAACTGCTCCAGGAGCGCGACCAGCCGCGGATCGCCGCCCAGCTCCAGCTCGCCGACCTCGCTGAGCGTGACCGCACGGCGCTCGCGGCGCAGCAGGCGCTTGTGCGGCACCGACGGGTACGGCTCGCGGGCGGCGAGCACCTCCCAGTTCGGCCAGAGGGGCTCTTCCAGGAGGGGGCGGCGGGTGCGGTCCCAGGCCTCCCGCGCGCGGTTCATGAACGCCGACCAACGGGCGCCCGCGCCCTCGCCGAGGGCCGTGTCCAGGGCCTCGCCCACGCCCGCCCGCGAGGCGTTCGGCAGGTCGGCCGCGGTGCCGTCCGCGAAGACGTGGCGCACGGCGGGCTCCACCTGCGACAGCTCGACGCACTTCTCCAGCGGCTCCTTGCCCGTCTTGACGAACAAGTCGCGGTGGACCGCGGGGAGCTGGAGCAGCCCCGGTCCGGTGTCGAAGGCGAAGCCGTCGCGCTCGACGCGGCCGAGCGCGCCGCCGTACGTCCCGCCGCGCTCGTACACCACCACCCGGTGGCCAGCGACGGCCAACCGGGCGGCCGCCGTCATCGCGCCGAGACCGGCGCCGATCACCACAATCCGTGCCATGCCAGGGACTTTATCGGCAGCCACCGACAATCACGGCGGCGGTGGTCCGGTCCGCCCCGCCAGCCGCTTCTCCTCGCGCCGCTGCGCCCTGCGCCGCAGGAACCGCCGGATCCGCGAGACGAGGAAGAACAGCAGGAGCAGGCCGAGCAGCAACAGCACCGCCGCGATGATCGCGGCGGCCTCCGGGTAGAACATCGCGAAGCTGATGACGCCGCCGACGCCGAGATCCTCGGCCGTGCTCAGCACGACGTTGCTGAACGGCTCCGGCGAGGTGTTGACCGCCATCCGGGTGCCGGCCTTCACCGCATGGCTCGCCAGCGCGGTCGTGCCGCCCACCGCGCCCGCGGCCAGGTCGGACAGGGACCCGCTCTGCCCCGCGAGGAGGGCACCCACCACGGCGCCGGAGACCGGCCGGATCACGGTGTGCGCCGTGTCCCAGACCGAATCGACGTACGGGATCTTGTCGGCGACGGCCTCGCACACGAAGAGCACACCGGCCGCGATCAGCACATCGGGCCGCTGCAACGCCTCGGGAACCTCGTCACTGACTCCGGTCGCGCCGAAGACGCCGAGCAGCAGGACAACGGCGTACGCGTTGATCCCGCTCGCCCAGCCGCTGGTGAAGACCAGGGGGAGTACGGACACGGACGTGATCGTAACCAGTCGGGGACCGAGCGGCCCGGGGATGAGTGCGTACGCCTGAGTATCCGTACCTAGTGGGTGAGATGAGTACGCGCGCGGATGGGGCCCCACCTGCAAAGACGGAAGAGTGTGGGGCACGGAGAGGGGCGCGGTGCGGGTACCGCCGACACGGGGCGGCGGAACGGTGCCGCGCCCTTGGCCGCTCCTCCCGCCGGCCGGCGGGAGCGAGGTACGGGGGTGACTCGGGGGGACGACCAAACGGGGGTCGCACGGGGGTCACGGGGGGACACGAAGAAAGCGCCGGTCCGGTGCCGCCCGGTAACGGGGGGCACCGGACCGGCGCCGTTGTGCCAGGTTTTCGTGTCCCTACGCGCGCGTGCCGCTCACCCGGCCCTGTAGCAGCCGCGAGAGGGCCGCGTGCACGTCGTCCAGCGAGCGCTCCGGCTGGAAGGCCTGCCAGTCCAGCGCGGCCACCAGGACCATGCCGACGAGCGCGGCGGCCGTCAGCGGGATGTCGATCTCCTCGCTCAGCTCGCCGTTCGCCACGCCCGCCCGCAGCACGTCCTCGACCACCGCGACGGCCTGCTGCCTGACGACGAGCAGCGTGGACTGCCAGGCCCGGTTGGTGCGCCACAGCTCGGCGACGTACAGCTGGGTGAAGGCCGGATAGCGGTTGATGAAGACCAGACCCGCGCGGATCATCGCGTCGAGGGCGTCGACCCTGCTGCCGCCGCCCCTGTCGGCCTCATCGGCGGCCTCCTTCAGGGAGGCGGTCAGCAGGCCGACGCCGTGCCGCAGCAGCTCTTCGAAGAGGACCGATTTGCTCGCGAAGTTGTAGTAGACGGTGCCCTTCGCGACGCCGGCCCGTTCGGCGATCTCGTCGACCGTCGTGGCCGAGAAACCCTGCTCGGCGATGAGGGTGACGGCGGCCTCGTAGAGCTTCTGCCGAGTGGCCTCGCGGCGGGTGCTGACTGCACTGCTGTCCATGGCCCTGATTCTCACACTCACAGGCTCAGCTCCGGGTGCAGCCGGTCCAGGGTCCACACCTGCTTGCGGCGCGCGGAGAGCGCGGTCAGCGCGAGGGCGCCCACCGTGAAGGCCGAAAGGACCGCGCAACCCAGCCAGACGGGACCGAGGCCGCCGCCCGTGATGAGTCTCCGGAGAGCCTCGACGACGTAACTCATCGGCAGGAAGGGGTGGATCGCGCCGAAGAAGCCGGGGCTCGTCTGCACGGGGTACGTGCCGCCCGCCGACGTCAGCTGGAGCATCAGCGCGGCGAGGACGAGGATCCGCCCGGCCGCTCCGAAGCGGGCGTTGAGCCACTGCACGATCGCCGCGAAGCACGCGGTCACCAGGCAGAGGAAGCCCACCGTCCCGGCCGCCCTGGCCATCTCCAGGCCGAGCCCCCAGTGCAGGACCGAGAGCAGCGCCGCGGTCTGGAGCACGCCCAGGGCGGCCACCGGCAGCCAGCCCGCGAGCGCGATGCGCCACGCGGAGGCGCCCGCGGCGAGCGCGCGCCGGTTGAGCGGCTGGATCAGCATGTACGCCACCATCGCGCCCACCCACAGGGAGAGCGGGATGAAGTACGGCGCGAAGCCCGTGCCGTAGTTCGGCGCCTCGTGCATGGACCGGGAGGCGAGCCGCACGGGGTCGGACATGACTCCGGTGCGCTCGTCACGGTCCTTCTTGTCGTAGTCCGGGATCTTCTTGACGCCGTCGTGCAGCCCGCCGGACAGCTTCGCGGAGCCGTCGGCCAGCTTGAACATGCCGCCCTTGAGGTCGCCCGCGCCGGTCTCCAGCTTGCCGATGCCCGTGTCGAGGTCGTCGGCGCCGGTCTTGGCGGTGCCGAGGCCGGTGTGGATCTTCTTGGCACCCTTGGCGACCTTGCCCGCGCCCTTGTTGAGGTCGTTGATCTGCGTGACGGCGGTGTTCAGGTCCTCGTCGAGGTGCGGGGCGCGGTCGGCGAGCGCCTGGGACTTCTTCTGGAGCGTGGCCAGGTGCTTGTCGAGCTTCTTGACGTCGCTGTTCTGGTCCTTGATCACGGTGTTCATGTCGTCCGCGATGGTCGACACGTTCTCCACGGCCTTCTTGGCCTCCTTGAACTGCGGGCAGCCGGGGTCCGGGACGGGCGCCTTCACGCACTGCTCCGTGTAGAAGTCGTCCATGATCCGCGAGGCTTTCCCGGCGCGCTCGGCCGCGCCGGGCGCGAGCCTGACCCAGTCGTCCAGGTGGTTCCGCATCGCCTTGGAGGAGTCGGCGACGAGCTGGGCCGTGTGGCCGATGTACTTGCCGTTGTCCTTCAGGAAGGGCCGCACCTTGTCCGCCGCGCCGTTGACCCTGTCGGCCAGCTTCTGCGTGCCGTCCGCGACCTTCTTCGAGCCGTCCTCCAGCTTGCCCGCGCCCGTGTGGAGCTTCCGCACGCCCCCGGCGAGGTCGCCGCTGCCCTTCTTGGCGTCCGTCAGGCCGTTCGCGAGGTCCTTGGTGCCCTTCTTCGCCTTGCCGATGCCGTCGTCCAGCTTGTCGGCGCCGTCGGCGGCCTTCTGCGTCGCTCCGTGGATGTCGGAGAACGAGATGAAGATCTTGTCGAGGAAGGAACGCGACGCCTTCGTGGACGCGGCGGAGCGCACCTCGGAGAAGACCGTCCGCGAGATCTGCCCGACGATGTAGTTGTTGGCGTCGTTCGTGCGCACCCGCAGGGCGCCCGTCTCCGGAGACTCCCCCGAACTCGACGCGATGCGCTTGCTGAAGTCCGCGGGCATGGTCAGCGACAAGTAGTACGTCCCGTCCTCCACGCCCTCGCGCGCCTCGGCGTCACTCACCTCGTGCCACTCGAAGGTCTTGCTGTCGCGCAGCCCCTCGACGATGTTGTCGCCCGCCGTGAGTCTCCTGCCCTGTGCGGTGGCTCCCTTGTCGTCGTTGACGAGCGCCACGGGAATGCGGTTCAGATGGCCGTACGGATCCCAGAACGACCACAGGTACAGCGCGCCGTAGAGCAGGGGGAGCAGCAGGAGGGCGACGAGCGCGGCGCGCGGCAGCTTGCCCCTGCCGAAGCGCCTGAGCTCAAGCGCGGCCAGTTTCGGCGAGCGCATCCGCCGTCTCCTTGTCGTCGTCGGTGAGGCGGGTGGGGTCGGTGGTGGTGTGGGTGGTGCCGGTGAGGCGGGTGGGGGCGGTGCGGACCACGACCGCGCCCTCCGGAGCCTCGCTGCACACCGCGAGGACGGTCGTCCCGTACTCCGTGAGGGACTTCAACATCGCCCACGCCTCGGCCCGTTCGGCATCCGAGAGCTTCAGGTCGGTGTCGTCGACGCCGAGCAGGCGCGGCCGGCCGATCAGGGCCAGGGCCACGGAGAGCCGCAGGGCCTCCAGCCGCTCCAGATCGCGCACGGAGGTCCGCCGCCCCTTGGGCAGGCTCTCCAGGTCGAGCCCGGCGGCGGCCAGCGCGGTGTCGACGCGTAGCCGCGTCTGTGCCGCCCGCTCGGCGCGGGGCCGCAGCAGACCGCGCAGCGGCCCGCCGAACCGCCGCTCCAGGAGCGCCCGTTCGCGCAGGTGCTCGGCGACGGTCAGGGCCGGGTCCAGGTCGGTGACGCCGGGCACGGGACCGAGCCCGCTGATCCGGCGCACCGCGGCCAACTGCCCGGGCAGCCGGAAGCGGTCCACGGACGCGTGGCCCTCGGTGGCGCGCATACGTCCCGTGAGCGCGAGCAGAAGACAGGTGCGGCCGGAACCCGAAGGACCCTCCAGCGCGATCAGTGACCCGGGCTCCGCTTCGATCCCGATGCCGCGGAACGCCCAGCCGCGCGGCCCCTTGAGCCCGAACTCCCCGGCGGTGACGGCCGCTCCGCGCGCGCCGTCGGTCGGACCGTCCACAGTCCCCCCTGCCCCTCCGTCGAACCGGAATTTGAACTGACTGGTCAGTTCAAAAATAAGCCCGAACCCGCGATCGAGGCAAAGTCCCAGGTCAGAACCGATTGTCAGTGGGGTACTCCACGATGGGCACATACGGCCACTGCGCCGTCACACGACGACAGGAGGTTCGTCATGGCCAGCACTTCCGCAGCAGCCGCCCGCCGGCACCGCGCCGTCGGCCCTGCTCCCTCACTGACCGGCCCGGCGAGCGATGTCCACCCCGTCCTGCGCCGCGCGACCGCCCCGCCCGCCGCTCTCGAACTGCTCGCCCAGGCCCGCGCCGGGATCGACGAGGCCGCCCTCCTCGACGCCCCCCACGAGCGCTATGCCACCGCCCACCTCGCCGCCCTGCGCACCGCCGCCGCCGTCCTCGCCGCGCGCGGCCGCCCCGAGACGACACCGCGCCGCAGGCAGCGCATCCGCAGCGCCTGGGAAGTCCTCCCCGAGATAGCTCCCGAACTCACCGAGTGGAGCGCCCTGTTCGCCTCCGGCGCCGCCCGGCGGGCCCGCGCCGAGGCGGGCATAGCGGCCGCCGCCACCGCCCGCGACGCCGACGACCTGCTCCGTGACGTCGCGATGTTCCTGCGCCTCGTCGAGCGGATGCTCGTGCTCCAGCCCGTGCTGCCCCAGCCACGGCAGGAGCCGCGGGACGCGGGCCGCGAGCCGCCGGACGCGGGCTGACCGGCCCGTCCGTGCGGTGGGAGGCGTGGCCGGGGCACGGTTCCGCAGGCAATAGGGTGGGGGCGAATCGCACCCCACGCGCCGAGGAGTCACCTGCCGTGTCGGACCCGATGCGCCCCCGCGCTTCTCTTCGTACAGCAGTGGTCTGGGACGTCCTGAAGGACGCCCTCGACCGCCGCGCCAAGGTCACCGGCCGGGAGTCGCGCACCGAACTCGACGTGCTCGACACCGGCGGTGGCAGCGGCAACTTCGCGGTGCCGGTGGCCCGCCTCGGCCACCGCGTCACCGTCGTCGACCCCAGTCCGAACGCCCTGTTCGCGCTGGAGCGCCGGGCCGCCGAGGCCGGCGTCGCCGACCGCGTGCGCGGCGTCCAGGGCGACGTGCTCGGCCTCTTCGACGTCGTCGAGCGCGGCGGCTTCGACGCGGTCCTGTGCCACGGCGTCTTGGAGTACGTGGACGACCCCGCCGAGGGCGTGCGCCTCGCCGTGGACGCGCTGCGCCCCTCCGGCGTCCTCAGCCTGCTCGGCGCGGGCCTCGGCGGCGCCGTGCTCGCCCGTGCCCTCGCCGGGCACTTCAAGGAGGCGCAGACCGCGCTCACCGACCCGGCGGGCCGCTGGGGCGCGGGCGACCCCGTGCCGCGCCGCTTCACCGCCGAGCAGCTCACCGGTCTCGTCGAGGCCGCGGGCGTCCGCGTCGACGCGGTGCACGGCGTCCGGGTCTTCGCCGACCTGGTCCCCGGCGTCCTCGTGGACACCGAGCCGGGCGCCCTGGACGCCCTCCTCAAGCTGGAGGCCGCCGCCGCGGAGCTGCCCGCCTTCCACTCCGTCGCCACCCAGCTGCACGTCCTCGGCGAGGCACCGGACGCCGCCCGCCCATGAGGCGCTCCTGCGGCTGACCGGCTGATCAGGGCCGCAGCCGCACATGGAGTACGCCACAGGCCCCCCGAACGGGCTACGGGCGCCGTATGATCGAGGGACACCGTTCTGCATGAGGGTTCGGCCGCTGGGGAATGCACGCTTCAGCGAGCCGGATCGGCGTGAAGGTCCGGTTTGGCGAAGTTGGCGTAGAGGGGCGGGTTTCACGGGGGCGATTCCCTGCCTATCCTGAAGGGGACCCCCGGTCGCCCCGGCGACTGCACGATGAGGAGGACTCCGTGCCGCTCTCGGAGCACGAGCAGCGCATGCTCGAGCAGATGGAGCGAGCGCTGTACGCCGAAGATCCCAAGTTCGCGACAGCGCTTGAGGGAAGCGGGCTGCGTACGTACACCCGGAAGCGGGTCTACCAAGCGGTCGCGGGCTTCCTGGTGGGCATCGCCCTTCTCATGGCCGGAATGGTCGCCCAGCAGATCTGGATCAGCGTGGTGGGGTTCCTCGTCATGCTGGGCTGCGCGGTGCTCGCCGTCACCGGTTGGCGCAAAGCGCCGAAGCCGGGCGAACAACCTTCGGGCACGGCCGCCGCGCCGGGCGGGGCCGCGGCCCCACGGCAGGCGAGGCAGCGCCGCTCCGTGATGGACCGCATCGAGCAGCGGTGGCAGCGCCGCCGCGACGAACAGCAGGGCGGCCAGTGAGCGCGGCAGCTCAGCACTGACCGAGCAGAGCAGACTTGCAGCAATGTGTGAGGGGTGACCACCCGGCGGGGCGGTCACCCCTCACACGTGTGTGCGCCCGCACCGCGTCGGCCGGGGGCGGGGCCCCGTGCCGCCCGGGGGTGGGACCTCGCGCCACGTGCAGGTGGGCCTGCGCCGCGTGGGGCGGGACCCCGCACCCGCCCCACCCCACAGCCGAGCTCAGCCCTGCTGCCCCGCCCGTCGCGGCAGCTTCCGCATGGCCGTTGCCCAGCGCTCGGCCGCCCGTTCCCGCCAGCGTGTGCTGAACGCCGTCCAGCGGTCCGAGACCGCCCACACCACCCGCGCGGCCGAACGCGGCGCGAGTGTCACGCGCAGGCGGGTGGTGCGGCTCACCGAGGCGTTCAGACCGTCCCGTACGCGCCGTACGTCCTCGGCCAGTCCGGTCGCGGGCTGCGGGTGGGGGGCGTAGAGCACCTGCTCCACCGCGGCCGCGACCCGATGGACGGCCTCCGCGGGGCCCGCGGCGAGCTGTCCGACCCGGACGATGCGCGCCGCGGCCTTCCGGGGGGTCAGCGAGTCGTCCGGCGCGATGCCGTGGTCCCAGGCCGTATCGGTGACTTCGAGCCAGGCCGCCAGCGTCCGCCCCGCTGCCTGCGCCCCGGTGCGGCCACCGGTTCCGAGCCGCGCCGCCCGTGTCCGGGTCCGCCACAGCAGGGGCAGCAGCGGCACCCCGACGACGAGCAGCGCCGCCAGACCGATGCCCACGATCATCCCGACGGGCGGTCCTTCACCGCCCGACCCGGCCGCGACCTGCGGGGCAGTGCTCGCGCAGCCGCCCTGCTTCTTCATGTCGGGCGGGCAGGTGTCCGACGCGGAAGGCGCCGTCGACGGCTCGGAGGACTCGGTCGGCTCCGGGGAGTCCGGGTCGCCGGCGTCGCCCGAGGGGACGTCCGAGCGGGTGTACTCGGGCACCGTGCCCCGGCTCGGTGTCGGCTCGAAACGGGTCCACCCCACGCCCTCGAAGTACAGCTCGGGCCAGGCATGCGCGTCCCGCAACCCGACCGACATCGAACCGTCCCCCCGCACGGTGCCCGGCGTGAAGCCCACCGCGACCCGCGCCGGAATCCCCAGGGTCCGCGCCATGGAGGCCATCGCGAAGGAGAAGTGGACGCAGAACCCCTCCTTCTGCTTCAGGAACCGCTCGATCGCGGAGGGCCCGCTGCCCGCCCGCACCTGGGTGTTGTACGTGAACCCGCCGTCCGACGCGAAGTAGTCCTGGAGCTTGACCGCCTGCTCGTACGGGTTCGCGGCGCCCTTGGTGACCTGCCGGGCCCTGGCCCCGACCAGCGCCGGAAGCGACTCCGGCACGTCGGTGAACTCGCGCCGCAGATCGTCGGGCGGCGCGGGCGCGGCGGCCAGCTGCTCGGCGGTGGGCTCTACGACCAGGCTACTGACCTGGTACCGCGCGCCCCGCGTGGTCTGCCCCCGGTCGCCGACGAGGGCGCGGCCCACCGGCTCGAACCGCCAGCGGCCGCCGATCTCGACCTGGCTGGCCGGGAAGGGCATGGGCAGCCAGTTCTGCGCGTAGCTTTCGGCGGCCGACAGGTTCGTCTGGATCTCGGTCCTGCGGACGTCGGGGCGCAGGCCGACGGGGTTCGGCAGCGGCGACGGCACGTCCTGAATGCGCCGGACGGTGGTCTTCCACGTCGTGCCGTCGAACTGGTCGAGCGAGACGATGCGCAGATACAGGTCGTCGGTCGACTCGGCGTTCGTACGGTACGAGAGGACTTCGCGGTCCTCCGGCTGGTTCAGGCTGTCCTGGAGCGCGACCAGCGGGTTCACGGCCGAGATCGTGCCGCCGCCGCCCGAGCCGCCGCCTCCCGGGCCGCCGGAGCCGTCCAGCAGCCCACCGTCCAGGGCGGGCAGCGCGAGCGGCACCACCAGGGCGATGCCCAGGGCCACGGCCCCGATGCGCCGTCCCGTGCGGACCGGGGCGAGGGCCCCGCTGTTGCTCTCCAGGCCTCCGGAGACCCGGCCCGGCGCGCGCGCCGCGCCGCCGAAGACGCGGCCCCACTGCGAGAGCCGGTCCCGGCCCTCCGCCAGGAGCAGCAGCAGATACCCGGCCGCGGCCAGCAGGAACCACAGCCAGCCGGCGCCGCCGTCGGAGAGCCCCGCCGCGACCGAGTACAGGGCGAGCAGCGGAAGACCGGCGGGGGCCGCGGTGCGGAACGTCACCGCGAGCGCGTCCACCGCGAGGCCGATCACCAGGACGCCACCGACCAGCATCAGCCGGATGCCGTCGCTGAGCGGCGCCGGGATCATGTACTTGCTGACGTCGTTGCCGCCGGCCTCCAGGAGCAGGCCGAACCGCTGGAACACCTCGGGTCCGGGCACGATCCCCGCGAGGGCCTGCTCGCGGGCGAAGACCAGCGTCAGCAGGAACAGCGACACCAGCGCCTGCACCGCCACGGTCAGCGGCCTGGCCAGCGGCACCCGCCGGGCCAGCGCGCCCACCCCGCTCTGCACCACGAGCAGGATCACCGCCTGAAGGAACCACGTCGCCGGGTCGACGAGCGGCAGCAGCGAGCCCGACGCCATCAGGGTGGCCGCGGTGGCGCACACCGCGAGCCGCGCGCGCCCGCTCATCCCCGTCCCCCACCTGTCGTACGTCCCCGGCCGCTCATGCCCATCCCCCGGTCGTCGTGCCCGCCGCGGGCGCGGGGCCCGCGCTCGTGCGGGCGTGGTCCGCCTGCCGCCACAGGTCGGCGAGATCCGCGCCCGGCGGCACGGCGAGGGCCGTCCAGCCCGCCTCCCGGAGCATCCGCACACCCGCGTCACCGGCCTCGGACGGCGGGGCGCCCTGGCCCTGCGCCCAGGCCGCGCTGTCGAGGACGAAGGCGACCGCGGCGCCGCTGCGTCGGCGCATCTTGGCGACCACCGCGGCCTGCTCCTCCGCCAGGTCGCCGAGGAAGGCGACGAGCAGGCCCTCGTTCCCGCCGCGCAGCACGTCGTAGGCTCGGGAGAGTCCGGCGCCGTCCGAGTGGTCGATCACCGCGAGGGTGTCCATCATCAGTCCGGCGGCGTCCGCCGACTCCTGGCCGGAGCCCGCGAAGCCGTCCGAGCCCTCGCCCGGCACGGAGGCCCCCGCGTCGGTCAACAGGCGCACCGAGAAGCCGCGTTCGAGCATGTGCACCAGGGCGGACGCCGTGCCCGACACGGCCCACTCGAAGGCCGAGTCGGGGCCCGCGCCCCGGAAGCCGACGCCCCGGGTGTCCAGGAGCACCGTGCAGCGGGCCCGCTGCGGCTGCTCCTCGCGGCGGACCATCAGCTCGCCGTAGCGCGCGGTGGAGCGCCAGTGCACCCGGCGCAGGTCGTCGCCGTGGCGGTACCCGCGCGGGATGACGTCGTCCTCGCCGGCCAGCGCCAGCGAGCGGTTCCGCCCGTCGCCGTACCCCTTCGCCTCGCCGGTGAGCCGCACCGGTGGCAGGGCCGTCACGCGCGGGATGACCGTCAGCATGTCGTACGTCGAGAAGGAGCGCGTCAGCTCGCACATCCCGAAGGGGTCCGTCAGGCGCAGTTGCAGGGGGCCCAGCGGATAGCGGCCGCGCAGGTCGGAGCGGACGCGGTAGGACACCTCGCGGCGCCCGCCCGCCTCGACGCGGTCGAGCACGAAGCGGGGCCGCGGCCCGAGCACGTACGGCACCCGGTCCTGGAGCATCAGCAGACCGGTGGGCAGCCGCGAGACGTTGTCCATCCGCAGGTGGACGCGGGCCTCCGAACCGGCGGGCACGCGCGCGGGGGAGAGCCTGCGGCTGCCCGCGACGCGGTAGCGGGTGCGGAACAGGACGGTCGCGCACACCAGCGGCAGCACGGCGAGCAACAGTCCGACGCGCAGCAGGTCGCTCTGGCCGAGGACGTAGGCGCAGACGGCGGCGGCGACGCCGGCCGCCAGGAAGGAGCGGCCGCGGGTGGTCAGGCCCGCGAGGGCCGTGCGCATCCCGCCCTTCTCGTCGTCGGCGGGGCCGGCCGGGCTCCCCCCGAGCGCCATCACAGCCTCCGCGCGCCGGGCGGCTGCTGGTCGAAGTAGGCGCCGGCACCCGGAGGGGGTGAGGGCGCTGCCGCGGGCACCGGGGTGCGCTGGAGGATCTCCAGGACGACGGACTCGGCCGTACGGCGGTTCAACTGGGCCTGCGCCGTGGGCAGCAGGCGGTGCGCGAGGACGGCGACGGCCAGCGCCTGCACGTCGTCCGGCAGGGCGAAGTCGCGGCCGCTGAGCGCGGCGGAGGCCTTGGCGGCGCGCAGCAGGTGCAGCGTCGCGCGCGGGGACGCCCCGAGTCTGAGGGCCGGGTGGTTGCGGGTCGCGCCGACCAGGTCCACCGCGTACCGCCGGACGGGGTCGGCGACGTGGACCGTGCGCACGGCGTCGATGAGCTTCACGATGTCGTGCGCGTGCGCCACCGGCTGGAGGTCGTCCAGGGGCGAGACGCCGCCGTGCACGTCGAGCATCTGGAGCTCGGCCTCGGGCCCGGGATAGCCGATCGAGACCCGCGCCATGAAGCGGTCGCGCTGCGCCTCGGGCAGCGGGTAGGTCCCCTCCATCTCGACGGGGTTCTGGGTGGCCACGACCATGAACGGGCTGGGCAGTTCGTAGGTCTGCCCGTCGATGGTGACCTGGCGCTCCTCCATGGACTCCAGGAGCGCGGACTGCGTCTTCGGAGACGCACGGTTTATCTCGTCGCCGATCACGATCTGCGCGAAGATCGCCCCCGGCTTGAACTCGAAGTCCCTGCGCTGCTGGTCGAATATGGACACACCGGTGATGTCCGACGGCAGCAGATCCGGTGTGAACTGGATCCTGCGCACGGAGCAGTCGATGGACCGTGCCAGTGCCTTGGCGAGCATGGTCTTGCCCACGCCCGGCACGTCCTCGATGAGCAGGTGCCCCTCCGCCAGGAGCACGGTCAGCGAAAGCCGTACGACCTCTGGCTTGCCCTCGATCACACCCTCCACCGACCTGCGGACACGCTCCGCGGTCGTGGTCAGATCTGTGAGGCTCGCTCGATCGTCATAGGTCGTCACCCGGCCCTCCTCGGCCCTTCCCCGCGCTCCCAAGGAGCAGGGGATACCCCAGCCGGGCCGCCACTCAAGCGTGCGACCCGGTACACCCCGAATTCACGGGCGTCACACATGACTGGTTCTGCGTGACGCCACCCCCGCATTGTTGTTGGGCATACCGGGTCGTGTCACTCGCCTGTGGATAACTGGCGCCGATTCGCCGGGGTTTACGACAGTTTGTCCGTCACGCGGCTTCGATCTCCCGCAGCAGGCCCGTCTTCACGTCGAAGACGAACCCCCGGATGTCGTCGGTGTGCAGCAGGAACGGCGACGTCCGGACCCGCTCCATCGACTGCCGCACGTCCTGGTCGACGTCGCGGAAGGACTCCACCGCCCACGTCGGCCGCTGGCCGACCTCGGTCTCCAGCTCCTGGCGGAACTCCTCGGTGAGGGTCTCCAGGCCGCAGCCGGTGTGGTGGATGAGGACCACGCTGCGGGTGCCGAGCGCGCGCTGGCTGATGGTCAGGGAGCGGACGACGTCGTCGGTGACCACACCGCCCGCGTTGCGGATGGTGTGGCAGTCGCCCAGTTCGAGGCCGAGGGCCTCGTGCAGGTCGAGGCGGGCGTCCATGCAGGCGACGACGGCGACGCGCAGGACGGGGCGGGCGTCCATGCCGGGGTCGGTGAACCGGGCGGCGTATCTCGCGTTCGCGTCCACGAGGCGGTCGGTGACCGTACCGACGGCTATGTCACCGATGGGCTCGGCGGGCGTGTTGTCCGAGGAGGCTGCGGAAGTCGACATGGCTAAGACGTTAATGCGCGTTGATCGTCCGGGCTCGCTGTGAGGAGGGACAAAGAACGCCAAAGATCCTTGTTGTGAGCCAACCCACACGCCGGACGGGGTGCGGCCGAACGGGTGAGCCCATCGGATTCGCACCCCTGTCGGGGCCGCCCTGCGACGCGCAGGCCGGTTGATTGACCGGGAGACACGGTGGACTAAAGTGACGCGAAGCGGGAGACGTGACCTGCTCCCTGCTGGACCGCACATCCCGGGGATTCCCAGAATCCCCCCACGTGCGCGGCGCGTACGTACGGCTCGGCCTCCTCCCGCTCCCGGTCGGCTGACGCCACTTCCCCGGCGCCAGCAGTCCATTCCCCTTCACGGAGCGGGCGGGGACCCGGCGGTGCGTGCGCACGCCGCGCCGGACCTGAGAGGGCCCCTTGAGCGACAACAGCCGACACGTCCCGGTGATGCTCCAGCGGTGCCTGGACATGTTGGCCCCCGCGCTCGCCGAGCCGGGCGCCGTCGTCGTCGACTGCACCCTCGGACTCGGCGGCCACAGCGAGGCCCTCCTCGCCACCTTCCCGGCCGCCCGCCTCGTCGCCCTGGACCGCGACAAGGAAGCGCTGCGCCTCTCCGGCGAGCGGCTCGCCCCCTACGGCGACCGGGCCACCCTGGTGCACGCGGTCTACGACGAACTCCCCGACGTGCTCGACCGCCTCGGCATCCCCCGCGTCCAGGGCGTCCTCTTCGACCTCGGCGTCTCCTCCATGCAGCTCGACGAGGCCGACCGCGGCTTCGCGTACGCCCAGGACGCCCCCCTCGACATGCGCATGGACCAGACGACCGGCATCAGCGCCGCCGAGGTCCTCAACACGTACGCACCGGGCGAACTGGTGCGGATCCTGCGCCAGTACGGCGAGGAGAAGCAGGCCAAGCGCATCGTCGGCGCCGTCGTCCGCGAGCGCGAGAAGGAGCCGTTCAGCAACAGCGCACGGCTCGTCGAGCTCATCCGCGACGCGCTGCCGCAGGCCGCCAAGCGCACCGGCGGCAACCCCGCCAAGCGCACCTTCCAGGCCCTGCGCATCGAGGTCAACGGCGAGCTGAGCGTCCTGGAGCGGGCCATCCCCGCGGCCGTCGGAGCGCTCGCCGTCGACGGCCGGATCGCCGTCCTCTCGTACCACTCGCTGGAGGACCGCCTGGTCAAGCAGGTGTTCGCGGCCGGCGCCGCCAACACCGCACCGCCCGGCCTGCCCGTCGTTCCCGAGCGCTACCAGCCGCGGCTCAAGCTTCTGACGCGCGGCGCCGAACTCCCCACAGAGGAAGAGGTCGCCGAGAACCGCAGGGCGGCCCCGGCCCGGCTGCGGGGCGCGCAGCGCGTACGCGAAGACGTCCGCTGAGCGGCACCCGCTGACCGGGGTCCGCTGATCAGAGTCCGCGAGGAGGCTCCATGAGCAAGAAGCCCGAGCTGCGGGGGAGGGCCGCCCGCCTCGCGCGGCTGCTGCCCGAGGGCCCGAGCCAGGCCGCGCGCACGCCCTTCGTCCTCCTGGTCGTCGTGCTCCTCGGCGGCGGCCTGATCGTGCTGCTCATCCTGAACTCCTCCCTCAACGAGGGTTCGTTCCAGCTGAGCGAGCTGAGGAAGGAGACCAAGGAGCTCACCGAGGAGGAGCAGGAGCTCCAGCGCGACGTGGACGGCTACGCGGCCCCCGACGCCCTCCAGCGCCGCGCCCGCGAGCTCGGCATGGTCCCCGGCGGCGACCCGGCCTTCCTGAACCCCGACGGAACCGTGCGCGGCGTGCCGGGCGCCGCGGCCCGCCCCTCGTCGTTGGCCTACCCCGCGCCGCGCCCGCAGGAGGTCGCGACCCCCGCGGCGTCCGTCCCGGTCCCGGTCGCGCCCCCCGTGCCGCCCCCGACCGCGGCCGCCACGGCACCCGCCCCGCCGCCCGCCCCCGCCGCCCCGCAGCCCGCACAGCCCGGCCTCCCCACGACGACCTCCGGCAGGTGACGCAAGTGTCCGACAGGGAACCCCCGCGGCGCCGGGTGCCAGGACCCGCGAAGCCCGTCCGCCCCGCGAAAACCGGCGCCCCGCGCCGCCCCGCGCAGGGCGCCCGCCCCGCGTCCCGCCGGCCCGCCGCCAAGGGCAAGGGCAAGGGCAAGGCGCAGGCCCGCACCATCCGCCTGGGCAGCCCCCGGCCGCGCCTGCGCATGGTCAGCCTCGGCCTGACGCTGGTGATGCTCGCCTTCGTCGTACGGCTGCTCCAGGTGCAGGCCGTCGACGCCGACGCGTACGCCGCCAAGGCCGAGAAGAACCGCTACTTCACCCACACCCTGGCCGCCGAGCGCGGGCGCATCACCGACCGCGCCGGCGTCGAACTCGCCGCCAGCGTGGACGCGTACGACATCACGGCGGACCCCACGCTGTTCACGCCGAAGGAGACGAAGACCGACAACGCGCCCGAGGAGGCGGCCACGCTGCTCGCCCCGATCCTCGACAAGGACGTCGACGAACTCACCGCGAAGCTCAAGACCCCGAAGACGCGTTACGTCCTGCTGGCCCGCCGCCAGAGCCCCCAGGTGTGGAAGCAGATCAAGGACCTGCGCGGCGCGCTCGCCGAGAAGGCGGGCACCGATCCGGCCTCGCCGAACGTGCTGGCCGGCGTCCTCGCCGACCCGAGCAGCAAGCGGGTCTACCCGAACGACGACCTGGGCGCCGGGATACTGGGCTGGGTCAACTCCGACGGCAAGGGCGCGGGCGGCCTGGAGGCGCAGCTCGACAAGCAGCTGGCCGGCGAGGACGGCAAGATCCGCTACGCCCAGTCCGGCGGCCGCCAGGTGCCGACCGCGGGCTTCACGGAGACACCCGCCGTGCCCGGCTCCGACGTCGAGCTCACCATCGACCGCGACATCCAGTGGGCCGCGCAGAACGCCATCAGCGAGCAGGTCAGGAAGTCCAGCGCCGACCGCGGCTACGTGATAGTGCAGGACACGCGGACCGGCGAGGTCCTCGCGATGGCCAACGCCCCCGGCTTCGACCCGAACGACCTCTCGGAGGCCGACGGCACCGCCCTCGGCAACGCCGCGCTTCAGGACGCCTTCGAGCCCGGCTCCACCGCCAAGGTCATGTCGATGGCCGCCGTCCTGGAGGAGAACGCCGCCACGCCCGGCACCCATGTGACGGTGCCCAACCGGCTGCACCGCGGCGACCGCCTCTTCCAGGACGACATCGACCACCCCACCTGGCACCTGACGCTCAACGGCGTGCTCGCCAAGTCCTCCAACATCGGCACGATCCTCGCCACCGGAGAGCTCGGCAAGACGCAGAAGGAGGTCAACCGGGTCCTCTACTCGTACCTGCGGAAGTTCGGCCTCGGCACGAAGACCGGGCTCGGCTTCCCCGGCGAGACCTCCGGCATCCTCGCGCCCGCCGACAAGTGGTCCACCTCGCAGCAGTTCACGATCCCCTTCGGCCAGGGCGTCTCGATCAACGCCATGCAGGCCGCATCGGTCTACTCGACCATCGCCAACGGCGGCGTACGCGTCGAACCCACCCTGGTGCGCGGCACCAAAGGCCCCGACGGCCGCTTCACGCCCGCGCCGAAGCCCAAGAAGACCCGGGTGGTGAGCGAGAAGACCGCGAAGACCGTCTCGCAGATGCTCGAATCCGTCGTCGACGACGAGGAGGGCACCGGCACCAAGGCCCGCATCCCCGGCTACCGCGTCGCGGGCAAGACCGGTACGGCCAACCGGGTCGACCCGGCGACCGGCCGCTACAAGGGCTACACCTCGTCGTTCGCCGGCTTCGCGCCCGCCGACAAGCCGCGCGTCACGGTCTACTGCGCGATCCAGAACGCGACCGAGGGGAGCTACTTCGGCGGCCAGATCTGCGGACCCATCTACAAGGAAGTCATGGAGTTCGCCCTCAAGACGCTCCAAGTGCCCCCCACCGGAAGCGGCCCGGCCCGCCTTCCGGTGACCTTCAAGCCCTGAGACCCACCAGGAACAGCTCGTGACAACCATCACGCCAGGCTCGGGGAACCACCCCCCGGCACGCCCCTCACTTCGCTCCGAGAGGGGTACGCCCGGTACGCTCACCGCCGTGCCACACGCTGATCAGTCCCAAACCACCCAGAAGGGCGTTCCCGTGACCTATCCGGGACCGCCGCGGCCGGACCGGGTCTCCCCGACCTCGCTGACGGAGCTCGCAGGCCAGCTGGGCGTCGCCGACCCGGGCAGTGCGCGGATCACGGGTATCACGCACGACTCGCGCGCCGTCCGCCCCGGCGACATCTACGCCGCCCTGCCCGGCGCCCGGCTGCACGGCGCCGACTTCGTCGCGCAGGCCGCCGACCTCGGTGCCGCCGCGGTGCTCACCGACCCGACCGGCGCCGAACGCGCGGCCGCGACCGGGCTTCCGGTCCTGGTCGTCGACGACCCGCGCGCCGACATGGGCGAGCTGGCGGCGACGGTCTACGGCCACCCCGGCCGCGACCTCCTCCAGATCGGCATCACCGGCACGTCGGGCAAGACCACCACCGCGTACCTCATCGAGGGCGGCCTCAAGGGCGCCCGCTCGACCGGCCTCATCGGCACGGTCGAGATGCGCATCGGCGACGAGCGCATCAAGTCGGAGCGCACCACCCCCGAAGCCACCGACCTCCAGGCGCTGTTCGCGGTGATGCGCGAGCGCGGCGTCGAGGCGGTCGCGATGGAGGTCTCCAGCCACGCCCTGGTGCTCGGGCGGGTGGACGGCTGCGTCTTCGACGTCGCCGTCTTCAACAACCTCAGCCCGGAGCACATGGAGTTCCACTCCGGCATGGAGGACTACTTCCAGGCCAAGGCGCAGCTGTTCACCAAGCGGCGCTCCCGCCTCGGCGTGGTCAACTTCGACGACGAGTACGGGCGTCGGCTCATCACCGAGTCGGAGGTGCCCGTCACCACCTTCTCCGCCGAGGGCCACCCGGACGCCGACTGGCGCGCCGAGGACGTCGTGGTCGGACCGCTCGACTCGACGTTCGTCGCCGTCGGCCCCAAGGGCGAGCGGATCACCGCCAAGTCGCCGCTCGCGGGCCCCTTCAACGTCGCCAACACCCTCGCCGCGATCGTCGCGCTGGCCGTCGCCGGGATCGACCCGCAGCAGGCCGCCGACGGCGTCGCCGCGGTGCCCGGCGTGCCGGGCCGCCTGGAGCGCGTCGACGCGGGCCAGCCCTATCTGGCCGTCGTCGACTACGCCCACAAGACGGACGCTGTCGAATCGGTCCTGCGCGCGCTGCGCAAGGTCACCGAGGGCAAGCTGCACATCGTGCTCGGCTGCGGCGGCGACCGGGACAGGACCAAGCGGATGCCGATGGGGGCGGCCGCGGCCCGCCTCGCCGACACCGCCGTACTGACATCGGACAACCCCCGTGGCGAGGACCCCCTCGCGATCCTCGCCACGATGCTCGCCGGCGCCGCCGAGGTCCCCGCCCACGAGCGCGGCGACGTCGCCGTCTTCGAGGACCGGGCCGCCGCCATCCGCGCGGCCGTCCGCCGCGCGGAGCCCGGCGACACCGTCCTCGTCGCGGGCAAGGGCCACGAGCAGGGACAGGACATCGCCGGGGTGGTGCGTCCCTTCGACGACCGCCAGGTACTTCGCGAAGCTATCCAGCAAACCCAGGGATGAAGTTGTGATCGCCCTCTCCCTCGCCGAGATCGCCAGCGTCGTCGGCGGGCAGACGTACGACATACCGGATCCGGCCGTCCGGGTCACCGGACCCGTCGTCCGGGACTCCCGTGAGGTGGAGCCCGGCAGCCTCTTCGTCGCTTTCGTCGGCGAGCGCGTCGACGGCCACGACTACGCGGCGGACGTCGTCGCGGCAGGCGCCGCGGCCGTCCTCGCCTCGCGGCCCGTCGGCGTGCCCGCCGTCGTCGTGGACGACGTGCAGGCGGCGCTCGGCGCCCTCGCACGGCACGTGGTGGAGCGCCTCGGCGCGACCCTCGTGGCGCTGACCGGATCCGTCGGCAAGACCAGCTCCAAAGACCTCCTCGCGCAGGTCCTGCGGCGCCACGCGCCCACGGTCTGGACGCCGGGCTCGTTCAACAACGAGATCGGCCTGCCGCTCACCGCGCTCAGCGCCACCGACGAGACGCGCTTCCTCATCCTGGAGATGGGAGCGCGCGGAATCGGCCACATCCGGTACCTCACCGGCCTCACGCCGCCGAGGATCGGCCTCGTCCTGAACGTCGGAACCGCCCACATCGGCGAGTTCGGCGGACGCGAGCAGATCGCACAAGCGAAGGGTGAGCTGGTCGAGTCGCTGCCCGCGGACGGCGCCGCGGTCCTCAACGCCGACGACCCGCTCGTCCGCGCGATGGCCTCGCGCACGAAGGCCCGCGTGATCCTCTTCGGAGAGGCCGAGGACGCCGACGTACGCGCGGAAAATGTCCGGCTCACAGAGAACGGACAGCCCGCTTTTACGCTGCACACACCCTCCGGGTGCAGCGACGTGACCTTGCGGCTGTACGGTGAGCACCACGTGTCGAACGCGCTTGCCGCGGCCGCCGTCGCCCATGAGCTGGGCATGTCCGTGGACGAGATCGCCCTCGCGCTCTCCGAGGCGGGCACGCTGTCCCGCTGGCGGATGGAGGTCACCGAGCGCCCGGACGGCGTGACGGTCGTCAACGACGCCTACAACGCGAACCCCGAGTCCATGCGAGCGGCCTTGCGCGCGCTCGCGGCCATGGGCAAGGGGCGTCGTACGTGGGCGGTGCTCGGTCACATGGCCGAGCTCGGGGACGAGGGTCTCGCCGAGCACGACGCGGTCGGACGACTTGCCGTCCGGCTCAACGTGAGCAAGCTCGTGGCAGTCGGGGGCAGGGAAGCGTCCTGGCTCCAACTGGGCGCATACAACGAGGGTTCGTGGGGTGAGGAGTCGGTGCACGTGTCCGACGCACAGGCGGCGATCGACCTGCTGCGCAGTGAACTGCGCCCGGGTGACGTCGTGCTGGTGAAGGCGTCCAGGTCGGTCGGTCTCGAGAAGGTCGCCACGGCGCTGCTCGACGACGTCGCGGTGTCTTCTGAGGGGCAGGTCTCCGGCCGATGAGGCAGATCCTCTTCGCGGGCGTGATCGGGCTCTTCCTGACCCTGGTCGGTACCCCGCTGCTGATCAAGCTCCTGGCCCGCAAGGGCTACGGCCAGTTCATCCGGGACGACGGCCCGCGCGAGCACCACAGCAAGCGCGGTACGCCGACCATGGGCGGTATCGCCTTCATCCTGGCCACGCTCATCGCGTACTTCCTCACGAAGGTCATCACCGGCACGGAGACCACGCTCTCCGGCCTCCTGGTGCTCTTCCTGATGGCGGGCATGGGCCTCGTCGGCTTCCTCGACGACTACATCAAGATCGTCAAGCAGCGTTCGCTCGGTCTGCGCGCCAAGGCGAAGATGGCCGGCCAGCTGATCGTCGGCATCGGCTTCGCCGTGCTCGCGCTGAACTGGCCGGACAACCGGAACCAGACCCCGGCCTCCACCAAGCTGTCGTTCGTCACGGACTTCGGCTGGTCGATCGGCCCGGTCCTGTTCGTGGTCTGGGCGCTGTTCATGATCCTCGCGATGTCGAACGGCGTGAACCTCACCGACGGTCTGGACGGCCTCGCCACCGGCGCCTCCGTGATGGTCTTCGGCGCCTACACCTTCATCGGTGTCTGGCAGTACCAGGAGTCCTGCGCCAACGCGACGACGCTGACCAACCCGCAGGCGTGTTTCGAGGTCAGGGACCCGCTCGACCTCGCCGTGGTGGCCTCCGCCCTGATGGGTGCCTGCTTCGGCTTCCTGTGGTGGAACACCTCGCCCGCCAAGATCTTCATGGGTGACACCGGCTCGCTCGCCCTCGGCGGCGCGCTCGCGGGCCTCGCGATCTGCTCCCGCACGGAGCTGCTCCTCGCGCTGCTCGGCGGCCTCTTCGTCCTGATCACCATGTCGGTCGTCATCCAGGTCGGCTCGTTCCGGATGACCGGTAAGCGGGTCTTCCGGATGGCGCCGCTCCAGCACCACTTCGAACTCAAGGGGTGGTCCGAGGTCCTTGTGGTGGTCCGCTTCTGGATCATCCAGGGCATGTGCGTGATCGTCGGCCTCGGTCTCTTCTACGCGGGATGGGCAGCCGAAAAGTGACCTCTGTCTCCGACTGGCAGGGCAGGAACATCACCGTCGCCGGCCTCGGCGTGAGCGGCGTCAGCGCCGCCCGCGCCCTGGCCGGCCTCGGCGCGAAGGTGACCGTCGTGGACGGCGGCTCCGGAGAGGCGCACCGGGAACGCGCCGCCTCTCTGGAGAGCGAGGGCATCTCCGTACGCCTGGGAGACGCCGAGAGCCTGCGGCCCGGCACGGACCTCGTCGTCACCTCGCCGGGCTGGAAGCCCTCGTCGCCGCTGTTCGCCGCGGCCGCCGAGGCGGGCGTGGACGTCATCGGCGACGTCGAGGTCGCCTGGCGGCTGCGCGGCCCGGGCGCGGCGCCCTGGCTCGCCGTCACGGGCACCAACGGCAAGACCACGACGACGCAGATGCTCGCCTCGATCCTTGAGGCGGCGGGCCTGCGCACGGCCGCCGTCGGCAACATCGGCACCCCGATCGTCGACGTGGTCCTCGAAGGCGACGACGCGTACGACGTGTTCGCCGTCGAGCTGTCCTCGTACCAGCTGCACTGGGCGCCCTCGCTGCGCGCCCACTCCGCGGCCGTCCTCAACCTCGCGCCGGACCACCTGGACTGGCACGGCTCCATGGAGGCGTACGCCGCCGACAAGGGCCGCATCTACGAGGGCAACCACGTCGCCTGCGTCTACAACGTCGCGGACAAGGCCACCGAGGACCTGGTCCGCGAGGCCGACGTCGAAGAGGGCTGCCGCGCCATCGGTTTCACGCTGAACGCGCCCGCGCCCTCGCAACTGGGCGTCGTGGACGGCATCCTGGTCGACCGTGCCTTCGTGCCGGACCGCCAGAAGCAGGCCCAGGAGCTCGCCGAGATCTCCGACGTCCAGCCGCCCGCGCCGCACAACATCGCCAACGCGCTGGCCGCGGCGGCCCTCGCGCGCGCCTTCGGCGTGCAGGCGACGGCCGTGCGCGACGGGCTGCGGGCCTTCCGCCCGGACGCCCACCGCATCGAGCACGTCGCCGACGTCGAGGGCGTCGCGTACGTCGACGACTCCAAGGCCACCAACACCCACGCCGCCCAGGCGTCGTTGGCGGCGTACGAGTCGATCGTCTGGATCGCGGGCGGGCTCGCCAAGGGCGCCACCTTCGACGAGCTCGTCGAAGGCGCCGCGAAGCGGCTGCGCGGCGCCGTCCTCATCGGCGCCGACCGCGAGCTGATCCGCGAAGCCCTCGCGCGACACGCCCCCGAGGTCCCGGTCGTCGACCTCGACCGGACCGACACTGGGGCGATGTCCGAGGCGGTACGGCGGGCGGCGGAGCTGGCTCAGCCGGGGGACACCGTGCTGATGGCTCCGGCCTGTGCGTCGATGGACATGTTCACCAACTACAACAAGCGTGGGGAAGCGTTCGCGGACGCCGTCCGCGGACTCGGTCCCACGCGCGCCTGACCGGGCTCCGTGCCCGCCGGGCGCCGGGCACACCCTTGGGAGGGGAACGTGGCCAGGTCATCCGTGCGGGTCGCCAGACGACCGCCTCCGGTACGCGCCAGAGGCGCCTCCCACCCGCCGGGCGACAGCGGTCCCCGGCGGCTCCTCAACAGGGTCCGCCGGGCGTGGGACCGGCCGCTCACCGCGTACTACCTCATCCTCGGCAGCAGCCTGCTGCTCACCGGGCTCGGCCTGGTGATGGTCTACTCGGCCTCGATGATCCAGGCGCTCCAGCTGGACCTGCCCGCCTCGTACTTCTTCCGCAAGCAGTTCGTGGCGGCCGTGCTCGGCGCGATCCTGCTCCTGGTCGCCATGCGGATGCCCATCAAGCTGCACCGGGCGCTCGCCTATCCGATCCTCGCGGTGACCGTCTTCCTGATGGTCCTCGTGCAGATCCCGGGGATAGGGCGCAGCGTCAACGGCAACCAGAACTGGATCTACCTGGGCGGCCCCTTCCAGCTCCAGCCCAGTGAGTTCGGCAAGCTCGCCCTGGTCCTGTGGGGCGCCGACCTGCTGGCGCGCAAATACGACAAGCGGCTCCTCGCCCAGTGGAAACACATGCTGGTGCCGCTCGTGCCGGTCGCCTTCATGCTGCTCGGACTCATCATGCTCGGCGGCGACATGGGCACCGCGATCATTCTCACGGCGATCCTCTTCGGGCTGCTGTGGCTCGCGGGAGCGCCCACCCGGCTCTTCGCCGGCGTGCTCGGCGTCGCGGCGCTGCTCGGTGTGATTCTCATCAAGACCAGCCCCAACCGCATGGCCCGGCTCGCGTGCATCGGCGCCACCGACCCCGGCCCCGGCGACCAGTGCTGGCAGGCCGTGCACGGCATCTATGCCCTGGCCTCCGGCGGATTCTTCGGTTCCGGTCTCGGCGCGAGTGTGGAAAAATGGGGTCAACTGCCTGAACCCCACACGGACTTCATCTTCGCCATCACCGGGGAGGAACTCGGTCTGGCGGGGACACTGTCGGTGCTCGCCCTGTTCGCGGCTCTAGGCTATGCGGGTATCCGCGTGGCCGGACGCACGGAGGACCCCTTCGTGAGGTATGCCGCGGGAGGCGTGACCACCTGGATCACGGCGCAGGCCGTGATCAACGTCGGTGCGGTGCTCGGTCTGCTGCCGATCGCCGGTGTCCCGCTCCCGCTGTTCTCCTACGGGGGTTCGGCCCTGCTGCCGACCATGTTCGCCATCGGACTCCTCATCGCCTTCGCGCGATCGGACCCGGCGGCGAAGGCGGCCCTGGCCATGCGGCAACCTCGGGTGAGATGGAACACGATGCGACGGCGCGTCAAGGCGCGTTCGTCCGGAGAGCGGTGAATTTCGGTGCATGTCGTACTCGCCGGTGGGGGGACCGCCGGCCACATCGAGCCCGCGCTCGCCCTCGCGGACGCCCTGCGGAGGCAGGACCCGACCGTGGGCATCACGGCCCTGGGCACGGAGCGTGGACTCGAGACCCGGCTCGTACCCGAGCGGGGCTACGAACTCGCGCTGATCCCGGCCGTCCCGCTGCCGCGCAAGCCCACCCCTGAACTGATCACCGTCCCGGGGCGGCTGCGCGGCACCATCAAGGCGGCCGAGCAGATCCTGGAGCGCACCAAGGCGGACTGCGTCGTCGGCTTCGGCGGCTACGTCGCCCTGCCCGGCTACCTCGCGGCCAAGCGGACCGGGACGCCGATCGTCGTGCACGAGGCCAACGCGCGCCCCGGCCTCGCCAACAAGATCGGTTCGCGGTACGCCCACGGGGTGGCCGTCGCCACCCCCGACAGCAAGCTGCGCAACTCCCGCTACATCGGCATCCCGTTGCGCCACACCATCGCGACGCTCGACCGGGCCCGGGTCCGCCCGGAGGCGCGCGCCGCCTTCGGCCTCGACCCGAACCTGCCGACCCTGCTCGTCTCGGGCGGCTCGCAGGGCGCCCGGCGGCTCAACGAGGTCGTCCAGCAGGTCGCGCCGGTGCTCCAGCGCGCGGGCATCCAGATCCTGCACGCCGTCGGCCCGAAGAACGAATTGCCGCAGGTGCACCAGATGCCGGGGATGCCCCCGTACATCCCGGTACCGTACGTGGACCGGATGGACCTCGCGTACGCCGCGGCCGACATGATGCTCTGCCGCGCGGGCGCGATGACCGTGGCCGAACTCTCCGCCGTCGGGCTTCCCGCCGCCTACGTCCCGCTGCCGATCGGCAACGGCGAACAGCGGCTCAACGCCCAGCCGGTGGTCAAGGCGGGCGGCGGACTCCTGGTCGACGACGCGGAGCTGACGCCCGAGTGGGTCCAGGGCAACGTGCTTCCCGTGCTCGCCGACCCGCACCGGCTGTACGAGATGTCCCGCGCGGCCTCGGAGTTCGGCCGCAGGGACGCCGACGACCTCCTCGTCGGCATGGTGTACGAGGCGATTGCGTCACGCCGCAACGCGTGAGAAGGCAGGGGACCGTGGCCGGACCGACCACCGCCGAACGACAGCGGCAGAAGTCCGGCCCGCCCCGCCCGAAACGGGTCCGCCGCACCCGGCTGGCGCGTGTGCGCACTCTGATCGTCGTACTGGCGCTCGCCGCGCTGCTCGGTGCCGGCGTGCTCTGGGTGCTCTACGGCTCGCAGTGGCTGCGTCTGGAGCGCGTGACGGTGTCGGGAACCGGCGTCCTGACGCCCGAAGAAGTGCGGGAGGCGGCCGACGCCCCCGTCGGGACACCACTGATTTCGGTCGATACGGATGCCATCGAGGAGCGGCTGCGCTCGAAATTGCCCCGAATTGACTCGGTTGACGTCGTCCGGTCCTGGCCGCACGGAATCGGTCTCGAAGTGACGGAACGCAAGTCGGCGCTCGTTCTGGAAAAGGGCGGAAAGTTCGACGAAGTGGACGCCGAGGGAGTGCGATTCGCCACGGTGGAGCGCGCGCCCAAGGGGGTGCCGCACCTCGAATTGGCGCTGGACCGGGAGAGCGGGGCGGCCAGTCTGCGCCGGTTCGGCACCGACCGGCTGCTGCGCGAGGCGGTGCGGGTCGCCGGTGACCTGCCCGAAGCGGTGGCCCGCGACACCCGCAGGCTCAAGGTCCGCTCGTACGACTCCATCTCGCTGGAGTTGACCGAGGGGCGCACCGTGGCCTGGGGCAGTGGCGAGAAGGGCCGATCCAAGGCCACTACCCTTCTCGCGCTGATGAAAGCGGCTCCCAAGGCACGGCACTTCGATGTGAGCGTCCCCACCGCCCCTGCATCAGCGGGGAGTTGACGCATATCGTCGCAGGCCAGCACCCTGGTTCGGCAGCGCTACGGCTGATCACATAGGGTGAAAAGAAAAACGGGAGGTTCGGCGTGTTCGTTGAACGTGCGCCACTTGTCGACTTAGTGTCCTGTTCGGAAGAGTCCAAGGAACAGACACACTGGTAACCCTAAACTTCAGCGTTAGGGTTCGGGTCGGCGTTCGGACCGTCCCATTCGGCATCAGTCGCCGCATCGCATCGATGCGAAACGGCGACACGTAACTCGAGGCGAGAGGCCTTCGACGTGGCAGCACCGCAGAACTACCTCGCAGTCATCAAAGTCATCGGTGTCGGCGGCGGTGGTGTCAATGCCATCAACCGGATGATCGAGGTCGGTCTCAAGGGCGTCGAGTTCATCGCCATCAACACCGACGCGCAAGCCCTGTTGATGAGCGACGCCGACGTCAAGCTCGACGTCGGCCGTGAACTCACCCGCGGCCTCGGCGCCGGCGCCAACCCGGCCGTCGGCCGCAAGGCCGCAGAGGACCACCGCGAGGAGATCGAGGAGGTCCTCAAGGGGGCCGACATGGTCTTCGTCACCGCCGGCGAAGGCGGCGGCACCGGCACCGGCGGCGCACCCGTCGTCGCCAACATCGCGCGCTCGCTCGGCGCCCTCACCATCGGTGTGGTCACCCGGCCGTTCACCTTCGAGGGCCGCCGCCGCGCCAACCAGGCCGAGGACGGCATCGCGGAGCTGCGCGAAGAGGTCGACACCCTCATCGTCATCCCCAACGACCGGCTGCTGTCCATCTCGGACCGCCAGGTCTCCGTCCTCGACGCGTTCAAGTCGGCGGACCAGGTCCTGCTCTCCGGTGTCCAGGGCATCACCGACCTGATCACCACGCCCGGCCTGATCAACCTCGACTTCGCCGACGTCAAGTCGGTCATGTCCGAGGCCGGTTCGGCGCTCATGGGCATCGGCTCGGCCCGCGGAGACGACCGCGCGGTGGCCGCCGCCGAGATGGCGATCTCCTCACCGCTCCTTGAGGCGTCCATCGACGGCGCCCGCGGCGTGCTGCTCTCCATCTCCGGCGGCTCGGACCTCGGTCTCTTCGAGATCAACGAAGCGGCCCAGCTGGTCAGCGAGGCCGCCCACCCCGAGGCGAACATCATCTTCGGCGCGGTCATCGACGACGCCCTCGGCGACGAGGTCAGGGTCACCGTCATCGCGGCGGGCTTCGACGGCGGACAGCCACCGTCCAAGCGGGACAACGTCCTCGGCTCGGCCTCCTCGGGAGCGCCCAAGCGCGAGGAGCCGGCACCGTCCTCCGCACCGTCCCGCCCTGCGGAATCGTCCCGCCCGGCCTTCGGCGGCCTCGGCAGCGTCACCCCGCGCGACGAGCCCTCGACCCCGGAGCCCGCGGAGCCGGCCCCGGTGAGCGAGGCCCCGTCCGCACCGACGGCCCCGCCGCAGGTGCCGCCGGCCCGTCCCTACCAGGACAGCCAGGCCGAAGAGCTGGACGTGCCGGACTTCCTGAAGTGATACCGGACTTCTCGAAGTGATAAGCAGGCACAGCACCGTGAGCGGCGCGCACTTCGCCTTCACCGACAGGTGGGGCGGGGTGAGCGCCGTTCCGTACGAAGAGCTCAACCTCGGCGGCGCGGTCGGCGACGACCCCGAGGCCGTGCGCGCGAACCGCGCGCTGGCCGCCAAGTCCCTCGACCTCGACCCGGACCGGGTCGTCTGGATGAACCAGGTGCACGGCCGCGACGTCGCCGTGGTCGAGGGGCCGTGGGAGTCCGGCGCCGAAGTCCCGGCCGTCGACGCCGTGGTGACCGCCCGCAAGGGCCTCGCCCTCGCCGTCCTCACCGCGGACTGCACGCCCGTCCTGCTCGCCGACCCGGTGGCCAAGGTCGCCGCCGCGGCGCACGCGGGCCGCCCCGGCATGGTGGCGGGGATCGTGCCCGCCACCGTCGAGGCCATGGTGGCGCTCGGGGCGGACCCCGGGCGCATCGTCGCCCGCACCGGCCCCGCCGTCTGCGGGCGTTGTTACGAAGTGCCGGAGGCGATGCGCGCCGATGTCGCCGCCGTCGAGCCCGCGGCGTACGCCGTGACGAGTTGGGGTACGCCGGCGGTCGACGTGACCGCGGGGGTGCACGCCCAACTGGAGCGGCTCGGGGTGTGCGACCGGGAGCAGTCGCCGGTGTGCACCCTCGAATCCGGTGACCATTTCTCGTACCGCCGCGACCGGACCACCGGGCGCCTCGCGGGCTATGTCTGGTTGGACTGAGAGGGCATGACGGAGCGTAAGTCTCAACTCGCCGCAAATCTGGCGAAGGTCGAGGAGCGCATCGCCGCGGCGTGCGCGGCGGCCGGGCGCAAGCGGGAAGAAGTGACCCTGATCGTGGTCACGAAGACCTATCCGGCGAGCGATGTGCGGATTCTCTCCGAACTCGGTGTGCGGCACGTCGCGGAGAACCGCGACCAGGACGCGGCGCCGAAGGCGGCCGAGAGCGCGGATCTGCCCCTCACCTGGCACTTCGTCGGTCAGTTGCAGACCAACAAAGTCCGTTCTGTGGCCAGTTATGCCGATCTGGTGCAGTCTGTCGATCGTCCCAAGCTCGTCACAGCTCTTTCGACGGCCGCGGTGCGCGCGGAGCGCGAGATCGGCTGCCTGATCCAGGTGGCGCTCGACGCCGAGGAGAACGGGCGGGGCGCGCGCGGGGGCGTGGGGCCGGGCGGAATCGAAGAGTTGGCCGACCTCGTGGCGGGGGCGCCGGGGCTGCGGCTCGATGGTCTGATGACCGTGGCGCCGCTGACCGGACCGTACGCGGGACGGCAACAGGCGGCGTTCGAGCGGCTGATGGAATTCTCAACCCTCATGCGCGCGGCTCATCCTGCTGCGAACATGGTGTCGGCAGGGATGAGTGCGGACCTCGAACAGGCTGTGGCGGCCGGGGCGACACATGTGCGCGTCGGTACGGCGGTACTCGGAGTCCGACCCGGCCTCGGGTAACGTCGCCAAGAAGTCGGACCACAGCAGAAAATATGGTCATTCCCGCTGTTGGGCGGGGATACCTCGTGGATCGCGGGCAGTTGACGACGACAGCCGATCCACCACAGAGCGGAGGACTCAGAGCATGGCCGGCGCGATGCGCAAGATGGCGGTCTACCTCGGCCTCGTGGAGGACGATGGGTACGACGGTCCGGGGTTCGACCCCGATGACGAGTTCGAACCCGAGCCGGAGCCCGAGCGCGACCGCAGGAGGCACGAACCGCCGCATCAGTCGCACCAGTCCCATCAGGCGCAACGGGACGAATCGGTACGAGTGGTGCAGCCGCCCGCCCCGCGCGAGCCGGCGGCCCATTCCGCTTCGCCATCCGCGGAATCCGGACGTCCGGCGCGAATCGCCCCCGTGGCATCCATCACACCTGAACGCCAGAGCCTGGAGAAGAACGCACCGGTGATCATGCCCAAGGTCGTGTCCGAGCGGGAGCCCTACCGCATCACCACATTGCACCCCCGGACCTACAACGAGGCCCGTACCATCGGGGAACACTTCCGTGAGGGCACCCCGGTGATCATGAATCTGACCGAGATGGACGACACGGACGCGAAGCGACTTGTCGACTTTGCGGCCGGTTTGGTCTTCGGCCTGCATGGCAGCATTGAACGAGTGACGCAGAAGGTGTTCCTGTTGTCGCCTGCTAACGTCGATGTAACGGCGGAGGACAAGGCTCGCATCGCAGAGGGCGGGTTCTTCAACCAGAGCTGAGACGCAGTGATGCAGTAGTTGCCGTAGACGCAGTACCGGAACGACGAAGTACGAGTAACAGGGGAGAGGGAACCGCGAACATGAGCGTGGTCGTGCAGGTGCTTTACATCGCGCTGATGTGCTTCCTCATCGTGCTGATCTTCCGGCTCGTCATGGACTACGTCTTCCAGTTCGCCCGCTCATGGCAACCCGGCAAGCCGATGGTGGTCGTTCTGGAGGCCACCTACACTGTCACTGATCCACCGCTCAAGCTCCTGCGGCGGTTCATTCCGCCGCTGCGTCTCGGGGGCGTGGCGCTCGACCTGTCCTTCTTCGTACTGATGATCATCGTCTACATCCTGATCCACATCGTGAGTCAGCTGTGATGAGTGCGATGTCTAATACGGTCTTGCCGAATGCCGACGACTACGTTGAGGTGAAGAGATGCCGTTGACCCCCGAGGACGTGCGGAACAAACAGTTCACGACCGTCCGCCTCCGAGAAGGCTATGACGAGGACGAGGTCGATGCCTTCCTCGATGAGGTCGAAGCCGAACTGACGCGACTCCTCCGCGAGAACGAGGACCTGCGCGCCAAGCTCGCCGCGGCCACCCGTGCCGCCGCGCAGAACCAGCAGCAGGGCGGGATGCGCAAGGGTCCCGACGGGCCGCAGGACCAGCGCGGTCCCGGGGCTCCGGTGCCCGCCGCTATATCGGGTCCGCAGCCGGTGCCGCCGCAGCAGCATCAGCAGCAGCAGATGGGTGGCCCCATGGGCGGCCCGCCGCAGCTGCCAGGTGGCGCGCCGCAGCTGCCCGCAGGCCCCAGCGGTCACGGCCAGGGGCATGGGCCGCAGGGCGGCCCGCAGGGTCCGGGCCCGATGGGTCAGGGTCCGATGGGCGGTCCCATGGGTGGCCCCATGGGCGGTCACGGGCCGCAGATGCCGCAGCCCGGTCAGGGCCCCGGTGGCGACAGCGCCGCCCGTGTGCTCTCCCTGGCGCAGCAGACCGCCGACCAGGCGATCGCGGAGGCCCGTTCCGAGGCCAACAAGATCGTCGGCGAGGCGCGCTCGCGCGCCGAGGGCCTCGAGCGTGACGCCCGTGCCAAGGCCGACGCCCTGGAGCGGGACGCGCAGGAGAAGCACCGCGTCGCGATGGGCTCCCTGGAGTCCGCTCGCGCCACGCTGGAGCGCAAGGTCGAGGACCTGCGCGGCTTCGAGCGCGAGTACCGCACGCGTCTGAAGTCGTACCTGGAGTCGCAGCTGCGCCAGCTGGAGACCCAGGCCGACGACTCGCTGGCCCCGCCGCGCACGCCGGCCACCGCCTCGCTGCCGCCGTCCCCGGCGCCGTCGATGGCTCCGGCCGGTGCGGGTGCCCCGTCCTACGGCGGCAACCAGTCGATGGGCGGCAACCAGCCGGGCAGCGGTCCGTCCTACGGCGGCCAGCAGCAGATGTCCCCGGCGATGACCCAGCCGATGGCGCCGGTGCGGCCGCAGGGCCAGCAGCCGATGCAGCAGGCTCCGTCCCCGATGCGTGGCTTCCTCATCGACGAGGACGACAACTGACGGGCACGCCCACGCCTTAGGCGTCGGCAGCGTTCAGGGCCGGGCCCCCGGATCTTCTCCGGGGGCCCGGCCCTTTTCCGTGTGCGGGAACACCTTTTCGTACGGGGGTACGCAACGCCGAAGGCCCGGTCCCGCCGACGATCTCGGCGGGACCGGGCCTTCGTACGAGCGCTTACGCCTTGCGGAGGCGGAAGGTCAGCTTCAGGGAGTCGTCCGTGAACGGCTGTCCGAACGTGTCGTCCGCCTCACCCTGGGCGAAGTCGGTCGCGAGGACCTCGTCCGCGATGAGCTCGGCGTGCTCGGCCAGGGCCGTCCGCACCGCCGGGTCCGCGGAGGTCCACCGCAGGGCGATCCGGTCGGCGACGTCCAGGCCGCTGTTCTTGCGGGCCTCCTGGATCAGGCGGATCGCGTCACGGGCCAGGCCGGCGCGGCGCAGCTCCTCGGTGATCTCCAGGTCCAGGGCGACCGTGGCGCCGGACTCGGACGCCACCGACCAGCCCTCGCGCGGGGTCTCCGTGATGATGACCTCGTCGGGGGCGAGCGTCACCGTCTCGCCGTCGACCTCCACCGACGCGGTGCCCTCGCGCAGGGCCAGCGACAGCGCGGCCGCGTCCGCCTCGGCGACGGCCTTGGCGACCGCCTGGACGCCCTTGCCGAACCGCTTGCCGAGCGCCCGGAAGTTGGCCTTGGCCGTGGTGTCGACCAGCGAACCGCCGACTTCGGAGAGCGACGCCAGCGAGGAGACGTTGAGCTCCTCGGTGATCTGGGTGTGCAGCTCGGGGTTGAGCGACTCGAAGCCCGTGGCCGCGATCAGCGCGCGGGAGAGCGGCTGACGGGTCTTGACGCCGGACTCCGCGCGCGTGGCGCGGCCGAGCTCGACGAGCCGGCGGACGAGCACCATCTGCTGCGAGAGCTCCGGGTCGATGGCGGAGAGGTCCGCCTCGGGCCAGGAGGACAGGTGCACCGACTCCGGGGCGTCGGGGGTGACCGGCACGATCAGGTCCTGCCAGACACGCTCGGTGATGAACGGTGTCAGCGGGGCCATCAGGCGCGTGACCGTCTCGACGACCTCGTGCAGGGTGCGCAGGGCCGCCTTGTCGCCCTGCCAGAAGCGGCGGCGGGAGCGGCGCACGTACCAGTTCGAGAGGTTGTCGACGAAGACGGAGAGCAGCTTGCCGGCGCGCTGGGTGTCGTAGCCCTCCAGGGCCTGGGTGACCTGGTCGGTCAGCGCGTGCAGCTCGCTGAGGAGCCAGCGGTCAAGGAGCGGGCGGTCGGCGGGCGCCGGGTCGGCGTCGCTGGGGGCCCATTTCGACGTACGGGCGTAGAGCGCCTGGAAGGCGACCGTGTTCCAGTACGTGAGGAGGGTCTTGCGGACGACTTCCTGGATGGTGCCGTGGCCGACGCGGCGGGCGGCCCAGGGGGAGCCGCCGGCCGCCATGAACCAGCGGACCGCGTCGGCGCCGTGCTGGTCCATGAGCGGGATGGGCTGGAGGATGTTGCCCAGGTGCTTGGACATCTTGCGGCCGTCCTCGGCGAGGATGTGGCCGAGGCAGACCACGTTCTCGTACGAGGACTTGTCGAAGACCAGGGTGCCGACGGCCATCAGGGTGTAGAACCAGCCGCGGGTCTGGTCGATGGCCTCCGAGATGAACTGCGCGGGGTAGCGGCTCTCGAACAGTTCCTTGTTCTTGTACGGGTAGCCCCACTGCGCGAACGGCATCGAGCCCGAGTCGTACCAGGCGTCGATGACCTCCGGCACGCGCGTGGCCGTGCTGGAGCAGCCCTCCTGGGGGCACGTGAAGGTGATCTCGTCGATGAACGGGCGGTGCGGGTCCAGGGAGGACTGGTCGGTGCCCGTCAGGTCGGAGAGCTCGGCGCGGGAGCCGACGCAGGTGAGGTGGTCCTCCTCGCAGCGCCAGATGGGCAGCGGAGTGCCCCAGTAGCGGTTGCGGGACAGCGCCCAGTCGACGTTGTTGGTCAGCCAGTCGCCGAAGCGGCCGTGCTTGACCGAGTCCGGGAACCAGTTGGTCTTCTCGTTCTCCTGGAGGAGGCGGTCCTTGATGGCCGTGGTGCGGATGTACCAGGACGGCTGCGCGTAGTACAGCAGCGCCGTGTGGCAGCGCCAGCAGTGCGGGTAGCTGTGCTCGTACGCGATGTGCTTGAAGAGCAGCCCGCGCTCGTCGAGGTCCGCGGTCAGCTTTTCGTCGGCCTTCTTGAAGAAGACACCGCCCACGAGGGGGACGTCCTCCTCGAAGGTGCCGTCCGGGCGGACCGGGTTGACGACCGGCAGGCCGTACGACCGGCAGACCTTGAGGTCGTCCTCACCGAAGGCGGGGGACTGGTGGACGAGACCGGTGCCGTCCTCGGTGGTGACGTACTCGGCGTTGACGATGTAGTGCGCCGGAGCCGGGAACTCCACCAGCTCGAAGGGACGTTGGTAGTTCCAGCGCTCCATCTCGGCGCCGGTGAAGGTCTCGCCGGTGGTCTCCCATCCCTCGCCGAGGGCCTTCTCGACGAGCGGCTGGGCGACGACCAGCTTCTCGGGATTTTCTGAGCCCTTCGTCGCGACGACGTAGGTGACGTCGGGGTGCGCGGCGACGGCGGTGTTGGAGACGAGGGTCCACGGGGTCGTCGTCCAGACCAGGAGGGCGGCCTCGCCCGCGAGGGGACCGGAGGTGAGGGGGAAACGGACGTAGACGGACGGGTCGACGACCGTCTCGTAGCCCTGCGCGAGCTCGTGGTCGGAGAGGCCCGTGCCGCAGCGCGGGCACCAGGGGGCGACGCGGTGGTCCTGGACGAGGAGGTCCTTGTTGAAGATCTCCTTCAGGGACCACCAGACCGAGTCGACGTACTCCGGGTTCATCGTGCGGTACGCGTCGTCGAGGTCGACCCAGTACCCCATGCGGGTCGTGAGCTCGGCGAAGGCGTCGGTGTGCCGGGTCACGGACTCGCGGCACTTGGCGTTGAACTCGGCGATGCCGTACGCCTCGATGTCCTTCTTGCCGTTGAAGCCCAGCTCCTTCTCGACCGCCAGCTCCACGGGGAGGCCGTGGCAGTCCCAGCCGGCCTTGCGGGCCACGTGGTAGCCCCGCATGGTGCGGAAGCGGGGGAAGACGTCCTTGAAGACGCGGGCCTCGATGTGGTGGGCGCCCGGCATGCCGTTGGCGGTGGGCGGGCCCTCGTAGAACACCCATTCGGGGCGGCCCTCGGACTGCTCGAGGCTCTTGGCGAAGATCTTCTGCTCTTGCCAGAAGTCGAGCACGGCGTGCTCAAGGGCGGGCAGGTCGACCTGGGCGGGCACCTGACGGTACTGCGGCGGCGTATTCAACGAAGTCCTCCGGCGGATGTGCTGCCTTCCGTCGGAGGGACGAGAGCCGTGTGCGCCTGGTGCGGCGCGCTCCCGCGGTACCACCCTCCTTGGCCCTCCGGAACGGGGTCCGTGCCGGTGAGCCCCCTCATTGGGGTCGCGAAACCGGGTCTACTCGCCTCGGCCGGTACGCCTCGGCTTTCTTCCGGCGGCTCCGGGGTGATCTTCACGTCGTGCCGGCCCCCGGGCTCACACCGTCCCCGGGTCGCTCATGGCTGCGTGCGCCGCTACTCGTCCCCATCCACGCTTCTCGCTGCCGCCCAGTGTACGGCGCCCGGTGAGGGGTGGCCGACCGGTTTTCCGGGAGCCCCGGGACAGGCGGGGGAGGAGGGGACGACTGACCCGAATGGCGACATGCGGGGCGGGCGGATCCGGGCGGGCGCCCACCGGCGGATTACCCGCCGGGGAGTTGGGCACAACGCATGCAGACTCGCCGCGCGGCACCCGTGGGGCGGGCGAATCGGGCGGCGTGCCCCGTTGCCGCGGGCCTGGAGTCGATTTATCGTCCCAGCACGATTCGCGAGCAAGATCACAATATGTGAAGGGGCCGCGGCCATGGTGGCGAAGAAGACCGCCGTACAGCAGTCGGCGTCCGGCAGATCCACCGACGCGGGGGCGGCGTCCGACGCCGAAGGGACGGTGACGGGGAAGAAGGCCGCGGTGAAGAAGGCGGTGGCGAAGAAGGTCGCCGCGAAGAAGGCGGTGGCGAAGAGGGCGGTGATGGGGGAGCCGGCCAAGAAGGCCCCTGCCAAGAAGACCCCTGCCAAGAAGGCTCCGGCGAAAAGGGCACCGGGCCCGGTCAAGCAGACCGCCGCCGAGCCGGACTCCGAGAGCGCTGCCAAGGAGACCCCGGCAAAGAAGACCGCGGCGAAGAAAGCCACGGCGAAGAAGACCGCAGCAAAGAAGACCGCAGTAAAGAAGACCACGGCCGGGAAAACCGCCGAGAAGAGCACGGCTCAGCAGGGCACGGACAACGGAACGGCCGCGGACGCGGCCGAAGGTGCGGCTGAGGCCGCGGAGACGACGGGAGCCACGACGGTGGTTGCGAAGAAGACTCCGGGCACGGCGACAGCGGCGAAGCAGCCCACGGCGGTGCCCCAGGCGGTGCCGAAGGCGCGGGCCGCCGCGGCGGAGCCCGGCGAGCTCGCCGTACGGCCGGGCGAGGACCCCTGGACCCCGGAGGAGGTCGCGGAGGCCCGCACGGAGCTCCAGAGCGAGGCGCTGCGCCTCGGCAGCGAGATCGCCTCCTCCGAGGACGCCCTCGCCGGGCTGATGCGGGACTCCGGCGACGGGGCGGGCGACGACGAGGCGGACACCGGCACGAAGAACATCACGCGGGAGCACGAGATGGCGCTGGCCGCCAACGCGCGCGAGATGCTCGTCCAGACCGAGCGCGCCCTGGAACGCCTCGACGCGGGGACGTACGGCCTCTGCGAGAACTGCGGCAATCCCATCGGCAAGGCGCGGATGCAGGCCTTCCCGCGCGCGACGCTGTGCGTGGAGTGCAAGCAGAAGCAGGAGAGGCGCTCCTGAGCGCGGCCTGGACGCCGGGAACCGTACGCGTGTGCCGTACCCTCGTCCCCAGTCAGGTACCTAGGTTGAGGGACTCACGTGGCAGAGGCGGAGCGCATCATCGGTACGCCGGACATCCCTGAGGCGGCCGGGGACGAGTCGGAGCAGTCCGGCTCGCACTCCGAGGAGACTTCCGAGGAGACGGCGGCGGGCGGTCGGGACGGGCAGCGGGACGAGGCCGGGACCGGCGGCAGGGGCAAGCGCAAGATCGCCGTGCTGTTCACGGTGGCCGTCGTCGCGTACGCCCTGGATCTGATCAGCAAGATGATCGTGGTGGCGAAGCTGGAGCACCACGACTCGATCGAGCTGATCGGCGACTGGCTGCGCCTCTCCGCCATCCGGAACGCGGGCGCGGCCTTCGGCTTCGGCGAGGCCTTCACCGTGATCTTCACCTGCATCGCCGCGGCGGTCATCGTGGTGATCGCCCGGCTCGCCCGCAAGCTGTACAGCCTGCCGTGGGCGATCGCGCTCGGCCTGCTGCTCGGCGGCGCGCTCGGCAACCTCACCGACCGCCTCTTCCGCTCGCCCGGCGTCTTCGAGGGCGCGGTCGTCGACTTCATCGCCCCGAAGGGCTTCGCGGTCTTCAACCTCGCGGACTCGGCGATCGTCTGCGGCGGCATCCTGATCGTGCTGCTCTCCTTCCGCGGCCTCGACCCGGACGGCACCGTCCACAAGGACTGAGGCCCCGCGCGGCCCCCGGGGTGCCCTGTGGTGCGGGAGTGTCGGTGCGCTCCTGCATACTCAATGGGTGAGCACGATTCCCGAGATCCGTACCCTGCCCGTGCCGGACGGCCTGGAGGGCGAGCGCGTCGACGCCGCCATCTCGCGCATGTTCGGGTTCTCCCGTACGAAGGCCGCCGAGCTCGCCGCGGCGGGGAAGGTCTCGGTCGACGGCTCGGTGGTCGGCAAGTCCGAGCGGGTGCACGGCGGCGCCTGGCTGGAAGTGGAGATGCCGCAGGCGCCCGCTCCGGTGCAGATCGTCGCCGAGCCCGTCGAGGGCATGGAGATCGTGCATGACGACGACGACATCGTCGTGATCGTCAAGCCGGTCGGCGTGGCCGCGCACCCCAGCCCCGGCTGGACCGGCACGACGGTGATCGGCGGCCTCGCTGCGGCCGGGTACCGCATCTCCACCTCCGGCGCCGCCGAGCGCCAGGGCATCGTGCACCGCCTGGACGTCGGCACGTCCGGCCTCATGGTCGTCGCCAAGTCGGAGCGTGCGTACACCTCGCTGAAGCGCCAGTTCAAGGAGCGCACGGTCGACAAGCGGTACAACGCGCTGGTGCAGGGCCACCCCGACCCCATGAGCGGCACCATCGACGCCCCCATCGGCCGCCACCCGAACCACGACTACAAGTGGGCGGTCACGGCCGAGGGCAAGCCCTCCGTCACGCACTACGACCTCATCGAGGCCTTCCGCGCCGCCTCCCTGCTCGACATCAAGCTGGAGACCGGCCGCACGCACCAGATCCGCGTCCACATGTCCGCCCACCGACACCCCTGCGTGGGCGACCTGACGTATGGCGCGGACCCCACCCTCGGCAAGCGCCTCGGCCTCACGCGCCAGTGGCTGCACGCGGTCCGGCTCGGCTTCGAGCACCCGGGCGACGGCCAGTGGGTGGAGTACGAGAGCGGCTATCCCGACGACCTCCAGCTGGCGCTCGACCGGGTGCGGGCGGAGAGCTCGTGACCGCTGCGCACGTGACCGTCCGCGTCGCCGGGGACGCGGACGATCTGGAGGCCTGTTTCGCGGTCCGCAAGGACGTCTTCGTGGCCGAGCAGCAGGTCCCCGAAGAGCTCGAGTACGACGCGTACGACGCCGAGGCGGTGCACGTCCTGGCCGTGCGCGAGGACGGCGTCCCGCTGGGCACCGGACGGCTCCTGACCGGGGCCGCCGCCGCGGCGAAGAACGGCGGCGGGGCCGGTGTGGGCGCGCTCGGCCGGCTCGCCGTGACGCGCTCCGCGCGCGGGCTCGGCGTGGGGGCCCGGCTGGTCGCGGCCATCGAGGACGCGGCACGCGCGCGTGGCCTGACAGCGGTCGACCTGCACGCGCAGACGCACGCCCTGGGTTTCTACGAACGCCTCGGGTACGAGGTGTACGGACCGGAGTTCCCCGACGCGGGCATCCCGCACCGCGCGATGCGCAAGTCGCTGGGCGAGTAGCGTGGCAGGGTTGAGGTCTTGATCGTCCAAGCCTCGACCGCCGGAGGGCACACCCGTGGATCAACTCGCGCTGGTGCTCATCTTGCTGCTCGGCGCCGTGCTCACCGTCCCCCTGGGGGACCGGCTCGGGCTGCCGGCGCCCGTTCTCATGACGCTGGTGGGGATCGGCATGGCCCTCCTGCCGTTCGTGCCCAATGTCGAGATCCCGCCGGACTACATCCTTCCGCTGGTGCTGCCGCCGCTGCTCTACGCCTCCGTGCAGCGCACGTCCTGGCGGCAGTTCACGGCCAACATCCGGCCGATCTTCCTGCTCGCCGTGGCGCTCGTCTTCGTGACGACGGCGGCCGTCGCCGCGATGGCCAACTCCATCGTGCCCGGGCTGCCGATCGCGGCGGCCGTGGCGCTCGGGGCGCTCGTCGCGCCGCCCGACCCCGTGGCCGCGACCGCGGTCGCCGGGTCGCTCGGGCTGCCGCGCCGGCTCGTGTCGATCCTGGAGGGCGAGGGGCTCTTCAACGACGTCACGGCGATCGTGCTCTACCACGTGGCGATCGCGGCGGCGGTGAGCGGCACCTTCTCCTGGCCGTCCGCCGCGGGGCTCCTGGTGCTCTCGGCCGTGGTCGCGATCGTCGTCGGTCTCGTGCTCGGCTGGCTCACCAACAAGCTCATGGGGCTGCTCGGTGACGCCACCCTCCAGACCGGCCTGACGCTCCTCGTGCCGTTCGTCAGCTACGTCCTCGCCGAGGAGCTCCTCGGCTCCGGCGTGCTCGCCGTCCTCACCACCGCGCTCTACCTCGCCGAGAACGCCGTCGACGCCGACGACGTGCTCGGGCGCATCACCGGACAGACCTTCTGGCAGATCGTCGACACCCTGGTCACCGGCATCGCCTTCGGGCTCATCGGCCTCGAACTGCACAACGTCTTCGGCATCGCGAACGACCGCGAGTGGCACATGTTCGGCTGGGGCGCGGCGGTCGTCGCGGTCGTCGTCGGCGTACGCCTGCTGTGGCTGCTGCCCGCGACCTGGCTGGCCAAGCGGCTGCACAAGCGGCGCGACGTCGACGAGGAGATCCCGACGACCTGGCGCGAGACCGTCGTCATGTGGTGGTCCGGGATGCGGGGCGTGGCGTCCGTCGCGCTGGCGCTCGCCATTCCGCTCAAGACGGACGACGGCAGCCCGTTCCCGGCCCGCGACGAGATCATCTTCATCGCGTTCTGCGTCATCATGGCGACCCTCGTCGTCCAGGGGCTCACCCTGCCCTGGCTGGTGCGCAGGCTCGGGGTGCGTGCCGACGCCGACGCGGAGCGCGAGCTGGAGCGCGCGCTCGCGCTCCGCGCCGCCAAGGCCGCCAAGCGCCGCCTCAAGGAGATCCAGGAGGTCGAGGAGCTCCCCGACGACGTCCAGGAGCGGCTTCAGCGGGGCGCCCTCGACATCGGCACCAGGATCAGCCCCGACCTCCTCGACGACGAGCGGCGCGAGCGGTACGCCAAGCGCGTCGACCGCATGAAGGCCGTCCAGCGCATCCAGCGCGAGATGATGTCGGCCGCCCGCCACGAGGTGCTGGCCGCGCGCAGCGAAGCCGGCGCCGACCCGGAGGTCGTCGACCGGGTCCTGCACCACCTCGACGTGCGCAGCCTGCGCTGAGAACTCGGCGGCCGGGGATCAGCCGCGGCCGGTGCGTGGGGACTTCGGAGCGAGGTGCAGCGGGCGGTGGCCGTTCGGTGTCGGCTCCGCCGGGGCCGTGTTGATCCGCGGCAGCGCGTACGGATGGTGCTCGGTGAGCCACTGGATGAGCTGCTCGCGCACCATGACGCGCACGGTCCATATGTCGTCCGCGTCCTTCGCGGTGACCAGGGCGCGGACCTGCATGGTGCTCGGCGTCGTGTCCGTGACGGCGAGCCCCCAGTCCCTGCCGTCCCACGCCGCGCAGTCCCGCAGGATGTCCCGGAGCTTCTCGCGCATCTTGTGGACCGGCGCCGAGTGGTCCAGGTGGAAGAAGACCGTGCCGGTCATCTGCGCGCCGCCGCGCGACCAGTTCTCGAACGGCTTCGATGTGAAGTACGACACGGGCATGGTGATCCGGCGCTCGTCCCAGGTGCGCACCGCGAGGAACGTCAGGGTGATCTCCTCCACGGTGCCCCACTCGCCCTCCACCACGACGGTGTCCCCGATGCGCACCATGTCGCCGAAGGCGATCTGTAGACCCGCGAAGAGGTTGCCGAGGGTGGACTGGGCGGCGACACCGGCGACGATGCCGAGGATGCCCGCGGAGGCCAGCAGGGAGGTGCCCGCGGCCTGCATGGCGGGGAAGGTCAGCAGCATCGCGGCGGCCGCCACCACGGCGACGATCGCGGTGACCACCCGCTGGATGAGCGTCACCTGCGTACGGACCCTGCGGACCCGGGCCGGGTCGCGGTGGACCGCGGCGTAGCGCGCGTACGTGGACTCCACTATCGCCGCGGCGATCCGCACGACCAGCCAGGCCGTGGAGCCGATGAGCACGAGGGACAGGATCCGCCCGATGGCCGCCGAGTGGTCCCGGGCGAGCTCGGCGTGGCCGTAGGTGCCTCTCAGCAGGGCGGCGCACAGGACGACGTGGAAGGGGACACGGCAGCGGCGCAGCAGACCCCACAGCGGGGTCTCGTGGTGCCGTTGGTCGGCCCGGCGCATAGCGAAGTCGACCAGCCAGCCGACCAGCACTGTGAGCACGACCGAGCCGCCGATCACGATCAACGGACGCAGTACGTTCTCCATGCCTCCGAGAGTAGGGGCATGGGGTGCCTCGGCGGGGAGGGGGCCCCGAGAGCCCGTCTTTGAACCCCCGCCTGCGCCCCGACGCCCGGCACGCCCTCCCCCAAGCTCTCGGCTGCGCTCGAGCAGGGGGCACCCCCATGCCGCACGGCGCCCCAGGACAGGTGGCTCCGCCACATGACCTGTGACGCCGCACGCCGATCGCACGCACCGAACGCCGCTGCGCCCGCGCTCCGCGCGAACGACGGGGGTTCAAAGACGGGCTCTCACGGATGGCACGATGGCTCCATGAACATCGTGCTTTTCCATTCGACGTACGGCCTGCGGCCGGCGGTGCACGCGGCGGCCGACCGGCTGCGCGGCGCCGGACACGAGGTGTGGACCCCCGACCTCTTCGAGGGCCGCGTCTTCGACAGCGTCGAGGAAGGCAGGGCCTTTCAGAGCGGGCTCGGCAAGGACGAGATCCTGAAGAGGGCGATCCTCGCCGCCGCGCCCTATTCGGAGCGCGGGCTCGTGTACGCGGGCTTCGCGCTCGGCGCCGCCACCGCGCAGACCCTCGCCCTCGGCGACGAGAAGGCGCGGGGCCTGCTGCTCCTGCACGGCACGTCCGACCTCGCGGAGAACGCGTCCGTGGACGAGCTGTCCGTGCAGCTGCACGTCGCCGAGCCCGACCCGTTCGAGTCCGACGACTGGCTGAGCGCCTGGTACCTCAGGATGGGCCGGGCCGGGGCCGACGTGGAGATCTACCGGTACGCGGGCGCGGGGCACCTCTACACCGACCCGGACCTCGACGACTACGACGCCGAGGCCGCGGAGGCGACGTGGCGCACGGCGCTGGGCTTCCTGGAGACGCTGTAGCCGTCCCGGCGCGCGTGCCCGTCAGCCGACGGGGGCGTGCACCCGCTCCACCTTCTGTGTGCCGCTGCGCGTGCGGTACGAACGGGTCCAGGACGAGGTCGCCCCGGGGTCGGTCCGGTCCGACACGGCGTAGTAGTCCATCTGCGAACGCTCGGCGGTGACGTCGAGGACTCCGTAGCCGTGCGAGTCCATGTCCAGCCACTTCACATGGCGGTTGGCGGCCTTGAGGGCGCCCGCGGCCACGAGGGAGACGGTGTGCGGGGCGACGCCCAGCATGTCGTCGATGTTGTCGGAGCTCACCGAGGTGACCACGAACTCCGTGGCGGCGGACGGCGAGAGCGGGTACGTGGCCGCCTTGACCGGTACGTCGTTCGCCCAGGCCATGTGGATGTCGCCGGTGAGGAAGACGGTGTCGCGGATGCCGCGGTCGCGCAGGTGGGCGATGAGCTCCTTGCGGTCGTCCGTGTAGCCGTCCCACTGGTCGGCGTTGATGGCCAGGCCCTCCTGGGGGAGACCCAGCAGCTCCGCCAGCGGCTTCAGAAGATGCGCGGGCAGCGAGCCGAAGGCGACCGGCGAGATCATCACCGACGTCCCGACCAGCTTCCAGGCCGCGTCCGACGAGGCGAGGCCCGACTTCAGCCAGTCGAGCTGGGCGCGGCCCGTGAGCGTGCGGTCCGGGTCGTCGACCGCGCCGCTGCCGAAGCCCGCCTGCTCGGAGCGGAAGGAGCGCAGGTCGAGCAGGTGCAGGTCCGCGAGTTTCCCGAAGCGGACGCGGCGGTAGACGGTGCCTTCGGTGGAGGCACGCACGGGCATCCACTCGAAGTAGGCCTGCTTGGCCGCCGCCATGCGCCCCGCCCAGCCGCCCTCGGTCTCCGGGGAATGGTTCACGGCCCCGCCCGACCAGGCGTTGTCGGCGAACTCGTGGTCGTCCCAGATCGCGATGACCGGGTGTGCCGCGTGCATCGCCTGTGCGTCGGGGTCGGTCTTGTGGACGCCGTGCCGGGTGCGGTAGTCGGTGAGCGTCTGGATCTCGTGCCGCGGCTCGTGCGGACGGACGACGTGTTCGGCCGACGGGTACTCGCCGCTCTTGTACTCGTATATGTAGTCCCCGAGGTGGAGGACCGCGTCGAGCTCGGTGCGCGCCGCGAGGTGGCGGTAGGCGGAGAAGTGGCCCGCCTCCCAGTTCGCGCAGGACACCACGCCGAAGCGGACGCCGTGCGCGGAGGCGTCGTACGCGGGGGTGGTGCGGGTACGCCCCACGGGGGAGCGGACGTCTCCTACGGAGAAGCGGAAGTAATACGTGGTCGCCTGGCGCAGGCCCCTTACATCGGCCTTGACGGTGTGGTCGGAGGTGGCCCGCGCGGTGGTGCTGCCGTGCGCCACGACCCGGGTGAAGCCCTTGTCCTCGGCGACCTCCCAACTCACCTCCGCGTCGGGTCCCTTGCCGGATCCGGGCACGGCGTCCGGCGCGGGGGTCACGCGGGTCCAGAGCAGGACGCCGTCGGGCAGCGGGTCCCCGGAGGCCACTCCGTGGTGGAAGGCGGGTCTTTCGGCGGCGTGCGCGGGTATGGAGGCGAGCGGCGCGGCGAGCGCGGCGCCGGCGGCCGCGGCCTTGACGACGGTACGGCGGCTCGGGGCCGCGGAGTTGAGCGACGACTGAAGATCGTTTCGACTGGTCACGGACGATCACGATACTGATCGGTAATCGCAAGAGGGGGGCGAACCAGTCAAGTTCGCCCCCCTCTCGCGCACTGTTCCTCTCGAAGAGGATTCAGCCCGTTACTTCGTGACGCCCGCCTTCTTCAGGGTGGCCTTCCAGGCGTCGGGGGTCTTCGGCGTCTCGACCACCTTGCCGTTGATCTTGATGGTCGGCGTGGACTCCACGCCCTTGGCCGACTGGAAGGAGTCGCTCATCTTCAGGGCCCAGGGGTCGAAGGTGCCCTTCTCGACGGCGCTCTTGAACTTGGCGTTGTCCTTGAGGGCGTCCACGCTCTTGGCCACCTTGAGCAGGTACTCGTCCTTCGCGAAGTCGTCGGTGGACTCCGAGGGGTGGTACTCCGTGGAGAACAGCGCGGTCTTGTACTCCAGGAACGCTTCGGGGCTGACGTTCAGCGCGGCGCCGAGCGCACTGAGGGCGTTCTTCGAGCCCTCGCCCGAGAGGTTGTTGTCGAGGAACGTGCCGATGGTGAAGTTCAGCTTGTAGTCGCCGTCCTTCATGCCCTTGTCGATCGCGGAGCCGATGGACTGCTCCATGGCGGCGCAACCGGGGCAGCGCGGGTCCTCGTACAGGTGGACCGTGTTCTTCGTGTCGGACTTGCCGATCGTGACCGTGGTGCCGTCCTCGCCCGAGGTGTTCGCGGGCTTGACGACCTTCTTGTCCTTGGCCTCTTCCCAGTGACCGGGCTTGTTGGACTGCATGACGGCGTAGCCGACGCCGCCCGCGAGCGCGAGGACGCCGACGATCGAGACGCCGACGATGACGGCCCGCTTCCGCTTCTCCCGCTTGCGCTCGGCTTCCTGCTGAAGGCGGATCCGCTCGCGGGCGGCGGACTTGGCGGCCTGGCTGTTGCGCTTGCTCATGATCTTTTTCTCCGTGTGGGTGAACTGCGTGGGGGTGCTGTGCTCAGGCGAGGACGGCCGAGCACGGCGGTCCACGCCGCCCCACGAAGTGCACGAGCAGCCGCGTGCGCGCCGCCCGCACCCGGCGCGCGGGGCGCGCGGCACGGCGGACGGGCAGGCGGGAGGTGGCGACCGCGGCGACCGCGATCAGCAGGGGCCGGAAGGTCGCGGCGGCGACCGCGCGAAGCAGCTGGGCCAGGGCCCGCTCGCCGCGCCGCAGCCAGGCGGCCGCGAGGAGGCCCACGCCGACGTGCGCCCCGAGCAGCAGCCAGGCGGCGGCCGGGTCCACGTCGGCGAGGAGCACGGCGGGCCCGTGCCCCTCGGCGGTCATGCGGGCCAGCGGTGACCCCACGGGCGCCCCGCCGCACAGCACGTCGAAGCCGACGGAGCGCAGCGGGCCCGCGACGGGACCGCCGGCCTCGCCGTAACAGACGTGCTGGCCCGCGGTGAACACCGTGTCGGCGGCCAGTTCGAGAGGGATCAGCAGGGTCGCGATCCGCCCGTATCCCCGCTCGCGCCCCGCCATCGCGTACGCGATGAGGAAGACGGGGGCGGCGATCGCCGCGACGGTGGTCAGCGGCAGGGGGACACGGGACAGCAGCACGTGCGACGCGGCGGAGAGCGTCACGACGAGTGCCGTGAACAGCGCCGCGCGCACGGCTCTGAGCTGGGTCCCGGATATGTCCATCGCGGAGGAGTGTGTCATGTGTTCCTGTGGGAGGCCCATAAAGGGTGCCTATGAGCCCCCGCCCTCGGGCGCCTGCGGGCCGGGCGCCTACAGCCCCGGGATGCGGCCGTTGCGGAACAGGTCGACGAAGATCTGGTGGTCCGCACGCGCGCGTGCGCCGTAGCTGTGGGCGAAGTCCACGAGCAGGTCCGCGAAGCCGTCCTCGTCGGCGGCGATGGCGGCGTCGATGGCGCGCTCCGTGGAGAACGGCACCAGGTCCGAGTGCCCGCTCTCGTCGTCCGCCGCGGCATGCATCGTGGCCGTGGCGCGGCCCAGGTCGGCGACGACCGCGGAGATCTCCTCCAGGTCGTCGATGTCCGACCAGTCCAGGTCCACGGCGTACGGCGAGACCTCGGCGACGAGCTGTCCTGCGCCGTCCAGCTCGGTCCAGCCCAGCCACGGGTCGGCGTGCGCCTGGAGGGCGCGCTGCGAGATGACCGTGCGGTGCCCCTCGTGCTGGAAGTAGTCACGGACCGCCGGGTCCGTGACGTGGCGGGAGACCGCGGGGGTCTGGGCCTGCTTGAGGTAGATCACGACGTCGTTCTCCAGGGCGTCGCTGTTGCCCTCAAGGAGGATGTTGTACGAGGGCAGTCCCGCGGAGCCTATGCCGATGCCGCGGCGGCCGACGACGTCCTTCACGCGGTACGAGTCGGGGCGGGTGAGGGAGGACTCCGGGAGGGTCTCCAGATAGCCGTCGAAGGCGGCGAGGACCTTGTAGCGCGTGGCCGCGTCGAGCTCGATGGAGCCGCCGCCCGGCGCGAAGCGGCGCTCGAAGTCGCGGATCTCCGTCATGGAGTCGAGCAGCCCGAAGCGGGTCAGGGAGCGGGCGTCGCGCAGCGCGTCCAGGAGGGCGCCCTGGGCGGTGTCCAGCGTGAAGGGCGGCACCTCGTCGCTCTTGGCGCCCGTGGCGAGGTCGTGGATGCGCTCGCGGTACGCCGCGGCGTAGGTCCGGACGAGGTCGGTGATCTGCCCGTCGGCGAGCGCCTTGGTGTACCCGATGAGGGCCACGGAGGCGGCGAAGCGCTTGAGGTCCCAGGTGAAGGGGCCGACGTAGGCCTCGTCGAAGTCGTTCACGTTGAAGATCAGGCGGCCCTGGGAGTCCATGTACGTGCCGAAGTTCTCCGCGTGCAGGTCGCCGTGGATCCAGACCCGGCCGGTGCGGTCGTCCAGATAGGGCCCGCCGTGCTGCTCGCGCTCCAGGTCGGCGTAGAACAGGCAGGCCGTGCCGCGGTAGAACGCGAAGGCGGAGGAGGCCATCTTCCGGAACTTCACCCGGAACGCGGCGGGGTCCGCGGCGAGCAGCTCGCCGAACGCGGTGTCGAAGACGGCGAGGATCTGCTCGCCGCGCTGCTCAGCAGTGGGCTGCGGGACCGACATCGCTGGGTGCCTCCTGGTACAGGGTGATGCGTGACGTGGGACGGATGGCCCGCCCCTTCCAACGCTCGACCGTACTCCCGAGTGCCCGCCGACTGTCAGCGCCCCGGATTAGACTTCCACGCTGACCCCCCAGACTGTCCGCAGCCTGTTCCCCAGCGTTCTCCGGAGGCCTCCCGTCGTGACAAAGCCGCCCTTCACGCACCTGCACGTGCACACTCAGTACTCGCTGCTCGACGGTGCCGCGCGGCTGAAGGACATGTTCAACGCGTGCAACGAGATGGGCATGACCCATATCGCGATGTCCGACCACGGCAACCTGCACGGGGCGTACGACTTCTTCCACTCGGCGCAGAAGGCGGGCGTCACACCGATCATCGGCATCGAGGCGTACGTGGCGCCGGAGTCCCGCAGGAACAAGCGGAAGATCCAGTGGGGCCAGCCGCACCAGAAGCGCGACGACGTGTCCGGTTCGGGTGGTTACACGCACAAAACGATCTGGGCGGCGAACAAGACCGGTCTGCACAACCTCTTCCGGCTCTCCTCGGACGCCTATGCGGAAGGCTGGCTCCAGAAGTGGCCGCGCATGGACAAGGAGACGATCTCTCAGTGGTCCGAGGGCCTGATCGCCTCCACCGGGTGCCCGTCGGGTGAGCTCCAGACGAGGCTGCGCCTCGGCCAGTTCGACGAGGCGCTGAAGTCGGCGGCCGAGTACCAGGAGATCTTCGGCAAGGACCGGTACTTCCTGGAGCTGATGGACCACGGCATCGAGATCGAGCGCCGGGTCCGCGACGGCCTCCTGGAGATCGGCAAGAAGCTCGGCATCCCGCCCCTGGTGACGAACGACTCGCACTACACGTACGCGCACGAGTCGACCGCCCACGACGCCCTTCTCTGCATCCAGACCGGCAAGAACCTCTCGGACCCGGACCGCTTCCGCTTCGACGGCACCGGTTACTACCTGAAGTCGACCGACGAGATGTACGCCATCGACTCGTCCGACGCCTGGCAGGAGGGCTGCCGCAACACACTCCTGGTCGCCGAGCAGATCGACACCACGGGGATGTTCGAGAAGCGCGACCTGATGCCGAAGTTCGACATCCCGGAGGGCTTCACCGAGGTCACCTGGTTCCAGGAGGAGGTCCGCCGCGGCATGGAGCGCCGTTATCCGGGAGGTGTCCCCGAGGACCGGCAGAAGCAGGCCGAGTACGAGATGGACATCATCATCCAGATGGGGTTCCCCGGGTACTTCCTCGTGGTCGCCGACTTCATCATGTGGGCCAAGAACAACGGCATCGCGGTCGGCCCCGGCCGAGGCTCCGCGGCCGGCTCGATCGTCGCGTACGCCATGGGCATCACCGACCTCGACCCGATCACCCACGGCCTGATCTTCGAGCGGTTCCTCAACCCCGAGCGCGTCTCCATGCCCGATGTCGACATCGACTTCGACGAGCGTCGGCGCGTCGAGGTGATCAGGTACGTGACGGAGAAGTACGGCGCCGACAAGGTCGCCATGATCGGCACGTACGGAAAGATCAAGGCGAAGAACGCCATCAAGGACTCCGCGCGCGTGCTCGGATATCCGTACGCGATGGGCGACCGCCTCACCAAGGCCATGCCCGCCGACGTCCTCGGCAAGGGCATCGACCTCGACGGCATCACCAACCCCTCGCACCCGCGCTACAGCGAGGCGGGCGAGATCCGGGGGATGTACGAGAACGAACCGGACGTGAAGAAGGTCATCGACACCGCCAAGGGCGTCGAGGGCCTGGTCCGGCAGATGGGTGTGCACGCGGCCGGCGTGATCATGTCCAGCGAGCCGATCGTCGACCACGCCCCGCTCTGGACCCGGCACACCGACGGCGTGACCATCACGCAGTGGGACTACCCCCAGTGCGAGTCGCTCGGCCTGCTCAAGATGGACTTCCTGGGCCTGCGCAACCTCACCATCATGGACGACGCCGTCAAGATGGTGCGGGCCAACAAGGGCATCGACCTGGAGATGCTCTCCCTCCCGCTCGACGACCCGAAGACCTTCGAACTGCTCTGCCGCGGTGACACGCTCGGTGTCTTCCAGTTCGACGGCGGCCCGATGCGCTCGCTGCTTCGCCAGATGCAGCCCGACAACTTCGAGGACATCTCCGCCGTCTCGGCCCTGTACCGGCCGGGCCCGATGGGCATGAACTCGCACACGAACTACGCCGAGCGCAAGAACGGCCGCCAGGAGATCACGCCGATCCACCCGGAGCTCGAAGAGCCCCTGAAGGAGACGCTGGGCCTCACCTACGGCCTCATCGTGTACCAGGAGCAGGTGCAGAAGGCCGCCCAGATCGTCGCGGGCTACAGCCTCGGCGAAGCCGACATCCTGCGCCGCGTGATGGGCAAGAAGAAGCCCGAGGAGCTGGAGAAGAACTTCGTCCTCTTCCAGGCGGGCGCCCGGAAGAACGGCTACAGCGACGAGGCCATCCAGGCCCTGTGGGACGTCCTGGTCCCCTTCGCCGGCTACGCGTTCAACAAGGCGCACTCCTCCGCGTACGGCCTGGTCACCTACTGGACCGCCTACCTGAAGGCGAACCACCCGGCCGAGTACATGGCGGCGCTCCTCACCTCGGTGAAGGACGACAAGGACAAGTCGGCCGTCTATCTGAACGAGTGCCGCCGCATGGGCATCAAGGTCCTCCCGCCGAACGTGAACGAGTCCGAGCACAACTTCGCCGCCCAGGGCGACGACGTGATCCTCTTCGGCCTGGAGGCCGTCCGCAACGTCGGTACGAACGTGGTGGAGTCGATCATCCGCTCGCGCAAGGCGAAGGGGAAGTTCACCTCCTTCCCGGACTACCTGGACAAGGTCGAGGCCGCCGCCTGCAACAAGCGCACCACCGAATCGCTCATCAAGGCGGGCGCCTTCGACACCATGGGCCACACCCGCAAGGGCCTCACCGCGCAGTACGAGCCGATGATCGACAACGTGGTCGCGGTGAAGCGCAAGGAGGCCGAGGGTCAGTTCGACCTCTTCGGAGGCATGGGCGACGAGTCGGGCGGGGACGAGCCGGGCTTCGGGCTCGACGTGGAGTTCTCCGAGGAGGAGTGGGAGAAGACCTACCTCCTCGCCCAGGAGCGCGAGATGCTCGGCCTGTACGTCTCCGACCATCCGCTCTTCGGCCTGGAGCACGTGCTCTCCGACAAGGCGGACGCGGGCATCGGACAGCTCACCGGCGGTGACTTCTCCGACGGGTCGGTCGTCACCATCGGCGGCATCATCTCGGGCCTCCAGCGCAAGATGACCAAGCAGGGCAACGCCTGGGCGATCGCCACCGTCGAGGACCTCGCGGGCTCCATCGAGTGCATGTTCTTCCCCGCGACGTACCAGCTGGTGTCGACGCAACTCGTCGAGGACGCGGTGGTCTTCGTCAAGGGCCGCCTCGACAAGCGCGAGGACGTGCCGCGGCTCGTCGCGATGGAGCTCCAGGTCCCCGACCTGTCGAACGCGGGGACCAACGCGCCCGTGATCATCACCATCCCGACCGTCAAGGTCAGCCCGCCCATGGTCCACCGCCTCGGCGAGGTCCTCAGCCACCACCGGGGCAACAGCGAGGTGCGGATCAAGCTCCAGGGGGCGCAGAAGACCACCGTGCTCCGGCTCGACCGGCACCGCGTCAAGCCGGACCCGGCGCTCTTCGGTGACCTGAAGGTGCTGCTCGGCCCGTCCTGCCTGGCGGGCTGAGCCGCCGGACGGTCCCACTCACCACGTCATGAGGGGCGCACCCGCTTCCGGGTGCGCCCCTCATGTGTGCCTGGATGTGTGTCAGTTGTGGCCGAAGCGGCGCTGGTGCTTACGGGCAACATCAGCAGGGCTGCCCTGGGCCTGCGACTGCATCGCCGACTGGGCATCGGTGGCGGCCGACCTGGCCTGCTCCTGCGCCTGCTCGGCCTGCGAGGCGCGGTTCTGTTCGCCGCCCTGCTTGCGGTTCTTGTTCTTGGCCATGGTGATCTTCCTCCTGAAGGGGATCCGGGGGCCATGACGCGTTCAGATTCACATATGTCGACAAAGCGCGCATTTCAGAGAATTACCGTGCGTAATAAGGGCTGTGGGCGGGCGGGACGAGGGCTGTGGGCGGGCGATCCGCGGATGCGCCACGCCGAAGATCGAGTTCCGGCCGTTAACCTCCGCCGGGTCGGGCAGACTCGAAGGGAAACCCGCCGCGGACCCGCACCCCTGATTCGTTGTCCTTACAGGGTGTCTTCGTGGGACTTCGAGGGAACGTCCAGAGACCTCCGGGCAGGGAAAGAGGGTGGACCGCGTGGATCGCTGCATCGTCCTGGTGGACGCCGGGTATCTGCTGGGTGCCGCCGCGAGTCTCCTCGCGGGCGAGCCCTCCAGGTCCCGGATCACCGTCGATCACACCGCCCTGATCCAGGGGCTTCGCGAGCGCGCGGAGGCGGACACCGAGCGCCCCCTGCTGCGCATCTACTGGTTCGACGGCGCCCCCGACCGGGTCCCGCAGCCCGAGCACCGGCGGCTGCGCGTCATGCCCCGCGTGACGGTCCGGCTCGGCGCCCTGACCCGCAGCGACGGACGGTGGGCCCAGAAGGGCGTCGACGCCGCGATGCACGCCGAGCTGACCGAGCTGGCCCGCAACCGCGCCTGCTCCGACGTGGTGCTCGTCACCGGCGACGGCGACCTGCTGCCCGGCATGATGGCCGCCAAGGAGCACGGCGTCGCCGTCCACCTGTGGGCCGTCCAGGCCGCCGACGGCGACTACAACCAGTCAGAGGACCTGGTCGCCGAGGCCGACGAGCGGCGCGTGCTCGACCGGGCCTGGATCACCAAGGCCGTACGCCCCAAGGAGCTCACCGGCATCTGCGCGCCGCCGCCCGCGCCCCGCCCCGAGATCGCCGCGATCCTCTCCGCACCCCTCCCGGAGTCCGCGCTCGCCGCCGCCGCGCAGCGCGCCGAGGAGGAGACCCCAGCCCGGCACACCGAACCCGCCGCGAACGGCCGGCAGGCCGACGAGCACCGCGTCCCCGCGGGCAAGGGCGTCCCCACGCCCAAGGACCTCGCAGCCCTGCGCGGCCCCGGCACCCAGCCCGCCCAGCAGCCCACGAACGCGACGCTGCGCTGGTCCTCCGACAAGGGCTGGGTCGAGCGGCCCGGCGGCGCGGCCGAGAGCGCCGAGGCCGCCGCCCTGCCCACCCTCGCCCAGCTGACCACGGCCGAGCAGCGCTGGGCCGACCGCGAGGAGGACATCACCACCGTCGGCGGCGACCCCTACGAGGTAGGACAGGTGTTCGCCCGGCGCTGGATGGCGCGCCTCCCGGAACAGCACAACCTTCAGAAACTGTCGACGATGTACCCCCGCATCCCGCACCGCATCGACGGCGAGCTCCTGCGCTACGCGGCGCGGTTCGGCCTCCTCGCCCACAAGGACGACCAGATCGACGAGCACGACCGGTACGCGATCCGGGCGGGCTTCTGGCGTGAGGTCGACGTGCGGACGGCCGCCGAGCACGCGCCCGCGGGGGACCGCGCCGGTGGCTGACACGGGCCGTACGGACCGCCCCGGGCGTCGCCCGCGCCCGCGGACCCCGTAGGCTCGTCCTTCGTGAGTACGCGCCCGGCACCGGCAGTCCGACAGGGACTCCGTCAGGAACACGGCAACGACGCCGTCTGCGCGGTGCGCGACCTGGTGAAGACCTATCCCGCCGCCCGCGCCCGACGCGGCAGGCCCGCGACCCCCGAGGTCCGCGCCACCGACGGCATCGGCCTGACGGTCGGCCGCGGCGAGATCTTCGGCCTGCTCGGCCCCAACGGCGCCGGCAAGTCCACCCTCGTACGCCAGCTGACCGGCCTGATGCGGCCCGACAGCGGCAGCGTCGAGATCCTCGGCCACGACATCGTGCGCCACCCCGAGCGGGCCGCGCGCATCCTCGCCTACCTGGGCCAGGAGTCCACCGCCCTCGACGAGCTGACCGTGTCGCTCGCCGTCGAGACGACCGGACGGCTGCGCGGCCTCGACGTGCCGCGGGCCCGCGCCGAGCGGGACGCGGTCCTCGAAGAGCTCGGACTCACCGCGCTGGCCTCACGGCCGCTGAAGAAGCTCTCCGGCGGGCAGCGCAGGCTCGCCTGCTTCGCCACCGCGCTGGTGGGGGAGCGGCCGCTGCTCGTCCTCGACGAGCCGACCACCGGGATGGACCCCGTCGCGCGGCGCGCCGTCTGGGCGGCGATCGACTCGCGGCGCGCCGAGCGCGGGACGACGGTCGTGCTCGTCACCCACAACGTGATCGAGGCCGAGACCGTCCTCGACCGGGTCGCCGTCCTCGACCGGGGCAAGGTCATCGCCTGCGACAGCCCGGCCGGCCTCAAGGAGAAGGTCGCCGACGAGGTCCGGGTGGAGCTGGTGTGGCGGGAGCGGGCGCCGCTCGGCGTCCCCGAGGTGGCCGCGCTGCGCTCCCTCGCCGTCGAGTCGGGGCGGCGCTGGACCCTGCGCCTCGCACCCGACGCGGCGCGGGCCGCCGTCGCCGCGGTGACCGGCGGCGCCGCGTTCGCCGCACTCGACGACTTCACGCTGGCCACGCCGAGCCTGGAGGATGTCTATCTCGCGCTGGGCGGCAGCGGGAAGGGGCTGATCAAGGCGTGACTCCTGGCAGGAACGAAGACGGAGGGGTTGTCCGGTGAGTGCGGTTCCCTTGGAAGCCGCCGTGCGGGCCGACGGCGGCCGTGCGGAGCGGGAGGCCGGAGGCCCCGCGCCCCTCGGGCCGCCGGCGCGGCTGTTCCCGGCGCTCTGCGCCGTCTACCGCGCCCAGCTGTCCCGGGCCAGGGTCGCCCGCATACCGCTGCTGTTCGTGGCGACCTTCCAGTCCGTCGGCATCATGATCCTGATGCGCGGCGTCGTCGACGGGGGCGGTGAGGCGCGGGCCGTCGTCGCCGGTTCCTCCGTCCTCGTCGTCGCGTTCGTCGCGCTCAACCTGCTCGCGCAGTACTTCGGGCAGCTCCGCTCCGACGGGGGGCTCGACCACTACGCGACGCTGCCCGTGCCGCCCGCGGCCGTGGTCCTGGGGGCCGCGGCGGCGTACGCCTCCTTCACGGTGCCCGGCACCTTCGTCACGGCGCTCGTCGGGTGCGGCCTCTTCGGGCTGCCGTTCACCCACCTGTGGGTGCTCCTCGCGGTGATCCCGCTGGCCGGTGCCGCGCTGGCCGGGCTCGGCGCGGCCCTCGGCCTGCTCGCGCCACGGCCCGAACTGGCCACGCTCCTCGGTCAGATGGGCATGTCGGCGGCGCTGCTGCTCGGCGTGCTCCCGGCCGACCGCATGCCGACGCTGCTGCAATACGCGCGCGACCTGCTGCCCTCGACGTACGGCGTGGAGGCCTTCGCCCGTACGTTCGGACCGGATCCGGACTGGGCCGTCGTGGCGCTGGACCTCGCGGTCTGCGCGGGCGTCGGCGTGGTCTCCCTGGCCGTGGCGACGTGGGCTTTCCGCCGGGCAGCCGTCCGGTGACGCGCCGCACAGGGAGTGCTGGCACGATGTGGGGGTGACCGCACCGCAGACACCCTCCCAACCGCCGCACGACCGCACCCCGCACGAGCCCTGGCAGACAGCCGCGCAGCCGTCGGGAGCGACGTCCGCGCACGGCGCCGGGGAAGCCGGTGCCGGGCTGAAGGACGAAGTGCTGCCGGCCGTGGTGACCATGGTCGTGGTGGCCGTCGGCGGAGTCCTGCTCGCGCTGCTGTGGGCGTGGCTCGCGCCGCGGGTGCCGCTCGTCTCGGACGGCAAGGCGGTGTACCTCAAGGACACCGAGGGCGAGCAGGCGATGGGCGTAGACGGAACGTTTACGCTGCTTGCGCTCGGCTTCGGCCTCGTCAGCGGTGCCGTCGTCTTCCTGCTCCGCAAACGCGGCGGGATCCCGCTGGTCGTGGGGCTCGCGCTCGGCAGCCTCCTCGGGGCGCTGATCGCGTGGAAGGCCGGCGTCTGGCTCGGCCCGGAGCAGGACGTCGTGGCGCACGCCAAGTCCGTCGGCAAGGGCGTCGTCTTCGACGCGCCGCTGGAACTGAAGGCCAAGGGCACGCTCCTCGCCTGGCCGGTGGCCGCGCTCGCCGTGCACCTCGGCCTCACCGGGCTCTTCGGACCGCGCGACCCGGAGCCGTACCCCGCGCCGGTGTCCTACCAGGGCCCACGGGACGACGACTACCCCGAGGGCCTGCGCGCGGGCTCCTAGGGCCTGTGCCGGTCCCGGCGCCCGCGTCCGCTAAGCGGGCCGCTTCCCGTGGTTGGCCTTGCGCTTCTTCGCCCGCCACTTCCGCATGCGCGTCTTCTTCGACATGCCCTCGGTACTAGTCCCGCACGGGACACGTGTCGAGGGCGTTTTCACGTCGTCCCTCTCACGCCCGGCCGATGGGCGCGAGGACCGCGCCGGTGAGCTCCGCCAGGTCGCCCGGCGCCAGCTCCACCTCCAGGCCGCGGCGGCCCGCCGAGACGCAGACGGTGGCGTGCGCCGACGCCGAGTCGTCCAGGACCGTGCGCAGCTTCTTGCGCTGGCCGAGCGGGGAGATCCCGCCCCGCACATAGCCCGTGGTGCGCTCGGCGGCCGCCGGATCGGCCATCACCGCGCGCTTGCCGGAGACGGCGGCGGCCAGGGCCTTCAGGTCGAGGGAGCCCGCGACGGGCACGACGGCCACGGTGAGCTCCCCGTCGACCTCGGCGACCAGCGTCTTGAAGACCCGGTCCGGGGAGACGCCCATGGCCTCGGCGGCCTCCTCGCCGTACGAGGGGTGGGACGGGTCGTGGTCGTAGGCGTGGACGGTGAACTCCGCGCCCGCCGCGGTGAGGGCCACCGTCGCCGGGGTCCCCGCCGACTGCTGCTTCTTCTGCTTCTTCGCCAAGGTGTCCGTGCCTTCCGTGGCTCAGTTGAGGCTGGTCGTCCCGCGCGTCAGGTCCGTCGCGGGCAGCGACGGCAGATTACGGATGATCGCGGTCTCGGAGCGAAGCGTTTTCAGCTCGTCCCGCAGCCGCGACGCGGTGTCCGGCGCCTCCAGGAGCCGCTGCTTCGTCGGGGTGTCCAGGACGGCCGCCGCGGCGACCAGGTACGACACGACGGACGGGTCGTCGGGCAGCTCGGCCCCCGTCGACAGGGATCCCTCGCGCGCCCCGGCCAGCCGCTTCTGATACGAGCGGAAGGCCCGCAGGACGCCCTCGGCCAGGGCACCCGCGCCGTCCCCCTGCTCCTCGGGCAGCTCCTCGACCTCGGCGGTGAGGAAGGCTCCCGAGGCGTCGACGGAGTGGACGCGCACGCGGGTCGTGCCGGTGGCGAGGACCTCGTAGCCGCCGTCGTCGCGCTCCCTGATCGTCGCCGCGCTCGCGACGCAGCCCACGGCGTGGAACGCCTTGAGCGGATCGCCGCCGAAGCCCGCGGCCGGGCCGTGCTCGGGCAGCGCCGTCGGGTCGGGGAGGCCGGGCGCGCTCGGCGCCACCTCCAGGCCGTCGCGGATCGCGACGACGGCGAACAGACGCTGCTCCTCCTCGGGGGTCTTGAGCAGCTCGCGCATCATGGCGCGATATCGCTCCTCGAAGACGTTCAGCGGCACGACGAGGCCGGGGAACAGCACCGAGTTGAGCGGAAAGAGCGGAAGCCGGGTGGTCACGACCGGCAAGCCTAATGCTCGCCGGAGGGGTCGCGTTCGCGCGGAGCGCGCAGCGGCGTCATCGACGCCACTTCGATGCGTACGCCGTCCCGCAGCTCCAGGAACTGGCCGAGCGGGTCGTCGGCCAGCCGGTCCCAGGGGAACGACGTCGCGTACGGGCCGATCAGGCGCAGCTGCTCCAGCGCGTCGTTCCAGCGCTCCAGGCGGACCAGGACGTACGTGAGGAGGTTGCGGACCTCGGCCGGCCACGGGTCCCCGGCCTCGTACTCGTACGAGAGCGCGATCGCGAGGTCGGCGGCCGCGTCGAGGCGCTGCCGCGGCAGGTTCCCCGAAGGGCTGGTCAGGTAGGCGAAGGCGGCCCGCGCCGGGAGGACCTGTATCAGCGAGCCGGGCAGCGCGTCGGCCGCGGCGCGCTCGGCGAAGTCGAAGCACTCGCGGTGCGAGCCGTACCAGGCGGCGGAGAGGTACTGGAGGGCCGAGGCGTGGCAGCCGTAGTGGTACGAGGAGCGGCGCACCGCCTCCTCCCACAGCCGCTCGAAGACGGTGTGCGGGGCGTGCGTGCCGCGGGCGTGGTCCAGGGCGATCCGCCAGGGCACCGGGTCGCGCGGGTCGGCCTCGGCGGCGGCGGTGAGCAGCGGGCCGCAGTCGCGCAGGAGCTCGGCGCGGGCCGGTGACTCCCAGCCGCGGACGACCGCGAGCTCGGCCTTGACGAGCAGGGCGTCCGGGTCGTGCGGGGAGGCACCCAGCCAGTCGTCGAACCACTCGGGGCGGGAGCGGGCGAAGGCGGCGAGCCGCGTGGTGTAGCGGTCGCGGTTCTCCCACTCGGCGGCCTCGCGCGTGGTGGCGAGGACCTTCGCGGCCGGTCCGTAGTCGCCGCGCCCGGCGGCGACCAGGGCGGGGGCGAGCCGCTCGTCGGGCACGTCGAGAAGTACCTCGTCGTCCGGCGGCAGCCCGGCGGCGAGCCGCGGGGTGTACCGGAGCATGCGGGCGGTACGGATGAAGGCACGCAGCACCCGTGCCCTCCTTTGCGCCTCAACCGGCGCCGCTCGCGCGGGCTCGCCGGTCACCGTCGTGGTTTCTCGTTTGTTGGTCGCAGGGATGACGGCCGGGGGAGGGCGATGGTTGCCCGGCCGCGCATAACGGTTCAGCCGCCGGCCACCGGAGGTCAGTTGCGGCGCAGGAGCCGGGTCGCGCCCGCCGCGACCGTGGTGGCGAGGACCCAGCCGAGCAGGATCAGCGCGGTCGAGAACCACTGCCAGCCGCCGCGCAGCTGCCAGTAGCTGTCCTGCCCGAGGTTGATGACGGGCAGCAGCAGGTCGAGGGCGAAGAGGGCGGGGTTCCAGTTCGGGTGCTCGCCCGGCTTGATCGCCGGATGGTCGGCGCGCGAGAACGCCACGGCGCTGACCGCCCACAGCACGGCCATCCAGACCGCGGCCCGGCCCGGCCGGTAGCCGTAGGCGACGGTCCAGTCCTGCGCGTACCCCCAGAGCTTCGCGGCCAGCGGCAGGGTCTCGCGGCGCCGCCGCTGCTTGGCGAGGAGGACCTCGCGGGCGTCGGCGTCCTCGCCGCCGTTGCGCAGGACGGCGGCGAGCTTCTCGTACGGCTCCGGGTTGTACTCGGCCGTCGCCGCCAGCACCCAGTCGAGGCGCCGGGCGAGCGGGAAGCTGCCCTGCGGCACGAGGTTCTCGTAACTGAAACCGCCCATCTGGAGGCCGCCGGGCCCGGGCCAGCTGCTCGCCCTGTCGATGAGGTTGACGATCCTGGCGCCGGAGAGCACGACCTTGCCGCGCCGCGGCGCCTCGCCGAGGAAGCGGAGCTCGGGCGTCTGGACGCGGCGCAGGGAGAGCTCCTGGTCCTGCCGGAGCGTGAAGCGGGCGTGCGCGAAGTCGATGGCGTCGCCGAAGCGGCCGTCGTCGAGCCGGATGCCGCCCACGCACTCGAAGTGCTGCACGCGCGTGCCGCGGGCCGGGGTGGTGCCGCTGGTCTGCGGCGGATTGCCGACGGCCGCCGGGGTCAGGTACAGGGTGCGCTCGACGGTCATCTGCGGGGCGTTGAGGGCCTGCCTGCCGTACTGGTTGATCAGTCTGCTGCCGCGCAGGCTGAGTGAGACGCCGATCTTCGCGCCGCGCAGGCTCAGCTGGCCGTGCGACTCCATCATCTCGGCCTGGAGGTCCTGCCCGACGGTGAGGCCGTCGCCGGTGATGGACTGGCCGCGCCGGTCGCGGTAGACCACCGCCTGGTTGAGCAGCAGGTCGGTGCCGATGTGCGCGTCCGTGAGGCGGATGCCGTTGTGCACGCGGCAGCGCGGCAGATGCAGATCGCCCTCGGTGTGCAGCCTGGCGGCCTCGATGCGGGGGATGGAGCAGTCGACGAGCCGCAGTGTCGCGAAGCGGGCCTCGGGGAGCAGGACCTCCTTCTCGAAGCGGCAGTGCTTCATCTCGGTGTACGGGACGACCGTGCCGCCCGCGAGGTCGAGCGGGTCGGTGATCTGCACGCCCGCCAGCTTCAGCGACGACACCCGGCCCGCCAGCGCGGGCGGCCCGTCGAGGAGCAGCCAGCACACGATGCGCGCCCGCACGCTGCGCTCGGGGCCCCAGGGGTGCCCGCCGTGCGGATCGTCGGCGGCCGGGTCACCCGATCGGAGGTCGTAGACGCTGCCGTTCCTGAAGGCCTGCCACATGCCGATCTCCGCGGCGGTCAGCCCGTCCGGCGGGTCGCCGGTAGCGGCGTCGTCGACCACTGCTTCCGCCCTCCGTCCCGCGGTGCGCGTCTGGCTCGTACACCCGTTTCATGCCCGCTCTGTGACCGGCTGAACGCCAGGGGTGAACACGGTCTTCCGTGGCTCATATCAGCCAGTGATACGGGCGACCGACGTCGAAAGAAGGTCTGAGAGAATTGGCCATGTGATCTCTCGAATCGATCTGCGCGGCGACACCCTCACGGACTTTCCGTCGGGGGCCGCCCTGCGCGCCCTGCTGCCCCGTGCCGACTTCGACGTCGCGGCTGCCCTGGACAAGGTGCGGCCCATCTGCGAGGACGTGCATCATCGTGGCGACGCGGCGCTGATCGAGTTCGCGGAGAAGTTCGACGGGGTGCGCCTGGACCAGGTCCGCGTGCCCGCCGCCGCGCTCACCGAGGCCCTGGCCGGCCTCGACCCGGCCGTGCGCGAGGCCCTGGAGGAGTCCATCCGCCGCGCCCGCGCCGTCCACCGCGAGCAGCGCCGCGCCCCGCACACCGTCCAGGTCGTGCCCGGCGGCCAGGTCACCGAGAAGTGGGTGCCCGTCGAGCGCGTCGGGCTCTACGCCCCGGGCGGCCGGTCCGTCTACCCGTCCTCCGTGATCATGAACGCCGTGCCGGCGCAGGAGGCCGGCGTCGAGTCCATGGCGCTCGCGTCCCCGCCGCAGGCCGACTTCGGCGGCCTGCCGCACCCGACGATCCTCGCCGCCTGCGCCCTCCTCGGCATCGACGAGGTGTACGCGGTCGGCGGCGCCCAGGCCGTCGCCATGTTCGCGTACGGCACCGAGAGCTGCGTCGCCGCCAACATGGTCACGGGTCCCGGCAACATCTGGGTCGCGGCCGCCAAGCGCTACTTCACCGGCCGCATCGGCATCGACACGGAGGCGGGCCCGACCGAGATCGCGGTCCTCGCCGACGACACCGCCGACCCGGCGCACGTCGCGTCCGACCTGATCAGCCAGGCCGAGCACGACCCGCTCGCGGCCGCCGTCCTCGTCACGGACTCCGTGGCGCTCGCGGACGCGGTCGAGAAGGAGCTGGCGCCGCAGGTCGCCGCCACCAAGCACGTCGAGGACCGGATCGTCCCCGCGCTGAGCGGCCGCCAGTCCGCGATCGTCCTGGTCGACGGCCTGGAGGAGGGCCTGCGGGTCGTCGACGCGTACGGCGCGGAGCACCTGGAGATCCAGACCGCCGACGCCGCCGCCGTCGCCGGGCGCGTCAAGAACGCGGGCGCGATCTTCGTCGGCCCCTGGGCGCCGGTCTCCCTCGGCGACTACTGCGCGGGCTCCAACCACGTCCTGCCCACCGGCGGCTGCGCCTGCCACTCCTCGGGCCTCAGCGTCCAGTCGTTCCTGCGCGGCATCCACATCGTGGACTACACCCGCGAGGCCCTCGCGGACGTCGCCCACCACGTGGTGACGCTCGCCGAGGCCGAGGACCTGCCGGCGCACGGCGCGGCGATCAAGGTGAGGTTCGGCTGGAAGGTGCCGGGCCAGTGAGCGACGTACGCATCGACGAACTCCCCGTCCGCGCCGAGCTGCGCGGCAAGTCCCCCTACGGCGCACCCCAGCTCGACGTGCCCGTGCGCCTGAACACCAACGAGAACCCGTACCCGCTCCCCGAGCCGCTCGTCGAGCGCATCGCCGAGCGGGTCCGCGAGGCCGCCCGCGACCTCAACCGCTACCCCGACCGGGACGCGGTCGAGCTCCGCACCGAGCTGGCGCGCTACCTCACCCGCACCGGCGGGCACGAGGTCACCCTCGCCAACGTCTGGGCGGCCAACGGCTCGAACGAAGTCATCCAGCAGCTCCTCCAGACCTTCGGCGGACCCGGCCGCACGGCCATCGGCTTCGAGCCCTCGTACTCGATGCACGGCCTCATCGCGCGCGGCACCGGCACCGGCTGGATCTCCGGCCCGCGCCACGACGACTTCACGATCGACGTCGAGGCGGCCACGAAGGCCATCGCCGACAACCAGCCGGACGTCGTCTTCATCACGACCCCCAACAACCCCACGGGCAACTCCGTATCCGCCGAGACCGTCCTCGCCCTGTACGAGGCGGCGCAGGCCGCGAAGCCCTCGATGGTGGTCGTGGACGAGGCGTACGTCGAGTTCAGCCACGGCGACTCGCTGCTCCCGCTGATCGAGGGGCGGCCGCACCTCGTGATCTCCCGCACCATGTCGAAGGCGTTCGGCGCCGCCGGGCTGCGCCTCGGCTATCTCGCCGCCGCCCCGGCGGTCGTCGACGCGGTGCAGCTCGTACGGCTGCCGTATCACCTCTCGGCCGTCACGCAGGCCACCGCGCTGGCCGCCCTGGAGCACACGGACACGCTCCTGGGGTACGTCGAGCAGCTCAAGGCCGAGCGCGACCGCCTCGTCACCGAGCTGCGGGCGATGGGCTACGAGGTCACCGACTCCGACGCCAACTTCGTCCAGTTCGGGCGGTTCGAAGGCGAAGGGGCCGCCCACGAGGTGTGGCGGCGGATCCTCGACCGGGGCGTCCTCGTCCGGGACAACGGAGTGCCGGGATGGCTGCGGGTCTCCGCAGGAACCCCCGCCGAAAACGACGCGTTCCTCGATGCGGTACGCGAACTGAAGAAGGAGCGACACGCATGAGCCGCGTAGGACGGGTCCAACGCACCACGAAGGAGACGTCGGTCCTCGTCGAGATCGATCTCGACGGCACCGGCAAGGTCGACGTGTCGACCGGCGTCGGCTTCTACGACCACATGCTCGACCAGCTCGGCCGCCACGGCCTCTTCGACCTCACGGTCAAGACCGAGGGCGACCTGCACATCGACTCGCACCACACCATCGAGGACACCGCGCTCGCGCTGGGCGCCGCCTTCAAGCAGGCGCTCGGCGACAAGGTCGGCATCTACCGCTTCGGCAACTGCACCGTCCCGCTGGACGAGTCGCTCGCCCAGGTGACGGTCGACCTGAGCGGCCGCCCGTACCTCGTGCACACCGAGCCCGAGAAGATGGCGCCGATGATCGGCGAGTACGACACGACGATGACCCGGCACATCCTGGAGTCCTTCGTCGCGCAGGCCCAGATCGCCCTGCACGTCCACGTGCCGTACGGCCGCAACGCCCACCACATCGTGGAGTGCCAGTTCAAGGCGCTGGCCCGCGCCCTGCGGTACGCGTCCGAGCGCGACCCGCGCGCGGCCGGCATCCTTCCGTCCACGAAGGGCGCGCTGTAACCCCATGAACGGCCTCAACACCATCCTCATCGTCGTCGGGCTCTTCCTGATCGGCGGCATCATCTCCTTCGTCAAGCAGGGCATGCCGAAGAGCCTGATCACGCTGCTCTCCATCGGCGCCGCGATGTGCCTGGCCGCGGGCATCCTGCGGCTCGACTACTGGAACTGACGGGAGGAGTACGCGACATGAGCTCTCCCAAGAAGGTCGTCGTCTTCGACTACGGCTTCGGCAACGTCCGCTCCGCCGAGCGCGCCCTCGCGCGCGCGGGAGCCGACGTCGAGATCACCCGTGACTACGACAGGGCCATGAACGCCGACGGCCTGCTCGTGCCCGGCGTCGGCGCATTCGCCGCCTGCATGCAGGGGCTCAAGGAGGCGCGCGGCGACTGGATCGTCGGACGCCGCCTCTCCGGGGGCCGCCCGGTCATGGGGATCTGCGTCGGCATGCAGATCCTCTTCGCGCGCGGCATCGAGCACGGCGTGGAGACCGAGGGCCTCGACGAGTGGCCCGGCACGGTCGAGCCGCTGAAGGCCGAGATCGTCCCGCACATGGGCTGGAACACCGTCCAGGCCTCCGCGGGCTCACCGCTCTTCAAGGGCCTGGACGACGACGCCCGCTTCTACTTCGTGCACTCCTACGCCGTGCACGACTGGACCCTGGAAGTCGCGAACCCGGCGATGCGCGCCCCGTACGTGCACTGGTCCACGCACGGCGAGCCCTTCGTGGCGGCCGTCGAGAACGGCGCCCTGAGCGCCACCCAGTTCCACCCCGAGAAGTCCGGCGACGCCGGCGCCCAGCTCCTCACCAACTGGATCGGAACCCTGTGAGCACCCTCGAACTCCTTCCCGCCGTCGACGTCCGCGACGGCCAGGCCGTACGCCTCGTCCACGGCGAGTCCGGCTCGGAGACCTCCTACGGCTCCCCGCTGGAGGCCGCCCTCGCCTGGCAGCGGTCGGGCGCCGAGTGGCTGCACCTGGTCGACCTCGACGCGGCGTTCGGCACCGGCGACAACCGCGAGCTGATCTCCGAGGTCGCGGGAGCCATGGACATCAAGGTCGAGCTGTCCGGCGGCATCCGCGACGACGCCTCGCTGGCCGCCGCCCTCGCCACCGGCTGCACCCGCGTCAACCTCGGCACGGCCGCCCTGGAGACCCCCGAGTGGGTCGCCAAGGTCATCGCCGAGCACGGCGACAAGATCGCGGTCGGCCTCGACGTGCGCGGCACGACGCTGCGCGGCCGCGGCTGGACCCGCGACGGCGGCGACCTCTACGAAACCCTGGAGCGCCTCAACAGCGAGGGCTGCGCGCGCTACGTGGTCACCGACATCGCCAAGGACGGCACGCTCCAGGGCCCCAACCTGGAGCTCCTGCGCAACGTCTGCGCGGCGACGGACCGCCCGGTCGTCGCCTCCGGCGGGGTCAGCAGCCTGGACGACCTGCGCGCCATCTCCGAACTCGTGCCGCTCGGCGTCGAGGGCGCGATCGTCGGCAAGGCGCTGTACGCGAAGGCGTTCACGCTGGAGGAAGCGCTGGAGGCCGTGTCCCGATGAGTGGCGTACGACGAGTGCAGAGCGGCAGCCCCTGGGAGGAGGCCTTCGGCTTCGCGCGGGCCGTCGAGGCGGGCGACCGGGTGGTGGTCGGCGGCACCACGTCCTTCAAGGGCGACATCCTGTACGGCGAGGGCGACCCCTACGAGCAGACGCGGGTCGCCATCGCCAACGCGCTGGCGGCGATCGCCGAGTTCGGGCTCGGCCCCGAGTCCGTGACCGCCGTGCGGCTCCTCATCACGCACGCGCGCGACGTCGACGCGGTGGGACGCGCGCACAAGGAGGTCTTCGACTCCGTGCGCCCGGTGATGACCATGGTCGTCGTCTCCGGCTTCGTCGACTCGCGCATCCTGGTCGAAGTGGAACTGGAAGCCTACCGAGGAGCCTCCGCATGACGCTCGCGGTACGTGTGATCCCCTGCCTCGACGTGGACAACGGCCGCGTCGTCAAGGGCGTCAACTTCCAGAACCTGCGCGACGCGGGCGACCCCGTCGAGATGGCCAAGGTGTACGACGCGGAGGGCGCCGACGAGCTGACCTTCCTGGACATCACGGCGTCGTCCGGCAACCGCGAGACGACGTACGACGTGGTCCGCCGCACCGCCGAGCAGGTCTTCATCCCGCTCACGGTGGGCGGCGGCGTGCGCACCGCCGAGGACGTGGACAAGCTCCTTCGCGCGGGCGCGGACAAGGTCGGCGTCAACACGGCGGCGATCGCCCGCCCCGACCTGATCCGCGAGATCGCGGAGCGGTTCGGGCGGCAGGTGCTCGTCCTGTCGGTCGACGCGCGCAGGACCGCGTCGGGCGGTTTCGAGGTCACCACGCACGGCGGCCGCAAGTCCGCGGGCATCGACGCCGTCGAGTGGGCGCACCGGGCGGCCGAGCTGGGCGCGGGCGAGATCCTGCTCAACTCGATGGACGCCGACGGCACGAAGGACGGCTACGACATCGAGATGATCTCGGCGGTCCGCAAGCACGTCACCGTGCCGGTGATCGCCTCCGGCGGCGCGGGCCGCCTGGAGCACTTCCCGCCGGCCATCGAGGCGGGGGCGGACGCGGTGCTCGCGGCTTCGGTCTTCCACTTCGGGGATCTGCGGATCGGTGAGGTCAAGGGGATGTTGCGGGGGGCGGGGCACCCGGTCCGGTAGCTCCGGCCGATAAGAAAGAAAAGTTGCGCAACATTCGTTGTGCAACTTTTCTTTCGCATCTACGGTGGGGTCATGGGCAGACAGCAGAAGCGCCGCGTGACCGACGTCGGCACCTTGAAGGCCTTCGGGCACCCCCTGCGGCTGAAGCTCTACGGGGCGCTGAAGGTCGCCGGTGCCGCCACCGCCTCACAGCTCGCTGACGACGTCGACGAGGCCGTTTCCCTCGTCAGCTACCACCTGCGCAAACTCGCCGAGCACGGCCTGATCGAAGAGGCACCGCAGGCGCAGCGGGGCGACGGGCGCGAACGGTGGTGGACCCCCGCCCAGGAAACGCTCTCCTTCAGCAGCGACGACTTCGAGGACACTCCGGAGAAGGCGGCCGCGCTCGCCGCCACGACACGCGCCCTCCACGAGCAGCACACCCGTCTCTTCGGCGCCTGGCTCGACCACCGCGCGGCCTGGAGTCCCGAGTGGCGCTCCGCCGCCGACAGCTCCGACTTCCTCGGCCGCTACACCCCCGCCGAGCTCACCGCACTCACCGAGGAGCTGCACGCCGTGATCCGCACGCACGAGCAGCGGGCCAGGGCCGCCGAGGAGGCCGGGGACACGGACGGCCGTGAGAACGTGCTGCTGGACTTGAAGGCCTTCCCCTTCCGGTCGCTGTGACCGGCATAGCCGCGGCGCCCGTCACCGCACGCCCCGCCCACCGCGACGCCAACGTCCTGCGCTGGCTCGGTGCCTACACCACGTCGATGGTCGGGGACAGCCTCTACTTCCTCGCGCTGTCCTGGGCCGCCACCCGCAGCGGAAGCCCCGCGCAGGCGGGCCTCGTGCTCGCCGTCGGGGCCGTCCCGCGCGCCGCGCTCATGCTGGGCGGGGGAGTCGTCGCCGACCGCTTCGGGCCGCGCCGCGTCGTCATCGGCAGCGACGCCGTGCGGTGCGCGGTGATCCTCGCGGTGACGGTGCTGCTCCTGGTGTCCACACCGGGGATCTGGCTCCTGGCGGCCCTCGCCCTCGTCTTCGGCGCGGTCGACGCGCTCTTCCTGCCGAGCGTGGGCGCCCTGCCACCGCGCCTCACCTCGCCGGACCAGCTGGGCCGCGTGCAGGGCATGCGGGGGCTCGCGCAGCGCGTCGCCACGGTGGCCGGGGCGCCGCTGGGCGGCCTCGCGGTGGCGGCCGGCGGGCCGGTGGCGGGGTTCGGTGCGGCGGGCGCGCTGTTCGCCGTGTCGCTCGTGCTGCTCCTCGCGGTACGCGTCCGTGACCTCGCCCCGGACGAGGCGGCGGGGCGGGCGGAGCCGGCCGGGCGGCAACTCCTCGGCGGCCTGCGGTACATCCGCGGGCACCGCGTCCTCGCCCCGCTGGTCGTCACCGCCGCGGTCACGGAGCTGGGCTTCGCCGGGCCCGCCAACATCGGGCTCGTCCTGCTCGCCGAGGAGCGCGGCTGGGGCGCCTCGGGCCAGGGCTGGATCCTCGCCGGCTTCGGCGTCGGCGCCGGGTGCGCCGCGCTCCTCATCGCCGTCCGCGGCCGCGTCCCGCACGCCGGGCTCGTCCTGTCCTGGGCGGTGATCGGCGGCTCGGTCGCCCTCGGCGCGATCGCCTACGTCCCCTCCGTCGTGACCGCGACGGCGGCCGGGCTCTGCGTGGGCCTGCTCACCGGCCTCGGCGGCGCCGTCATCGCCACCCTGGCCCAGACGGTGACGGACCCCGCCTATCTGGGCCGCGTCACGTCCGTGGTCACGTTCTTCACCGTGGGCGTCGCCCCGCTCGGCTACCCCGTCGCGGGCGCGGCGATCGGCGCCTGGGGCGCCGGGCCCGTCTTCGCCGCGAGCGCGGCGCTCAGCGCGGCCGGAGGCGTCGTCGGCCTCTGCGCACGCTCCCTGCGCCGCGCCGAACTCCCGCGCTGAGCAAGCCGGTTCAGGTGGCCGAGCCCGTTCAGAGGCCCAGCTGCTTCGTCTCGTGCAGCGTGGCGATCGCCTCCTTGTCGCCGTCGAGAGAGACGTCGGCGACCTCCTGCCTGCCGAACGCGAACAGCAGCAGCTCGGCCGGCTCACCGGTCACCGTCACCACCGGAGTGCCCCGGTGCGCCACCGCCGTCCGGCCGTCCGGGCGACGCAGGACCAGGCCCACCGGTGACTTGCGGCCCACCAGCCGGGCCGTGCGTTCAAGACGGGACCACAGGGCGTCCGAGAAGACCGGGTCGAGCTCGCGCGGCGTCCAGTCGGGCTGCGCGCGGCGCACGTCCTCGGTGTGGATGTAGAACTCGACGGCGTTCGACGCCTCGTCCACCTGCTTCAGGGCGAAGGGCGAGAAACGCGGCGGCCCCGTCCGGATGAGCTGGATCAGCTCCTCGTACGGCTTCGCGGCGAACTCGGCCTGCACCCGCTCCAGGCGCCCCGCGAGCTGCTTGATCAGCAGCCCGCCCGCCGCGTCGGCGCGCCGCTCGCGCACCACCACGTGGGCCGCGAGGTCACGGGTCTTCCAGCCCTCGCACAGAGTGGCCGCCTCGGGCCCCTCCGCCTCCAACAGGTCGGCGAGAAGAAGTCGTTCACGCTTCGCATGGGTCGACATACCAGCCAGCCTACGACCGGCCGCGCGGTCCGCACAGTGGACGGCGCGGGGCGCGGCCCGCGCGGGGCGGCACAATGGGCCCATGACCAGCGTGCCCCCGCCCAGCAGCAACCTCGACCCGGAGATCGCCGCGCGCCTCAGGCGCAGTGCCGACGGGCTCGTCCCCGCCATCGCCCAGCAGTACGACACCGGTGAGGTGCTGATGCTCGGCTGGATGGACGACGAGGCGCTGCACCGCACCCTCACCACCGGGCGCTGCACCTACTGGTCGCGCAGCCGTCAGGAGTACTGGGTCAAGGGCGACACGTCCGGCCACTTCCAGTACGTCAAGGAGGTCGCCCTCGACTGCGACGCGGACACCGTCCTCGTCCAGGTCGACCAGGTCGGCGCGGCCTGCCACACCGGCACCCGCACCTGCTTCGACACCGACGTGCTGCCCGTGCTTCCCGTGCCCGGCGCGCCCGCGTCCGGTCAGTAGGGTCCTGCCATGGACCTCGAGACCTTCCGCAAGCTCGCGACCGACCGCCGCGTCATCCCCGTCAGCCGCAAGCTCCTCGCGGACGGCGACACCCCCGTCGGCCTCTACCGCAAGCTCGCCGCCGAACGCCCCGGCACGTTCCTCCTGGAGTCGGCGGAGAACGGCCGGTCGTGGTCCCGGTACTCCTTCGTCGGCGTCCGCAGCGCCGCCGCCCTCACCGTCCGCGACGGCGAGGCCCACTGGCTCGGCACCCCGCCCGTCGGCGTGCCCACCTCCGGCGACCCGCTCGCCGCGCTGCGCGCCACCATCGGCATACTGCACACCCCGCGCGACGTGGTCAGCGCCGACGGCCTGCCGCCCTTCACCGGCGGCATGGTCGGCTATCTCGGCTACGACATCGTGCGCCGCCTGGAGAAGATCGGCTCCGGCGACCGCGACGACCTGCGCCTGCCCGAGCTGACCATGCTCCTCACCAGCGACCTCGCCGTCCTCGACCACTGGGACGGCTCGGTCCTGCTGATCGCCAACGCGATCAACCACAACGACCTGGAGACAGGGGTCGACGAGGCCTACGCCGACGCGGTCGCCCGCCTCGACGCCATGGAGGCCGACCTCTCCCGGCCCGTCTCCCAGCCCCCGGCCGCCCTGCCGCCCTCCGAGCTCCCCGCGTACACCGCCCTGTGGGGCGGCGAGCAGTACCAGGAAGCCGTCGAGGACATCAAGGAGCGCATCCGGGCCGGCGAGGCCTTCCAGGTCGTGCCCTCGCAGCGCTTCGAGACCCCCTGCACCGCGACGGCGCTGGACGTCTACCGCGTGCTGCGCGCCACCAACCCGTCGCCGTACATGTACCTCTTCCGGTTCCCCCACGGGGACGGGGAGGCGTTCGACGTCGTCGGCTCCTCGCCCGAGGCCCTCGTCAAGGTCGAGGACGGGCGCGCCATGGTCCACCCCATCGCGGGCACCCGGCACCGCGGCGCCACCCCGCGGGAGGACCAGGCCCTCGCCGACGAACTGCTCGCCGACCCCAAGGAGCGCGCCGAGCACCTGATGCTCGTCGACCTCGGCCGCAACGACCTCGGCAGGGTCTGCGAGCCGGGCTCCGTCGAGGTCGTCGACTTCATGTCCATCGAGAAGTACTCCCACGTCATGCACATCGTGTCGACGGTCACCGGACAGGTCGCCCAGGGCCGCACCGCCTTCGACGTCCTCACCGCCTGCTTCCCCGCGGGCACCCTCTCCGGCGCCCCCAAGCCGCGCGCCATGCAGATCATCGACGAGCTCGAACCCTCCCGGCGCGGCCTGTACGGCGGCTGCGTCGGCTACCTCGACTTCGCGGGCGACTCCGACACCGCCATCGCCATCCGCACCGCCCTCCTCCGCGACGGCACGGCATACGTACAGGCCGGAGCCGGAGTCGTCGCCGACTCCGACCCCGTCGCCGAGGACACCGAGTGCCGGAACAAGGCCGCCGCCGTGCTGCGCGCCATCCACACGGCGAACCGGCTGCACGACCGTTCGAGCCGTGAGGGATAGTGGACGGGTGACTTCTGCCGTACCTCCGCCCCGTACCGAGGCCGCGTCCGAGAGCCGCGCCCAGCGCAGCAGCCGGCGCAGCATCGCCGCCGCGCTGCTGCTCGGCGCCGTCGGCGCGGCCCTCGCCCTGCTCGCCTCCCGCCAGGACTGGGCCCACGGCACCGCGTCGGTGGCCGGCGGCGAGCTGCCGCTGACCGCCAAGGGCAGCGACGTCACCGGCGTGCCCGCGGCCCTCGCCATAGTGGGCCTCGCCGCGCTCGTCGCGGTCTTCGCGGTCCGCCGCGCCGGGCGCCTCCTCGTCTCCCTGCTGCTCACGCTGAGCGGCGGGGGCATCGTCGCCGCCGCCCTGCTCGGCGCCGACGACAGCGACGCGCTCGACGAGAAGGCCGCCACGGCCTCCGGCGACGCCGCCGCCACCATCGGCGACCTGAGCCACACCGGCTGGCCGTACGCCGCGGCCGCCGCGGGCGTCCTGATCCTGCTCGCCGGGCTCCTCGCTCTCACGTACGGCCGTTCCTGGCCCGCGATGTCGGGACGGTACGAACGCGACGGCGCGCCGAGCCCCCGCAAGGCGCGCCGCGCCCCGGACCCGGAGCGGCCCGAGGAGCTGTGGAAGGCCCTCGACCGCGGCGAGGATCCGACGCACGGAACATGACCCCCGCGCTCACCGCATACGCGCGAGTACGGGACAATGCCAGCGAGCGTCCGCAGCACGGCGGGCTCCCCAGCGACCGCCGCACACAGCAACAAGGAGCACTTTCATGGCGCACAGCCACGGACACACCCCGGCTGCCTGGACCGGTGTCATCATCGCCTTCGTCGGTTTCTGCGTCGCGGGCGCCTTCATGGTGATGGCCAACGTGCCCGGCTTCTGGGCCGGTATGGCCATCGTCGTCCTCGGTGGCCTCGTGGGCGGCGTCATGCGCCTCATGGGCATGGGCCAGGAGAAGCGTCCGCACCGTCAGGCCGCGGGCGCCAAGAGCTGACCTCGCCGTACGGGACATACGAGCTGTACGAGCCGTACGAGCTGTGCGACAAGAGGCGGTCCGGCAGGTGCCGGGGCCGCCTCTTCCGCATAATGCACGGGTGACCGCCGAACCGGAGAGCGCCGCCCCCGCCGTCCTGACCCGCTTGCTCGTGCCGGCCGGTGTGCTCGCCTCGGTCGCCGGTGCCTTCGCGTACGTCGGCGCCGTCGACCCGAACGAACCCGGCCACTACCCCGCCTGCCCGCTGCTGCGCCTCACCGGCATCTACTGCCCGGGCTGCGGCGGCCTGCGCAGCGCGCACGCCTTCGTCCACGGCGATCTCGCGGCGGCCCTCGGCGCCAACGCGCTCGCCGTCGCCGGATACGCCGTCTTCGCCGTGGTGTGGACCGCGTGGGTGATCAGGATCCTGCGCGGGCGGCCGGTGCGGATCGAGTGGGGGCCGCTCCAGCTGTGGGGCGTGGGCGTCCTGGTCGCGCTCTTCACCGTCGTGCGCAATCTGCCGTTCGGGTCCTGGCTGCATCCCTGAACGTGCAGGCCGGACGGGTGGTGAATGTCCAGGTCGTGGGACGGCTGTCAACCGGATGCGAGGCCTTCGCCCTCCTGCGGATACCATCGCAGTGACCAGCTTGAACGTCAGCTCAACCGTCAGGGAAGGGGGCCGCTCGCGTGAGTGTGCTCGACGAGATCATCGACGGAGTCCGTGCCGACCTCGCGGAGCGGCAGGCACGCGTCAGCCTCGACGAGCTCAAGGAGCGTGCGGCCAAGGCTCCCGCGGCCAAGGACGGCGCGGCGGCCCTGCGCGGCGACGGCGTCAAGGTCATCTGCGAGGTGAAGCGCTCCAGCCCCTCCAAGGGCGCGCTCGCCGCGATCGCCGACCCGGCGGGCCTCGCCGCCGACTACGAGGCGGGCGGCGCGGCCGTCATCTCCGTGCTCACCGAGGAGCGCCGCTTCGGCGGCTCGCTCGCCGACCTGGAGGCCGTCCGCGCCAAGGTCGACATCCCGGTGCTCCGCAAGGACTTCATCGTCACCTCGTACCAGCTGTGGGAGGCCCGGGCGTACGGCGCCGACCTCGCGCTCCTGATCGTGGCCGCCCTGGAGCAGCCCGCCCTGGAGTCCCTGATCGAGCGTGCCGAATCGATCGGCCTCACGCCGATCGTCGAGGTGCACGACGAGGACGAGGCGGAGCGCGCCGTCGACGCGGGCGCCCGCGTCATCGGGGTCAACAACCGCGACCTCAAGACCCTCAAGGTCGACCGCTCCACCTTCGAGCGGGTCGCCCCCGAGCTGCCGGACGGCGTCGTCAAGATCGCCGAGTCCGGTGTGCGCGGACCGCACGACCTGATCGCCTTCGCCAACGCGGGCGCCGACGCGGTGCTGGTCGGCGAGTCCCTGGTGACCGGCCGCGACCCCAAGGGCGCCGTCTCCGACCTGGTCGCCGCGGGCACGCACCCGGCGCTCCGGCACGGACGGAGCTGACCCTCCCCATGTCGATCTCCGCCCGCCTCGCACCCGGCTGCCGCCCCCGCGGCTGCCGGGCGCCCGCGCGGCGCGTGCGGGGCAGGCGGGTGCGGTACCACATCGGCTCGGAGCCGGGCCAGATCCCCGGCATGCGATGGCGACGGCGCCCTGTGCGCCGACCGAGCTGAGGGCGCCCCTTCAGGGGCGCGGGGAACTGCGCGACCAGCCCACGCCGGGCGATGGTCGCGACGGAACCTGTTCCAGCTACGGCGACTGGGCGATCTCATGCCACACGCCAACGTCAGCCATTGCGAGGTTTCCGCATGTCCAGCGAGTACTTCATCCCCGACCCGGAGGGTCACGTCCCCAGCGCCGAAGGGTACTTCGGCGCCTTCGGCGGAAAGTTCATCCCGGAGGCCCTCGTCGCCGCCGTGGACGAGGTCGCCGTCGAGTACGACAAGGCGAAGAGCGACCCGGAGTTCGCCCGCGAGCTCGACGACCTGCTCGTCCACTACACGGGCAGGCCCAGCAGCCTCACGGAGGTGCCCCGCTTCGCGGAACACGCCGGCGGCGCCCGCGTCTTCCTCAAGCGCGAGGACCTGAACCACACCGGCTCGCACAAGATCAACAATGTGCTCGGGCAGGCCCTGCTCACCAAGCGCATGGGCAAGACGCGCGTCATCGCCGAGACCGGCGCGGGACAGCACGGCGTCGCCACGGCCACCGCCTGCGCGCTCTTCGGCCTCGAATGCACCATCTACATGGGCGAGATCGACACCGAGCGCCAGGCCCTGAACGTGGCCCGCATGCGGATGCTCGGCGCCGAGGTCGTCGCCGTGAAGTCCGGCAGCCGCACCCTGAAGGACGCCATCAACGAGGCGTTCCGCGACTGGGTGGCGAACGTGGACAGGACCCACTACCTCTTCGGGACCGTCGCGGGACCGCACCCCTTCCCCGCCATGGTCCGCGACTTCCACCGCGTCATCGGCGTCGAGGCCCGCCGCCAGCTCCTGGAGCGCGCCGGGCGGCTGCCCGACGCCGCCGTCGCCTGCGTCGGCGGCGGCTCCAACGCCATCGGCCTCTTCCACGCCTTCATCCCGGACACGGACGTGCGCCTCATCGGTTGCGAGCCCGCGGGACACGGCGTCGAGACCGGCGAGCACGCAGCCACCCTGACCGCGGGCGAGCCGGGCATCCTGCACGGCTCGCGCTCCTACGTCCTCCAGGACGAGGAGGGCCAGATCACCGAGCCCTACTCGATCTCGGCGGGCCTCGACTACCCCGGCATCGGCCCCGAGCACGCCTACCTCAAGGACAGCGGCCGCGGCGAGTACCGCGCGGTCACCGACGACGCGGCCATGCAGGCCCTGCGGCTGCTCTCCAGGACCGAGGGCATCATCCCGGCCATCGAGAGCGCCCACGCGCTCGCCGGGGCGCTCGAAGTCGGCAAGGAGCTCGGCGGGGACGGGCTGATCGTCGTCAACCTCTCGGGGCGCGGCGACAAGGACATGGACACGGCCGCGCGTTACTTCGGCCTGTACGACACGGACGCCACCGTCGAGGCCGACGAGCCCGGCACCGGCGCGGAGATCGAGGGGGACGCCAAGTGAGCGGCAACGTAAGACTGCTGGACGAGACCCTCGCGGCCGCGAAGGCCGAGGGCCGCTCCGCCCTCATCGCCTACCTGCCCGCGGGCTTCCCCACCGTCGACGGCGGCATCGCGGCCGTCAAGGCCGTCTTCGAGGGCGGCGCGGACGTCGTCGAGGTCGGCCTGCCGCACTCCGACCCGGTGCTCGACGGCCCGGTCATCCAGACCGCCGACGACATCGCGCTGCGCGGCGGCCTCAAGATCCGCGACGTCCTGCGCACCGTCCGCGAGGCCCACGAGGCGACCGGCAAGCCGGTGCTCGTCATGACGTACTGGAACCCGATCGACCGCTACGGCGTGGAGCGCTTCACCGCCGAGCTCGCCGAGGCGGGCGGCGCCGGCTGCATCCTGCCCGACCTGCCCGTCCAGGAGTCGGCGCTGTGGCGGGAGCACGCCGCCAAGCACGACCTGGCGACGGTCTTCGTCGTCGCGCCGAGCAGCAAGGACGAGCGGCTCGCCACAATCACCGCGGCGGGCTCCGGCTTCGTCTACGCGGCCTCCCTGATGGGCGTCACCGGCACCCGCGAGTCCGTCGGCGAGCAGGCGCAGGACCTGGTGCGGCGCACCAAGGCCACCACCGGCCTGCCGGTCTGCGTCGGCCTCGGCGTCTCCAACGCCCGGCAGGCCGCCGAGGTCGCGGGCTTCGCCGACGGAGTGATCGTCGGCTCCGCCTTCGTGCAGCGGCTCCTCGACGCGCCCGACGAGGCCGCGGGCCTGGCCGCCGTGCGCGCCCTCGCCGGTGAGCTCGCCGACGGGGTCCGCGGCACGGCGTAACTCGTACGGGTGGACCTGGACCGGGGAGGCGCGCTCGCGCCTCCCCGGTTCGTTTGGCGGGGTGTGAGCGAGAAGAACCGTGAGGAAAAGCGATCGGCCCGCGAGCGGATGGCGGCAGAGCGAGAGCGGCAGAAGGCCCGCGACAAGCGGCGCAGAGCGCTGATCGTGAGCGCCGCGGTGGTCGGTGTCCTCGGCCTCGCCGCCGTGGTGGGCCTGCTCGCCGCCCAGGCGGGCGACGACAAGAGCGACGCGGCGGGCCCGGTGGTCGCGCCCAAGGGGGCGGGCGACAAGGACGGCCCGATGATCCCCGTCGGCAAGGACAGCGCCAAGTCGACCCTCACCATCTGGGAGGACTTCCGCTGCCCGGCCTGCAAGCAGTTCGAGGACGGCTTCCGCTCGACGATCCACGAGCTCGCCGAGAAGGGACAGCTCAAGGCCGAGTACCACCTGGCCACCCTCATCGACGGGAACATGGGCGGCAGCGGCTCCCGCCGCTCGGCGAACGCCGCGGCGTGCGCCCAGGACGCCGGCAAGTTCACGCCGTACCACGACGTGCTCTTCAAGAACCAGCCCCCGGAGCCCGACGACGCGTTCGGCAAGAACAGCCGACTGATCGAGCTCGCCGGCGAGGTCGACGGACTGGTCACCGACTCCTTCAAGAAGTGCGTCGAGGACGGCACGCACGACAGCTGGGTCGACAAGTCCAACAAGGCCTTCCAGGACGCGAAGCTGCGCGGCACGCCCACCGTGCGGCTCAACGGCAAGGACATCGTCGGGGACCCGCAGAAGCCCCTGACGCCCCGGAAGCTGAAGCAGCTCGTGGCGGAGGCGAACCGCTCGTGACGGCCGGGGGCGGCGGCGCTCCTGTTATGCACCCGTAGCCGGACCGGTTGCCGCCCCCGACGCCCGGCACGGTAGCGTCGGTCGTGTCATGGACCTTGCCTTCATTCCCAGTCCGTCGCGCGGTGTGGTCGAACTAGGACCCATCCCGTTGCGCGGCTACGCGTTCTGCATCATCATCGGCGTCTTCGTAGCCGTCTGGCTCGGCAACAAGCGGTGGATCGCTCGCGGGGGCCGGTCAGGCACCGTGGCCGACATCGCCGTGTGGGCCGTGCCGTTCGGCCTCGTCGGCGGGCGTCTGTACCACGTGATCACGGACTACCAGCTGTACTTCAGCGACGGCCGTGACTGGGTGGACGCCTTCAAGATCTGGGAGGGCGGACTCGGCATCTGGGGCGCGATCGCGCTCGGTGCCGTCGGCGCCTGGATCGGCTGCCGCCGCCGGGGCATTCCGCTGCCGGCCTGGGCCGACGCGCTGGCCCCCGGCATCGCCCTCGCGCAGGCCATCGGCCGCTGGGGCAACTGGTTCAACCAGGAGCTGTACGGCAAGTCCACGGACGTGCCCTGGGCGCTGAAGATCACCTCCGCCGAGGACGGCCGGGTCCCCGGCACCTACCACCCCACCTTCCTGTACGAGTCGCTGTGGTGCATCGGCGTCGCCGTCCTGGTCATCTGGGCCGACCGCCGCTTCAAGCTCGGCCACGGCCGGGCCTTCGCGCTGTACGTCGCCTCGTACTGCGCCGGGCGCGGCTGGATCGAGTACATGCGGGTCGACGACGCGCACCACGTGCTCGGCCTCCGGCTGAACGTGTGGACCGCCATCGTGGTCTTCCTCCTGGCGGTCGCCTACCTCGTGGTGTCGGCGAAGACCCGCCCCGGACGCGAGGAGGTCGTCGAGCCGGGCGCCGCCGACGAGGTCGAGGGTGCCGGTGCCGGTGACGCCGCGAAGCTCACCAAGGGTGCGGACACCAAGGACTCCAAGGACGGCTCCAAGGACTCCGCGGACACCAAGGACGCCAAGGCTGCCGAGGACACCGACGGGGCGAAGTCCTCGGCCGAGCCGAAGAGCTGACACTCCTCCTGCGCGTGGGCGGTCACGTCCGGTGGGCCAGCGCCAGGACGCGCCGCGCGCCCTCCACCACCGCCTTGTCCACGAAGCGGCCGTCCGGCAGCGCGAGGGCGCCCTCGTCCGTGGCGGCCGCCTTGGTGATCTCCTCCGCCCGCTCGATCTCCTCCCGGGTGGGAAGGTAGGCCCGCTCGATGACCGGGAGCTGGCGGGGGTGGATCGCCGCGCGGCCGAGGAAGCCGAGGGCGCGGCCCCGGGCGCAGGAGGCGGCGAGCCCTTCCAGGTCACGGATGTCCGGGTGGACCGACTGGGCGGGCGGGGCCAGACCCGCCGCCCGCGCCGCCACCACCACCCGGGAGCGCGCCCAGTCGAGGCCCGTCTCCTCGCGCACCCCGAGGTCCGCGCGCAGGTCGGCCTCGCCGAGGGAGATGCCGCGCAGGGCCGGGTGTGCGGTGGCGATGGAGTAGGCGTGCTCCAGGCCGAGCGCCGACTCGACGAGCGCATGCAGGGCGAGCGCGCCGCCGTCGGCGGGCACCGCCCGCTCGGCGACGCGGATGACCTCGGCGCGCGACGTGACCTTGGGCAGGCGCAGGCCCGCCAGGCCGGGCAGCGGGGCGAGGGCGCGGAGGTCGGCCTCGGCGAGCGGGCCGTCCAGGGCGTTCACGCGGACGTGGACGGGGACGGGGGAGGGCCGGGGCTCGGCGAGCAGTTCGGCCGTCGCCGCTCTCGCGTACTCCTTGCGGTCGGGGGCGACCGCGTCCTCCAGGTCGACGATCACCGCGTCGGCGCCCGCGTGAAGGGCCTTGGCGACCACCTCGGGCCGGTCCCCGGGAACGTACAGCCAGGTCAGTGGCGAGTGGACGGTCACAGCGCGCCCTCCTTGCGCAGGGTGGTGATCTCGCGTTCGGTCAGGCCGAGTTCGGTGAGGACCGCGTCCGTGTCGGCGCCGTGCGGGCGGCCCGCCCAGTGGATCGCGCCGGGGGTCGCGGAGAGCCGGAAGAGGATGTTCTGCATGCGCAGCGGGCCGAGCTCCGGGTCGTCGACCGTGGTGAGCGTGGAGAGGGCCGCGTACTGGGGGTCGGTCATGACGTCGCGTACGTCCTGGACGGGGGCGACCGCGGCCTGCGCCTTCTCGAACGCCTCGATCACCTCGGCGCGGGTGTGCCGGGCGATCCAGCCGCCGACCGCCTCGTCGAGGACATCGGCGTGGCGTGCCCGGTCCGCGCCGGTGGCGAACCACGGCTCCGCGATCAGGTCGGGGCGGCCGACCAGGCGCATCAGGCGCTCCGCGACCGACTGGGCGGAGGTGGAGACGGCGACCCAGCCGCCGTCCGCCGTGCGGTAGGTGTTGCGCGGCGCGTTGTTGGTGGAGCGGTTGCCGGTGCGGGGCTGTACGTGGCCCAGCTGGTCGTACCAGAGCGGCTGGGGGCCGAGGACCGTGAGGATCGGTTCGATGATCGCCATGTCGACGACCTGGCCCTCGCCCGTGCGGTCGCGGGCCGCGAGCGCCGTCAGTACCGCGTACGCCGTCGCCAGGCCCGCGATGGAGTCGGCGAGGCCGAACGGCGGCAGGGTCGGCGGTCCGTCCGGCTCCCCGGTCATCGCGGCGAAGCCGCTCATCGCCTCGGCGAGGGTGCCGAAGCCGGGGCGGCGGGAGTACGGTCCGAACTGGCCGAAGCCGGTGACGCGGGTCAGGACCAGGCGGGGATTGGCGGCGTGCAGCTCCGGCCAGCCCAGGTCCCACTTCTCCAGGGTGCCGGGGCGGAAGTTCTCGACGATCACGTCGGCGGTGGCGGCGAGGCGCAGCAGGGTCTCGCGCCCGCCCGGCGTCGACAGGTCGAGGGTCATCGTGCGCTTGTTGCGGCCGAGCAGCTTCCACCACAGGCCGACCCCGTCCTTCGAGGGGCCGTGGCCGCGGGACGGGTCGGGGCGCGAGGGGTGCTCGACCTTGATGACCTCGGCGCCGAAGTCGCCGAGCATCGTGGCGGCGAGGGGGCCCGCGAAGAGGGTGGCGAGGTCGAGGACGCGCAGGCCGGTGAGGGGAGCGGTCATGACGCGGCGCCCGCCTGTCCGGCGGCGCTGTCGATCTCCTTGCGGTACGGCATGGATGTCGAAGCTCCCGGGCGCTGCACGGCGAGCGCCGCCGCGGACGACGCCCAACGCAGCGCGTCCGGCACGGAGTTGCCCTCGGCGAGCGCCACGGTGAGGGCGCCCGCGAAGGTGTCGCCCGCGCCGGTGGTGTCGACCGCCGTGACCTGTTGGGCGGGGACCGTGACCGGTTCGGTGCCGCGGGCCGCGTACAGGCTGCCGCGCGAGCCGAGGGTGATGACGACCTCGGGCACCTGGGAGAGCAGGGACTTTGCGGCGGCCGGCGGGTCGTCGGCGATGCCGGTGAGGGCGGCGGCCTCGTGTTCGTTGGGCAGCAACAGGTCGGTGGCGGCGAGGAGTTCGGGAGGCAGGGGCTGGGCGGGGGCGGGGGTGAGGACGGTGCGGACCCCGTGGCGCCGGGCGGCCCGCGCGCCGGCGAGCACCCCTTCCAGGGGTACCTCCAGCTGGAGCAGCAGGGCGTCGGCGGAGGCGATCAGGCTCTCGTCGCCGGGGCCGAGCGCGGTGACGGTGCCGTTGGCGCCGGGGATCACGACGATGGCGTTGCCGCCCTCGTCGTCGACGACGATGTGCGCGGTGCCGGTGGGCGTCTCGACGGTGCGCAGGAGGTCCGTGTCGACGCCGGAGTGCTCCAGGCAGGAGCGGATCGCGCTGCCGTGGGCGTCGGTGCCGACCGCGCCGATCAGGGAGACGGTGGCGCCCGCGCGGGCCGCCGCGACGGCCTGGTTGGCGCCCTTGCCGCCGGGCGCGGTGCGGAACTCGCGGCCGGTCACGGTCTCGCCGCGCCGCGGCGCCTCGGCGACGTACGCGACGAGGTCCATGTTGGCGCTGCCGAGGACGACGATGTGGGGCGTGGGACTCATGGGCGGGGTGCCTCCCGGGCGGTGAGTGCGGTGGTGAGGTCTGCGAGGGTGTCGAAGCCGGTGCCGTCGAAGTCGCCCACGGAGGTGGCGAGCCGGTTCTTGAGGGGCGCCGTCCAGCGGTCGGGCAGCGCGTCGGGGTGGCCGGCGAGCAGGCCCGCGACCGATCCGGCGGTGGCACCGTTGGAGTCGGTGTCCCAGCCGCCGGAGACGGCGCGGGTGATGGAGCCGGTGAAGTCGCCGTCGGCATGGGTGAGGGCGGCGGCGAGGAGGGCGGCGTTGGGGATGACGTGGACCCAGTGGTGGGTGGCGTACCGCGCGTGGAGGTGGTCGACGACCTCGTCGAAGTCCCGTGTGCTGTGCGCCAGTTGAATCGCGGCCCGGACCGCGGCGGCCAGCCGCGAAGCTTCCGGCACGGCGGACAGGCCGGCCCGCAGACAGGTGTGGACGTCGGCGGTGCCGCCCGCCGCCGCGGCGATGGTGGCCGCAGCGAACTCGGCGCCGTGCACGCCGTTCGCCGTATGGGTCAGGGCCGCGTCCCTGCGGGCCTGTTCGGCGGCCGCGTCGGGGTCCCCGGGGTTGGTCCAGCCGTGCACGTCGGCGCGGATCAGGGCGCCGATCCACTCGCGGAACGGGTTGCGGTGGGTGGCGGTGTGCGGGGGTTCGATGCCCTGGAGGAGGTTGCGGTAGGCGACGCGCTCGGCGGTGAAGGTGCGGCCCGCGGGGAGCTCGTCGAGCCAGAGCCGTGCCACGTCCTCGGTGGTGAAGTCCTTGCCGTGGCGCTGGAGGAGGAGCAGGTTCAGGAGGGGGTAGTTGAGGTCGTCGTCCTCGGGCATGCCGTCGATGTTCTCGGCGAGGGAGGTCGGCGCGGAACGCTTGTTCCAGGGGTACGTGGCCCTGAGTCCGGGCGGGACGCCTCGTTCGGTGAACCAGGTGTGCAGGGGCCAGTTGCCCGCTGCCCGGGCGAGGCTCCGGATGCCGTCCAGGGGGAGCTTCTCCACCGGTTTGCCGAGGAGGCAGCCCGCGGCGCGGCCCAGCCAGGCGGCGTGGAGGCGGTGGCGCAGCTCCGGCGGGGCAGGCGCCTCGGTGCATGCCACCCGGCACCGGGGGCGCGACGGGAGCGGCGCCGACGTGCCGGTCAGTTCGTCCAGGAGCTGTTCCGCCAGGGCGCGCAGGTGGGGCGGGGCCGGGGAGGGGGACGCGCCCGCGCGGGGCGGGGCCAGGTGGCCGCCCGACGCGAGCCAGCGGTCGCGTACCGCCGTAACGTCGCGGCCCTCCTCTTCCGCCTGGCGGAGCTCGTGGCCGATCAGGTCCTCCGGCTGGACCCACGTCAGGCGGATCACCGGTCGGCCGTCAGGGCCGCGAACGCGGACTCGTGGGCGCGGCGGCGCCGGACGTCCCGGGCGAAGACCTCCTCGGCCACCGCCGTGAGCGCCGCCGCAGGGGCGTGCAGGTCGAGGCGGCTGGCCTCGGCGACCCGCTTGGCCCAGTCGGCGGGGACCGCCTCCTCGCCGCGCAGCGCGCCCACGATCGCGCCGCTCATCGTCGCGATGGAGTCGCAGTCGCGGCCGTAGTTGACCGAACCGAGCACGGTGCGGCGGTAGTCGGCCTCGCCGACCAGGAGCATGCCGAGGGCGACGGGGAGCTCCTCGACGGAGTGCAGGCGGGAGGGGCGGCGGGCGCCGAGGGAGGGGGTGCGGTAGTCGGGGCCGACCGTGTCGAAGGGGGCGACGGCGGCCCGGATCGGGGCCAGGGCCGACTCGAAGTCCCGGTGGCGCGCGGCGACTTCGGCCACCGCCTCGATCGCCGCGCGCGTCCCGTCCTTCGCCAGGGACAGACACGCTCCGACGACGGAGTCCGCCGTGGCGCCGGGTGCGCAGGCCGCCGCCACGGCCGCCGCGAAGACCCCCGCCGCCTCCCTGCCGTACGAGGACTGGTGGGCGCCCGCGATGTCGAGGGCCTCGGCGTACGCGGCCCGCGGGTCGGCCGCGTTGACCAGGCCGACCGGCGCCATGTACATCGCCGCGCCGCAGTTCACGATGTTCCCGGCGCCGGCCTCGCGCGGGTCGACGTGGCCGTAGTGGAGGCGGGTGACGAGCCACTTCTCGGCGAGGAAGATCCGGTGCAGGGGGAGGGCTTCGGCCTCCAGCTCGGGGATCCAGCGCGGGGTGGTCATCAGGTCGGGGACCAGGTGGTCGGCGACGGCGTACGCGTCGAGGTGGTCGCGGACCGTCGCGTAGACGCGGACGAGCGCGTGGGTCATGAGGGTGTCGTCGGTGACGTGCCCGTCGCCCTTGTGGTACGGCGCGACGGGGCGGGCCGTGCGCCAGTCGTCGCCGTGCCAGGGGCCGACGATGCCGGATACGCGACCCCCGTGCCGCTCGGTGATCTGTTCGGGCGCGTACCCCTCGACGGGCCCGCCGAGCGCGTCGCCGACCGCGGCTCCGACGAGGCTCCCCGCGATGCGGTCGGACAGGGACAGCTCGGTTCGTGGCGTCTCAGGGCGTGGCGTCATGGTCGTCATGTCGGAATTGTCCACCTGGAGTGGCCAGTTCCGTGTCTGCCAGGTGACCGGCGAGTTCCACCAGGTCGGTGCCCGCGAGGCGGGGCAGCGCGCAGCCCGAGAGGGTGCGGCAGGTGTCCCGCCAGGCCGCGGGGATCGCGGCCGCCGTGCCGAGGACGCCGGTCAGCGCCCCGGCGAGCGCCGGTGCCGAGTCCGCGACGCGCGACAGGCACGCCGCGGCGGGCACCGCCTCCGCGATGCGGCCGCGGGCGGCGGTGGCCAGGGCGAGGGCGACGGGCACGGTCTCGGCCGCGGCGATGCCGTAGCTGTAGACGTGGTCGACGATCTGGTGCTCCAGGAGCGGTACGAGGGCGAAGGCGCCGTCGTCCGCCTGGGCGCGGGCCGTCTTCACGGCGTGCCGGGCGTTCCGGCCGATCTCCGTGTGCTCCGGGAGCTGGTCGAGCGCGCACTCCACCGCGGTGTCGACGGCGGCCCCCGCGAGCGCGGCGGAGACCGCGGCGGCCATCGCGCGGGCGCCGTGCGTGCCGTCGCCGTCCTGGGTGTAGCGGGCGTCGAACTCCGCGAGGGCGGCGGCCCGTTCGGGGTCGCCGGGGTGGATCAGGGCGAGCACGCAGGCGCGTACGCAGGCCGCGTCGTCGAAGTAGTGCGGGTTGTCGTGGCCGGTGGCGGGCGGGCGCAGGCCCGCGGCGAGGTTGCCGAGGCCCGCGCGGACGGAGATGCGGGCGCGCAGCGGGAGGACGGCGGACTCGACCTCGGGGGCGCGGGCCGCCGCGGCGGCGATCTCGGCGGCGAGGGTGTTCCAGGAGAGGTCGAGCGCCGCGCGCACGCGGCGGTCCGGGCTCAGGTCGGCGCTGAGGGTGCCGTCCGCGGCGCGGAGCAGGGACTCCGCGGTGAAGGCCGCCCATTCGGCGTCGTCCGAGGGGCCGAGGCGCAGGGGTTCCGGGGACTGGTTCAGGGCGATGGGGACGGGGAGGGTGGTCGTGGCGTTCTGCTCGGCGAAGGTGTCCAGTTCGCGGGTGAGGCGTCGTGTCCACTCGGGCATGCGGGCGGCGCGGTGTCTTGCGGCAGGCCAGCCTGCGGCGTCGCCTGCCGCGAGGCCCAGCAGGAGCGCTTCGGCGGGGGGTGCCTTGCTTCGGTTGGCGCCTCCGTTGTGCTTGCCCGGCCCCGGGGGCTGTGCCCACCCGTGCCGCCCTGCGGCACGATTGCCCACAGTGGTCATGACCCGGCCACCCCATCATCCGCAGTCAGCAGGTCTGCCACGTCCAGTACGTGGTGGCCCCGGATCGAGGGGAGGCACGTGCCGCGGGCCGGGCCGATTGCTGTGGACCATGGGTGGGGGATCGCCGCGGCGCCGCACGTCGCGCCCGCGAGGGCGCCCGCGACCGCCGCCGTCGTGTCGGCGTCACGGCCCATGTTCACCGCCGAGAGCACCGCGCAGCGGAAGTCGCCGCGGGCCGCCGCGTACGCGCCGAAGGCCAGGCCCACCGCCTCCGGCGCGAGGTCCGTCCAGGGGTAGCCGCCGATGACCACCGCCGAGCGGACCGCCCGCTCGCCGCGGTGCGCGGCCGCCACCGCGCGGCGCAGGGAGCGGGCCGTCCAGCTGTCGTCCGGGATGACGGAGAGCGCCGCCGTCACGACGGCGTCCACGCGCGCTCCCGCCATGGCCGCCGCGACGCCCGCCGCCACCGCGCGGCCGCCGTGGATGCCCTCGCCGTCGTGGCTGACGGAGCCGTCGATCGCGACGAGGCGGGCCGCCTCGTCCGGGCGGCCCGCCGCGAAGACGCCGAAGGGCGCGGCCCGCATCGCGAGGCCGTCGCTCCACGCGTGCCGGTGCTGGGCGGAGATGGGGGCGGCGAGGCCCCTGCGCAGGTTCTCCAGGGTGCCGCGCTCGCTGAAGCCCGCGCCCCGGAACGGGCCCTCGTCGAGGTCGGCGATCCACTGGTGCCAGGCCGTCTCGACGTGGGCGACCGTCAGCGCGGAGCCGTGCCGGGCGAGCAGGAGCCCGGAGAAGATCGCGTACTCGGTGTCGTCGGTGCCGGCCGGGTGTTCGGCGACGTATCCCGTGATGCGGCCCCAGCGGCGGCGGATCTCGGACGGTTTCATGTTCTCGGCGGGGGCGCCGAGCGCGTCGCCGACCGCGAGGCCGAGCAGGGCGCCGCGCGCCCGCTCGCGGAGGTCGTCGGCGTCGCCGGGCGCCGGGACCGAGGGAACGCATGCGGTGGACGCCATGCCGTGCCTCCCTTGTGCGGACCGTCGGCTGCGCGCGGACCACGGACGGAGCGTGAACCGCTGGATGCGGTTGCTTGGTGCATCTCTGCCACGCGGGGTGCTCACACGAGCATGTGCGGGCTCAGATCACTCCTTCGCCGCCTTCCCGGAGGGGCATTCGAAGAGCGCGTTTTCGCAGGTAAGTACGGCCTTCCTTGCTGGCGGGAGACATTTTTCGCGCGTACTTTCGAGATCGTCCAAGCACGTACGAGGGGGCTCCACACCATGGCGATCATCGAGACCGAAGCGACTCTGCACGAGGCGCACCGCGACAACCACACCCACCGCGACGTGAACGGTGGCTGGCTGCGTCCGGCGGTCTTCGGAGCGATGGACGGACTCGTCTCCAACCTCGCCCTGATGACCGGTGTCGCGGGCGGCGCCGTCTCGCGGGAGACCATCGTCATCACCGGCCTGGCGGGGCTCGCCGCCGGCGCCTTCTCCATGGCGGCCGGTGAGTACACCTCCGTGGCCTCCCAGCGCGAGCTGGTGGAGGCCGAGCTGGACGTCGAGCGGCGCGAGCTGCGCAAGCACCCGGCGGACGAGGAGAAGGAGCTCGCCGAGCTGTACGCGTCGCGCGGCGTCGAGCCCGAGCTGGCCCGCGAGGTCGCCCGGCAGCTGTCCAAGGACCCCGAGCAGGCCCTGGAGATCCACGCCCGCGAGGAGCTCGGCATCGACCCGGGCGACCTGCCCTCGCCGACCGTCGCCGCGGTCTCGTCCTTCGGCTCCTTCGCGCTGGGCGCCCTGCTCCCCGTACTGCCGTATCTGCTCGGCGCCACCGTGCTGTGGCCCGCCCTGCTGCTCGCGCTCGTCGGGCTCTTCGCCTGTGGCGCGGTGGTGGCCAAGGTGACCGCGAGGTCCTGGTGGTTCAGCGGTCTGCGGCAGCTCGCGCTCGGTGGAGCGGCGGCCGGTGTGACGTACGCCCTGGGCAGCTTGTTCGGTACCGCCGTAGGATGAGCCGTTGCAGGTCTATGCAGGACCCTGCATAAGTAGCCGTTACTCGGCGGTTTCGACCCCGTGACCACTGGGCATGAGCCGTAAGCGCTGCGGGCAATGAGGCCTGTGTCGTTACGGACCTTGGGTCATGGATCTGTCCGCAAAGGTCCCGAGGGTCCCCTCCGAACCGAGCGGGTACCCCTCCGAACCGCTCCACACCTCCGCGAGCGGTGTCCACATGGTGGAATGAGCTATCCGCTTTCCGAGAAGCGTTCCATCATGTAATCTGCACGAAATTTTGCCAGGGCCAACGTCGTCCCTCGCCACATGTAGTTGCCTCGACGACGACGGGAGTGCCGATGCGTACCCACGCCTGGTCGCCCATGGACGGTCGCCCCGCCCCCCAGGGGATGTACGACCCCCGCAACGAACACGACGCCTGCGGCGTCGGTTTCGTGGCCACCCTCACCGGTGTGGCCAGCCATGAACTGGTCGAACAGGCGCTGACCGTACTGCGCAATCTCGAGCACCGCGGCGCCACCGGCTCCGAGCCGGACTCGGGTGACGGTGCGGGCATCCTGCTCCAGGTCCCGGACGCCTTCCTCCGCGAAGTGACCGGATTCGAGCTGCCCGCCGCCGGTGCCTACGCCGTCGGCATCGCCTTCCTGCCGGTCGACACCGCGGGCACCACGGACGGCGCCGTCTCACAGATCGAGACGATCGCCTCCGAAGAGGGGCTGACCGTCCTCGGCTGGCGCGACGTCCCCGTCGCCCCCGAGCTGCTCGGCGCCACCGCCCGCTCGACCATGCCCGTCTTCCGGCAGATCTTCGTCACCGACGGCGACACCACGGGACTGGAGCTGGACCGCAAGGCGTTCCTGCTCCGCAAGCGCGCCGAGCGCGAGGCCGGGACGTACTTCCCCTCGCTCTCGTCCCGCACCATCGTCTACAAGGGCATGCTGACCACCGGCCAGCTGGAGCCCTTCTTCCCCGACCTGTCCGACCGCCGCTTCGCCACGGCCGTCGCGCTCGTCCACTCCCGCTTCTCGACGAACACGTTCCCGAGCTGGCCGCTCGCGCACCCCTACCGCTTCGTCGCGCACAACGGCGAGATCAACACGGTCCGGGGCAACCGCAACTGGATGCGCGCCCGCGAGTCGCAGCTGGCCTCGGAGCTCTTCGGGAGCCAGGAGAAGCTGGACCGGATCTTCCCCATCTGTACGCCGGACGCCTCCGACTCCGCCTCCTTCGACGAGGTGCTCGAACTCCTGCACCTCGGCGGGCGCTCCCTGCCGCACTCCGTGCTGATGATGATCCCGGAGGCCTGGGAGAACCACGCCTCCATGGACCCGGCACGCCGCGCCTTCTACCAGTACCACTCCACGATGATGGAGCCCTGGGACGGCCCGGCCTGCGTCACCTTCACCGACGGCACCCAGGTCGGCGCCGTCCTCGACCGCAACGGCCTGCGCCCCGGCCGCTACTGGGTCACCGACGACGGCCTCGTCGTCCTCGGCTCCGAGGTCGGCGTCCTCGACATCGACCCCGCCAAGGTCGTCCGCAAGGGCCGCCTCCAGCCGGGCCGGATGTTCCTCGTCGACACCGCCGAGCACCGCATCGTCGAGGACGACGAGATCAAGGCCGCCCTCGCCGCCGAGAAGCCGTACCAGGAGTGGCTGGAGGCCGGCGAGATCGAGCTGTCCGACCTGCCCGAGCGCGAGCACATCGTGCACACGCACGCCTCCGTCACGCGCCGCCAGCAGACCTTCGGCTACACCGAGGAAGAGCTGCGGATCATCCTCGCGCCGATGGCCAAGACCGGCGGCGAGCCGCTCGGCTCCATGGGCACCGACACCCCCATCGCGGCCCTCTCCGAGCGCCCGCGCCTCATCTTCGACTACTTCACGCAGCTGTTCGCGCAGGTCACCAACCCGCCCCTTGACGCCATCCGCGAAGAGCTCGTCACCTCGCTGCACAGCTCGCTCGGCCCGCAGGGCAACCTGCTCGACCCGACCGCCGCCTCCTGCCGCAGCGTCACGCTGCCCTTCCCGGTGATCGACAACGACGAGCTGGCCAAGCTCATCCACATCAACGCCGACGGCGACATGCCCGGCATGAAGGCCGCCACGCTCTCCGGCCTCTACCGCGTCGGCGGCGGCGGCACCGCGCTCGCCGCCCGCATCGACGAGATCTGCGCCGAGGCCGACGCCGCCATCGAGGCCGGCGCCCGCCTGATCGTGCTCTCCGACCGGCACTCCGACGCCGAGCACGCGCCGATCCCCTCGCTGCTGCTCACCTCGGCCGTCCACCACCACCTCATCCGCACCAAGCAGCGCACCCAGGTGGGCCTGCTGGTCGAGGCGGGCGACGTCCGCGAGGTCCACCACGTGGCCCTCCTCATCGGCTACGGCGCCGCGGCCGTCAACCCCTACCTCGCGATGGAGTCCGTCGAGGACCTCGTCCGCGCGGGAACGTTCCTGCCCGGCATCGAGTCCGAGCAGGCCATCCGCAACCTGATCTACGCGCTCGGCAAGGGCGTCCTGAAGGTCATGTCCAAGATGGGCATCTCCACCGTCGCCTCCTACCGCGGCGCCCAGGTCTTCGAGGCCATCGGTCTCGACCAGGCTTTCGTGGAGCGGTACTTCAGCGGGACGACCACGAAGATCGGCGGCGCAGGCCTCGACGTCATCGCGCAGGAGGTCGCCGCCCGGCACGCCAAGGCCTACCCGGCCTCCGGCATCCCTTCGGCGCACCGCGCCCTCGACATCGGCGGCGAGTACCAGTGGCGCCGCGAGGGCGAGCCGCACCTGTTCGATCCCGACACGGTCTTCCGCCTCCAGCACTCCACGCGCAGCCGCCGCTACGACATCTTCAAGCAGTACACGGGCCGCGTGAACGAGCAGTCCGAGCGCCTGATGACGCTGCGCGGCCTCTTCGGCTTCAAGAGCGGCCGGCAGCCGGTCCCCATCGACGAGGTCGAGCCCGCCTCCGAGATCGTCAAGCGCTTCTCCACCGGCGCCATGTCGTACGGCTCCATCTCCAAGGAGGCGCACGAAACCCTCGCCATCGCCATGAACCAGCTGGGCGGCAAGTCCAACACCGGTGAGGGCGGCGAGGACCCGGAGCGCCTGTACGACCCGGCGCGCCGCTCCTCCATCAAGCAGGTCGCCTCCGGCCGCTTCGGCGTGACCAGCGAGTACCTCGTCAACGCCGACGACATCCAGATCAAGATGGCGCAGGGCGCCAAGCCCGGCGAGGGCGGCCAGCTGCCCGGCCACAAGGTGTACCCGTGGGTGGCCAAGACCCGGCACTCGACGCCGGGCGTCGGCCTCATCTCGCCGCCGCCGCACCACGACATCTACTCCATCGAGGACCTGGCTCAGCTGATCCACGACCTCAAGAACGCCAACCCGCAGGCCCGCATCCACGTGAAGTTGGTCTCCGAGGTCGGCGTCGGGACCGTGGCCGCGGGTGTGTCGAAGGCCCACGCGGACGTCGTGCTCATCTCCGGCCACGACGGCGGTACGGGTGCTTCGCCTCTCACGAGCCTGAAGCACGCGGGCGGCCCCTGGGAGCTCGGTCTCGCCGAGACCCAGCAGACCCTGCTCCTCAACGGCCTGCGCGACCGCATCGTCGTGCAGACCGACGGCCAGCTGAAGACCGGCCGCGACGTCGTCATCGCCGCGCTGCTCGGCGCCGAGGAGTTCGGTTTCGCGACCGCGCCGCTCGTCGTCTCCGGCTGCGTCATGATGCGCGTCTGCCACCTGGACACCTGCCCGGTCGGCATCGCCACGCAGAACCCGGCGCTGCGCGAGCGCTTCTCCGGCAAGGCCGAGTACGTCGTCAACTTCTTCGAGTTCATCGCCGAAGAGGTCCGTGAGCTCCTCGCCGAGCTCGGCTTCCGCTCCATCGAGGAGGCCGTCGGCCACGCCGAGCTCCTCGACACTGAGAAGGCCGTCAGCCACTGGAAGGCGCAGGGCCTCGACCTGGAGCCGCTGTTCCACGTGCCGGCGCTGCCCGCGGGCGCCGTCCGGCACCAGATCACGGTCCAGGACCACGGCCTGGAGAAGGCGCTCGACAACGAGCTGATCAAGCTCGCCGCCGACGCGCTCGCCGCGTCCAGCGCCACGGACGCCCACCCGGTCCGCGCGCAGGTCGCCATCCGCAACATCAACCGCACGGTCGGCACCATGCTCGGCCACGAGGTGACGAAGAAGTTCGGCGGCGCGGGCCTGCCCGACGACACCATCGACATCACCTTCACCGGATCGGCGGGCCAGTCCTTCGGCGCGTTCGTGCCGCGCGGTGTGACGCTGCGCCTGGAGGGCGACGCCAACGACTACGTCGGCAAGGGCCTCTCCGGCGGCCGGATCATCGTCCGCCCGGACCGCGGCGCCGACCACCTCGCCGAGTACTCGACCATCGCGGGCAACACCATCGCGTACGGCGCGACCGGCGGCGAGCTGTTCCTGCGCGGCCGCACCGGCGAACGCTTCTGCGTCCGCAACTCCGGCGCGACGGTGGTCTCCGAGGGCGTGGGCGACCACGGCTGCGAGTACATGACCGGCGGCCACGCGGTCGTCCTCGGCGAGACGGGCCGCAACTTCGCGGCCGGCATGTCCGGCGGCATCGCGTACGTGATCGACCTCGACCGCGACAACGTCAACGCCGGGAACCTCGCGGCCGTCGAACCCCTCGACGACACCGACAAGCAGTGGCTGCACGACGTCGTGCGCCGCCACCACGAGGAGACGGGCTCGACCGTCGCCGAGAAGCTGCTCGCGGAGTGGGACACCGCCGTGGAGCGCTTCAGCAGGATCATCCCCACGACGTACAAGGCAGTGCTCGCCGCCAAGGACGCCGCCGAGCGAGCGGGTCTCTCCGAGACCGAGATCACCGAGAAGATGATGGAGGCGGCGACCAATGGCTGATCCCAAGGGCTTTCTGAACCACGGCCGCGAGGTCGCACGGACCCGCCCGGTCGAGGAGCGCGTCCGCGACTGGAACGAGGTCTACGTTCCCGGCTCCCTCCTGCCGATCATCTCCAAGCAGGCGTCGCGCTGCATGGACTGCGGCATCCCGTTCTGCCACAACGGCTGCCCGCTCGGGAACCTGATCCCGGAGTGGAACGACTACGCCTACCGCGAGGACTGGTCGGCCGCGCAGGAGCGGCTGCACGCCACCAACAACTTCCCGGAGTTCACGGGCCGCCTGTGCCCGGCCCCGTGCGAGTCGGCGTGCGTGCTCGGCATCAACCAGCCGGCCGTCACCATCAAGAACGTCGAGGTCTCGATCATCGACCAGGCCTGGGACCGCGGCGACGTCGCGCCCCAGGCCCCGGAGCGCCTCTCCGGCAAGACCGTCGCGGTCATCGGCTCGGGCCCGGCGGGCCTGGCCGCCGCCCAGCAGCTGACCCGGGCCGGCCACACCGTCGCCGTCTACGAGCGCGCCGACCGCATCGGCGGCCTGCTCCGCTACGGCATCCCCGAGTTCAAGATGGAGAAGCGGCACATCAACCGCCGCATCGAGCAGATGCGCGCGGAGGGCACCAAGTTCCGCACGGGCGTGGAGATCGGCCGCGACATCGACGCGGCGAAGCTGCGCAGGCGCTACGACGCCGTCGTCATCGCCGCGGGCGCCACCACCGCCCGCGACCTGCCCGTCCCCGGCCGCGAGCTCAAGGGGATCTACCAGGCGATGGAGTACCTGCCCCTGGCCAACAAGGTCCAGGAGGGCGACTACGTCACCACGCCCGTCTCCGCCGAGGGCAAGCACGTCGTCGTCATCGGCGGCGGCGACACCGGCGCGGACTGCGTGGGCACCGCCCACCGCCAGGGCGCGGCCTCCGTGACCCAGTTGGAGATCATGCCGAGGCCCGGCGAGGACCGCGCCCCGCACCAGCCGTGGCCGACCTTCCCGATGCTGTACAAGGTCACCTCCGCGCACGAGGAGGGCGGCGAGCGGGTCTACTCCGTCTCGACCACGCACTTCGAGGGCGACGAGGACGGCAATGTCCAGTTCCTGCACCTCGTCGAGGTGGAGTTCGTCGACGGCAAGCTGACGCAGAAGCCGGGCACCGAGCGGAAGATCCCCGCCCAGCTCGTCACCCTCGCGATGGGCTTCACCGGCACGGACCGTGAGAACGGCCTGGTGGACCAGTTCGCCCTGGAGCTCGACGAGCGCGGCAACGTCGCGCGCGACGCCGACTTCCAGACCAACGTCCCCGGCGTCTTCGTCGCCGGTGACGCGGGCCGCGGCCAGTCGCTCATCGTGTGGGCGATCGCCGAGGGCCGCTCGGCCGCCCGCGGTGTGGACCGCTTCCTCACCGGCGCCAGCGACCTGCCGGCCCCCATCCGCCCCACGGACCGTTCCCTGACGGTCTAGTCCGTACGACCCTCAGAGGTCGTACGACCCCTCATACGTCCCGTACAACGGCGTACGGAACTGAGCGGCGCCCGCCCCGTCCCCGACCGGACCTGGGCGGGCGTCGTTGCGTCGCGCCCCGTCAGCCGCGGGACGGGCCAGGCCCCGGCGTGCCGACGGGCTCGGGCTCCGGGAGCCCCGCCGCCGTCTCCGCCCGGTGGAGCCTGTCCAGCCCCAAGGACGTGTGCAGCCGCCGCAGCGGACCCGGCGCCCACCAGTTCCAGGAGCCCATCAGCGCCATCAGCGACGGCACGAGCACGGTCCTGATCAGCGCCGCGTCGAGGAACACGGCGAAGGCGGTGCCGAGGCCCAGCTCCTTGATCAGCACGACGCGGGAGAGAGCGAGCGCCGCGACGGGGATGCAGAACAGCACCGCCGCCGACGTGACGATGCGCCCGGACCGGGAGAGCCCGGCGACGACCGCCTCCCGCTCCGAGGCGCCCCCGGCGCGCGCCTCCATGATCCGGCCGAGCAGGAAGACCCCGTAGTCGGTGGAGAGCCCGAACGCCAGCACCGCCAGCAGCAACGGGCCCGTCGACTCCAGGGCGCCCTGCGACGTGAAGCCGAGCACCCCCTCGAACGCGTGCCCTTGGAAGAGCAGCACGAGGATGCCCACCGCGGCGGCCGTGCTCAACACGTTCATCAACAGCGTCTTCAGGGGCAGCACCACCGACCCCGTGAACGCGAACAGCAGCAGGAACGTCGTGACGCCGAGCAGCGTCAGCGCGAGCGGCAACCGGTCGCCGATGCTGCGCTGCTGGTCGCGGAAGTCGGCCGCGCCCCCGGTGAAGGAGACGGGGAACGGCGCCTCGGCCGCCTCCAGATCCCCGACGACCCGCTGCGCCCGCTCACCCAGCGGGGCGCCCTCCACGGTGATGTCCCACTGCCAGTGCGCGGCGTCGATCCGGCGCGGCTCGCCGACCGAGGCCACCCCGTCGACGGCCGCGAGCCGCTTCCCGTACGCGACGACCCGCTCCCGCTCGGCCGGGCCGGCCCGCACCAGCGCCACCACCGGCTGCGCCGACACGCGCGGATAGTGCTCCTTCATCGACGCGGCGACCCGGCCCGAGGAGACCGAGTCCGGCAGCGACGTCCCGTCGACCCCGGTGAACCGGACCCCGAGAGCGGGCGAGGCGAGCGCCACCAGGAGGACGACCGCGCCCAGGCCGAACAGGGCGGGGCGGCGCACGACGGCCTGCGTACGCCGCCGCCAGCGGCGCACCGACGCCTCCTCGGCCGCCGCCTCGCCCCGGGACCTGCGCAGGGGCAGCGCGTTGATCCGGGTGCCCAGGGCGGCGAGCAGTCCGGGCAGCACCAGCAGGGCGAACAGCGCGGCCGCCACCGTGGTGAGGATGCCGGCCAGGCCCATCGACCGCAGATAGGGCTGCGGGAAGACGAGCAGCGCCGCGAGCGCCGCCGTGACCGTGAGCGCGCTGAACAGCACGGTGCGCCCCGCGGTGCCCAGACACACCCGCAACGCGTCGGCGGGACCGAGCCCGCGGGCGAGCTCCTCGCGGAACCGCGTCACCAGCAGCAGGCCGAAGTCGATGGACAGGCCGAGCCCGAGCGCCGTGGCCAGGTTCATCGCCCCGGCGGCCACCGTCATGCCGCGGACCGCCACCGCGAGCCCGCCGAAGGTGAGCAGCAGCGTGAAGACGGCGCCCACCAGAGGGAGCAGCGCCGCCACCACGCCCCGGAAGACGAGCACCAGGACCAGGAGCATCACCGGCAGCGCGAACAGCTCGGCGCGCGCCAGGTCCGAGAACGACAACTCGCCGACCTGGTGCCGGGCGGCCGTCGGTCCGCCGAGCAACGCGCTGTCGCCGAGCGCCGGTTCGCCGTCGATGGCCTTCTGGACCGCTTCGGTGCCGTCCTTGGCCTGCTTCTCGGAGAGCGGCCCGAGAGCGGCCACGACGAGGGTGCCGCGGCCGTCGTCGGAGATGAGGGCGTGCCCCCGGTCCGTGTAGTCGGCGACCGACACGGTCTCCGGCCGCGCCCGCAGCACCGAGCGTGCCTTCGCCACGGCGTCCGGCACCGGATCGCCGGGGGCAAGGCGCCGCTCGGTGCGGACCTCGATGACGTACCCCTGCGAGGGGTCGACGCCGGTCGCCTCACGGATGGTGTGGCGCGCCGTCACGCTCGGGCGCGAGGCGTCCTCGTAGATGGTCGTCGAGTTCGACATCCGCGAGGTCACATCGGCCGAGAAGGCCCCGGCCAGCGCGGCGACGACCAGCGCGAGCAGGAGCACCACGCGCCGACGTCGCAGGTGCAGCCCCGCGATTGCGGAAAACATCCCAACGGCCCCTTAATTCAGCGAGGTTGACGCGGTCTGTGCGGTCCGTGCGGTCTCCGATTCTGGCGGAGACGGTGGCGGCGGGGACGCCGAAGATCCGAACCGGACGGAATCTCACCCCCCGGCACGCAGATACGACCGGCACGCCGCCAGCGCCTGCCGCACACTCGCGCCGACCGCGTCGAACAGGATGCCCTCGCCCCCGACCCAGTCGCCCGCGACGAACACCCCGGGCACCGAGGTCACCGGCCCCGGCCTGCCCCGCAGCCCGCCCCGCGACGGGTGCGGCAGCGCCCCCATCGTCCGCATCCGGGGCATGAAGCGCTCCTCGACGAGATGGCGCCGCCAGCCCGGCTGCGCCACGTCGAGCAGCTGCTCCAGCTCCTTGCGGTCGTCCGCCGCGCTGCGCCGCGTGCCGTCGTCGTAGCGGGCCAGGTGCAGGACCGCGCCCCGCGGGTGGGCGGTCCGCGCCCCGGCCGGCTCCGCGCCCAGGTACACCGGGGTCTCCACGCCGTACACCAGCGACACCTCGGGCACCGGGAGCCGGTCCAGGACCACGTCGAGGCAGGCCGTGGAGAGCCCCGGCCCGGTGCCGGGCTCCGGCTCGCCGAGCAGCCGCGCCACGGCCGAGGGGGCCGGGCCCGCGAGGAACGCGGCGTCCCACGTCTCCTCGCGCTCCTCGCCGCCCTCGGCCCAGCGCACCCGCGGCCCCCGGTCCGCGGCCGTCACCGCGACGGCCCGGGCCCCGGTGCGGACGTCCACACCGAGCCGGCGGGCCAGCAGGAGCAGGGCGTTGACCACCGACTGCCAGCCGCCGTCCACGTAGAGCACGCCGCTGCGGGCGGCGGCCACCCGGCCCGCGAGGGCGTCCGCGCTCAACTGGGCGGGGGAGCCCACGTACGCCATCATCCGCATCAGGGCGAACACCGTCTCCGCAGCCCTGGCGCTCGGCAGCCGGTGCTCCAGCCACTCCTCGCCGGTGACCGCGGCGAGGCCCGGCGCGGGCCGGGCCAGGCCAAGGAGCCCGACCACCGCGGGCCGCTCCCGCACCGGGAGCAGCGGAGTCGTCAACAACCCCTGAGGGGTGGCGTAGCCGGGGACGAGGTCGCCCTGCCGCAGCGCGAGCGCCGCACCCATCGCCGGGGTCACACCGCGGGGCCGCACCCCGAGGCGGCGCAGCATCCGCCACCCCGAGCTCTTGTACAGGGCGCGCGGCCCCAGGGTGACGGGGTGCGACCCGAGGGCCGGGCCCCTGGCCCGGCCCCCGGGGTGCCGCGACGACTCCAGGACGGTGACCCGCCACCCGGCGCGGGCGGCGGCGCACGCCGTCATGAGACCGGCCGTGCCGCCGCCCACCACCACGACCCGCCGCACCGCGGTGCCGGACCGGGCGGTCACACCGGGTCCAGCTGGCCGGACGCCGCGAGCGCGGTGATCCGCACCCGCTGAAGCTTGCCGCTCGGTGTCTTGGGCAGCTTGCCGCGCGGGAGCAGGTGGACCCGGTCGGGCCGCAGCCCGGTGCGGGCGGCGATCACGCGCTCGACGTCGGCGGCCAGCGCCCGGCTGCGGTCCGGGTCGTGGGCCGCGGCGCTCTCCGCCACCACCAGGAGGGTCTCCGTCCCTCGCTCCGGATGCGGCACGCCGACCGCGGCCACGCCGCCCCGGCGGATGCCGGGCACCTCCGCGGCGGCGGCCTCCAGGGAGTACGGCAGGTAGTTCCGGCCGCCGATGATGATGAGGTCCTTGACGCGGCCCGTCACGAACAGGTCGCCGTCGGCGTAGAAGCCGAGGTCGCCGATGTCGCAGCCGTCCGGGCGCAGCGACGGATCGCCCGCGCCGTCCGCGGTCAGGTACCGCTCGGTGAGCGAGGGGCCGCTGATGATCAGCCGGCCCTGGCGCCGCTCGGGCAGTTCGTTGCCGTCGGAGTCCTCCACCCGCACGCCGTAGCCGGGCAGCGGCCGCCCCACGGCGGTGACCTCCTGGGCGTCCGGGTCGCCGGGCTCCGCGGCCACCACGGCGCCCGTTCCGGCCAGCGTGCTGCGGCTGATGTGCAGCACGCGGGGCGGCCGCCCCGGCTCGGACAGGGTGACGGCGATGCCGATCTCGGCCATGCCGTAGCAGGGCTGCATGGCCTCGGCGGCGAAGCCGAGCGGCCCCATCCGCCGCTGCCAGAGGTCGAGGGTGGCGGAGCTGACGGCCTCCGCGCCGTTGAAGGCCACCCGCCAGGAGCTCAGGTCGAGCCCGGCGAGCCCCTCGTCCTTGGCGCGCGCCGCGCAGAGGTGGAACGCGAAGTTCGGCGCCGGGGACAGCGTGCCCCGGAACCGGCTGATCGCCTGCGGCCACAGCTCGGGCCGGAAGGCGAACGCGAGCGGCGGCATCAGGACGACGGGGATCTGGTGCAGGAACGTCGAGAAGACCGTGCCGACCAGGCCCATGTCGTGGTGCAGGGGCAGCCAGCCGACCATCACGTCGCTCTGCCGGTAGGGCACGTGCCGCGCGATGGCGGCGACATTGGCGTACAGCTGCCGGTGGGTGATCACCACGGCCTTGGCGTCGCCCGTGGTGCCCGAGGTGAACTGGAGGTACGCGGGGGCGTCCGCGCTGACGGGGGCGGGCCGCCGTACTGCCGGGCTCCCTCCGGCGGCGCCGTACGGCGGCTCCAGGACCGGCACCTTCAGGTCGGCGCAGACGTCCCGCACCGTGGGCGAGAGCTCCGGCCCGGACACCAGCGCCCGCGGCGTGGCCACCGCGGCCATGTGCCGGAACCGCTCGCCCCACACGGCGCCCCGCGCCTCGTTGAGCGGGGGCTCCACGACGAACGGCACCGCGCCCACCACCATGGCGCCGAACAGCGCGGTGATCAGGTCCGGGCCGGTGTCCGCGCACAGCGCGACGGTGTCCCCGGCGCCGACCCCCACGGCCCGGAGGCCGTCGGCCGCCGCGCGGGCCCGGTCCCACAGCTCGTCCGCCGTCAGCCGGGTGAGCACTCCGGAGCGGTCGTGGACGTAGGTGACGACGCTGTCGGGCGCCCGCTCGCGGCGGCCCGCGAGGGCGGCGCCGACCGTGTCCTCGGGGACGATCCGGGCGAGCGGGCCGCCCGGCCGCCAGTCCGCTCTGTCGGGGTGCACCGGCCGCGTGGTCAGCGGTGGACTTGCCATCAGTGTCTCCGTTCTCGGCGCGTACGCGCGGTGAGGTCGGTCCGGCGGGGCGGAACCCGTCAGGCCGGCAGGACGAAGGGGAAGCCGTGCTTCTTCAGCTCCAGGGCGCTGTCGACGACCGCCGAGCAGACCGCGTCGATGTCCTCGTCGCTGTGCGCGTCACCGGTGAACAGCATCGGCAGGCTGAGCGTGTAGACGCCCCGCCGGCGCAGCATCAGGGTCAGCAGGAAGAGGCCGATGGGGTTGACCGCGGCCGTGAAGTCCCGGTAGTCCCGGTAGCTCTCCCGCTCCAGGAAGGCGAACGAGCCGATGAAGTCGCCGAAGCCGAGGAGCCGCAGCGGGATGCCTTCCGCCGAGCGCAGATCGGCCAGCCGGTCGCGGATCACGCCGACCTTGCCGCGGGTGCGGGCGTAGTAGGCGTCGCCCTTGTCGCGCAGCAGGCTGAGCGAGGCGTACGAGGCGCACAGCGAGAGGTAGTTGCCGGCGTGGGTGGTCTGGACGCTGCTCTTGCGGCCGAGGTCGGTCAGGGCCATGCCGCTCGACTGCACCGTCTCCAGGAGGTCGGCCCGGCCGCCCACCGCGGAGAGCGGCAGGCCGAGACCGGAGATGACCTTCCCGTAGCAGTACAGGTCCGCCTCGATGCCGTACGCCTTCGCCGCGCCGCCCGGCCCCACCCGGAAGCCCGTCAGGACCTCGTCGAGGATGAACGGGACACCGAGCCTGCGGGCCTCCTGCGCCGTGCCCTTGATCAGCGGGACGGTGTACTCCTCGAAGGGGAACGACGAGGAGACGGCCTCGCCGAGTACGCACGCCAGGTCGTCCCGGTGGCGGTGCAGCAGCCGCGTGGCGGCCTCCAGGTCGTTGGGGAGCACCAGCAGGTCGCGCGGGTCGGCCGGGTGGACGCCCGCGAGCGCGGACTGCCGCTCCACGCCGTCCGGACCGACCTCGGGCAGCGGGTTCGTGGGGTGGCCGTGGTACCAGAAGGCCGTGTTGTGCGCGGCGAGGTCGTGCACGCCGTGCAGGGAGCCCTCGAACTTCGCCACCATGCGCTTGCCCGTCCGCGCCCTGGCCATCCGGATCGCGGCCGCGGTGGCGTCGGTGCCGGAGTTGAGGAAGGCGTACTTCTCGATGTGCGGCATGAACGAGCCGAGCAGCTCGATGAGTTCGAGCTCGATGGCCTGGAAGTAGCCGTTGCCCGTGCCGGTGCCCATCCGTTCGCGGACGAACTCCACCACCGAAGGCGGATTGTGGCCGTGCAGCGCCTGCGCGCCGAAGCCGAGGTGGGTGTCGATGTAGGTGTTGCCGTCCGCGTCGGTGACCCGGGAGCCCCGCGCCTCCCGCATGGACACCGGCATCGGCGGCGCGTGGAAGGGCCAGAACGCGTGGTTGGTCACGTCGCGCGCGCGGAGCCGCTCGACCAGCCGGGTCGACTCCGCCTGCCGCTCGCTCAGCTCCGTGAAGAGCTCCACGACCCAGGACTGGGTGAGCAGATCGGCGACCAGGTCCTGCACGCTGGGGGTGGCGGAGGCGCTCATGCCAGGTCCTTCCGGGACGCGACGGTGTCATCGGCGGGGCGGGTGGCGGTGAAGACGCCGTAGCGCATGACCCCGCGGTCGTACGCCTGGCGCATCAGCGGCACCGAGTTGAGGAAGCGGAAGACGTCGACGCCCTTGGCGCGGACCAGCTTCCACACGTACGAGGGGTCGCGCACCACGGGCTTGACGATGTCGGTCGACAGCTTCCAGGTGTCGCGCACCTCGGCGGTCCAGTCCGCGGTGGTGACGCCGGTGAGGCCCACCTCGTCGCAGAGCTGCTCGTAGCGCCGCAGCGGCAGGACGTGCGAGACGGCGAAGTCGCGGTAGATGCGGTGCAGGAGCCGGACCTCGGCGGGCTTGAGTGACTCGTCCCTGGCGCACCAGGTGGCGACCACGAGGCGCCCGCCGGGCTTGAGGACCCGCTTGCACTCCTGTAGGAACTCCTTCTTGTCATACATGAGTTCGCAGCTCTCGAGCGCCCAGACGACATCGAACGTGCCGTCCTCGTACTCGGTCTTCATGGCGTCCATGCAGCGCAGCGTGACCCGGTCGCCGATGCCGGCCTCCGCGGCCTTCTCGGTGCCCCTGCGGACCTGCTCGGCGCTGAGCGTGATGGCGTCGACGCGGCAGTCGAGCTGTTTGGCGAGCCGGATCGCGGAGGCCCCGACGCCGCAGCCGGCGTCCAGGACCCGGGCGCCGCGGGGGATTCCGGCGAGGGCGACCAGTTCGTCGGCGAGCCGGTTCTGCGCCGCGTGGCGGCCCGGGTCGGGCTCACCCTTGGCCCAGTACCCGTGGTGGATGTGCTCCCCCCACAGGTCCTCGTACAGCTCGATCAGGCCGTCGTAGTGGTCCTTGATGGCGTGGTGCAGGGCGGGCAGGTCGCGGGTCGGTTCGAGACCCGCGGGTGTGCTGGATGCGTGCGTTGTCATCAGTACGGCTCCGTAAGGGGGTGAGTCAGAAGCGCACCAGGGCCGACTCCATGGTCAGACCCGGGCCGAACGCCATCAGGACGCCGAACTCGCCGGGGCGGGGCACCGCGTCGTGGGTCCCGGCCAGCAGCTGTTCGAGGATGAGCAGGATGGTCGACGACGAGCAGTTGCCACGGCTCGCCAGGATGTGCCGGGACGCGGCGAGCTGGGCGTCGGTGAGTGCGAGGCGCGCCCCGACCAGGTCGATGATCTTGGGGCCGCCGGGGTGGACGCCCCAGTGCCGCACGTCCCGCCGGCCCAGCCCCACCGGCTCCAGCAGGTTCTCCACGAAGGACTCCACGGCCCCCGACAGGATCGCCGGGACGTAGGGGGACAGCGTCATCCGGAAGGCGTCGTCCTGCACCCGCCACGTCATGGCCTCGGAGGTCGCGTAGTGCGTCTCGGTGTGGGTGCGCAGGATCGCCGGCCCCTGGCCGTCGTCCGGCCCGAGCAGCACCGCGGCGGCGCCGTCGGCGAACAGGCCGTGCACCACGACCTGTTCCTTCGTCATCTCCGGCCGGACGTGCAGCGAGCAGATCTCGCAGCAGCTCACCACCGCGAGCTCGTCGGGGCGCGCCGTCACCGAGTCAAGGCCCACCTTCAGGGCGTTGAACGCCGCGTAGCAGCCCATGTGCCCGACGAAGGTGCGCCGCAGGTGGACCGGCAGGCCGAACTCCTTGGCGAGGAGCATCTCCGGGGTGGGGCCCGCGTAGCCGGTGCAGCTGGCCATGGTGAAGGAGCCGACGTCGGCGGTGTCGACCCCCTTGAGGACCGAGCCCACCGTCTCCGCGCCCAGCGCCAGGACGTTCTCCTCCCAGCCCCGCATGCGCTCCGACATGCTCGGCGCGGTGCGGCCCGCGAAGTGCTCGCGGGGGTCCCAGGCCATGTGCCGGGTCCGGACCTGGGTGGCCTTGAAGATCTCCTCGGCGTTCGGCACGTCGCGGTAGAAGTCGGCGTAGAAGGTCTCGTACAGCTCGTCCTGGGGGAGGGGCAGGCCGGGGTGGGCGGTGCTCAGGCCCAGGATGCGGGCGCCCGCGGTGGGGGACATCACACGTCCTCCGGCCCGTTCCAGGATTCCGCGTGCCGCTTCAGCGCCGCCAGGAACCCCTCCGTCACCTCGTCCATGGAGGACTGGGCGAACGGCTCCACGAGGACGGCCATGACCGCCGCCACCGGCACGTCGATCTCACTGCGCGTCTCGATCTCCAGGTGGGCCTCACCGTCCACGCCGGCCGAGGTGCGGAAGGCGCCCCACGACTTGAAGGAGTGCTCCCCGTACGGCTCCCAGCTGATCCGCGCCGGATCGGAGGCGTCGAAGCGGACCTGGTAGCGGGGGGCGAGGCTGACGGCGCCGTTGTCGAACTCCTCCAGCTCGTAGCGGAAGACGCCCTCGCCCTCGTCCTCGAGCCCGACGACGCTGGGCATCAGCGGCCCCGAGGCGCCGACGTCGGCGAGGAAGGCCCGCAGCCGGTCGAGGTCCGCGCGGACCGTGTCGCCGTGCTTGCTCGCTGCGCGTATCCAGACCATCAGTGTCCTCCCGTGGTGGTGCGGTTCTCGTGGAGCGGGCGCCCCTTGACGGCGTGCCCGATGTAGCTGTTGGACAGGTCGCCCGCGATGGCGAAGCCGCCGAGCCCGCGGCCGCGCAGCAGCGAGAGCAGCACGCCGGGCAGCGGCCGGGCCGGCACCATGCCCGCGAGCGAGGCGGGCCGCAGCCCGGCGGCCTCGAACTTGCGGCGCAGCGTCGCGGGCCGGATGAACATCCGCCAGACGTGCGTGCCGGGGTGAACCACCTTCAGCAGGCGCTGGGCCAGCAGGATCGACACCAGGTAGCTGCGCGCCGTGCGGTTGATGGTGTCGAAGAGCACCGTGCCGCCCGGCTTCAGCACCCGGTGGATCTCGGCGAGCGCCTGCTCCAGGTCGTCGAGGTGCTCGAAGATGTCGGAGGCGGTGACCGCGTCGAAGGAGGCGTCGGGGCAGGGCAGTTCGTACGCGGAACCGCTGCGGTACTCCACCTCCACGCCGTGTCCGGCCGCGTGGGCCCGGGCCACCGCGAGGGAGTTCTCGGAGATGTCGACACCGGTCACGCGGTAGCCCCGGCGGGCGAGGCCCTCGCTGAGGAGCCCGCCGCCGCAGCCGAGGTCCAGCACGCGCAGGTCCCGCGGCGCCCGGTCCGGGTAGTGGCGTTGCAGCGTCTCGTGGAAGTGGCCGAGCCGGACCGGGTTCATCTCGTGCAGGGCGCGGAAGGGCCCCTCACTGTCCCACCAGGCCTCGCCGACCTCGTCGTAGTACTCGTTGTCGATGGCGGGTGCGGTCGTGACGGCGCCCATTCACACCCACCTCGGCGTGGCCAGCGGGTCGATGCCGAGGGCGGTCTTGCCGATGTACTCGCGGCACAGGTCGTTGGTGAGCGGCAGCAGCGGCCCCGCCTTGATGTCCCGCCAGATCTGCCCGATCCGGCCGCCCTTGCGGATGCCGCTGCCGCCGATGACCTCGAAGGCGGTGGCGACGACGTGCTCGGCCTCGTTGGTGATGAAGTACTTCGGCACGCAGGTGTCGGCGACGAACGCGGGCAGGTCGTCCCCGGGGTCGACGTGCTCGGTGGCGTACTCGTAGAGCAGCGCCTCCATGGTGGCGAGCGAGGAGCGCATCCTGGCGACGGCGAACTGGATGCCGGGCAGCTTCGCCAGGTCGCCCACCGCGTTGTTGGAGCGCCCGACGGTGGTCTGCACGGCGATCTCGTACGCCCGCTGGGCCAGGCCCAGGAAGACCGCGGTGAAGCAGTAACTGCCCCACTGCTGGCGGGACATGACGTAGAGCGGCGTGAGGCCCTCGGGCAGCAGCATGTCGTCCTGCGAGACCCGCACCCCTTCGATGGCGAGCGAGTGCGAGCCCGTCATCGGCATCGCGAAGCCGGTCCACGGATGCTTGACGGTGATCTTGTCGGTGTCGCCCGTGGGCACCAGGAAGGCGGCCAGGTTGAACGGCGGCTCCAGGTGGTCGTCGTCGAGTCCCGCGGTGATCACCATGTGGGTGGCCGCCTCGCACCCCGTCGAGAAGTGCTTGATCCCGTCGATGACGAATTCGTCGGCGTCCCGCTTGGCCGTCGTCGAGGGCAGCACCCAGTTGCTGCCGGAGTTCTCGTCGGTGAACGGGCCCACCACGAACGCGCCGTCCAGGAGGGCGGTGCTGAGCCGGGCGCTGACGTCCGAGTCGACCTCGCCGCGCAGCGAACCGGTGAGCACCGCGTGGATGGAGAGCGTGAACGCGGTCGAACCGCAGCCCTTCGCGATGGTTCTGAGGATCTCCACGTTCTCGGCGAGCGTGCCCTCGAAGCCCCCGTGCTTGGCGGGGACGTTCATGGCGGTGATGCCGGACGCCACCAGGTCCTTGATGTTGTCGGCCACGAACGAGCCGCTCTCGTACTGCGCGAGGCTGCGCTCCTCGAAGGTGACGGCCAGCTCCCGGGCGGCCGTGCGCAGCCGCTCCCACTCGGTTTCGCGCGACTGATCAGTCATCGGTGCTGTTGCCTTTCTCTGTGGACGTGAGCACGTCCTCGGCGGCTGTGAGCTCGCGCAGCCGGCGCTTGAGGACCTTGCCGGTGACGCCGACGGGGATCTGTTCGAGGGCGACCACGCGTACCGCGGTCAGGCCCGGTCGTTCTCCCGTGCCGCCCGCCAGGGCGAGCAGTTCCTTCTCCAGGACGAGCCGGTCCGACTCGTCGAGGGCGGCCAGGTCGGCACGGGTGAGCGCGCCCTTGGGCGCCACCCAGGCCTCGGCACGCCCGATTCCGGTACGCGGGTCGGTGGCCGCGGAGAACACCGCCGCCTCCAGGACGCGGGGGTGGCTCAGCAGCCGCTCCTCCACGGGCAGGCTGTACAGCACCCCCGCGTCGGTGCGGACCGAGTCCGCCTCGCGGTCGAGGAAGACCAGCCGGCCCCTGCCGTCGAGGCGGCCGACGTCGCCGCCCCACCACCAGCCGTCGATCCGGGACTCGGCCCAGCGGGTGTGGTCGTCCCAGTACCCGTCGAAGTGCGAGGTGCTGCGCACGAGGATGCGTCCCGGGGCGCCGTCCGGTACCGGCCGCCACCGCTCGTCGACGATGCGCACGCCGAACTGCGTGGGCATGGGCTTGCCCTGGACGCACGGCTCGGGCACGTCGCCGGGGAGCCAGACCTGCATGATGCCGCCCGCGCCGATCTCCGTGGAGCCGTACGAGTCGAGGAAGACCGAGCCGCGCGGCCGGCCGGGCACCCGCAGCGAACCGTGCCGGATGAGCGCGGCGATGTGGGCGGCGTGCGCCTTGTCGGCGCCGACCGCCCACACCTTCATGGAGCTGAGGTCGTAGGCGTCCAGATCCTCGCCGGCCATCCGCATGTAGAGGTGCGGGAAGGCCATGACGCAGGTGATCCGCTCCTCCTCGATCCTGCGCAGCGCCGCGCGCGGGTCGTACAGCGAGGCCGTGCTCATCCGGGCACCGCACAGCAGCACGGCCGTGCCCAGGGCGAACGCGATCTGGTGCGAGAAGGGCACCCCGAGCATGGCCCGGGACCCGCTGCCCACCGGCAGGACCGGCATCATCGGCTTCCAGATGCGGTACGTGTTGCGGCGGCTCCAGATGCAGAGCTTGGGCGACCCGGTGGTCCCCGAGGTGTGGAACAGGGCGAGCGGTGTGTCCTTGCCGATCCGCCGCCGGGGCGGGGCCGTCGTGGGGGCCGCGGTGACGGCGCCGACGAAGTCGACGACGCCCTCGCGCCCGGCCCACCAGGCGTCGTCGGACGGCGCGTTGACGGTGAGCAGGGTGGCGCCCTCGTCGAGCATGCGGCCCACGTGCTCGGCGCCGCCCGGTGCCCCGAGCGTCTCGGCGTCGGAGATCAAGAAGCGCGCCCCGGCCCGCTCCGCCACGGCCTTCGCGTACGCCCAGCCGGTGCCGGGGTTGACGCTGACCGGCACGGCGCCCGCCGCGATCGCCGAGTAGAGGTAGAGCAGGTAGTCCGGGTGGTCCCGCTTGACGATGACCACGCGGGTGTTGGTGGTGACCCCCGCCGACCGCAGCGCGTTGGCGATCCGGTGGCCCAGGTCCCGCAGTTGACGCCCCGTCAGTTCGGTGGTGCCGTACCCCGGATACTCCAGCGGGGTGGGCGGGACGAGCAGCGGCCGGTCGCCGTGGTCGGCGGCGAGCGTCTCGTAGAGCCGCGTGATGTCGAAGGTGACCAGGTTGCGCAGCCGGGCGAGCGGCGTCGGCAGGGCGCGTCGCACCGCGGTGCGACGCGCCGACGGGCTCATCCGCCCCACCGGGGCTCGTCGAGGACCGGCACACCGAGGGACTGCTTGCCCGACCACTCCGCGGTCAGGTCCGAGTTGGGCGGCACCAGGAGCCCGGCCACCACGTCGCGGTACATGCGTTGCAGCGGGTTCTTCGAGCTCAGCGCGGAGCCGCCCTGCACTTGCAGCGCCAGCGTGACGACCTCGTGGGCGAGCTTGCAGACCGCGTTCTTCATCACGCTCATCTCGATGTAGTGGCCCAGCGGGTCCACGTCCACCGAGTGGTCGGCCCGGACGGCCGCGTACAGGTGCGCGCGGGCCGCCGCGAGCTTCGTCGCCATGTCCGCCACGCGGAACTGCACGCCCGGCAGGTGGGCGATGGTGCGGTCGAGGACCGCGAGCCTGCGCTCCCGCTGGGCGGCGGCGACGTAGTCGAGCGCCGCCTGGGCGGTGCCGAGGAAGACGGAGGCGAAGCTGCACCACGCCCAGTGCACGCCGCGCATGAACATCAGCGGCAGCTGCCCCGCCTCACCGATGAGGTAACGGCTGTCGGCGTACAGGTCCTTCAGCTCCAGCGCGTGGCTGCCGGTGGCCCGCATGCCCGCCGCGTCCCACTCGGCGGTGACCTCCACGCCCTCCTCGGGGCGCGGCAGGAGGAAGCCGAGCGGCTTCGGACGGCCCCGGTCGTCCGTGTCGGCCGCCGAGACGAAGAGCAGCGTGGCGGCGGGGAAACCGGTGAAGAAGCCCTTGCGGCCGTTGAGCAGGTAGCCGCCGTCGACCGGCGTGGCGGCGGTCGTCGGATGCCACCAGTTGCCCCCGATGCCCGGCTCGCTGAAGCCACCGGCGATGACGGCGCCGTCCTGGACCACGGCCCGGTACGCCCAGGCGTGCCGGTCCTCCTGGTCCATCGCGGCGATCATGGCGAGGCCGTGGATGTGCATGTTCACGGCGAAGGCGGTGGAGGAGCACGCGCCGGCCAGGATCTCCTGGGCCCGGCACAGCTCTTCCAGGGTGATGCCCCCGCCACCGTGTTCCTTGGGCACGGTCAGGGCGGTGTAACCGCTGGAGACCAGCTTGTCGAAGTTCTCGTGCGGGAAGCTGCTTTCGCGGTCGTGCTCCGCGGCGCGGTCGGCCAGTGACGGCGCGAGCTCGCGTGCGATGTCGACGGCGCTGGAACGGACGTGTCCGGCGGTCATGGCTCTCACACCTGCTTCGCATCGGGTCGGGACTCGGATTGCCTCTCCAGGGCCGCGACGAGCGAGCCCAGGGAGTCCATGCCGGGGGCGCTCGCGTCGAACAGCCACGCGTTCAGGTCGAAGGCGGGGTGGTCGGCGGCTATGCGCGCGGCGAGTTCCACGAGATCCATCGAGTCCAGGCCGAGATCGGCGGCGAGGGAGGCGGCCGGGATGATCGCGTCGCGTCGCAACGTCGGTCTGATCGCCTCGATGTGTCCGGTCACGCTCCGCAACACTTCGTCTTTGGCTGACACACGTCCTCCAGGGCTCCGTGTCTCCGTGGGATGTGCCGATGCTGCACCACGCACATCCAAGGCGGCTGAAGGGTGGTTGTGCGTTCACTGAAGGATCGCTTGAGCAACGCCCGGGGCGGCTCCGCGGGCCGTCCCGGGACCGCGCCTTCGCTGGTGAGCAGGGGTGCGGGGGCATGCTCACGGAACGCCGAGGAGGCGCGCACAGCGTGTCATGACGGCTCGTCACGGGCGGTGCGGAGCGCCGTTTCCCGCCCTGGCACGGCCCTATGGGCCGGAGTCTGGAGTTTCGCTCGTGCCTGCGTGGACTCGGCTGAAACCAGTGACACGAACCTGGGAGCATCCGGCGGAGGTTGGCTACTGTGAAGCAAATCGAAGGGTCGGCGTCCCGTGCACGCCGAGGCCGCCGGGGTCGTCAAGGGCCACGACCCGGACCCGGCCGGCAGCCGCCCGGGGGAGGGCCGCTCAGGGTGCGGTGCCGCTCCCCGCGCTTCACGTCATCGAAGTCAAGGAGTAAGACATGCGCGTTCTGGTCGCCGGTGCCACTGGTGTCATCGGCCGGCAGCTGACCGGTCTGCTGGCGGACAACGGACACGAGGTGATCGCTCTCGCCCGCAACCCGGAGCGCGCCGCCGCGTCGGGCAGCGGGGTGCGGGCGGTCCGCGCCGACGCCCTGGACGCGGCCGGGCTGTCCGCCGCGGTCGCGCGGGCCGAGCCGGAGGCGGTCGTGAACCTCCTCACCGCGATCCCCAAGAAGGTCGACTCCCGCCGTCTCGACCGGGACTTCGCCGCGACGAACCTGCTGCGCACCCGGGGCACCCGCAACCTCGTCGAGGCGGCCAAGGCGGCGGGCGTCCGGCGCATGGTGGGCGAGAGCGTCGCCTTCGGGTACCGGCCGGCCCCCGAGGGCGGCCTGCGGGACGAGACGTCCCCCCTGTGGACGACGGGACCGGAGCAGTTCCGGCCCGTCGTCGGGGCGTTGCGGGAGCTGGAGGAGCGCACGACCGGCGAGGGCGGCACCGTCCTGCGCTTCGGCCACCTGTACGGGCCCGGTTCCGCCTTCGACCACGACGGGAACTTCACCCGGCAGGTCCGCAAGCGGATGCTGCCGCTGGTCGGCGAGGGCAACGCCGTCTTCTCCTTCCTCCACGCCCAGGACGCGGCGGTCGCCGTCCTCAAGGCCCTGGAGGGCGAGGAGGACGTGGTGCGCGGCGCCACGTACAACATCGTCGACGACGACCCGGCGCCGGTCTCGGTCTGGCTGCCGGAGCTCGCGCGCGTGCTCGGCGCGAAGGCCCCGATGCGCGTCCCCGTCTGGCTGGTGCGTCCGATGATCGGGCCCTACGGCGTGGCCTTCATGAACGAACTCCAGGGCGCGGACAACGGCCTGGCCGCCCGCCGGCTCGGCTGGCGGCCGTCCCGCGCGAGCTGGCGCGAGGGGTTCGCCGCCGAACTCGGCGCGAGCACACCGAACCGTTAGAAAGGACGGCCGATGCTGGAGAAGCATCCTTTCCGCGACATACTCGGGCGGTTCGCCACGGGAGTGGTGCTGCTCACTCTGCAACCGCCGGGCGGTGTTCCCATGGGCATGGCCGTGAATTCCTTCACCTCGGTCTCGCTCGAACCTCCGCTCATTTCTCTCTGCGTCCGCACGGGATCGCCGACCCTGACCGCGCTCCTGCGGTCCGACGCATTCGCGGTCTCGATCCTCGGGGAAGAGCACGAGGAGCTCTGCCGGTCGTTCAGCACCCCCGGCGCGGAGCGCTTCTCCGGGCGGGAGTGGGCCCGCACCCCCGCCGGCCATCCGGTGCCCGGCGACGCGCTCGCCTGGCTGGACTGCCGTGTCTCGGCCGTACACCCGGCCGGGGACCACGAACTCGTCATCGCCGAGACGGTGGACGGGGGCGCGGCGGAGCGGAATGCTCCGCTCGTATTTCACCGCGGACGTTTCACGAAACTCATATGTGAAAGTCCTGTCGGGAATTGACCCGCTGCTTCTGATTTCTGTCAGAATTCAGAGGCAAGGGTCCCGCCCCCGGGGGATGTGGGCGGGCCTGATGAAGGGTGTGTTGACTATGCAGTTCCAGGTTCTCGGATCGCTGGAAATGAATGACGGGGGTAAGTCATACATTCCTACGGCACCAAAACAACGTCAGTTGCTCGCCCTGCTCCTGCTCAATTCCAACCGGGTGGTACCCATCCAGACCTGCGTCACCGAGCTCTGGGGCGAGGACCCGCCGGACGCCGCCCGCGCCACGCTCCAGTCCCACATACTCCAGCTCCGGCACGCCCTCAAGAGCGTGCCGGGGGTGGGCAGCCTGCCGGCCGCACGGAACATATTGGAGACCCGGGACGGCGGATATCTGTTCGTCACCCGTCCCGGTGATCTGGACACCGAGAAGTTCACCGGACTCCTGCGCACCGGCAAGGAACTCCTCAAGACGGACGACCGCAAGGCCTCCGACCTGCTGGCCGAGGCCCTGAACCTGTGGCGGGGACCCGCGCTCGCGGATGTGCGGCACGGCCCGGTGCTGCGCCCGCACGTCGTCCATCTGGAGGAGGAGCGGGTCACCGCCCAGGAGCACCGGATCGACGCCGACCTGCGGCTGGGCCGCCACCGTGAACTCATCGGGGAGCTCAGCGCCCTGGCGGTCGAGCACCCGACGCGCGAGCACCTGCACGCCAAGCTGACCCTCGCCCTCTACCGCTCCGGGCGGCGGGTGCAGGCGCTGGACGTCCTTCAGAAACTGCACCGCGCCCTGCGGCGGGACCTCGGCCTGGAGACCTCGCCGTGGGTCCACAACCTCCACCAGGCCGTCCTGGCCTCCAGTACGTCGATCGACATGCCGTAGCCGGACGGACCCGTCGAAAACGGCGCCCCACGCAACGGATGCGTTGCGTGGGGCGCAATGGTATGAGCGTATGTTGCGTCACCCGCAACCCTCATCACGGTTCGGCCGCTTATCCCAACGGGTCTGGACCACCTCCACCGTGTGTGACCACAATCGCTCCCACCAATCGGAATATGGAGGGGCCGGCATGAATCGACGTGTCATCGCCGCTGGTTGTATCGCCATGAGTCTCGGACTGACCGCCACGGCATGCGGCGGCGATGACGGCGACGAGGGCGGCAACGCCACCGACGGCAAGGGCAAGACCCTCACCGTATGGATCATGGAGGGGACCAACCCCGACGCGCGGCCGTTCTTCAAGGAGGCCGGCGACGCCTTCGAGAAGAAGACCGGCGCCAAGATCAAGGTCGAGTACCAGCAGTGGGCCACCGCGCAGAAGAAGTTCACGACCGCCATCGAGGGCGGCGAGGACCAGGTGCCCGACGTCGCCGAGGTCGGCACCACCTGGGTGCCGCAGTTCGCCAAGACGGACGCGCTCATCGACGTCACCGACGAGGTCAAGAAGTCGGGCCTCGGCGACGACCTCGTCGAGGGCCTCAAGGACGCCGGCACGCTCGACGGCAAGCAGTACGGCATGCCCTGGTACGCGGGCGTGCGCTCGATCGTCTACCGCAAGGACATCTTCGAGAAGCACGGCCTGAAGGCCCCGACCACCTGGCAGGAGCTCCGGGCGACCGCCAAGACGCTCAAGGAGAAGGAGCCGAAGCTCGTCTCCTTCCCGGTGGCGGGCGGCGCGGAGATGTTCGCGGCCCCCTTCGTCTGGGGCGCGGGCGGTGAGCTCGCCACCGAGTCCGGCGGCAAGTGGAAGTCCGGCATCAACTCGCCCGAGGCGATCAAGGGCATCGAGTTCTACACCGGCCTCGCCACCAAGGACAAGGTCTCCCCGGCCAAGGTCAACACCTGGACCGAGAAGGAGGTCGGCGACGCCTGGAACAAGGGCGAGGTCGCCATGGCCATCGGCGGCAACTGGACCCCGAAGGCCATCGTCGACAACAACCCCGACCTCAAGGGCAAGCTCGCCGCGGTCCCGATCCCCGGCCGGAACGGCGGCATGAGCAAGTCCTTCCTCGGCGGCTCCTACCTCTCCACGTTCAAGACCGACAAGCAGGCCCTCGCCTGGGAGTTCGTGAAGCTGGTGACCACCGGCGAGTTCGCCGCCAAGTGGGCCGAGCAGACCAACTACTTCCCCGGCCAGAACTCCGAGCTGAAGAAGATCGAGGCGAAGAAGGACCCGCTGGTCGAGCCGTTCGCCAAGCAGATGCTGGAGGCCGGCGCCACCGTCCCCAAGACCGAGGCGTACGGCGAGATCCAGGCCTCCAAGGTCATCCCCGGCATGGTCCAGTCGATCCTCACCGGCAAGGCGTCCGTCAAGGAAGCGGCGGACAAGGCCGCCAAGGACATGGACGCCATCTTCGCCAAGGACGAGTAGGCAACGGCGAGTAGGCAAGGCGAGTTCGGCACTGTGAAGGACTTACCGTGAAAGACACGCTCGTCAGCGACGGACCGGAGACCCCGGTCCGCCGCGCCCCCCGGCGGCCGGACGGCACGGCCGAGGCGGCGCTCCGTCGCAAGAAACTGATCAACCTCACCCGTCCCTGGCTCCTCCTCGCCCCCTCCCTCGTGGTCCTCGCGGGCCTGCTGCTCTGGCCGCTGATCCAGGTCGGCAAGCTCTCCCTCCAGGACTACGAGGTCAAGTTCGGCGGCGGCACCGGGACGTTCACCGGCTTCGACCACTACACCGACCTGCTCTCCAGCAGCCTGCTGTGGAAGACGGTCCTGCCCAACACCGTCTTCTTCGCCTTCGCCTGCGTCGGCCTCACCGTCGCACTCGGCACCCTCGTCGCGCTGCTCCTCAACCGGCTCGGCAGCACCTGGCGGATGATCTGCTCCATCGCGATCCTCGCCGCCTGGGCCATGCCCGCGGTGACGGGGACGTACGTCTGGATCTGGCTCTTCCAGCCGCAGGAGGGCATGGTCAGCCAGATCGCGGGCTCGGTCGGCCTCATCGACCCCGAGACCACCAACTGGTTCACCGAGCGCGGCCCGTTCTACGCCATCGCCACGCTCAACGTCATCCACCACGGCTTCCCGTTCGTCGCCATCACCGTCCTCGCGGGACTCCTGACGATCCCCAAGGAGCTCTACGAAGCGGGCGAGCTGGACGGCGCCAACGCCTGGCAGCGGTTCTGGAACATCACCGTGCCGACCATCAAGCCGGTCTTCCTCGTGGTGACCATCCTCTCCACCATCTGGGACTTCAAGGTCTTCACCCAGGTCTATCTGCAACCCGGCGGCGACGGCTCCAACGAGGACGTCTACAACCTCGGCGTCTTCTCCTACATCCAGGCCTTCGCCAAGAACGACTACGGCACCGGCGCCGCGGCCGCGGTCCTGCTCACCGTGCTGCTCCTCGTCATCACCGTCGTCTACATCCGCACGCTGTTCCGGCAGGGGGAGGAGGACCTGTGAAAACGACTGTGAAAACGACCCGCCGCACCACGCTCGCCTCGCGCATCGGCCTGCCGGCCGCGGTCGTCGGGCTCCTCCTGTTCACCCTGTTCCCCGTCTACTGGATGATCTCGACGGCGCTCGACCCGAAGGCGTCGCTGCGCGGCTCGGACGTCCTGCCCAGCGGCGTCAGCCTCGAACACTTCGAGTTCGTCTTCGACAAGGGCAACTTCGGCACGTACCTGCTGAACTCGGCGCTCGTCGGCCTCGCCACGATCGTCGCGGCCGCGCTGCTCTCGCTCTTCGCCGCCATCGCGGTGGCCCGCTTCAAGTTCCGCTTCCGCACCTCCGTGCTGATCATGATCCTGATCGTGCAGATGGTGCCGCTGGAGGCCCTGGTCATCCCGCTCTTCATCCAGATGCGGGACTACGACATGCTCAACTCCCTGCTCGGCCTGAGCATCGTCTACATCGCCCTCTCGCTGCCCTTCGCCATCTGGACGCTGCGCGGCTTCGTCGCCACCGTCCCCAAGGAGGTCGAGGAGGCCGCCTACATCGACGGGGCCTCCTGGCCGCGGATGTTCTGGTCGGTGCTGCTCCCGCTGGTCGCACCGGGCCTCGTCGCCACCTCGATCTTCGCCTTCATCACGGCGTGGAACGAGTTCGTCTTCGCGTACACCTTCATGAAGGGCAGCGACAAGTACACGGCGGCCGTGGGCATCTACCAGTTCTTCGGTGAGAACTCCACGGCGTGGGGCCCGGTCATGGCCAGCTCCACGCTGGTCACCGTGCCGGTGATGATCTTCTTCGTGATCGTGCACAGGAAGCTGGGCTCGGGCCTGGCGGCGGGAGCCGTCAAGGGCTGACGACCGACGGCTGACGCCTGACAACCGCGCGCGCGGAAGGTGTACGGGGACCCCCGTACACCTTCCGCTTTTTTGAGGGGCATGAAATTCGGCACCTTGCAAATTCCCGGTAGGGCACAGGATGAATCGGCACGCAAATTTGGCGGCGTCGTCGATTTTGCTTATGGTCCAGTCGTTCCAGAGCCTGCCGGTCGATATCCCGAGGGAATTCATGACCATGCCTCCGACGCTGCCCAAATCCAGGCAGCGGTTGATTCTTGCCGCTCTCATGGTGTGTTCACTGCTGATCTGGCTGGAGAACACGGTCCTCAGCACCACGCTGGAAACCCTCGCGGACCCGGCCCGCGGACTGGGGGCCGATCCCGGTCAGCTGCAATGGGCGACCGGTGCGTACACCCTGGCCTTCGCCACCTTGATGTTCACCGCGGGCGCGTTGGGCGACCGGTTCGGGCACCGGACCGTGTTCTTCAGCGGGCTCGTGATCTTCGCCGGGGCCTCGCTGTGGGCGGCGTACGCCGGCGACGTGGACCGGCTGATCGCTGCGCGAGCCGCGATGGGCATCGGCAGCGCACTGATCACGCCCGCGATGATGGCCATCCTCATGTGGACCTTCACCGGCCCCGCGCGGGCCGCCGCGATCGGCATCTTCTCGACCTCGGCCGGTGTCGGAATGGCCGCAGGACCGGTCCTCGCCGGGTTCCTGCTCGACCATTTCTGGTGGGGCTCGGTCTTCCTGATCAACGTCCCGGTCGCGGTACTGGCGCTGGTCGCGCTCGCCGTACTGGTGCCGAATTTCCGCAGCCCCACTCCGCGGCCGCTCGACCCCGCCGGAATGCTGCTGTCGATCAGCGGACTCATCGCGCTGGCCTACGGTCTGATCCGGGCGGGGCAGGTGGCGGCGTGGAGCCGCACCGACGTCTGGGTGCCGATCGCCGCCGGACTCGTTCTGCTGGCCGTATTCATCCTCGTGGAACTGCGGGTCAAGGTGCCCAGCTTCGACCCGCGACTGCTCGCACACCGCACGTTCGGTGGCGGCAATGTGGCGCTCGGACTGCTGCTGTTCGGTGTGGCCGCCATTACGTTCTACAACGCCTTCTATCTGCAAGGTGCGCTGGGTTTCTCGCCGATGAAGGCGGGTCTTTCCAATATTCCGACCGCGGTCGGCGCGCTCGCGGCGGCGCCCCTCGCCTCGCGCCTGGTCCGCCGCCTCTCGCTGCGCCCCGTCGCCGTGCCGGCGATGACCGTGGCCGCGCTGACCATGGGCGGTTACGGGTTCCTCGGACTGCACACCCCCCTCCTCTGGATCGAGCTCCTGCTGTTGGTGCAGGGCCTCGCGATCGGCATGGTGATCGGTCCCGTGACGGCCGCACTGCTCGGCAACCTGCCGCTGGAGCAGGCCGGCGCGGGATCGGCCGTCACCAACACCGTGCGGCAGACCGGCAGCGTGATCGGCATCGCGGTCGGCGGCACGATCATGTCGATCATCTACCGGCGTGCGATCGAACCGTCGCTGGCGGACGCGCCCGGGCCGGTGCGGGAACAGGCCCGGGTCTCCGCCGAACAGGCCCGCCACGTCGCCGCAGCAGTCGACCGGCCCGCTCTCGCGCGGGCCGCCGATGACGCGTTCCTCCACGCCATGCACGTCGGCGCGGGCTGGATCGCGGGCATCGCGCTCCTCGGAGCGGTGGTCCTGCTGATCGCCCTGCCCGCCGCCGGAGCGAAGCAGGGCCCGGCACCGGAGCCGGACCCCGAGGAGACCCGCACCCCCGCCCGTATTGACTAAAAGTCAATTCGGCGCCACTCTCGGGACCCGGATGCAGCCGAGGGACCGTCCCCGGGAGGCGACATGGGCACCGAAGCACGGCAGCAACGCGAACGGCTCGCCACCGAGCTGCGCGACGAACCACCGCGATCCTTCGACCGCCTGACGCCGCAGCAGCTGGCGGCCCTGGCCGACGCGCTGGAGCGACAGCGCGAGAGCCGGGCCGCCGGCCTCGACGAAGCCGCGGAGGACGCGCTGAAATTCGTACCCGCCCTGGCCCGCGGCCCCGTCCGCCGGATCCTCTTCCGCTAGCCACGCAAGCCGACAGGAGCGAGGAGCCGGCCATGGACAAGCTGCGCGGCAGAGCCGAGACCCGCAAGATCGCCCACCTGCTCGACGTCGCACCCGAGACGCTCACCTTCCTCCAGGACCTGCCCGCCGACGACGTACGCCACTTCCGCGCCCAGACCGTCGCGGCCCTCTTCGACCGGTCGCCCGACATGCTCGACCGGATCGCCGCCGCGACGAGACTGGTACCCGCGGGCGTCGCCGCCGCCATCTCCCAGAAAGCACTCGGCCCGCGCCTGGCCGCCGCCGTCGCCGGACGCCTCGAACCCGGGCGCGCCGCCGACATCATCGAGAAACTGCCGGTCTCCTTCACCGCCCGGTCGTGCGCACACCTCGACCCGCGCCGGATCAAGGGCATCGTCGACCGGCTCGACGAGGACCTCGTCGTACGCATCGCCCTCGCGCTCGCCGAGCGCGGCGACCACCTCACGATGGGCCGCTTCGTCGGCCACCTGTCCGACTCCGCGCTGCGCCGCATCCTGCCGCAGGTCGACGACGCCACCGTCCTCGGCACGGGCTTCGCCGTCGACGTGCCCGAACGGCTCGGCCACATCGTCGACCTGATGGGCGCGGACCGGCTCGCGTCGGTCATCGGTACGGCGTCCGCCGACGGCCTGTGGCCCGAGGCGCTGGCCGTCGCCGGCATGGTGACCGGCGAACAGCGGAGCCGCATCGCCTCACTCGCCGCCGGACAGCCGCAGGACCGGCTCGACACGCTCGTCGGGACGGTGACGGAGCAGGACCTGTGGGAGTCCCTGCTGCCCCTGGTCGCGCTGCTGAGCGAGGCGGAGCGCCGCACGGTGGCCGGACTGCCGTCCCTGCGCGGCGCGGACGTACTCTCCGCCGCCGTGCGCGCGGTCGTCGCCACCGGTCTGTGGGCCGATTTCCTGCCGCTCGTGGACGCCCTCCCCGCCGACTCCCGCAAGACCGTCGCCGACACCGCGGGAGCCCTGCCCGGACCCGACCTGGACGCGCTCGCCAGGGAGGTCGACGAGCGGGACCTGTGGGAGTCGGTCCTGCCGCTCGTCGAGCTGATGGACGACGGGGCGAAGACGCGGATCCTCGCGCTGCCGGCGTTCCAGGAGCAGACCGGTCACCAACCCTGACGGGTACGCCACACGGCGGACGCGGCACCGGTGTGGCGGCCCCGCGCGGGTGACACCCCGCATGAACGGGGCGCGGACCGGGGAAGGCGCAGCCGGACCCGTCAACTCCCGTACGGGTCCGGTCACCCCTCCAAGCCGCCGGGCCCGCGCCCGGCGCCCGTACGGAAAAAGGTCATATGCGCCCTCGCCACACCGTCGCCGCCCTCCTCGGCGCGCTCGCCCTCACCGTCACCCTGCCGACCTCCGCGAGCGCCACCGGCGGCGCCTTCCACTACAAGTTCGTCGACGGCGGCAAGGTCCGGTACGCCACCCTCCACCACCCGTCGAGCCCCGCCTGCATCACCCTCCCCGAGGTCGTGGACGAGGACACCTCCAAGCCCGCGTTCGCCCCGTACAACGACACCGACGCCTGGGCGAAGGTGTTCGAGGACCCGGGCTGCGGCGGCGACTCCTGGACCCTGAAGCCGCACGGGAAGCCCGCCAAGGACCGCCTCAAGCTCCGCTCGGTCTACTTCTACGACCGCCTCTGGCCCGCGAGCACCCGCGACCTGTAGGACCCGCGGGGCACTCACCCCGTCGTCGAACCGCCGTCCACGGTGAACTCCGCCCCCGTGACGTACGACGACGCGTCCGACGCCAGGAACAGCACCACCTCGCCGACCTCCTCCGGGCGGCCCATCCTGCCCAGCGGCAGATGCGACCAGTCCCGCCCGGCGGAGGCCGCGGAGATCATCGGGGTGTCGACCGCCCCCGGATGCACGGAGTTGACCCGCACCCGGTACTTCGCCAGGTCCAGCGCCGCCGAGCGGGTCAGCCCCCGCAGTCCGAACTTCGTCGAGCCGTACGCCGCGTGACCCGGGATGCCGACCAGGCCCGCCGTCGACGACACGTTCACCACCGAGCCGCCGCCCGCCTCCTTCAGCGCGGGCAGCACCGCCTGGATGCCCAGGAACGGCCCGAGGAGATTCACCCGGAGCAAGGCCTCGAAGTTCTCGTACGTCTCGTCCTCCACGGACGCCGTCCGCCACAGCGCGGCGTTGTTCACCAGGACGTCGAGCCGCCCGAAGGCGCCGAGCCCGCCGGCCACCGCCGCCGCCCAGCTCTCCGCATCGGCGATGTCATGGCGTACGAACAGCCCCTGGCACCCCAGCGAACGGGCCACCTCGCGGCCCTCCTCCTCCCGCACGTCCGTGACCACGACCCGCGCCCCGGCCGCCGCGAAGAGCCGCGCCTCCGCGGCGCCCTGCCCGCGCCCGGCCCCGGTGATGAGGACGACCTTGCCTGCCAGGCCGTGGTTCATGCCATCCTCCGTACGTCCGTACGTGCCGAATCGGCATGTGTCTAGCAGTCATATGTGCAAGGTGGAAGGGCGGGGCGGGACATGGGATCCGCGATCGGTCTGCGCAAGGTGGAGGACTCGGCGCCGGCCCTGGTCAGCCTGTACAAGAGCGCCGGGGCCACGCTGCGCAGACACGGTCTGGACGGGGAGCGGGCGGCCGTCTACCTCGTCGTGGACTACTCCGGTTCCATGAAGCCGTACTACAAGGACGGCAGCGTCCAGGCGCTCGCCGACCGGGTCCTCGGCCTCTCCGCGCACCTGGACGACGACGGGGTCGTGCCCACCGTCTTCTTCTCCACCGACGTCGACGCGGTGACGGACATCGCGCTGGAGAGCCACCGCGGGCGGGTCGACGAGATCGTCGCGGGCCTCGGGCACATGGGCAGGACCAGTTACCACCTGGCGATGGACGCCGTCATCGACCACTACCTCGACAGGGCCGACAGCGGTTCCACCGCGCCCGCTCTCGTCGTCTTCCAGACCGACGGAGGTCCCGTCAACAAGCTCGCCGCCGAGCGCTATCTGTGCAAGGCGGCGAGGCTTCCCCTGTTCTGGCAGTTCATCGGGTTCGGCGACCCGGACAGCAAGCAGTTCGACTACCTGCGCAAGCTCGACGAACTCGCCGTCCCCGCCAAGCGCCCGGTCGACAACGCGGGCTTCTTCCACGCGGGCGAGGACCCGCTCGCGGTGCCGGACGACGAGCTGTACGACCGGCTCGTGGGGGAGTTCCCCGCGTGGCTCGCGGCGGCGCGGGCGGCCGGGATCGTGGGCCGGGCCGTGTCGTGACAGTGGGCTAGCCGACCATGCGGTCGCGCAGCTTCAGGACGGTGCGGGCGTCCAGGCCGAGCCCCTTGGTCAGATAGCCCTGGAACCCGCCGTACCGCTGCGTCGCCTCGTCGAGTGCCGTGTCGAGGTACTCGGTGCGGACCTCCTGGAGCGGGATGATCAGGTCCGGGTTCTGCATCAGGCCGCCCTGCTTGAGCTGCTCGCGCAGTTTCGCGTCGTGCGCGGCCCGGTAGGTGTTGGAGGCCAGGTAGTCGGCGACGGCGCTCTGCCCGGGGACGCCGACCAGGCGCAGCAGGAGGTACGTCGTCCAGCCGGTACGGTCCTTGCCCGCCGTGCAGTGGTAGAGCAGCGGCGAGCGGCTGTCGGCGATGTCGCGCAGGGTGGCCGCGAACTGGGCGCGGTTGGCGGCGTCGCTGACGAACGTGCGGTAGACGCCGCGCATGAACGCGGCCGCCTTTCCGTTGCCCAGCATCTCCTCCTGCCGGACCGGGTCCCGGGAGCCGATCGCGGTGATGAGCTGGGTGAACAGGCCGTTGTCGGTGATCGGCCGTGCGGTGGGGGCCAGCCCGGCGGGCAGCCGGTCGGGGCCGTCGTACCGCACTTCGGCGGGCACCCGGAAGTCGATGACCTTCGTCAGGCCGAGCCCGGCGACCCTGTCGAGGTCGGCGTCGGTGAGGTCGCTGAGGGCGTCGGCGCGGAAGACCCGGCCGTGGCGGACCCGCTCGCCGTCGTAGGTCCGGTGGCCGCCGACGTCCCGTACGTTGACCGCGCCCTGGAGCGGGATGTGGCGGACGGTGTCGGAGGCGTACCGGGGTGCGGCGGGGGCCGCGAGCGCCGTCGGCACTGTGGGCACGATGGGGGCGGCGGGGGCCGCCCAGGCGGGCAGGGTGCCCAGGGCGAGCGCGGAGACCGCCAGTCCGGTCGCGGTACGGGTACGGGAGATGCGCATCGGTCCGCCTTCCCACCGGCAGGGTGCCGGCCGCTCATCGGCTCAACCAAGCGATTGTTTGGTAGAAGGTAGCGAGGGCCCCTCGAAGGGGGAAGGGGCGTGCGTCACCCCCATGCGGCGCGGGTCGCGGGGGTGCGCGACGTACGTCTCACCGGGCCGGGAACAACGGGACCCGCGGGCGTGTTAAAGTTATGTGTTGCAGTTTTGGTACCCATGAACTTTATGTACGCCTGACGGGAATGCTCCGAGGGCGCATTATTGTTTTATTCCGGTTCTCTCCGGATGGGGTTCATTGCAGCGCTGGAGAATCGCAATACGGCGGTTCCCCATTCACTGCCCCTGTTGAGGAGATTGACATGGCAACCGGCACCGTTAAGTGGTTCAACTCGGAAAAGGGCTTCGGCTTCATCGAGCAGGACGGCGGCGGCCCCGACGTCTTCGCCCACTACTCGAACATCGCGTCCTCCGGCTTCCGCGAGCTCCTCGAGGGCCAGAAGGTCTCCTTCGAGGTGACGCAGGGCCAGAAGGGCCTCCAGGCCGAGAACATCGTTCCTGCCTGATCGTCGCAGCGCGCGAACCTCACAGCCGAGGCCCGCACCGGAAGGTGCGGGCCTCGGCTTGCGCTGTCATCGGGCCCGACCGGGCCCAGAGCCGCACCGGCTCAGAGGTCCGGAAGTCCAGCGACCAGGAAGGCACTACTGCATGAACCGCTCCGAACGTCCGGCACGCCCCGCCCGCAAGCGTCCCGCCCACGCGGCAGGGAAGGGCAGGCCGCACGGCCAGGCAAAGGGCTCCGCGAATTCCGGCCGGAATTCCGGAAGCCGTAAGCCGAGGCCCGTCCAGGGCGGCGAGTTCGCGCTGCCCGAGAGCATCACGCCCGCGCTGCCGGCCGTCGAGACCTTCGGCGATCTGGACATGCCCGAGGCCCTCCTGAAGACGCTGGCCGCCCAGGGCGTCACGGATCCCTTCCCGATCCAGGCGGCCACCCTCCCCAACTCCCTCGCCGGGCGCGACATCCTCGGCCGCGGCCGTACCGGCTCCGGCAAGACCCTCGCCTTCGGCCTCGCCCTGCTGGCCCGCACGGCCGGCCGGCGCGCCGAGTCGAAGTCGCCGCTCGCCATGGTCCTTGTCCCCACGCGCGAGCTGGCCCAGCAGGTGACGGACGCCCTCACGCCGTACGCGACGTCGGTCAACCTCCGCATGGCCACGGTCGTCGGCGGCATGTCGATCAGCCGCCAGTCCGGGACCCTGCGCCGCGGCGCCGAAATCCTCGTGGCCACCCCCGGCCGCCTCAAGGACCTCATCGAGCGCGGCGACTGCGACCTGTCGCAGGTGCGCACGACGGTCCTCGACGAGGCCGACCAGATGGCCGACATGGGCTTCATGCCGCAGGTCACGGCGTTGCTCAAGCAGGTCGCCCAGGGCGGCCAGACGATGCTCTTCTCGGCGACGCTCGACAAGAACATCGACCGGCTCGTACGGATGTTCCTGACCGACCCCGTCGTGCACTCCGTCGACCCGTCGGCCGGCGCCGTGACGACGATGGAGCACCACGTCCTGTACGTCGCGGACGAGACGGACAAGAAGGCCGTGGCCATGCGCATCGCCGCCCGCGAGGGCCGCGTGATCATGTTCCTGGACACCAAGCGGGCCGTGGACCGCTTCACCAAGCGGCTGCTCGCCAACGGCGTGCGCGCCTCCGGACTGCACGGCGGACGTTCGCAGCCGCAGCGCAACCGGACGCTCGACCAGTTCAAGAACGGCCAGGTCACCGCGTTGATCGCGACGAACGTCGCGGCGCGTGGCATCCACGTCGACGACCTCGACCTGGTCGTCAACATCGACCCGCCCGCCGACCACAAGGACTACCTCCACCGCGGCGGTCGCACCGCGCGCGCGGGGGAGTCGGGCAGCGTCGTGACCCTCGTGCTCCCCGAGGAGAAGCGCGACATGACGCGCCTCATGACCGACGCGGAGATCCGGCCGAACACGGCGCGCGTCTCCTCCTCCGACGAGGAGCTGGCGCGGATCACCGGTGCGCGGGAGCCGTCGGGCGTACCGGTCGTCATCGAGACGCCGCAGCCGCAGCAGCAGGCCAAGACGCCCGCGCAGCGACGCCGTCGCCCGCGCGGAGGCGCCGGGGCCGGCGCGCTGGCGCAGGGCGGCGGACAGGGCCAGCGCCGCACGCCCCGCCAGGGGCAGGGACAGGGCGGTCAGGCCAGGGGCGGAGCCGGTGCAGCCGGCGGCGCCACCGGCGGTCGCGCCCGCCGCGGCCGTCCCGGCAGCGGGGAGCAGGGGGGCCGCCGCTCGGCGGCGTGACGCGGGGCGGGCCCGGTGCGTGGCGAGGGGAGGCAGTTTGCCCTCCCCGCCACATGACCGGGTGCCCTGCTCGTACCGGCACCACCGGTATCACTGGCATCGCCAGTAGCGCCGCCCGCACCACCGGCACCACCCGTAACGCCCGCACCATCCGCACCACCCGGCCCCAAGGAGCCCGCCCGATGTCCCCGGAGCGCGACCCCGTCGCCCTGCCCCTGCTCGAAGACGACCGCGCCGCGCTGCGCGCCGACTGCGGCAGCTGTTTCGGGCTGTGCTGTGTGGCACTCACCTTCTCCGCGTCCTCGGACTTTCCCGTGAACAAGGACGCGGGCAAGCCGTGCACCAACCTCAAGGCGGACTTCCGCTGCGGCATCCACCGCGACCTCCGGGACAAGGGCTACCGGGGCTGCACGGTGTACGACTGCTTCGGGGCGGGGCAGCGCGTCTCCCAGGGCACCTTCGGGGGCCGCGACTGGCGTCGGGATCCGGCCACCGCCCGGCAGATGTTCGAGGTCTTCCCGGTCATGCGGCAGCTCCACGAACTGCTCTGGTACCTGACGGAGGCGCTGACGTTCCCGCAGACCCGGCCGATCACCGCCGACCTGGAGCGCGCGCTCGCCGAGACGGAGCGGCTGGCCACGGGCACCCCCGACGCCGTCGTCGGGACGGACGTGGCCGGCCACCGCCAGCACGTCAACCTGCTCCTCCTGCGCACCAGCGAACTCGTCCGCGCCGAGCACCTCGGCCAGGAGAACGGGAAGGGCAAGCAGGAGAGCGGTAAGGGCAAGGCCGGCAAGCGGGGCAAGGGCGGTGGCAGGGGCGGCGCGAAGAAGAACCGCCGCGGTGCCGACCTCATCGGCGCGCGGCTCAGGGGCGCCGACCTCAAGGGGGCCGACCTGCGCGGGGCGTACCTCATCGGGGCCGATCTGCGCGACGCGGACCTGCGGGCCGCCGACCTGATCGGCGCGGACCTCCGCGACACGGATCTGCGCGGCGCCGACCTGACCGGCGCGCTCTTCCTCACCCAGTCGCAGGTCAATGCGGCGAGGGGCGACGACCGCACGCGCCTGTCCGACTCGCTCGACCGCCCCGGGCACTGGTCGCGGGACTGACCGCGCGGCGGCCGCCGCCGCCCGCTACGTATCGCACTCCGCCACCGTCCGGCACAGCGTGCACCGCACCCGCACACGCCCCCGCGCCGGCACCCGGATGCGCTGGTGGCAGGTGGGGCAGGGAAACGTCACCCGCAGCGTCCCGGCGTCCAGGGAGAACGAGTAGGGCCCGCCCGCCTCGACCGCGCCGCGGTGCTCCCACGCGTACCGCCGGTCCTTCGCGTACCGCCGCCGCCCCGCCCAGCCCGCGGCCGTCAGCGGCGGCTGCTGCTCGTCACGGCGGGCCTGGGCGAGCCCCTTCGTGTACGCCGTGTACGCCTGCGCGCTGGTGAACCACGTCTCCGGCGCCTCGCCGAACGCCAGCGCCCGTTTGGCCAGGACGTAGCCGAACTCCTCCGGCGTGAGGTAGCCGAGCTTCTGCGACGAGGCGCCGTCCTCGCGGTAGGCGTCGAGCAGCAGCCAGCCCGCGCCCAGGTAGGCGGTGGCGGTGTCGGTCAGGATCTCGTTGTCCCGCGTGCCGGGGAACGACAGGTCGAGCCGGTGCAGATACACGTGCATGACCTCGTGGGCGAGGGCCGCGCCGATGTCCCTGCGATGGGTGCGGAAGCGGTCGTTCAGCTCGATGAAGTACTCGGGGCCCGCCGCGAGTTCGACGAACGCGGCGTGCTCCATCTCGCGGAAGCTGACGATCATCCGTGCGTCCGGGAGGCGCAGGTGCCGCACCATCTCGCGCGCCACCCGCTGCGCGCCGAGGTACAGGTCGTCCTCGTCGCCGAAGGCCACGTCGGCGGGGGTGACGCTGGTGTCGAAGGTGTGCACGGTGTCGTACGAGAGGCGCTTGTAGAGAGCGGTGATGGCGGCGCGCACGGTCTCCAGGTGGGGATAGCCGTGCACGACTGGACCGCCGCCGACCGTCACGTCCGCACCTCCTGACGCCGCCCACCGGGCCGCACAACTGCCTTCCACTGTAAGGGCGTCGGCGTCTCGCGAACGGGCCCGCGCGAGGCGCCTTGGCCGGAAACCGCCCCTTGTCCTGAGCGGACACCGATCTCCATAATCCGGGGCAGCGCTTTGGCGGGCTCATGCCAGCCAGGCGTGAATCCCCCCACAACCCCCCACGAAGGGAAGTCAGTTGCAGACCAAGCTGCGTGGAGTGAAGAGAGCCGCCACCCTCGGCGCCATCGCTCTGGCCACCGTCAGCCTTCAGCCCGTGGCCGCTCAGGCGGCTCCCCACCCGGGCCCTCAGCCGGGCGAGCGCGTCGTCGGCGGCACCCCCGCCGAGCAGGGCGAGTTCCCGTTCATGGTCCGTCTCTCGATGGGCTGCGGCGGTGCGCTGTACGCCAAGGACATCGTGCTGACCGCCGCCCACTGTGTGGACGGCTCCGGTGACAACACCGGCACCACCGCCACCGCCGGCGTCGTGGACCTGGAGAGCCCCGACGCCGTCGAGGTGAAGTCCACCAAGGTCCTCCAGGCCCCCGGCTACAACGGCAAGGGCAAGGACTGGGCGCTCATCAAGCTGGCGAAGCCGATCGACCTGCCCACGCTGAAGATCGCCAAGGACACCAAGTACAACGAGGGCGAGTTCGACATCGCGGGCTGGGGCGCCGACAAGGAGGGCGGCGACCAGCAGCGCCACCTCCTCAAGGCGAAGGTCCCCTTCGTCAGCGACGCCGACTGCGAGGCCGCGTACGGCGCCGAGCTCACGCCCGGCGAGGAGCTCTGCGCCGGCAAGCTGAACGTGGGCGGCACGGACACCTGCCAGGGCGACTCCGGCGGCCCCATGTTCCGCAAGGACGAGGCCGGCGAGTACATCCAGGTCGGCATCGTCAGCTGGGGCAACGGCTGCGCGCAGCCGAAGTACCCCGGTGTCTACACCGAGGTGTCGACCTTCGCGGGCGACATAGAGAAGGCGGCGTCACAGCTCTGAGGACGGAGCTGACGCCGTGACGTCCGGCGGGGTGCGCGCGGTCGCGGGCACCCCGCTTGGGCATGGGGCGGCGGCGGTTAGTCCAACACCTGCCCCTCCTTTGTCCATGGGCCGGTTCGTCCGTCCGGCGCATCGTGAGCGGCACGAATTCCGTCCCAGCCAAGGGGTGCCGCATGCTGCCGTCAGAGACGTCCGGGCCGAGCCGCAGAGCAGTGGTCGCGACGGGCGCGATCGCCGGATTGGGGATCGCCGCGGGGGTGGGCGGTAGCGCGTTCGCCGCGCCCGCCGCGGGCAGGCGCCCGGCGGACGAGGTGGTCCTGCGCTCGGCCGACCTGGACGTGCGTGTCGCCACCGCCTTCCCGCGCGTCGTCTCGTACACCGACCGCGCGAGCGGCGCCGTGCTGCACGGCCGCGCGGACGCCGTCACCACCGTCCTGATCGACGAGACCGAGCACACCCCGCAGGTCACCGCCGCGGTGGGCAGGGCACGCGCCGCGTACGTGCTCGCCTTCGACGGCGGCACCCGGATCGACGTCGAGATCTCCGTCGAGGGCCGGCAGGTCCACTGGCGCGTCACGCGGATCGCGGACACCGCCGCGCTGCGGGTCGGCACCCTGCGCGTCCCCGGACTCGCCCTCCTCTCCGTACGCAGCGACCAGCCCGGCGCCGCGCTCCTCGCCGCGAGGGTGCAGCTGGACAAGGCCAAGAGCGGCGACACCCTCGTCCGGCCGACCGCCGACACCCCGGCCGAGCGGCCCACCGGCTGCGCGTACGCCGTCGTCGCGCACGACGGGCTCGGCGGCGCCGTCGAGACGAACACCGTCTACGACAAGCCCACCTCCGAGGCGGGCACCACCTGGGAGAACGGCCGCCTGTGGCGCGAGACGGTGCGCCCCACCGAAAACGCCGACTACGTAGAGGTCCGATTGAGCCCCGGACAGTGGACGTACCGGGCCGCGACCGCCCCCGTCGACGCCACCGAACCCCTCCCGTACGCCACCGTCGTCATCACCGGCGACCGCAACGGCGACGGCAAGGTCGACTGGCAGGACGCCGCGATCGCCTTCCGCGACATCATGGTGACCCCGCTCGGCGCCGACGAGCAGCATCTGCGGGTCGTCCCGCACATCCCCTTCAACTTCGCCTCGCAGGCCACCAACCCGTTCCTCGCCACGCTCGACGACGTCAAGCGCATCCACCTGGCGACCGACGGCCTGCGCCAGTACACCCTCCTCAAGGGCTACCAGTCCGAGGGCCACGACTCCGCCCACCCCGACTACGCGGACAACTACAACACGCGCGCGGGCGGCCTCGACGACCTCAACACCCTGGTCCGCGAGGGCAAGAAGTGGAACAGCGACTTCGGCGTGCACGTCAACGCCACCGAGTCCTATCCCGTCGCGAACGCCTTCTCCGAGAAGCTCGTCGACAAGAGCAACGAACAGTGGGACTGGCTCGACCAGAGCTACCGCATCGACCAGCGCCGCGACCTTGTCTCCGGAGACATCGTCAAACGCTTCGCCGACCTGCGCGCCCAGACCGACGACGGCCTGAACACCCTCTACATCGACGTGTTCCGCGAGTCCGGCTGGACCTCGGACCGGCTCCAGCGCGCCCTGCGCGCACAGGGCTGGACGGTCACCACGGAGTGGGGCCACGGCTTCGAACGGTCGGCGGTCTGGTCACACTGGGCCACCGAGCCCGACTACGGCGGCGACACCTCCCGCGGCATCAACTCCCGCCTCATCCGCTTCGTCCGCAACCACCAGAAGGACGTCTTCGCCGACAAGTGGCCCACCCTCCTCGGCATCGCCCGCATGGGCAACTTCGAGGGCTGGGTGGGCAAGACCGACTGGCACGCCTTCTACGACCTCATCTGGACCCACTCCCTGCCCGCCAAGTACCTCCAGGCGCACCCCATCAAGAGCTGGGGCGAGCACGAGATCACCTTCTTCGGGCGCACGGCGACGTCGGTGTCCGACGCCTCCGGCAAGCGGCGCATCACCACCGACGGAAACGTCGTCTACGAAGACGGCCGTTATCTCCTCCCCTGGGAGCCCCGCAAGGCCCACGATCCCGCCAAGCTGTACCACTACAACCCGGCGGGCGGCACCAGCGGCTGGCGGCTGCCGCGCGCGTGGGCACGCCGCTCCCGGGTGGCGCTGTACCGGCTCACCGACCAGGGCAGGGTCTTCGAGTCGTACGTCTCCGTAGTGGGCGGAAAAATCACCCTCAAGGCAGCGCCGAAGCAGCCCTACGTCCTCTACCGCGAGCGTGCCGCGTCCCTGCCCGACCCGAAGTGGGGCCAGGGCACCCCGCTGCACGACCCGGGCTTCCGCTCCGGCACCCTCAAGGGCTGGCAGGTCAGCGGTCCCGCCGAGGTGAAGCTCAGCGCGCTCGGCGACCACGAGCTGGTCATCGGCGCGGGCGGCGCCGCGTCCGTCGGGCAGCGCCTCGCCCGCCTGAAGGCCGGCACGTACGTCGCGTCCGTACAGGTGGAGGTCGGCGAGAAGCCGGGGGAGCGGCGCAAGGCCTCCCTCGAAGTACGCACCGCCGACGGCATCACCGCAGCCAACTACACCGAGACGTCCACCGCGGGCAACTACGTGGCCGCCGACCGCAAGCACGGCACCCGCTTCCAGCGCATGTTCACCCACTTCACCGTCCCGGAAGGCGGCGGTACGGCCGAGCTGACCCTGCGCGCCGGGCCGGGGGACGCACGCGTGCGCTTCGACAACGTACGCGTCGTCGCGACCCGCCGCCCCACCGGGCGTCCCCGCGCCGTCCTCGTCCACGAGGACTTCGAACACGTCCCCCAGGGCTGGGGCCCCTTCGTGAAGGGCGACGCCGGCGGCGCCACCGACCCGCGCACCCACATCGCCCAGCGCCACGCCCCGTACACCCAGCGCGGCTGGAACGGCAAGGCGATCGACGACGTCGTCGACGGCACGAACTCCCTCAAGTCACGGGGCGAGAACAAGGGCCTCGTTTACCGCACCGTCCCGCACACCGCCCGCTTCGCCCCGGGCAGGCGCTACCGCGTCTCCTTCCGCTACGAGAACGAGAAGGCGGACCAGTACGCCTGGATCACCGCGGTCGACGAGCCCACCCCCCGCGAACTCGACCGCAAGAACCTCCCGGTCGCCACCGAACCCACCACGCTCACCTACGAGTTCACCGCCCCCGCGCAGGGCGAGGCCTGGGTCGGCCTGCGCAAGACCGGCGACGACGGGAAGGCGGAGTTCGTCCTCGACGCCTTCGAGATCCGCGAGGTCTGAGAGGCCTCGGCGCACGGAGAGGGGCGGGCCCGGCGGCCCTCACGCCAGCCCGACCCTCTCCCCGCCCTCCTCCAGCTCCAGCACCCACACCTCGTTGCTCCCCGCCCGCAGCACGGGCCCCGGTACGTACAGCGACGTCTGCGGGCCCGCCGACCAGTAGCGGCCCAGGTTGAAGCCGTTCACCCACACGAAGCCGCGCGTCCAGCCGGGCAGGGCGAGGGAGGCGTCGCCGGGGGAGTCGACGGCGACGACGCCCCGGTACAGGCCGGGGCGGCCGTTCCCGGTGCCGGCCGCGGGGACCTCCCGTACCGCCGACGGCACGTCGAACGCGTCCAGGCGCAGCGCGCGGGCCCGCACCCCGTGCAGGTACTGCCGCTCGTGCAGGATGCCGCCGGTGATGCCCTTCGGCTCGCCCGTGCGCGGGCCGTAGTTGACCCGGCCGAGCGACTCCACCCACAGCTCCACGCGCGCGTGCCCGGCGACCGGGGCGAGCAGGGTCGGGGTGCCCTCCGTGAGGACGCCCGCCCGTTCACCGTCGACGTACACCACCGCCCGGTCCCGCAGGCCCCGCACGCTCAGCGGGTACGGCTCGCGCGGGCCCGGCACCGTCACCGCGTACCGGACCAGGCCGCGGTCCACGTCCAGCTCCTCGAACGTGGGCGGAACCGCGTGCTCCGACTCCGGGGTGCCCAGGACGTCCAGGACCGTGTCCAGGGAGGACCACGAGGTAAGAGCCGCCGACACGGGCGCGCCCAGCGACGGCGGGGGTGGGGGCGGCTTTGGCAGGGGAGCGGCCGCGTACCGGGCGAGGACCTTCCGGAACGCCCAGAACTTCGGCGTGGCGCGGCCGGACTCGTCGACGGGCGCGTCGTAGTCGTACGACGTGACGTCCGGCTGGAGCTCCCCGTCGTGCAGTGCACCGCCGCCCCGGTTGGCGCCCGCCCAGCCCGCGAAGTTCGTGCCGCCGTGCGCCATGTACAGGTTCACCGACGCCCCGCACTCCAGGATCTCGCGCAACGCCGCCGCCGCGTCCTCCGCGTCGCGCACGACATGCTCCGCGCCCCAGTGGTCGAACCAGCCGCACCAGAACTCCATGCACATCAGCGGACCCTTCGGGCGGTGCGCGCGCAGCTTCTCGAACGCCGCGCGCGCACTGGACCCGAAGTTGGCGGTCGCCAGGACACCCGGGATCGAGCCGCCGGTCAGCATGTGGTCCTCGGGGCCGTCCGAGGTGCACAGCGGGACGCTCACGCCCTCGGCACGGAGCAGACCGGCCAGGTGGCGCAGGTACACCTGGTCCGAGCCGTAGCTGCCGTACTCGTTCTCGACCTGCACCATGATCACGGGACCGCCGCGGCTCTCCTCGCGCGCCACGACCTGCGGCAGCAGCCGGCGGAACCAACGGTCCACATGCCCGAGATACTCCTCGTCGCTGGTCCGCGCGCGGGCCCCCACCGCGCCCGTCAGCCAGTGCGGCAGACCGCCGTTCTCCCACTCCGCGCAGATGTAGGGACCCGGCCGGACGATCGCCCACAGGCCCGCCTCGCGCACCGCGTCCAGGAACCGGCCCACCGCCTCCACGTCGCGGTACGCGCCCGGACGCGGCTCGTGCAGGTTCCACGGGACGTACGTCTCCACGCAGTTGAGCCCCATCGCCCGCAGCATCGCCAGACGGTGGCCCCACTGCGCCTCGTGCACCCGGAAATAGTGCAGCGCGCCGGAGAGCAGCCGCACCGGCCGCCCGTCCACCTCGAAATCGTCCTCGCCGACCCTGAACCCGTTCATCGCGTCCTCCGCTCACGTCCCGCCCACGATCACCTCTGGCGGGCGACGGGGTCCATGGACAAAGATCGAGCCCGGTTGGACGCAAGGAGCGGGCCGGGCCCGGAGCGGGCCCGCGCCCGGACGAAAGGGGCGGAAGCGGATGTACCACACGTGGATGCGGTATTTCACCCCGAGCCCGGCCCACCACAGGCTCGGCCTCGCCTGCCTCGGCGTCGGCCTCCAGCACGGCCTCCTGCCCACCGTCGGCCCCCGCACCCTCGACCACCACGTCGCCGTCGTCATCAGCTCCGGCGGCGGCTGGTTCCACGGCCCCGACGGGCGCCGCACCACCGTGACCGCGCCCGCCCTGCTCTGGCTCACCCCCGGCGTACGCCACCACTACGGACCCGACCCCGACACCGGCTGGGACGAGTGCTTCGTCGACTTCACGGGCCCCGCCACCGCCACGTACACCGAACTCGGCTACATCGAACCCGCCCGCCCCGTCGTGCCGCTCTCCGACGCCGCGGGCGCCCGCGGCGTCGTCGCCCGCATCGCCCGCGCGGCCCGCCGCGGCAACCCCCTCCTCGAAGTCGAGACCGGCGCCGCCGTCCACGAACTCCTCGTCGCGCTGCGCCGCGCCCGCGCCGACATCGCCCCCGACGGCGACCCCGTCCTCCAGTCCCTCGCCCGCGACGCCTTCAAGCCCCTGTCCGTCGCCGAGCACGCCGCCCGGCACGGCATGACCCCCGCCGAACTGCGCACCGCCGTGCGGCGCGGCGCCGGATGCAGCCCCAAGGACTACCTCCTCGGCATCCGCCTCGGCCGCGCCAAGGAACTCCTCGCCGCCACCGAGCTGCCCGTCGCCGCCGTCGCCCGCCGCGTCGGCTACGACGACCCGGCGTACTTTTCACGCCTTTTCACCCGCCGCGTCGGCATGGCCCCCGTCCGCTTCCGCGACCAGCAGGGAAGGGCCGTACCCGGCGGCTGGTCGCACCGGATACCCGACCCCGACCACCCACCCGTTTTGCGCTCTTCCGCCGGTGGCGGCCCCGGAGCGGCAACGTAGGCTCGTGGCCCATGACCACCAGCCACACCAGTGACGACAACAGCATGAACGGCACGCACCCCGCCACTGCCCCGGACCCCGGCACCGCCCCGGACGACGCCGTGCGCGCCGAGCTGTCCCGGCTGCGCGACAGCATCGACAACATCGACGCCGCCGTCGTCCACATGCTCGCCGAACGCTTCAAGTGCACCCAGCAGGTCGGCCACCTCAAGGCCCAGCACCACCTGCCGCCCGCCGACCCCACGCGCGAGTCCCGCCAGATCGCCCGCCTGCGCGAACTCGCCGAGAGCGCCAAGCTCGACCCCGCCTTCGCCGAGAAGCTGCTCAACTTCATCATCGCCGAGGTCATCCGCCACCACGAGACGATCGCCAAGTCCGCCTGACGCCACCGCCCCGGCAGGGAGTCCTGCACCCGCCCCGCGCCATCGGGCAGCATGTCCCCATGCCCGTACTGACGCGCGACGAAGCGCAGACCCGTGCCCAGCTCATCGACGTCCACCGGTACACGGTCGAGCTCGATCTGTCCCGGGCGGCCGACCCCGCCCACGACACCTTCGACTCCCGGACCGTCATCCGGTTCGGTGCCCGCACCGAAGGCGCCACCTTCGTCGAGCTCAAGCCCGCCGAGCTGCGCTCCGTCACCCTCGACGGGCAACCGCTCGACCCGGCGGGCCTGACCGGCAACCGCCTCGCGCTCGACGGCCTCACCCCCGGCGAACACGAACTCCGCGTCGACGCCGCCATGCGCTACTCCCGCACCGGCGAGGGCATGCACCGCTTCACCGACCCCACCGACGGCGAGACCTACCTCTACACCCAGCTCTTCATGGAAGACGTCCAGCGCGTCTTCGCCGCCTTCGACCAGCCCGACCTGAAGGCCGTCTTCGAGCTGACCGTCACCGCCCCCGAGAGCTGGACCGTCCTCGCCAACGGCGTCACCGAACACCTCGGCGGCGGCACCTGGCGGGCCGCGGCGACCCCGCTCATCTCCACCTACCTCGTCGCCGTCGCCGCGGGACCCTGGCACTCGGTCCGCACCGAACACCGCGGACTGCCCTTCGGCATCCACTGCCGCCGCTCCCTCGGCCCCGCCATGGAAGCCGACGCCGACGAAATCCTCGACATCACCCGCGCCTGCTACGACCGCTACCACGAGAAGTTCGAGGAGCCCTACCCCTTCGACTCCTACGACCAGGCGTTCGTCCCCGAATTCAACGCGGGCGCCATGGAGAACCCCGGACTCGTCACCTTCCGCGACGAGTTCGTCTACCGCTCCGCCGTCACCGACACCGAGCGGCAGACCCGCGCCATGGTCATCGCCCACGAAATGGCCCACATGTGGTTCGGCGACCTCGTCACCCTGCGCTGGTGGGACGACATCTGGCTCAACGAGTCCTTCGCCGAGTACATGGGCTTCCAGACCACCGCCGAAGCCACCCGCTTCAAGGACCCCTGGACCGACTTCGGCGTCGCCCGCAAGTCCTGGGGGTACGACGCCGACCAGCGCCCCTCCACCCACCCCGTCGCCCCCGACCCCGACGCCGTGCCCGACACCGCGTCCGCGATGCTCAACTTCGACGGCATCTCGTACGCCAAGGGAGCCAGCGCCCTGCGCCAGCTCGTCGCCTGGCTCGGCGAGAAGGACTTCCTCGCCGGCATCAACACCCACTTCGCACGCCACAAGTTCGGCAACGCCACCCTCGCCGACTTCATCGACTCCCTCGCCCACGCCACCGACCGCGACGTCCACGCCTGGGCAGAGGCCTGGCTGCGCACCACCGGCGTCGACACCCTCACCACCAAGGTCACCCACGCCGGCCGCGAATGGACGCTCACCGTCGACCGCGACGGCGGCGGTCAGGGAGGTGAAGGCGGCCAGGGAGGCGGTCACGGACGTGGCCGCCCGCACCGCATCGCCGTCGGCGTCTACGACCGCGACCTCTCCGGCGGCCCCGGCCTCGTCCTGCGTGAACGCTTCGAGACCGACGTCCCCGCCACCGGACCCGAGACCCCGCGCGACGGCGGCCGCCCCGCCCTGATCGTCCCCAACGACCAGGACCTCACCTACGCCAAGATCCGCCTCGACGACCACTCCCAGGAAACCGCCCTGCGCGGCCTCGCCGGCATCCCCGACGCCCTCACCCGCGCCGTCCTGTGGAACAGCCTCCGCGACATGGTCCGCGACGGCGAGCTCGACGGCACCACCTACCTCAGGGCCGCCCGCACCCACCTCCCCGAGGAAAGCGACCTCGCCCTCGTCCAGGGCGTCCTCGGCTTCGCCACCCTCCACATCGCCGACCGCTACAGCACCCCCGACCAGCGGCCCGCCGCCCTCGCCCTCCTCGCCGAGCTCTGCCGCGACCTGATCCGCCGCACCGAGGACGGCTCCAACCCCGGCCTGCGCCTCACCGCCGTCCGCGGCTTCATCGACGTCGCCACCCAGGAGGCACCCCTCCAGGCCTGGCTCGCCGAGGGCACCGTGCCCGGCGGCCCCGAGCTCGACCCCGAACTGCGCTGGCGCATTCTCGCCAGGCTCGCCGTCCTCGACGCGACCGACGAGGACGCCATCGCCGCCGAACTCGCGCGGGACCCGAGCGCCACCGGCCAGGAAGGCGCCGCACGCTGCCGCGCCGCACTGCCCGACGCCGCCGCCAAGCGGGCCGCTTGGGAGGCCATGTTCGGCTCCGACGACCTGTCCAACTACCTCTTCACCGCCACCGCCCAGGGCTTCTGGCAACCCGAACAGGCCGACCTCGTCCGGGAGTACATCCCCCGCTACTACGAGGACGCCGTGGCCCTCGCCGCACGCCGCGGCCCCGCCATGGCCGAGGCCGCGGGCCGCTACGCCTTCCCCGCGCCCTTCGTGGACGCCGAGACGCTCCGCCTCGGCGAACGCTGCCTGCGCGACGCCGAACCCACCCCGGCCCTGCGCCGCAAACTCACCGACCAGCTCGACGACCTGGCACGGGCCCTGCGCGTACGCCAGAGCACGCACCAGGACTGACACGGCAGCCAGAGGGGTCCCTCCAGCTTCGGGGCCCCTCCAGCACCCGAGAGCTTTGGGGCCCCTCTAGCACCCGAGGCCACCCCCACACGTTTTCTCCGCACGGCAGTACCACTTTCGGGTTCGGATCGCCGAGGTAATCGGACGAGCTGTCCGCGCGCCGTACAGGCTGGTGCCCCTGTACGCGCGCACCCGAAGGACTCCCTCTCCGATGAGCACCCCGAGCACCCCGCGCACCCCGCCGCCCCTCGCCGGCGGCCCCCAAGGCCCCGACGCCCTGCGGCCGTTGCTCGACGCCACGCTCGACGCACTCCACGAGGGGGCCGCCACCCGCGGCGGCCCCCTCCCCGCCGGCGGCCCCCGAGCGGTCACCGACCGCGTCCGCGCCGCCGCCGAGCCGGTACTCCCCGAGCACGGCACCGACCCCGAGACAACCCTGCGCACGCTCGTCCGCGCCCTCACCGAAGGCGCCGCCGACCCCGCGGACCCCCTGTGCGCCGCCCACCTGCACTGCCCGCCCCTCGCCGTCGCCACCGCCGCCGACCTCGCCGCGTCCGCCCTCAACCCCTCCATGGACTCCTGGGACCAGGCACCCGCCGCGACCGCGCTCGAAACCCTCGTCACCCGCGCACTCGCCGCCGAGATCCACGACGACGGCGACGCCCTCATCACCACCGGCGGCACCGAAGCCAACCAGCTGGCCCTCCTCCTCGCCCGCGAAGCCCCGCACGCCGCGGGCCCCGTGCGCCTCCTCACCGGCGAGAACGCCCACCACTCCCTCGTCCGCGCCGCCTGGCTCCTCGGCCTGCCCGAACCGGTCACCGTGCCCGCCCCCGCGGGCACCCTCGACCCCACGGCACTCGACACCGCCCTCACCGCACTCGGCGGCCCACCCGGCACCCACCTCGTCGCCGCCACCGCGGGCACCACCGACGCCGGCCTCATCGACCCGCTCGACGACATCGCCGACATCTGCGCCACCCACGGCGCCCGCCTCCACATCGACGCGGCCTACGGCGGAGGCCTCCTCTTCAGCGCCACCCGCAGAGAACAGCTCCGCGGCCTCCACCGCGCCGACACCGTCACCCTGGACCTGCACAAACTCGGCTGGCAACCCGCCGCCGCAGGGCTCCTCGCCGCCCGCGACCCCCGCGACCTGCGCGCCCTCGAACACCGCGCCGACTACCTCAACGCCGACGACGACACCGACGCGGGCCTCCCCGACCTCCTCGGCCGCTCCCTGCGCACCACCCGGCGCCCCGACGTACTCAAGATCGCCGTCACCCTCAAGACCCTCGGCCGCACCGGGCTCGGCGCCCTCGTCGACCACGTCTGCGACCTGGCACACGAATTCGCCCGCCACATCCGGGCCCACCCCGCCTTCGAGCTCTACGACACCCCCGCCATCAGCACCGTCCTGTTCCGCCCCGCACACGCCACCGACGACGACATCGCCCGCGTACGCAGACGACTGCTCACCGACGGCACCGCCGTACTCGGCCGCGCCGACCTCGACGGCCGCCGCTGGCTCAAGGCCACCCTCCTCAACCCGCACACCCGGCCCGAAGACCTCACCGCGCTCCTCAAGCTCGTGGAAGGAACCACCCCTTGATGACCGGCACCCCCGACCACTCCGGCCCCCGGCCGCTCACCACCCCCGAAGACCCCCGCGACCTCGTCGGCATCGGCATCGGCCCCTTCAACCTCTCCCTCGCGGCCCTCGCCCACCCCCTCGCCGACCTCGACACCGCCTTCTACGAACAGCACCCCGCCTTCCACTGGCACCCCGGGCTCCTCATCGACGGCGCCACCCTCCAAGTCCCCTTCCTCGCCGACCTCGTCACCCTCGCCGACCCCGCCAACCCCTGGTCCTTCCTCAACTACCTCAAGACCCGCGAACGCCTCTTCCCCTTCTACTTCGCCGAGCGCTTCCACATCCAACGCGCCGAATACGACGCCTACTGCCGCTGGGTCAGCGAGAACCTCCCCACCCTCCACTTCGGGCACCAGATCGACGCCGTCCGCTGGAACCCCGAACGCGACCTGTTCGAAGTCGACTACACCCAGCTCGACACCGACGGCGAAGCCGAAGCCCTCGGCCGCACCTACACCAAGAACATCGCCCTCGGCATCGGCACCGCCCCCCACATCCCCGAACCCCTCAAACCCCTCGCCGAAGCCCCCACCGTCCCCGTCATCCACTCCGCCGACTACCTCGACCACCGCGAGACCCTGCTCACCGCCGACCACATCACCGTCATCGGCTCGGGCCAGTCCGGCGCCGAGATCTTCCTCGACCTGCTCCGCGCCCGCCCCGTCGGACACGAGAAGATCCACTGGCTCGCCCGCACCGAGGCCTTCGCCCCCATGGAGTACTCCAAGCTCGGCCTCGAACACTTCACCCCCGACTACACCCGCTACTTCCACGCCCTCCCCGAAGCCGTACGCGACGGCCTCGTGCCCCACCAATGGCAACTCCACAAGGGCATCGACACCGACACCATCGCCGCCATCCACGACGAGCTCTACCGCCGCACCCTCCACGGCGGCTGGCCCGACGCCGTCCTCACCCCCGGCGTCTCCGTACGCACCGCGGGCCGCGTCGCCACCACCCGCGTCGAACTCCACCTCGAACACCTGCAACAAGGCGCCCGCTCCCGCCTCACCACCGACGCCGTCGTCCTCGCCACCGGCTACCGCGAACGCCCGCTCGACCAGATCATCGGCGCCCTCGACCCCTACATCCGCAAGGACTCATCCGCCCGCCCCCGCATCGACGAGCAGTACCGCCTCGTCCTCGACCCCTCCATCACCGGCGCCGGCAGCAACATCTACGTACAGAACGCCGAACGCCACACCCACGGCGTCGGCGCCCCCGACCTCGGCCTGGCCGCCTGGCGCAGCGCCACCATCCTCAACACCCTCACCGGCAACCCCGCCTACCCCCTGCCGGAGCGCACCGCATTCACCACCTTCGGCCTCCACACCCCCGAACAACACACGGGCCCCACCAGCCACATCGGCCAACAACGCGGAAACCTCGTACGCCTCAAGAACTGATCCCGCCGCAAGAACGGGGAGCGCCTCAAGAACCGGCCGGCCCACCGAGTTCCCCGACCGCGGCGACCACCCGCCGTGACCCCGGGCACGACCACACCGCGACACCCCGCACCACCCCCGCCTCCAACGGATGCGAGTCGGGGTGCGCGGGACACTCCGGCCACACCGCCGGCCGCAACTCCGCGCACAGCGCCTCGACCGCCCAGTCCTGCGCCTGGTCCGCGAAGTCCGCCGTCCGCTCCGCCCCAGCCGCCCCGACCCGCTGCACGAGCCCCGCGCCCGAACCATCCGGCGCGTAGAGCACCACGTACTCACCGATCCCGTCGTCGTGCTCCTCACGCACCACAGGACGCACCGCACACGTGGCGTCGAGATCACGGAGCACCGGGGCAAGAGCAGCGGCAAGTTCCACATTCATGAGCCGAATTGTCCGCCCCCAAGCGCCCCGGCACCTCTCAATATTCCTTCGATATTTCTCCGCGAAAAACGCCGGCCGCCGAAATAACCGCCCCCACACGCCGGTTCGGACGACCATGACCACCAACTCCACGGCCTCCTGGACCGCAGCTTTCCGCTCCGCCGTCGTCAGCCCCCACGAAACCATCGACCTCTTCGAACTCCGCGGCTTCGCCGGACACACTCTCCGCCAGATCATCCGCCTCGACGGCGGCGGCAGCGCCCTCCGTATCCGCCTCACCAACCGCTACGGCAAGGAGCCCCTCCACATCGGCGGCGCCCACCTCGCCAGACGCACCGGAGGCAGCGGCATCGAAATCGGCACCGGCACACCGGTCCTCCTCGGCGGCGCCACGGAATTCACCATCCCCGCCGGTGAGGAAGCCGTCAGCGACCCCATCGAGCGAGCCGTCACCACCGGCGAAGAGTTCGCCCTCACCCTCTGGCTCCCCGACGACACCGGCCTCTCCACCTACTCCGCCGTCCCCCTGCGCACCGGCTGGGCCGTCCCCGGCAACGCCCTCACCGCACCCACCCTCGACGGCACCGAAGGCCTCGAAGAGCTCGCCACCCGCCACTTCATCAGCGGCGCCGACGTCCTCGCTCCCGCAGGCACCCGCATCGCCGTCGCCTTCGGCGACTCCTGGTTCGAAGGGACCGGCACCACCCCCGACACCGACCACCGCTTCCCCGACCTGCTCAACAACCGCCTCCGCGCCGCCGGACACCCCGGCTGGGTCGTCAACCAGGGCCTCTCCGCCAACCGCCTCCTCACCGACGAGATCGGCGAACGCGCCCTCGCCCGCCTCGACCGCGACGCCCTCGACACCCCCGGCGCCACCCACATCCTGATCCACTTCGGCCTCAACGACCTCGGCATCCCCGGCCAGGAGGCCTATCCCGACCCCGCGCCCATCCCCACCGCCACCGACCTCGTCGCGGGCCTCACCGCACTCGCCGACCGCATCCACGCCGCGGGCCTCACCGTGACCGTCACCACCGTCGGCCCCTACAAGGACACGATCTTCGAGGGCTACTCCACCCCCGAAGGCATCGCCGTCGCCCGCGAGGTCAACGACTGGATCCGCTCCACCGACAGCCCCTTCGACGCCTACGCCGACTTCGCCGCCGCCGTCGCGGACCCCGCCGACCCCGACCGGATCCACGACGACTACGACAGCGGCGACGGCCTCCACGTCAACGACGCCGGAGCCCAGGCCCTCGCCGACTCCGTCGACCTGACGAGCCTGGGAATCTGATGGCGGCCTAGAACACCGGCGTCCCGTCCCGGGTCAGCTTCCAGTCCACCGAGGCGAAACGGGCCGGGTCGACCGTCCCCTTCGCCTTCACCCAGCCGATGATCGTGTTCCGGATCTCCTCCGAATTGGCCCACAGCTGCTTGGCGCCCGCGATGTGCGGGAAATTGCCGCCCCCGCTCGCCCGGTAATTGTTCACCGCCAGCACGAACTCCGCCTTCGGGTCGATCTCCTTGCCCTCGAAGGACAGCTTCACGATGCGCGAACCGGACGGCTTCGCGATGTCGATCTCGTACGTCAGGCCCAGCACCGCGTCATAGTTGTAATCCGGGATGTTCCCGGCGTTCGTCAGCTTCGCCGGGTCGACCGGACCGCCCGCGGGGGTCTGCACGTAGTAGCGCGCGGAGAACTCCAGGTACTCCTTCAGCTGCGCACCCGTGAGCAGCCGCGCCTCCAGCGTGTTCTCGAAGGGATAGAGGCCCGCCGCATCCCGGATCGTCACATCGCCCGCCGGAATCTTCGCCGTCCGCGAGAAACACGACGCCTGCGAAAGCACCGGCAGCGCCGCGTACGCGCCGCCCTTCAACGCCTCCGCCACCGTCTCCTTCTGCACCTGGTTGATCAGATCGATGATCGCGACATCCTTGTACGGGCCCTCGGCCGTGCTCATCGCCGCCGTCGACGTACCGATCACCTGGTTGACGTACGCGACGACCTTCTTGTGCTCGTCCGCAAGGAGCCGCGTCACCTTCTTGTCCTCGGCCACCGTGTTGGAGTTCAGGACCTGCGCCCCGACCTTCTCCACCGACCAACGGCCCTTCGCCCACACCAGGTCGAAGTCGAACAGCGTCAGCCGCTGCCCCCACTTCAACGGCTCCGACAGCACGACCTTCTTGCCGGTCTTCTTGTTCTCCACGAAGTACTCGGGAATCTCCGTGTGCGCGTGCCCCACCAGAATCGCGTCGATCCCCGGCACCTGCTCCGCCACCAGACCCGCCGCGTTCTCGACGTACGGCAACTGGTCCCCGTACGAGGACGTGCCGCTGGAGCCCGAGTGCGCCGACACGATCACGACATCCGCACCCATCGACCGCAGCTTCGGCACCCACTTCGCCGCCTGCTCCTCAAGACCCGGGAACGTCATCTTCCCCTGCACGTTCGCCTTGTCCCAGATCGCGATCCCGGGATTGGTGAGACCCAGCACCGCCACCTTCACATCACGGCCGTGCGGTGTGCGCAGCCGCTTCATGAAGTACGGCGGGAAAGCGGGCTTCTGCGTCTTCGCGTCCAGCGCGTTGGCGCCGAGCAGCGGGAAGTCGCACTGCTCCTCGAACTTCCGCAGCACCGGTATCCCGTAATTGAACTCGTGATTGCCGAGCGCCGCCGCGTCGTACCCGATCGCGTTCATCGCCTGCGCCATCGGATGCACAGGACCGTGCTTCGCCGTGATCGGATCCACCTTGGCGTAGTAATACGACAGCTGCGTGCCCTGGATCGTGTCACCCGCGTCGATGAGCAGCGTGTTCCCGCGGCCCTTCTCCTTGCGGACCTGATTCACCAGCGTGGAGATCTTCGCCAGGCCCACATCGTTGTGGTCCTTGTCGTCGAACTCCTTGTCCGTGAAATAGTCCCAGTTGAAGACATTTCCGTGCAGATCCGTCGTACCGAGCACCGTGAACGAGTACCGCTTCGCGCGCCGCCCGCCCTTCCCGGACTCGCTCGCCCGCGCCACCGGCGCCACGGCCGCGCCCGTCAGCGCCGCCCCCACACCCGTGACAGCAGACGTACCCAGGAACTTCCGACGGTTCAACGGCATATCCGTACTCCTCAATCGACCGGCGCCACGCAGGTAACGCGCGTAGATAACGCGCGTAGATTCTGACCCCGGCCACCACTCCCGCAACAGACCCCGCAGGTTTCGATCCGATGACTGTCCGGTGCCGCACCACGATGCGAGAGTGACGCCATGACCTCCGCCACCCCCACCCCGCCCTCCGCCCCCTACGGCACCCCCGACGCACCCCGCCTCGCCGTCCGCGGCGAAGCGCACCTCGAAGTCGATCCCGAGGTCGCCCGCATCACCGTCACCGTCACGGCCCGCGGCACCGACCGCCGCGCCACCCTCACCGACCTCACCCGCCGCAACACCACCGCCCTTGACCTCATCAAGACCTTCGGCGAAGCCGTCACCACCCTCGAAACCGGCACCTTCACCATCAACGCCGAACTCACCCGACACGGCCGCGGCGAACGCGTCCGCGCCTATCACGGCCGCGTCCACACCACCGCCGAGCTCACCGACTTCACCGCCCTCGGCGAGCTCACCACCCGCCTCGCCGACCTCGACCTCACCCGCGTCGAAGGCCCCTGGTGGGCCCTGCGCCCCGACTCGCCCCACCACCGCCACGCCAGGCAGCAAGCAGTCCGCGAAGCCGTCCAACGCGCCCGCGAGTACGCCGAAGCGCTCGGCACCGGCCTCGCCGCCCTCGTCGAACTCGCCGACATCGGCGCCGAACAGCCCCTCCCCGCCTACGGATACGGCTCACCCGCCGGCGGCATGCGCTCCGCCGCCGCCTATGGAGGCGCACCCGACTTCGAGGAGGAAGCAGCCCCCCTCGACCTCGAACCGCAACGCCAGCACGTCTACGCACAAGTCAATGCCCGATTCACCATGACACCACCGGAATTGACCTCCTGAAGCCCACTCCGCCCGCTCATCGGAGCAACCCCCCGCACAATTCAACACTTGTCAATAACCCTTCATGCAAAGGTTGTTGAGTAGTCACCCCCGACCAATTCTCTACCGGCCGGTAAGCCCTAGGCTCGAACCATGCGCCGAGCAAAAATCGTCTGCACCCTGGGACCCGCCACCGACTCGTACGACCAGATCAAGGCACTGGTCGAAGCCGGAATGGACATCGCCCGCTTCAACCTCAGCCACGGCACCCACGCCGAACACGAGGAGCGCTACCAGCGCGTGCGAAAGGCCTCCGAGGAGACCGGCCGCAGCGTCGGCGTCCTCGCCGACCTTCAAGGCCCGAAGATCCGCCTCGGCCGCTTCCGCGAAGGACCCGTACTACTCGAACGCGGCGACGAGTTCACCATCACCGTCGAAGACGGCGTCGAAGGCGACCGGCACGTCTGCGGCACCACCTACGACGGCCTCGCGGCCGACGTCACCACCGGCGAGCGCATCCTCGTCGACGACGGCAAAGTGACACTCGAAGTCACAGCGGTCGACGGGCCCCGCGTCACCACCACCGTCGTCGAGGGCGGCATGGTCTCCGACCACAAGGGCCTCAACCTCCCCGGCGTCGCCGTCTCCGTCCCCGCGCTCTCCGACAAGGACGAGGAAGACCTCCGCTGGGCCCTGCGTTCAGGAGCCGACGTCATCGCCCTCTCCTTCGTACGCAGCGGACGCGACATCGAAGACGTCCACCGCATCATGGACGAGGAGAACCGCCGCCTCCCCGTCATCGCCAAGGTCGAGAAGCCGCAGGCCGTCGAGAACATCGAAGACATCGTCGCCGCCTTCGACGGCATCATGGTCGCCCGCGGCGACCTCGGCGTCGAAATGCCTCTCGAACAAGTGCCGATCGTCCAGAAGCGCGCCATCAAACTCGCCAAGCGCAACGCCAAGCCGGTCATCGTCGCCACACAGATGCTCGACTCGATGATCGACAACTCCCGCCCCACCAGGGCCGAGGCGAGCGACGTGGCGAACGCCGTCATCGACGGCACCGACGCCGTGATGCTCTCCGGCGAGACGAGCGTCGGCAAATACCCCATCGAAACGGTCAAGACGATGGGCCGCATCGTCGAAGCAGCGGAGGAGGACATCCTCGCGAAGGGCCTCCCCCCACTCACGGAGCGCAGCAAACCCCGCACCCAGGGCGGCGCCGTCGCCCGCGCCGCCGCCGAAATGGGCGACTTCCTCGGCGCCAAATTCCTCGTCGCCTTCACCCAGTCCGGCGACACCGTCCGCCGCCTCTCCCGCTACCGCTCACCCATCCCGCTCCTCGCCTTCACCCCCGACAGGGCCACCCGCTCCCAGCTCAACCTCACCTGGGGCGTCGAGACCTTCCTCGGCCCGCACGTCGACTCCACCGACGCGATGGTCGACCAGGTCGACGAGTTGCTCCTCAAGATCGGCCGCTGCGAGAAGGGCGACATCGTCGTGATCACGGCCGGCTCCCCACCCGGCGTCTCCGGCTCGACGAACCTGGTCCGCGTCCACCACATCGGCGAGGACGACAGCCCGGAGTAGCGAGCCGCAGGGTCGAGGGGGTCGCAGGGCGCAGCAAAAAGCGGATGTTCACGAGAACGTGAACATCCGCTTTTGAGCTCAAACCTTGGGATCGAAGGTAAAGTGCCCCGGGTGGGATTCGAACCCACGCTGGATGGTGTTTGAGACCACTGCCTCTACCGCTGGGCTACCGGGGCATCCTTCGGAACGAAGGTCAGCGGAGACCCGCTGTGCCTCAAACATACAGGAGCTAGGTAGGCTCAAGGCAAGCAGTAGCCTGCCCCGCAACGAGGAGCCCCCGTGACCGCCCCCGAGTCGCCCCAGCCCACCGACGCGTCGGACGACGACGACCAGTCGCACGTGCCTCCGGTGACGACCCGTGTCGTCATCGCCGAGGACGAGGCCCTGATCCGGCTCGACCTCAAAGAGATGCTGGAGGAAGAGGGCTACAGCGTCGTCGGCGAGGCCGGTGACGGTGAGAAGGCCGTCGAGCTGGCCCGTGAGCACCGGCCGGACCTCGTGATCCTGGACGTGAAGATGCCCGTCCTGGACGGCATCTCCGCGGCGGAGAAGATCGCCGAGGAGTCCATCGCCCCCGTACTGATGCTCACCGCGTTCTCGCAGCGCGACCTCGTCGAGCGGGCCCGCGACGCCGGCGCGATGGCGTACCTCGTGAAGCCGTTCAGCAAGAGTGACGTCGTCCCGGCGATCGAGATGGCCGTCTCGCGGTTCACGGAGCTGAAGGCGCTGGAGAAGGAGGTCGCGGACCTCTCGCAGCGCCTGGAGACGCGGAAGCTGGTGGACCGGGCGAAGTCGATCCTCCAGACGGAGTACGGCCTGACGGAGCCGGCCGCGTTCCGGTGGATCCAGAAGACGTCGATGGACCGTCGTCTGTCGATGCAGCAGGTCGCGGAGGCGGTCATCGAGGACGCCGAGGAGAAGAAGGCGTCGAAGGGCTGAGTCTCGCCCCTTGAGTTTGAGTACGTGCGAGGAGGCCCGCACCCCCGGCCGGGGGTGCGGGCCTCCTCGTATGCCCTGGAGCGAGCGGGGCTCAGTCCTCGCCCAGGTACGCCTTCCGCACCGACTCGTCGTGCAGGAGGTCGCCCCCCGTGCCGGAGAGGACGATCCTGCCGACTTCCATGACGTGCCCGTGGTCGGCCAGCGAAAGGGCCGCCTGGGCGTTCTGTTCGACGAGGAGGATCGTCGTGCCGTTGGCCTTGAGCTCGGCGATGGTGGCCATGATCTTCTGCATCATGATCGGCGAGAGGCCCATGGAGGGTTCGTCGAGCATGAGGAGTTTGGGCTGGGACATGAGGGCGCGGCCCATCGCCAGCATTTGCTGCTCGCCGCCCGACAGGGTGCCCGCCGCCTGTTTCTTCCGTTCTCCGAGGATGGGGAAGAGTTCGTAGGCGCGCTGGATGTCCTTTTCGATGCCTGCTTTGTCGGAGCGGAGGTAGGCGCCGAGGCGGAGGTTGTTCTCGATGGTCATGCGGGGGAAGATGTGGCGGCCTTCGGGGGAGTGGGCGAGGCCCTGGGCCACGATCTGGTCCGCGCGGTATTTGCGCAGGGGCTTTCCGTTGAACTTGATGGAGCCGCCGACCGGCTTCAGCAGGCCTGAAAGCGTCCGGAGCGTCGTCGTCTTGCCCGCGCCGTTGGTGCCGATGAGGGTGACGACTTCGCCTGCCTCGACCTTGAAGCTGATGCCTTTGACGGCTTCGATCTTGCCGTAGGCGACGCGGAGGTCCTCGACCTCAAGGAGTGCGGTCATTTGTTGTTCTCCTCGAAGGGCTCGCCGAGGTAGGCGGCGATGACGCGGTCGTCCTGTTGGACCGTCTCACTGGATCCTTCGACGAGTTTTTCGCCCTGGACGAGGACGGCGACGCGGTCGCAGAGGTTGAAGATGAAGCGCATGTCGTGCTCGATGACGAGGACGGCGATGCCCATGTCGCGGATGGCGAAGACGAGTTCCTCGGTGGCGCGGGTTTCCTGCGGGTTCATTCCCGCCGTGGGCTCGTCGAGGAGGAGCAGGCCGGGTTCACTGGCCAGGGCCCGAGCGATCTCCAGCTTGCGCTGTTCTCCGTAGGGGAGGTTGCGCGAGAGGTGTTCGGCCTTTTCGGCGAGGCCGACGAATTCGAGGAGTTCCATGGCGCGGGCCTTGGAGGCCGCCTCGGCGCGGTGGAATCCGGGGCCGCGCAGCAGCGCCGACCAGAGGCCTTCCTTCGTCCGGGTGTGGCGGCCGACGAGCACGTTCTCCAGGACCGTCATATTGGCGAAGAGACGGATGTTCTGGAAGGTGCGGGCGATGCCCGCGGCGGTGACCTTGAAGGACTTGGCGGGCAGGACGGTGCCCTTGTAGCGGACTTCGCCCTCGGTGGGGATGTAGAGGCCGGTGAGGCAGTTGAAGAAGGTGGTCTTGCCGGCTCCGTTGGGTCCGATGAGGCCGACGATCTCGCCGGTGTTGACGGTGAGGTCGACGGAGCGTACGGCGGTGAGGCCGCCGAAGCGCATGGTGACGCCGCGGGCGTCGAGGACGGTTTCGCCGGTCGGGGCGGCCGGTGTGGGGTCCTTCTTGGTGGTGTCCGTGGTCATGGGTCAGACCCCCGTCTTGCTGAGGACTGCGGGTGGCGGCGTCTCGCCGGGCGGGAGCTCGGATTCGTGGAATTCGAGTTGGCGGCGGCGGTTGGGGATGAGTCCTTCGGGGCGGAAGCGCATGAGGAGCGCGAGGGCGAGTCCGAAGGCGAACAGCTGGTAGTCGCCGAGGAACTGGAGCTTGTTGGGGATGAGATAGAGGAGGGCGGCACCGACGAGGGGTCCGCTGATGGTGCCCATGCCGCCGAGGACGACGGCCGCCAGGAGGAAGGCGGAGTTGGGCGGTACGGAGTTGGCGAACTGGTACTGCTCGGGTGTGACGGTGTAGGTCACGTGGGCCTGCACGGTGCCGGCGAGTCCGGCGAGCGAGGCGCCGAGGGCGAAGGCGATGAGTTTGACGCGGAAGCCGTTGATGCCCATGGCGAGCGCGGCGGTCTCGTCCTCGCGGATGGCGACCCAGGCGCGGCCGATGCGGGAGTCTCCGCTGCGGCGGAAGACGAGGACCACGACGAGGGTGATCAGGAGCATCAGGAAGAAGTAGTTCGCGAAGCGGCCGATGGTGAAGCCCGCGATGCTGTGCTCCAGGCCGAAGTCGAAGCCGAAGATCTTCAGGTTCGGGACGGAGGAGATGCCGTTGGAGCCGTTGGTGATGTCGGGCCCGGAGGAGCCGTCGGAGTTGTTGGCCGCGATCCGGAAGATCTCGCCGAAGCCGAGGGTGACGATGGCGAGGTAGTCGCCGCGCAGGCGCAGGGTGGGGGCGCCGATGAGGACGCCGAAGACGAGGGACGCGCCGGCGCCGACGAGGATGGCGGCCCAGAAGGGGAGGTGGACGTCGAAGGGTGAGGCGGGGGATCCGGAGACCATGGACGCCGCGTAGGCGCCGACGCCGAGGAAGGCGACGTATCCGAGGTCGAGGAGGCCCGCGAGGCCGACGACGATGTTCAGGCCGAGGGCGACGGTGGCGAAGATGAGGATGTAGACGCCGATGGTGGCGTACTGGTCGTCGCTCTGGGTGAAGGGGAAGGCGGCCGCGGCGAGGAACGCGCCGATGAGGGTGATGTTGCGGTGCCGCGCGGTGTAGACGGAGACCTGGGCGACGACCCCTGCCTTGGCGAGTGCGGCGAAGCCGAAGCCGACGGTGAGGAGGAACCCGACGAAGAGTTCGTCGTACTCGGTGCCGATGCCGTAGGTGAAGACGAGCAGGCCGGTGGCGAGCGCCGCGATGATGATCAGGATCTCGAGGTACGAGTTGAGCTTGCGGGGCGGGGCCGGGGTGTCGGCGGCGAAGGCGCCCTTGACGATGATGCGGGCGTTGCGCGCGCGGTGTTTGTACTGCTCCCAGGTGCTGTCCTCTTCGTCGACCGGGTAGGTGTGCGGTCGCTGGAAGGGGAGGGCGAGGGCGCCGGTGAGGGCGATGAGGGTGGCGATGCCCGCGATCCAGCCGCCGGGTTCGAGGTTGGCGAGTCCGCCGAGCGTCTTGGCGATGGCGAAGATCGTGTACCAGGTGGTGGCGAAGGCGGCGAGTGCGGCGTATTTGAGAGCGGCGTCGGCTCCGGCGGGGGCGAGGGCGCGCAGGCCCTTCATGCCGTAGGAGGCGAGTCCGTAGAGGGTGGTGAGGGCGCCGGCGATGAGGACGAGCCATTGGAGGCCGCCGGGGTAGCCGTAGACGGTGAGGTCGCCGGGGAACCGGGCGGTCCAGGTCCAGGCGAGGAAGGCGGAGACGATGGTGAGGACGCCACCGCCGGTGGCGAGTGCGCGGGCGGGGCCGACGGGGATGGGGATGAGCCCGGTGGCCGGCTTGTCCTTGTGCGGGCGGGGGCTGTCGGCTGCTGTGGTCTGTGTGGTCATGGTTGTCACGCCCTGTCCGCGACGCGCTCGCCGAGGAGGCCTTGGGGCCTGACGAGGAGGACGACGATGAGGAGTACGAACGCCCAGACGTCGGCCCAGGACTGGCCGCCGAGCTTGTCCATGCCGGGGACGTCGTTGATGTAGGCGGTGGCCATGGATTCGGCGAGTCCGAGGACGACGCCGCCGATCATGGCGCCGTAGATGTTGCCGATGCCGCCGAGGACGGCCGCGGTGAAGGCTTTGAGGCCGAGGATGAATCCCATGCGGAAGTCGATCTGGCCGTATTTGAGGCCGCGGGCGACGGCGGCGATACCGGCGAAGGCGGCGCCGATGGCGAAGGCGACGACGATGACGCGGTCGGTGTTGATCCCCATGAGCTTGGCGGTGTCGGGGTCCTGCGCGGTGGCCTGCATGCCGCGGCCGATGCGGGTCTTCATGACGAACCAGCCGAGGGCGACCATGCAGATGGGCGCGGCGATGAGCAGGAAGATGTCGCCGGGCTGCATCGTGACGGAGCCGATGTGGATGGAGCCGCCGGGCAGTTCGGGGAAGGAGCGGGCCGACTTGGCTTCGGGGTACCAGGCCCAGACGGCCTGCTGGAGGGCGAGGGAGAGGCCGATGGCGGTGATGAGGGGGGCGAGGCGGGGGGCTTCGCGCAGGGGTCGGTAGGCGAAGCGTTCGGCGCCGACGGCGATGGTGGTGGAGACGAAGATGGCGCCTATGAGCATGAGGGGGACGGCGGCCCACATGCTGGTGTCGGCGGGGAGCCAGATCCAGACGGTGAGGGCGCCGAATCCGCCGGTCATGAAGATCTCGCCGTGGGCGAAGTTGATGAGCTGGACGATGCCGTAGACCATTGTGTAGCCGATGGCGATCAGGCCGTACATGGATCCCAGTAGCAGGCCGTTGACCAGCTGTTGCGGCAGTTCGTGCACCGCAGGTCCTCCGAGTCTTTCGTGGCGACGGATGCGACGCCGCGCGGGGCGCTTGCCTGCGGCGCCCCGCGCGGGGTTGTCGTGTGGGCTACGGGCCGGGGGGTCAGTTGCTCCCGGTGTATGTGCCGGATTCGACGGGCTTCCAGCCGGTCTTCGGGTCGGTGGACTTGACCTGGTAGACGGTGAGCTGCTTGTTGGTGGCGTCGCCGTATTCGTCGAAGGAGACCTTGCCGGTGACGCCGTCGAAGGAGACGCTCTTCATGGCGTCGATGACCTTGGAGCGGGCGTCGTCGGGGAGTTTGCCGTCGTTGTCGTCGACGACCTTCTTGACGGCTTCGATGATGGCCCAGGCGCTGTCGTAGGAGTAGCCGCCGTAGGCCTCGTAGGCTTCCTTGAAGCCGGCTTTCTTGTAGTTGGCGATGAACTCCTTGGCCGAGGGGAGTTCTTCGACGGGCTGGCCGACGGAGGTGGCGTAGTCGCCGACGCCCTGCTTGCCGGAGAGTTTGATGAAGTCGGCGCTGTAGATGCCGTCGCCGCCGACGAGCGGGGCTTTGGATCCGGCCTGTTTCATCTGCTTGCTGAGGGGTCCGGCCTGCGGGTATTCACCGCCGTAGTAGACGAGGTCGGCGTCGGAGTTCCGGATCTTGGTGGCGACGGCGCCGAAGTCTTTGGTGTCCGGATTGATGTGTTCGGTGCCGACGACCTTGCCGCCGAGTTTGGTGAACTCGTCCTTGAAGGTGGCGGCGAGTCCGGCGCCGTAGGTCTTCTTGTCGTCGACGACGAAGACCTTCTTCTTCTTGGCCTTGTTGTACAGGTACTGGGCGGCGAAGGGCCCTTGGATCGCGTCGGTGGTGGCCGTGCGGAAGTAGGACTTGTACGGGCGCACCTTCTTGCCGCCGTTCCAGTCCGCGCCCTGGGTGAGGGCCGGGTTGGTGTTGGCGGGGGAGACCTGCACGAGTTTGGCGTCGTCGAAGACCTTCTGCATCGATTCGGCGACGGAGGAGTTCAGGGGGCCGACGGCACCGAGGACGTCCTTGTCGGCGACGAGCTTGGTGGCGTTGGTCTGGCCCGACGAGGGCTGACCCTGGTCGTCGAGGGCTTCGATCTTGAACTTGATGCCGTCGACGTAGTTCTTCTCGTTGGCCTGCTTGGTGGCGAGGTCGACGGAGTTGCGGATGCCGAGGCCCAGCGCGGAGAGCTCGCCGGTGAGTGGCGCGTCGACGCCGATGACCACGGTGGTGCCGCCGCCACCCTCGTCCCCGTCGTCCTTGTCGTCGCGCGAGCCACAGGCGGTGAGGGTGAGAGCCCCCGCGGTGAGTGCTGCGGTGATGGCTATGAGCGAACGTTGACGCACGATCAGTCCTTTCCCCTGGCACGGCTGTCCCTTGTTGGGATGCCGAGTCGAGCGCGGAACCGAACTGACAGGAATCCGGTGGGCGCGGTGACTGGCCGTGACTCTAAGGGCGGCTTTGTTCTTGGTGGAGTGGTCGGACCAAGGCTGTGACGCTCTTGTTATGCCACGGAGTATTCCGGGCTGGAACGCGGGGGGCGGTTGGGGCTGAATATGGCCTTGTTCGGTGGATCTCGACGTATCCGCATGCTGAGAATCCCCAGCGCAACCGGCAGGACTGTAAAGCTGTTTCGCTCATGACAGTGGTGTTCGTGGGCATGCGGCCGCGAGGGCGCCGGAAAGATCATTCGCGTATTCCGGACCCAGGATGTAACTCTGCTTCTCGTTTGCGCGCGTATTACGCAGCGTTACTTCCAGGAAAGGGAGTCCGGCATTCCGTGGCACTTCTCCACATTCGCGAATGTGCATCCTGATGATCAACTTCCGGGGTGATCCCGTTTTGACCGCGAAAGGTGTGGGTGGGGAGGTGCTGACCGAAAGGGCTGCGGACGGCTGGCCGACCCGGCGGACGGTCACCGGCGGCCCCGACTCCTGGGTGAAGGTCACGGCGAACGTGAAGTTCCGCTCCCCGGCGCGGGGGCGCGACATCTCGCCCGCGTACGCCACCGACACGCTCTGCGACGGCCAGGGCGGGGGCGGGGCGGGTGGTGGTTCCGGCCGGGTGAGGTAGAGGCTCAGGCCGGCGGCGCCGGTGAGCGCGGCCGCTGCGGCGGTGAGCGCGGTGCGGCGGTGGCGGAGGCCGCGCGGGTCCGGCCGGAACGGGCGCGGCGGGGCGGACGCGCGGTCGTAGGTGTCCTCGCCCGGCTCGACGGGGCCGATGGCATTCACGTCCACGGCCCGCCGCTCGGCCCGCCGTCGCGGTACCGCTCCGCGCACCGCTCGCGGGCCTGACGTGCGATCAACCTCCGTCCCGCGGCGGCCGATTCGCGCCTGCGCTCGGCGCGCGCGGCGTCCAGGATGTCGCGCAGGATCATGTACTGCCCGTTCGACAAGCCCATCGACTGGTAATCGCCGTAGGTCGTGTCACCCGAGTCGTAGATCTGCCGGGCCCACTTGGTGATGATCGTGGTGCACAGGTCGGCGGGGGCGGTGGTGCCGGGGGAGGGGCTGGGGGTGCGGGCCGCGTCGGAGCCGTCGGGACCGGAGCTCCCGCATCCGGTGGCGACGGGGACGGTGAGGGCGGTGGCGAGGGCGAGCGCACAGAGCGATATCCGGTGCCTCATGCACCGACGCTAGACCGGAGCCGCACGCTCCGACAGGGTGCGGTCCGAGATGGTGCGGGCGCCCGCCCTCGCCCGGCCCCCGGGTCAGCCGGTCGCGCCCGCGGCGCCGGTCGCGGCCGCCGGGCCGGCGTCCCGCAGCATGCACGTAAGGCGCGCGCTGCACACCCGCTTGCCCTGCTCGTCGGTGATCACGATCTCGTACGTCGCCGTGGAGCGGCCCCGATGCACGGGCGTCGCCACCCCGGTGACGAGGCCGGAGCGGGCGCCGCGGTGGTGTGTGCAGTTCAGGTCCACGCCGACGGCGAGCTTGTGCGCGCCGCCGTGCAGCATCGCGCCGACCGAGCCGAGGGTCTCCGCGAGGACCGCGGAGGCGCCGCCGTGCAGCAGGCCGTACGGCTGGGTGTTGCCCTCGACCGGCATGGTGCCGACGACGCGCTCCGCCGAGGCCTCCAGGACCTGCACGCCCATACGGGTGTCGAGGTGTCCCGCCGAGAACAGGGAGGGCAGGTCGACCCCGAGCGAGGCGTACTCGTCGATGACCTCCTGCGGGAACTTCACGCTGTGCTGCTCACCCATGGGGCCCGGCTCCGTTCGTTCGTCGTCACACGCGTCACCTGCTGCTGAGCAAACGCTCAGTCGAGCGACGATTGTTCCAGGCGTACGACGACGGACTTGCTGGCAGGGGTGTTGCTGGTGTCCGCGGTGGCGTCGAGCGGCACCAGGACGTTGGTCTCCGGGTAGTACGCGGCGGCGCAGCCGCGGGCCGTCGGGTAGTGCACGACGCGGAAGCCGGGGGCGCGGCGCTCGACGCCGTCCTGCCACTCGCTGACGAGGTCGGCGTACGTCCCGTCGGCGAGGCCGAGCTCCGCGGCGTCGTCCGGGTGGACGAGGACCACGCGGCGGCCGTTCCTGATGCCGCGGTAGCGGTCGTCGAGGCCGTAGATCGTGGTGTTGTACTGGTCGTGGGAGCGCAGGGTCTGCAACAGCAGCCGTCCCTTCGGGACGGCGGGGTATTCGACGGGGGCCGCGGTGAAGTTGGCCTTGCCGGTGGCGGTGGGGAAGCGGCGCTCGTCGCGCGGGGCGTGCGGCAGGGTGAAGCCGCCGGGTCGGGCGATCTTCGTGTTGAAGTCCTCGAAGCCGGGGACCACGCGCGCGATGCGGTCGCGGACGGTGGAGTAGTCCTTCTCGAACTCCTCCCAGGGCGTGCGCGAGGCGCTGCCGAGGACGCGGCGGGCCAGGCGGCAGACGATGGCGGGCTCGGAGAGCAGATGCTTGCTCGCGGGCTCCAGGCGGCCGCGTGAGGCGTGGACCATGCCCATGGAGTCCTCGACGGTGACGACCTGCTCGCCGCTGCCCTGGAGGTCGCGCTCGGTGCGGCCGAGGGTGGGCAGGATCAGGGCGCGGGCGCCGGTGACGGCGTGGGAGCGGTTGAGCTTCGTCGAGACGTGGACGGTGAGGCGGGCGCGGCGCATGGCGGCTTCGGTGACGTCCGTGTCGGGGGAGGCGGCGACGAAATTGCCGCCCATCGCGAAGAACACCTTCGCTTCGCCGTCACGCAGGGCCTTGATGGCGCGGACGACGTCGAGGCCGTGGTGGCGGGGCGGAGCGAAGCCGAACTCCTTCTCCAGGGCGTCGAGGAACGCGGGCGCGGGGCGCTCGAAGATGCCCATCGTGCGGTCGCCCTGCACGTTCGAGTGGCCGCGGACGGGGCAGACGCCGGCGCCGGGGCGGCCGATGTTGCCGCGGAGGAGGAGGAAGTTGACGACTTCGCGGATGGTGGGGACGGCGTGCTTGTGCTGGGTGAGGCCCATCGCCCAGCACACGACGGTGCGCTTCGAGGCGAGCACCATGCGCAGCGCCTCCTCGATGCGGTCGCGCTCCAGGCCGGTGGCCCGCAGGGTGTCGTCCCAGTCGGCGTCCCGCGCGGCTCGGACGAATTCCTCGTACCCATGGGTGTGCTCGCGGACGAACTCCTCGTCGACGGCGCCCTCGGTCTCCAGGATGAGTTTGTTGAGGAGGCGGAAGAGGGCCTGGTCACCGCCGAGGCGGATCTGAAGGAAGAGGTCGGTGAGGGCGGTGCCCTTGAGCATGCCCTGCGGGGTCTGGGGGTTCTTGAAGCGCTCCAGGCCGGCCTCGGGCAGCGGGTTGACCGTGATGATCCTCGCGCCGTTGTTCTTCGCCTTCTCCAGGGCGGAGAGCATGCGCGGGTGGTTCGTGCCCGGGTTCTGGCCGGCGACGATGATCAGGTCCGACTTGTAGAGGTCCTCCAGGAGGACGCTGCCCTTGCCGACGCCGATCGTCTCGGTGAGCGCCGAGCCGGACGACTCGTGGCACATGTTCGAACAGTCGGGGAGGTTGTTCGTGCCGAGCTCGCGGGCGAACAGCTGGTAGAGGAACGCCGCTTCGTTGCTGGTCCTGCCCGAGGTGTAGAAGACGGACTCGTCGGGGGAGTCGAGCGCCGCGATCTCCTCGGCGATGATGTCGAAGGCCCGCTCCCAGGAGACCGGCTCGTACCGCTCGGCGTCCTCCGCGAGGTACATGGGGTGGGTGATGCGGCCCTGCTGTCCCAGCCAGTAACCGCTGCGGGTGGCGAGGTCGGCCACGGGGTGCGCGGCGAAGAAGTCGGGGGTGACGCGGCGCAGCGTGGCTTCCTCGGCGACGGCCTTCGCGCCGTTCTCACAGAACTCCGCCTTGTGGCGGTGGTCCGGCTCGGGCCAGGCGCAGCCGGGGCAGTCGAAGCCGTCCTTCTGATTGACGCGGAGCAGGGTGAGGGCGGTGCGGCGCACACCCATCTGCTGCTGTGCCGCGCGCAGGGTGTGACCGATGGCGGGCAGCCCCGCGGCCGCGTGCTGGACCTCGGCGACCTGCGGCGCGTCCTGGACCGGATCGCCCTTGGGCGGCTTGCTTGCCATGGTCGGCTCCCCTTCGAGCACGTACGTGAGCTACGTCTCCGATCCTCCCACGCGACGGTGACAACGCCGGGGGGTGGGGCCGCGTGGGACCGGACTGTCAGTGGGGCGTGGCAGGATCGGGGACGTGGCAGAAACAGCATCGAAGAAGAAGTCCGAGACCGCGGCGACGAAGGGTGCGCCGGCCGGTGGTGAGCAGCGCCCGCGCCTGATGCTCATGGACGGGCACTCCTTGGCGTACCGGGCGTTCTTCGCGCTGCCCGCGGAGAATTTCACGACGGCGACGGGCCAGCCGACGAACGCGATCTACGGCTTCGCGTCGATGCTGGCGAACACGCTGCGCGACGAGGCGCCCACACACTTCGCGGTGGCGTTCGACGTGTCGCGCAAGACGTGGCGCTCCCAGGAGTTCCCGGAGTACAAGGCGAATCGCTCCAAGACCCCGGACGAGTTCAAGGGTCAGGTCGAGCTGATCGGCGAGATGCTCGACGCGATGCACGCGGTGCGTTTCGCGGTGGACGGCTTCGAGGCGGACGACATCATCGCCACGCTGGCCACGCAGGCGGAGGCGGCCGGTTTCGACGTGCTGATCGTCACGGGTGACCGTGACTCCTTCCAGCTGATCACCGACCACGTGACGGTGCTGTATCCGACGAAGGGCGTCTCGGAGCTGACGCGCTTCACCCCGGAGAAGGTCTTCGAGAAGTACGGCCTGACGCCCAGCCAGTATCCGGACTTCGCGGCGCTGCGCGGCGACCCGTCGGACAACCTGCCGGGCATCCCCGGTGTCGGTGAGAAGACGGCCGCGAAGTGGATCAACCAGTTCGGTTCGTTCGCCGACCTCGTGGAGCGTGCCGAGGAGGTCAAGGGCAAGGCCGGGCAGAACTTCCGCGACCACCTGGAGTCGGTCAAGCTCAACCGTCTCCTGACGGAGATGGTGCGCGACGTCGAACTCCCCAAGACGGTCGCCGACTTGGAGCGCGCCCCGTACGACCGTACGGCGCTCGCGATGGTCCTGGACACCCTGGAGATCCGCAACCCGTCGCTGCGGGAGCGGCTGCTCGCCGTCGACCCGGGCGCGGCGGAGGCCGAGCAGGCCCCCGCGGAGCCGGGTGTGGAGCTGGACGGTGCGGTGCTCGGCGCGGGCGAGCTGGCCCCGTGGCTGGCCGAGCACGGCAACGCCATTCTCGGTGTGGCCACGGTCGACACCTGGCAGCTCGGCACCGGCACGGTCACCGAGGTGGCGCTGGCCGCCGCCGGCGGGGCGGCCGCCTGGTTCGACCCGGCGACACTGGACGAGGCCGACGAGAACGCCTTCGCGGCGTGGATCTCCGACCCCACCAAGCCGAAGGTCCTGCACAACGCCAAGGGCGTGATGCGGGTCTTCCCCGAGCACGGCTGGACGGTCGACGGGGTCACGATGGACACGGCCCTCGCCGCGTATCTCGTGAAGCCTGGCCGGCGCTCCTTCGCCCTCGACGCGCTGTCCCTGGAGTACCTGGGCCGTGAGCTGGCGCCCGCCTCCGCCGCCGACGGGCAGCTCGCCTTCGGCACGGAGGAGGACGACCGGGCCGAGGCCGACTCCCTGATGTCGCAGGCCCGCACCATCCTCGACCTCGGCACGGCGTTCGGCGAGAAGCTGACGGAGGTCGGCGCGAGCGACCTGCTCACCGACATCGAGCTGCCGACGTCCGCGCTCCTGGCCCGTCTGGAGCGGCACGGCATCGCTGCGGACCGCCCGCACCTGGAGTCGATGGAGCAGCAGTTCGCGGGCGCGGTGCAGCAGGCCGTGAAGGAGGCGCACGCGGCGGCGGGCCACGAGTTCAACCTGGGTTCGCCCAAGCAGCTCCAGGAAGTCCTCTTCGGCGAGCTGAACCTCCCCAAGACGAAGAAGACGAAGACCGGGTACACCACGGACGCGGACGCGTTGGCCTGGCTCGCCGCCCAGACGGAGAACGAGCTGCCGGTCATCATGCTCCGCCACCGCGAGCAGGCGAAGCTGCGCGTCACCGTCGAGGGCCTGATCAAGGCGATCGCCGCGGACGGCCGCATCCACACCACCTTCAACCAGACGGTGGCGGCGACGGGCCGCCTCTCCTCCACGGACCCGAACCTTCAGAACATCCCGGTCCGCACGGACGAGGGCCGGGCGATCCGCCGCGGCTTCGTGGTCGGCGAGGGCTTCGAGTCGCTGATGACCGCGGACTACAGCCAGATCGAGCTGCGCGTGATGGCGCACCTCTCCGAGGACGAGGGCCTCCTGGAGGCGTTCACGTCCGGCGAGGACCTGCACACGACGGTCGCCTCCCAAGTGTTCAACGTCGACGGTTCCGCCGTCGACGCGGAGATGCGCCGCAAGATCAAGGCGATGTCGTACGGCTTGGCGTACGGCCTGTCCGCGTTCGGCCTCTCCCAGCAGCTGAACATCGAGGCGGGCGAGGCACGTGCGCTGATGGACACGTACTTCGAGCGGTTCGGCGGGGTGCGGGACTACCTCCGCCGCGCCGTCGACGAGGCCCGCGCCACGGGCTACACGGAGACGATGCTCGGCCGCCGCCGCTATCTCCCCGACCTCAACAGCGACAACCGCCAGCGGCGCGAGATGGCCGAGCGCATGGCCCTGAACGCGCCGATCCAGGGCACGGCGGCGGACATCGTCAAGATCGCCATGCTGAACGTGCACGGGGCGCTCACCGCGGCGAAGCTCGACTCCCGCATGCTGCTTCAGGTCCACGACGAAATCGTCCTGGAGATCGCGCCGGGCGAGCGGGACCGGGTGGAGGAGCTGGTCCGCAGGGAAATGGCGGGAGCGGTGACCCTGCGGGCGCCGCTGGATGTGTCGGTGGGCGTGGGGAGGGACTGGGAGTCGGCGGCGCACTAGCCCTGGCGGGCGGCGGGGCGGTTTCCCTCCGCCCCCGGCAAGCGCCGGGCGCCGCTCCCGTGCCTGCGGGGGGTCTGCCTGCTTGCACCTGCGGGTGCGCGGGGTGGCTGATCGCGCAGTTCCCCGCGCCCCTGGGGGTGCGGGGGTCTGTCTGGCTTGCACCTGCGGGTGCGGGGTGGCTGGTCGCGCAGTTCCCCGCGCCCCTGGAGGGGTGCCGGGGGCTGGCCGTTTGTGGCTGCGGGTGTTTCGTGGCTGATCGCGCAGTTCCCCGCGCCCCTGGGGGTGGGTGCCTGGGCTTGTCCGTTCGTGGCTGCGGGTGTGTTGTGGCTGGGCGCGCAGTTCCTCGCGCCCCTTAGTGCGGTGCCAGGGGGCTGTTTCTCGCGTGCCTTAGGGTCGTGCCAGGGGCTGTTTCTCGCGCTCCTTGGGGCGATGCCGGGGGCTGTTTCTCGTGTGCCTTGGGGTGGTGCGGGGGCTGTTTCTCGTGTGCCTTGGGGTGGTGCGGGGGGTGTTTTTAGGGGCGCGGGGAACTGCGCGAGCAACCACCCCCCACCCGCACACGCAACGAGACCCGTCCATGCCCCGTCCCGGGAGGTGCCGGGGGCGTCTTCAGGGGCGCGGGGAACTGCGCGAGCGGCCACCACCCACCCGCAGCCGCAACACAACCGCCCACGCCCCGCGCAGCGGAGTCCCTCAAGCCCCGCGCCGCGGAGTCCGCTCAAGCCCCACGCCGTGGAGTCCGCTCAAGCCCCGCGCAGAGGGGCCTCACTCGCGTGGCCCCCGGCAAAGCGACCCCCGCCCGAGCCTGGGGTCAGGATGAGCGCATGGTCTCTCACCTGCGTAAGTGCCGGACGGCCCTCGCCGCGGCGCTCACCACGGCACTCCTGGTTCCCATACCGGCGACCGCCGCCGCAGCCGGCAACCTCCAGCGTACGGACCTCTGCACGGCAGGAGGCCGTGACCGTACTCTCGCCGCCCGGATGTCCAAGGACATCAGGGCGGCTTTGTCGTCCAGGTCCGGCACCGTCTCCGTCTCCGTGCACGACTCCCGCACCGGCCTCGTCTGCGAACTCGCGAGCCACCGCCGCTACGACGCGGCGAGCGTCGCCAAGCTCCTGGTGATGGAGGCGGCGCTGCGCCGCGCGCAGGAGTGGCGCCGCGGTCTCACCGGCTGGGAGCGCAGCCGGATCCGCCCCATGATCACCATTTCCGACAATCATGCGGCGCAGCGCCTGTGGAACGACCTCGGATACCGCTACCTCTCCCGTTTCCTGCACCGCGTCGGCACCACGGCCACCACCCTCGGCACGTACGGCCGTTGGGGGCTGACCGGCACCACCGCCGCCGACCAGTCGCGGCTGCTCGACGTGTTGACGGGGGTGCGGGGCATTCTCGGCCCGGGCGCGCGGGCGTACGGGCTGCGGCAGATGGCCGAGGTGCGGCGCGACCAGCGCTGGGGGGTGCCCGCGGGGATGCCCCGCGGCGTCCGTGCCCACCTCAAGAACGGCTGGCTGCCGCGGGCCACGCACGGCTGGCGCGTACACAGCGTCGGCGTGTTCACCGGTGGCGGCCGCACCTACCGCATCGTCGTCCTCTCGCACGACAACCCGTCGATGGCGTACGGCGTACGGACCATCGAGCGCATCGCGCAGGCCGTGCACCGCGGCCTCCACAAGGGCCGGACGATCGGCCAGGAGCTGACCCCGGAGAGCGAGATCAGCGAGGTTCCGGACGGTTCGGTGCCCGCCGAGGGCGAGGACCCGGACCCCGCCGCGTAACAGAGCTGTCGCGGCGTCTTGGCCAACTGGTAAAAACCGGGCACGAACGGGTGCCTGGGCGCGCCAAGTTGTCGTAGTGTCGCCTGAGCCGACCCACTGGGTGTACGCGCGTGCGAAAGTAGGCGTGCACGTGCAGGAAAGCGTGCACGAGGGCGGGGGCGGCGCGCAACAGTCGTCAAAAGGGGAGGGGTGGCTCGGTCATGGCGCCGGTATTGGGCAGGCGGCTGCGCAGAGGAACGGTGACCGCCGCGGTGGCCGCGGCGGCGGTGGCGGCCCTCGCCGCGTCGCAGGCCCCGGGCGTGACGGACGTACCGCGTGACGGGCAGGCGGCGGGCGCTTCCGACACTCCACCGCCGTCCGGTGACTCCGCGACCGGCGACTCCCCGTACTACACGGACCTGCCTCCCCTGGAGAGCCCCGTCCCGCCGAACGGCGGTGACAAGAAGGCCGAGGCGGGCGTCCCGGCCACGGTCCTTGACGCGTACAAGAAGGCCGAGACCGCGCTCAACACCGACAAGCCCGGCTGCAACCTGCCCTGGCAGCTGCTCGCCGCGATCGGCAAGGTCGAGTCGGGCCACGCCCGCGGCGGCCGCGTCGACGCGAGCGGCACGACGCTGAAGCCGATCCTCGGCCCGGTCCTGAACGGCAACGGCTTCGCGAAGATCACCGACACCGACAAGGGCGCCTACGACGGTGACCTGACGCACGACCGCGCGGTCGGGCCGATGCAGTTCATCCCGTCGACGTGGGCCACCTCGGGCCGGGACGGCAACAACGACGGCAAGAAGGACCCCAACAACATCTACGACGCGGCGCTCGCCGCGGCCCACTACCTGTGTGCGAACGGCCGTGACCTGTCCGTCGAGGACGACCTGCACAAGGCGATCCTGAGCTACAACCGCTCCACGGAGTACCTGAACACCGTCCTGTCGTGGCTGGAGTTCTACCGCAAGGGCACCCACGAGGTCCCCGACGGCAAGGGTGTGCTGCCCGACGAGCGCAGCGACAGCCGCATCCCGGGCGTCGGCCCGACGTCGCCGAGCACCCCGTCGATGAAGCCCCCGGCCAAGCAGAAGCCGAAGCCGGACAAGGACAAGGACAAGCCCGGGAACAACGGCGGCAGCAACAAGCCCACCCCGCCGAACGGCGGCGGTTCCGAGCGCCCCGACCCGTTGCCCGCCGACCGCGTCAAGGACCTGGCGAACGCCGGGACCGGCACGCTCACCGCGACCGCGGGTGACGCCTTCGACGAGCGTGTCGAGGTGCGCGCGCTCTCCAAGACGGGGTCGAACGTGGCCGGGGTCAAGGTGAAGTTCACGATCGTCGGCGCCACGGACGCCCGCTTCGACGGCGGCGCGCGGAGTGCCACCGTCACCACGGGCTCCACCGGCAAGGCCACCGCACCGGTGCTCGAAGCGGGCGAGAGCACCGGCAAGTTCACCGTGCGGGCCACGGTCGTGGGCCGCTCGGTGCCGGCCGTCGACTTCACCGCGTCGGTCACCGCGCGCCAGGCCGACGCGCTCGCCAGGACCAGCGACCAGCCGCTGGTCTGCGAGGCGGGCAAGGAGTTCGCCGACCGGGTCGAGGTCAAGGCGACGTACAAGGGCAGGCCCGCCGGCGGCGTCGCGGCCTCCGCCATGATGGTCGCGTCGGCGTCGGACGCGACGGCCAACGACAAGGGCCCCTACTTCAAGGGCGCGGACGGCAAGCCGATCCGCATGCTCAAGGACCTGAAGACGGACGCGAACGGCCTGCTGAAGCTGCCGCGGATCTACGCGGACGACGCGGCGGGTACGTATCTGCTGCGCATCGCCACGGCCGGTGGCGGCATTCTCACCGTCGAGCTGAAGGTGAACGCGGCGGAGCCCGACACGACCCCCACGCCGTCCGACTCGCCGAGCACCACGCCGAGCAGTACTCCGAGCGCGCCTCCCAGCGCCTAGGGCCGGCTCGGACCGGACATCCCGACCGCCCCTCCGCCACCCACGGCGGAGGGGCGGTCGGTGTTTGTGCAACGTGTTCTCATCTTGCCCGTCCGTTGCTACGGTGCCCGCCCTGACGCCCTATCAGTTCCGGCCGCAAGCCGAACCGAAAGGCCCCGTATGCGCGCCCTCATCGCCGCCGCCACCGGCCTCGCCGTCGCGCTCGCCCTGGTCCTGACGGTCACGGCGGTCGGCGCCCCGTCCGGCGAGACGTCCCCCGAGCCGCTCCTCACCACCGTCCCCGCACACCCATAGACGTACGGTCCCCGAGCACCCACAGACGTACGGTCCCCAAGCACCCACAGACGTACGGTCCCCAAGCACCCACAGACGTAGGGAGGGCCGCAGCGATGCGCCGCAAGGCCAGCCTCGTCCTGCTCGCCTTCGCCGTGTTCTGCACGGCCATGTCCCCGCTCATGCGCTGGTACGCGTTCCCGCGGCTCGCGAAGGTCCCGCCGAGCCAGTACCAGGACATGGTCCTGGAGGCGCACGACCCGACCCTCATCGACTACGGCTCCATGAAGGCCAAGAAGATCGACAAGGTCACCATCGTGCAGACCCTCAAGGGCAACGTGGAGGCCTCCGAGAAGATCGAGAAGAGCGCCGACCGCGACGTCGTCGTCTGGGACGCCCTCTCCTACGTCCAGGACGACAAGGGCAGGATGGTCTCCAAGATCCCCGAGCGCTACATCTTCGACGCGCACAGCCAGGAACCCGTGCACGCCACGGGCGAGGCGGTCGACGGGGACCCGGTCAAACGCGAGGGCATCGAGTTCAAATGGCCCTTCCTGACCGAGAAGCGGGACTACGAGTACTTCGACGCGCAGGCCCGCGTCACCCGGCCCATCCACTACAAGGGCACCCAGAACTTCCGCGGCGTGAAGGTCTACTACTTCGAACAGACCATCCCCTGGACCAAGGTGCCCTTCCCCAAGACGATGCCCGTCAAAGGCATCACTCCGGAGTCCCTCGCCAGGACCGGCACCACCCGCTGGTACACCACCGTCCGCAAGTTCTGGGTCGAGCCGACCACCGGAGCCCCCGTCTACGGCGAGGAGATCCAGAACAACGAACTGCGCGGCGGCACGCTCCTGGGCGACCGCGACAAGGTCACCGTCTTCTCCGGGCACGTGAAGATGCGCGAGGACTACATCAAGGACACCGTCGACCTGGTCAAGTCCCAGCGCGTCCTCGTCCTCCTGCTGACCTCGTACCTCCCCTGGGGCTTCCTCACCCTCGGCATCCTCCTGCTGGCCCTCTCCCTCTGGCTGGAGGCCCGCGGCCGCAGGCCCGGCGACCCGACGCCGACGACGGAGAACGACCCGGAACCCGAGCCGGTCAACGCCTAGGAGCGGTCAACGCCTACGAGTGGGCGCTCCGGCCCGCCTGGCGGGCCTTGGTGTACCGGGTCGGTTCGGCCGTCGCCGGATCCTCCGGCCACGGATGCTTCGGGTAGCGGCCGCGCAGGTCCGCGCGGACCGCGCGGTAGCCCGACTGCCAGAACGAGGCGAGGTCGGCCGTGACGGCGGCCGGACGGCCCGCGGGGGACAGCAGGTGCACGAGCACCGGTACGCGGCCGTCCGCGACCCTCGGCGTCTCGGCCAGCCCGAACATCTCCTGCAACTTGACGGCGAGCACCGGCTGTTCGGGATCGGAGTAGTCGAGCCGGATCCTGGACCCGCTCGGCACCTCCAGGCGCTCGGGGGCGAGCTCGTCCAGCCGGCCGGCCTCACCCGTCGCCCACGGCAGGAGCCGCCCCAGAGCCTGCCCGGCGTCGATCCCCGCCAGGTCGGCCCGGCGCCGCGCCCGGGAGAGCTCGGGCTCCAGCCACTCGTCCACGCGCGCGTGGAGGGCGTCCTCCGTTACGTCGGGCCAGGGCGCCCCGAGATGGCGGTGCAGGAACGCGAGCCGCTCCCGCAGCTCCCGCGCGCCCCGCGACCACTTCAACAGCGCGGTCCCCTCCTCCCGCAACCCGGTCAGCAGCGCCTCCCGCACCAGACGCGGATCGGGCTCCTTCAGGGGACGCACCGTCAACTCCACGGCGCCGAGACGCTCCACGTGCCGCGCCACGAGCTCGCCGTCGCCCCAGACCACCTCGTCGCCCTCGGAGTACAGCGGTGCGGCGGCGCTCCGGGCGACGTCCTCGTCGATGTGCCCGGCCAGCAGCACGCGCGCGTGCCCGGCGCCGACCGGCCGGTCGGCCACGGCGACGGCGAGCCACCGCGCACCGGAGAGCGCGGACCCCTGCCGCGCCTCCGCCCGCGTCCCGCCCGCCATGAGATACGTCCCGCCGCCCACGCTCCGCGCCACCCGCTCCGGAAACGCGAGGGCGGCCACCAGACCGGCGACGTACTCGTCGTTCCCGCCGCCGGCCCCGGCGGGCCCACCGGGCGCCGCGGAGGCCAGACGCCCGGCCTCGGTCCGCCACCGCGCCCCGTAGGCGTCCTGGCCGCGCCGCGCCGCACGCCAGGCGCCCGCGAGGTCGTCGCCGTACTCACGGGGCGGCTCCTCGCTCAGCAGCGCCACCGCCTCCGCCGCCCGCCGGGCACCGACGCGCGGGGCCGCGTCGAGCAGGGCCCGCGCGAGGCGCGGGTGCAGGCCCACCCGGGACATCCGCGTGCCCCGCTCCGTCGCACGGCCCGTCGCCGCGTCCACCGCGCCCACCGCCACCAGGACGTCCCGCGCCGCCGCCATCGCGCCGCCCGGCGGGGGATCCAGGAGAGCGAGCCCGGAGGCGTCAGGATCGCCCCAGCACGCCGCCTGTAGCGCGAACGCCGCGAGGTCGGCCACTTTGATCTCGGGAGCCGGAAAGCGCGGCAGGCGCCCGTCCTCGGCCTCCGCCCAGCACCGGTACACCGCCCCCGGAGCCTCCCGCCCGGCGCGGCCCGCCCGCTGCCGCCCGGCCGCCTGCGAGGCCCGCACCGTCGCCAGCGCGCTCAGCCCGCGCGCGTGATCCACCCGCGGCTCCCGCGCGAGCCCCGAGTCCACGACGACCCGCACCCCCGGCACCGTCAGCGAGGACTCCGCCACGGAGGTGGCGAGCACCACCCGCCGCCCGTCCGACCCGGCCAGCACCGCGTCCTGCACCGCCGCGGGCGCCCGCCCGTGCACCTGCAACACCTCCACACCGCCGAGGCCCGCCAGCTGCCCCGCCACCCGCGCGATCTCACCGACCCCGGGCAGGAAGCAGAGGACATCCCCCTCCCGCTCCGCCAGCGCCCTGCGCACCACCGACGCCACATGGGTCAGCAGCGCCGGATCGACCCGCATCCCGTGCGGCGGCCGCACCGCGCGCGGGGGCGGCGCCCACACGACCTCCACGGGGTGCGCGACGCCCCGCGCCTCCACCACGGGCGCACCTCCGAGGATCCGCGCCCAGCCCTCCGCGTCGGTCGTCGCCGACGCCGCGACCAGGCGCAGCTCGGGCCGCAGCGCCGCCCGCACGTCCACCAGGAACGCCGCCACCGTGTCCGCGTCCAGATGCCGCTCGTGGCACTCGTCGAGGACGACGACATCCACGCCGGCCAGCTCCTGGTCCCGTTGCAGCCGCTGGAGCAGCACGCCCGTCGTCACGACCTCCACGCGCGTGCGGGGCCCCACCGCGCGCTCACCGCGCACCGTGTAACCGACGCTGTCGCCCACCTTCTCGCCGAGCAGCCACGCCATGCGCCGGGCGGCGGCCCGGGCGGCGATGCGGCGCGGCTCGGCGACGACGACGCGGCGTACGCCGTCATGGGCGCCCACCACGTCGACCAGGCCCGCGAGCGCCAGCGGCACCAGCGTCGTCTTGCCCGTGCCGGGCGGCGCGCAGAGCACCGCGCTGCCCGGCCCCTCCAGAGCGGCACAGAGACCGGGCAGCGCGTCACGTACGGGAAGGTCCAGGGCTGCGTGGTTACGGATCACACGCTCAGTCTCGTACGCATACGTAGATGGCCGTCCCCGGGATCAGGTTTCCGCGCAGCGGGGACCAGCCGCCCCACTCCTGCGTGTTCCAGGCGGGCCACTCCGGCTCCACGATGTCGACGAGCCGGAACCCGCCGGCCACGATGTCCCGCACCCGGTCGCCGATCGTCCTGTGGTGCTCCACGTAGACGGCGTTGCCCTCCTCGTCCTGCTCCACATAGGGAGTGCGGTCGAAATAGGAGGCCGCTACGGAGAGGCCCTCCGGACCCGGCTCGTCCGGGAACGCCCAGCGGACGGGGTGGGTGGCGGAGAAGACGAACCGCCCGCCGGGCCGCAGCACCCGGCGCACCTCCTTGAGGACCTGCACGGGGTCGGCGACGAACGGCATCACGCCGTAGGCGGAGCAGACGAGGTCGAAGGAGGTGTCCTTGAAGGGCAGCACTCCGGCGTCGGCCTGGACCAGCGGGACGTTCCCGCCGATCCGCAGCGCGTGCTGGAGCTGGCGGTGCGAGAGGTCGAGGGCGACAGGGCGCGCGCCCTGCGCGAGCAGCCAGCGCGAGCACTGCGCGGCGCCGGCGCCGATCTCCAGGATGTCCTTGTCCTTGAGCTCCTCCGGCGGACCGAGCAGCTCCGCCTCCACCTCGTCGAGCCCTTCGGGGCCCCACACGAAGCGGTCGTCCCCGAGGAACGTGCCGTGCTCGATCTGGTACTCGTCGGCATTCCGGTCCCACCAGCCGCGGTTGGCACGGCTGCTCTCCGTGACGTTCGCGTGACGCCTGGTGGCCTCGGGCTCGGGCGGCTCGGACTCTTGGATGATCGGCTCCATCGTCGTACTCTTCCGTGTTCTCTGAGCATTCCGTCGAAACCTCGGCGCGCAGGGGCGCGGTGCGGCCCGTGTGGCCTCAGGCGACAGGTTTTGTGCCGGGTATGCGGCGATCCGCCCCGGGTGTGCGCCTTCGCGCATTGACCCTGTCCGGCTGCCCCCGTATGCTACAAGTTGCGCTGCGAGCCTGCGCTCCTCAGACATAGCAGGCTGCGCTCGTGTCTGTTGTATGTCCCCTCGGTTGTCGAGGCGCCTTCCGTTTCGCGGAAGTCGCGCTTCCTAGGCTGTCCGGCTTCTGCAGAGCGAAATCGGCTCCGGCGTTGCAGTACCTACGACTTCAATGTCCGTACCGGAGCCCTTTCCCACATGACGAGCAGCACCGAGACCACCGCCACCACGCCGCAGGTAGCGGTCAACGACATCGGTAACGAGGAAGCCTTCCTCGCCGCGATCGACGAGACGATCAAGTACTTCAACGACGGCGACATCGTCGACGGCGTCATCGTGAAGGTCGACCGGGACGAGGTCCTGCTCGACATCGGTTACAAGACCGAAGGCGTCATTCCGAGCCGCGAGCTCTCCATCAAGCACGACGTCGACCCGAACGAGGTCGTCGCCGTCGGTGACGAGATCGAGGCCCTGGTTCTCCAGAAGGAGGACAAGGAAGGTCGTCTGATCCTGTCCAAGAAGCGCGCTCAGTACGAGCGTGCCTGGGGCACGATCGAGAAGATCAAGGAAGAGGACGGCATCGTCACCGGTACCGTCATCGAGGTCGTCAAGGGTGGTCTCATCCTCGACATCGGCCTCCGTGGCTTCCTGCCGGCCTCCCTCGTCGAGATGCGCCGCGTCCGCGACCTCCAGCCCTACGTGGGCAAGGAGCTCGAGGCCAAGATCATCGAGCTGGACAAGAACCGCAACAACGTGGTCCTGTCCCGCCGTGCCTGGCTCGAGCAGACCCAGAGCGAGGTCCGCCAGACCTTCCTCACGACCCTGCAGAAGGGCCAGGTCCGCTCCGGCGTCGTCTCCTCGATCGTCAACTTCGGTGCGTTCGTGGACCTCGGTGGCGTCGACGGTCTCGTCCACGTCTCCGAGCTCTCCTGGAAGCACATCGACCACCCCTCCGAGGTTGTCGAGGTCGGCCAGGAAGTCACCGTCGAGGTCCTCGACGTGGACATGGACCGCGAGCGTGTCTCCCTGTCGCTCAAGGCGACGCAGGAAGACCCGTGGCAGCAGTTCGCCCGCACGCACCAGATCGGGCAGGTCGTTCCCGGTAAGGTCACCAAGCTCGTTCCGTTCGGTGCGTTCGTGCGCGTCGACGAGGGCATCGAGGGCCTGGTCCACATCTCCGAGCTGGCCGAGCGCCACGTGGAGATCCCGGAGCAGGTCGTCCAGGTCAACGACGAGATCTTCGTCAAGGTCATCGACATCGACCTCGAGCGTCGCCGGATCTCGCTGTCGCTGAAGCAGGCCAACGAGTCCTTCGGCGCCGACCCGTCGGCCGTCGAGTTCGACCCGACCCTGTACGGCATGGCCGCGTCCTACGACGACCAGGGCAACTACATCTACCCCGAGGGCTTCGACCCCGAGACCAACGACTGGCTCGAGGGCTACGAGACCCAGCGCGAGGCCTGGGAGACCCAGTACGCCGAGGCGCAGCAGCGCTTCGAGCAGCACCAGGCTCAGGTCATCAAGTCCCGCGAGGCCGACGCCCAGGCCGAGGCCGAAGGTGCGGCGGCTCCGGCCGGCGCCGCTCCGGCCGCGTCCGGCGGTGGCGGCGGCGGTTCGTACTCCTCGGAGTCGGACGACAACTCCGGCGCGCTGGCTTCGGACGAGGCGCTTGCCGCGCTTCGCGAGAAGCTTGCCGGCGGCCAGAGCTGACCTCGCGTCGCTCTCTAGGCGGTAGCTGAACGTTGCGGGCCCGCACCCTTTCGAGGGTGCGGGCCCGCAGTGCTGCGTCCGGGCGCCCCGTCAGGGGCGCGGGGAACTGCGCGATCAGCCCAAGACATGCCGCAGGCGCGACGGGACGGTGACCGGGCAGACGCGTCTGCGGCACTTCCGTGGTTGCTCGCGTCGTTCCCCGCGCCCCTGACGGGGCCCGGGCATGTCTATGGCGTGACGGGGATGTTCGTCAGGCCCCGGCCCCCGGTCACCGTATTGCTGGCGTGGACCGTCGTCCGGCAGCCGCTGCTCTGGTTCGTGACGTTGATGGCCAGCTGCTTGTCGCCCGTCGCGCCCGTCAGGGTCGACTTGTTGCCGCGGAAGACCGTGCCGCAGCCCCAGCCGGACTGCTGGGTGTGGGTCTCGTAGCCGTTGTTGAGGGTGTTCTTGCCGGTGTTGTTCTCGATGACGTAGTTGTTGCCCTTCACGTCGACCCACGAGTCGTCGTAGTGGTTGCCGGTGAGGCCCCGGCCGTCGAAGGTGTTGCCCGCGACCTTGCCGCCCGTCGTGCCCTCCTTGAGGTCGATCGCCTCGCCGCCGACGTCCGGGCCGATGGTGTTGCCGAGGATCTGGACGTTGTCGCTCTTGTCGGAGAGCGTGTTCGCGGTGCCGACGTAGATGCCCTCTCCCATGCCGCGGCCGTCGTTCCCGGTGTCGTGGATGCGCGAGTTCCTGATCACGCCGTCCCGGCTCGACTTCCGGAAGTGGACGCCCTCCATGTCGAGGCCGTGGACCGTGACGGTGTCCACGACGACGCCCCGCGCGGAGTCGATCATGATGCCCTTCTGGCCGCCGGTGACGGTGATGCCCTGCACCGTCCAGTACGCGGCGCCGTTCAGATGCAGGCCGTAGCCGCCGCCCGCCTTGAGCACCGCCTTCGGTGAGCCGGTCAGCGTGATGCGGGAGCCGGCGCTCGCGGCCACGGTGGTCTTGAAGTTCCCGGAGTACGTGCCGTCGGCGAGGTGGATCGTGTCGCCGGGGGAGGCGTCGGTGAGCGCCGCCTTGAGCTGGGCGGCCGTGGAGACCTCGATGGTCCGCGCGGGCGTCGCGGCGGAGGCGGTGGCGGCCAGGGTCGTGGCGGCGGTCGCCGCCGTGAGCAGGGTGGCCAGCAGGGTTCGTCGGGTGCGCATGGGGGGTGACCTTCCCGTCGGTTCCTGGTTCGGTGTCTGGTTCGGTTCCCGTTTGGTTCCTGTACGTGAACTCGGAGTGTGCATATGAACGTTGAGAAGGTAGAGGCGGGGCATGTGCGCGTCAAGGTATGGACCAGGGTCGACCGGGCCTCGAAGGAGGGGAGCACGGCCACGGCGTGGCGGGAATGCGCGTGTCCCCGCGTGCGTTCTCCGTTACGAACACGAGGAGGAGCGGTCACAGTGCTTGATCCGCAGGGTTTGTACGCATGGGAGCCGAAGGGCCTCGCCGTCGTAGACATGGCGCTCGCCCAGGAGTCGGCCGGACTGGTCATGCTCTACCACTTCGACGGATACATCGACGCGGGCGAAACCGGCGACCAGATCGTCGAGCGGCTCACGGACACCCTTCCCGGGCAGGTGGTGGCGAGATTCGACCACGACCGGCTCGTGGACTACCGCGCCCGCCGCCCGCTGCTCACCTTCCGACGCGACCGCTGGAGCGACTACGAGGAGCCGACGCTCGACGTCCGCCTCGTCCAGGACGCCACCGGCGCGCCCTTCCTGCTGCTCTCCGGGCCCGAGCCGGACGTGGAGTGGGAGCGTTTCGCCAAGGCCGTCCAGCAGATCGTGGAGCGGCTCGGGGTGCGCCTCTCCGTGAACTTCCACGGCATTCCCATGGGCGTCCCGCACACCCGCCCCGTGGGCCTCACGCCGCACGGCAACCGCACCGACCTGGTGCCGGGCCACCGCAGCCCCTTCGACGAGGCGCAGGTGCCGGGCAGCGCGGCCTCCCTGGTGGAGTACCGCCTCCTGGCGGCCGGTCACGACGTGCTGGGTGTCGCGGCGCACGTCCCGCACTACATCGCGCGCTCCACGTACCCGGACGCGGCCCTCACGGTCCTTGAGGCGATCACCGCCGCCACCGGCCTGGTGCTGCCCACCGTCGCGCACGGACTGCGCACCGAGGCGCACCGCACCCAGACCGAGATCGACCGGCAGATCCAGGAGGGCGACGAGGAGCTGGTGGCGCTCGTCCAGGGTCTGGAGCATCAGTACGACGCGGCGGCGGGCGCGCAGGACCGGGGCAACATGCTCGCCGAGCCGGCGGACATCCCGTCCGCCGACGAGATCGGCCGCGAATTCGAGCGCTTCCTCGCGGAGCGGGAGGGCGACGCGTGAGGCCGCGACCGGCCGGGGCCTGCCCGGCCGGTAGGCCCTAAGCTGCCGGTCATGCTGAAAGTGGGCCTGACCGGCGGAATCGGTGCCGGCAAGAGTGAGGTGTCGCGGCTGCTTGTCGCGTCGGGTGCGGTGCTGATCGACGCGGACAAGATCGCACGTGAGGTGGTGGAGCCGGGAACTCCGGGCCTGGCGGCGGTCGTTGACGCCTTCGGGCGGGAGGTGCTCGCTCCGGACGGCTCCCTGGACCGGCCGAAGCTGGGCGCGATCGTCTTCGCCGACGCCGAGAAGCTGGCCGTCCTGAACTCCCTCGTGCATCCGCTCGTCGGCGCCCGCTCCGCCGAGCTCGAACAGTCCGCGTCCGACGACGCGGTGGTCGTCCACGACGTTCCCCTCCTGGCGGAGAACGGCCTCGCACCGCTGTACGACGTCGTGGTCGTCGTCGACGCGAGCCCCGAGACCCAGCTCGACCGCCTGGTGCGGCTGCGCGGCATGAGCGAGGCGGACGCCCGCGCGCGGATGGCCGCGCAGGCGACCCGCGAGAAGCGCCTGGAGATCGCGGACATCGTGATCGACAACGACGGCCCGCTGGACGGCCTCGCGGACCGGGTCGCCGAGGTCTGGGCGGACCTTGCTCGAAGGGCGAGCGCCCGTTAAGGGGCGCGGGGAACTGCGCGAGCAACCGAGACCAAAGCCGCACCCGCCACCGAACCGCCGTGGGCAGACGCGTCCGCGGCCGTCGCGGCGCGCCGAGCGCGGCCCCGCGCGCGTGAGACAGCTGTGCGGAATAGGCGAGGGTGCGGCGTGCGTTGACACGGGGAAGCGAGGGAAGGAGCCCGGCGTGCCCGACATCACCCCGGAGAGTCATGTCATCGATTTCCGCGCGGCGGAGCAGCTCCTCGCCGCCCGGGACCCGCGTGGCGCGGTGAAGCTGCTCGACACGGTCATCGCCGCCCACCCCGAGAACACGGCGGCCCGCCTGCTGCGGGCGCGCGCCTTCTTCGCCGCCGCGCAACTGCGCGCCGCGGAGCTGGAGTTCTCCATCGTCCTGGAGCGTGAGCCGGACAACGCCTTCGCGCACTTCGCACTCGCCCGCACCTACGAGCGCGCCTCACGGCCCGAGCAGGCCCGCCGCCACTTCCGGCTCGCGGCCGCGCTGGACCCGCAGCCGGAGTACCTGGCGGCGGCCCGCTTCGACGACTGAGCCTCCGGAGGCCGGGCTAGGGGGCGTCCGGCGGATCGTACGGCGGGACGTCCCGGCCCGGCTGGTAGTGCGGGCCCTGCCGCATCCGGTGCACGACCCACGCCAAATCAGCGGCGACCACCGCCAGCAGCACCCCGCACGCCACGGCCCACCCGGTGCGCCCGGCGAGGGCGAAGGCAACGGTTCCGAAGCCGGCCCAGACAAGGCCCCATACGCTGAACCACAGGCGCATCCGGAGCGGACTGCGTGCGGTCACCGGTTCACTGCCTGTGCGCATCATGAGCGGTCATCTCCTCCTTTACAGGATAAAGAGGGTGGGAACGTGCTGGAAGCGCTCAGGTCCGACGAGCGGCTCGCCGCCTGGCTCCGGGAGCTGGAGGCCGCGGGGGAGCCGCGGGCCGAGGCGGTGCTGCCGGCCGCCGACGAGCTGCCGGACGTGCTCCTCGACCTCGCCGTGCCCCATGAGGACATCAACCCCCTGGTGGCGCTGCGCGGCCGGCTGTGGGCGGACCCGGAGGCGCGGTGGCTGCTCGACCGTTGTGTGGACGCCGTCGTGCGCGACATGGGTGCGGTCGGCCGCGGCGGCCGCGTCCTCACGCTGCCCGAGGCGTGCGGTGAGCTCGGGCGCTGCTTCTCCGTGTACGTGTTCGTGGCGGCGCTGGAGCACGTGCGCGCGTACCACCGCGACCGCGGCATCCCCGACGACGTCTCCCGCCGCACCCTCGCCGACCTCGGCCGCCACATGGCGGTGCACCGCAGGGCGCGCGGCAGCCGCGGCCTCGTCGCTCCGGGGTGGCACGTCCTGCACTTCCGGGGCGAGCTCTATCAGCTGGGGCGCCTTCAGTTCGAGCGTGGCGTGCTGGACGAACGCATGGGAGCCGCGACCGCCGCGGCCGGACATCCGGCGGGGCCGGGCGACCCCTGTCTGAGCCTCCACATCGCCGACTTCCGGGGGCCCTTGACGCCCGAGGCCTGCGACCGGTCGCTCTCCCTGGCGCGGACGTTCTTCGCCCGGCACTTCCCGGAGGAGCGATATGAGACAGCCGTCTGCCACTCCTGGCTGCTCGACCCGCAGCTGCGGGACCACCTGCCCGCGGATTCGAACATCGTCCGCTTCCAGCGGCGATTCCACCTCGTCGACAGTGCTGGACCGGAGCCCGAGGACGGTGACCCCGTCGCCTTCGTCTTCGGCGACCGCGACCTTCCCGTGGCCGAACTCCCCAGGCGGACAAGGGTGGAGAGGGCCGTGGGCGACCATCTGCGGGCGGGCGGCCACTGGTACGGCGGACATGGCTGGTTCCCGCTGGAGGCGGTGGAGCCGTGAGGGGTTCGGGAACGGGGGCGGGGCGGCCTTCGTTGGCCGGGCATGAGCGTGGAGATGCGTGAGGGCTACGAGGGGACGGGACCCGGCGCGATCACGCCGGACGGCTGCGCGGTCGAGCTGTACGCGCGCCTGTCCGTCGGGGACGAGCCGGACGTCATCGAGGGCGCCGTGCCGCCCGGGGCGCACATATTGGAGCTGGGCTGCGGCGCGGCCCGGGTGACCCGCCCCCTCCTGGAGCGCGGTTTCCGGGTGACCGCCGTGGACGAGTCGGCCGAGATGCTGGAGAGGGTGGCCGCGCTCGACGGCGGGGTGCGCACCGTGCTGAGCCCGATCGAGCGGCTCGACCTGGACGAGAAGTTCCCCGTGGTGATGCTCGCCTCGTTCCTCGTGCACACCGGCGACGCGGCGGTGCGGCGCCGCATGCTCAGGGCCTGCCGCGAGCACGTCACGGACCAGGGCTGCGTGCTGATCCAGCGGGAGGGCGCGGACTACCACACGAACCTCCCGAGAGAGCGCGTCGACCCGGGCGGGTACACGGTCCGGATCCTCTCGGCCGAGCCGGTCGGCGACGGCGTGAACGAGGTGCGCGCGGAGTACGTCTTCCCCGACGCCCTATGGACCCAGACGTTCCGCGCCCGCCCGCTCACTCCGGAACAGTTCGAGGAGGCGCTCGCGGAGGCCGGCCTGAAGGTCGACAAGTACCTGACGGAGGACGGCACTTGGGTGCGGGCGGTTCCGGCGGGCTGAGGGGGAGCCACCCGGGCGGCCCCCCTCTCGGTCGAGGCCCTCGGAACGTTCCGATTCCCCCGGGCGGTCAGCCCTTCGGCGTCCGGAGGCGTTCCATCTCGCGGCGGTCCCGCTTCGTGGGGCGGCCCGTGCCGCGGTCACGGATGCCCGCGGGAGCGACCGCCTCACGGGGCGGCGGGGGCGGCGAGTTGTCGACGTAGCACTCGACGGCGACCGGCGCGCCGACGCGCTTGCGGATGAGGCGCTTGACGATCACCACACACTCCCGGCCGCCCGCCTGCCGCAGACGCACCTCGTCGCCCACATGCACGCCGTACGCGGGCTTGACGCGCTCGCCGTTGACCCGGACGTGGCCGCCCTTGCACGCCGCGCCGCCGGCCGAGCGGGTCTTGACGAGACGGACCGACCAGATCCAGCTGTCGACACGCACCGACCCCTCGCCCGCCGGACCGCCGCCGGAACCGCCGCCCCCTGTAGCTGAAGTCTCCGAAGCCATGTGTCGACCTTAGTCCGGCTCCGGCGCGGCATGCCGGGCTCCCGGCGAGCCGTCCGGAAACCGCTGAACCCCGCCACCCATAATCCGGACGAATCACGGTAATCGGTCCGAAGGTGACGTACGACTCCCAGGAGTGCTGCTCATGACGTCTTTCGAAGCCACCGTCGACGCTCTGATGGACGGGCTGCAAGCCGACCTCGTACGGCTCGCCTCGATTCCCTCGATCGCCTTTCCCGGGTACCCGCCCGAGCCGGTCGAGCAGGCCCACGACCTGGTGGCCGGGCTGCTGCGCGACGCCGGTGTCCCGCGTGTGGAGCGGCTCGACCTGCCGGACACCGCCCCGGTGGTCCTCGGGGAGATCCCGCCCCCCGAGCCCGGCGCGCCGACCGTCCTGCTCTACGGCCACTACGACGTGCAGCCGCCGGGCGACGAGTCGCTGTGGCGGTCGCCGCCCTTCGAGCCGACCCCCGTCGAAGGCGGCCTGCGCGGCTGCGGCATCGCGGACGACAAGGCCAACGTCATCGCCCACCTGGGCATGCTGCGGGCCTACGGAGGCCGCCCGCCGGTCGGCGTCAAGCTCGTCATCGAGGGGCAGGAGGAGTACGGCAGCGTTTTCGAGGGGCACCCGCCCACCGACCCGGAGCGGTTCGCCTGCGACGCCATGGTGATCGCCGACCACGGCAACATCCGCCCCGGCACCCCCACCCTCGCCACCGGTCTGCGCGGCGCCTGCGAAGTGGTGGTCGAGGTCCGCACCCTCGACGAGCCGCGCCACAGCGGGGAGTTCGGGGGCGCCGCACCCGACGCGCTGCTCGTCCTCCTCAAGGCGCTCGGCACCCTCCACGACGTGCACGGGGACGTCGCGGTCGAGGGGCTGCGACGCGAGGACTGGGCCGGCACGACGTACACGGAAGAGGAGTTCCGCTCCCTGGCGGGCGTGCGCGAGGGGGTGCCGCTGTTCGGCAGCGGCAGTCTCGGCGAGCGGCTGTGGAGCGGACCCGCGATCACCGTGATCGGCCTGGACGCGCCCAGCGTCGACCATGCCGTCTCCGCCGTCGTGCCGTACGCGAGGGCCAGGCTGAACCTGCGCTTCCACCCCCGGCAGGACCCCAGGGAGGCCCAGGGCCGGCTCGTCGCCCACCTGCGCTCGCTCAAGCCCTTCGGCATCCCGCTCACCGTCAGGCCCGGCGCCGCGGGCCCCGGCTACGAGGCGGCCACCGGCGGCCCCGCCCACCGCGCCGCACGCGCCGCGCTGAAGGAGGCCTGGGGCACGGACGCCTCGTACATCTCGACCGGCGGCTCCATCCCGCTGGTCAACGGCCTCGCCAAGGCGGCGCCCGGCGCCGAGGTCCTGCTCTTCGGCGCCCAGGACACCATGTGCAACCTGCACGCGCCGAACGAACGCGTCCTCCTCTCGGAGCTGCGCAACACCGTCGTCGCGCTGTGCGCCTTCGTACGGGAGTACGCGGCGGACTTCCGGGCAGCGGACCTCCGTACGACGGGCGGCCCCGCGCTGACCTGAGCGTATGCGGGAAAGGCCGGCCATGGCGCCGGCGCGGACATCCGTACGGTGGAGGACATGGACGGCCTGAGCGAACTGGACCAGCGGATCACCGGGTGCCGTGCCTGCCCCCGGCTCGTCGACTGGCGCGAGGAGGTCGCGCGCACCAAACGCGCGGCCTTCGCCGACTGGACGTACTGGGGACGCCCGGTGCCCGGCTTCGGCCCGCACGACGCCGCGCTCCTGCTCGTCGGCCTCGCGCCCGCCGCGCACGGCGCCAACCGCACGGGCCGCATGTTCACCGGCGACCGCTCGGGCGAATTCCTCTACCCGGCGCTGTACGACGTCGGCCTCGCCTCCCGCCCCACCGCCGAGAGCGCCGACGACGGCCTGACGCTGTACGGCACCCGCATCACCTCGCCCGTGCACTGCGCCCCGCCCGCCAACAAGCCCACCACGGAAGAGCGCGACACCTGCCGCTCCTGGCTGGTGAGCGAGCTGAAGCTGCTCGCGCCGACGCTCAGGTCGGTGGTCGTCCTCGGCGGCTTCGGCTGGCAGGCCGCGCTGCCCGCCTTCGCGGCGGCGGGCTGGCAGGTGCCGAAGCCACGCCCGGCCTTCGGACACGGGGCGCACGTGCGGCTGGCGCCGGGCGGCCCCGAGCAGGAGCCGCTCGACGTCTTCGGCTGCTTCCACGTCAGCCAGCGCAACACGTTCACCGGGCGCCTCACGCCCGCGATGCTGCGGGAGGTGCTGCGCTCGGCGGCCTTCGAGGCGGGCCTGCACCCGAACGGCCCAGCAGAGTGAGCCGCGCCCGGCACTGATTCCTAGCGTGAGGACGTGGACGAGACTCGTACGGCCAAGCCCTCCGACGCCCCCGGGGACAAGCCCTCCGGCGCCGCCTACCGCAATCTGGCCGTGGCGACCATCGGGTTCACGCTCACCTTCTGGGCCTGGGACCTGGTGGCACCGCTCGGCAGCGACTTCAAGGACCGGCTGGGCCTCAGCTCCTTCGAGCAGTCCCTCCTGGTCGCCGTGCCGGTGATCGTCGGCTCGCTGGGCCGGGTGCCGGTCGGCGCCCTGACCGACCGGTACGGCGCCCGGCTGATGTTCCCGCTCGTCTCGGCGCTCACCATCATCCCGGTGCTGCTGATCATCCCGGCGCGCGACAGCTTCGGCGCGATGCTCGCGGTCGGCTTCCTGCTCGGCCTCGGCGGGACGACCTTCGCCATCGGCATCCCGCTCGTCAACTCCTGGTTCCCGCCCGCCCGCAGGGGCTTCGCGCTCGGCGTCTTCGGCATGGGCATGGGCGGCGTGGCGCTCTCCGGGTACTTCACGCCGCGCATCGCCGAGCACGGCGACAACCTGCCGTACATCATCGTGGCGATCGCGCTCGCCGCCTTCGCGGTGCTCGCCGCGTTCCTCATCAGCGACCGCCCCGACCGGCCCGTGCCCACCAGCTCGCTCGGCACCCGCCTGGGGCAGGCGGGCCGGCTCCGGGTCACCTGGGAACTCTCCGCGCTCTACGCGATCGGCTTCGGCGGGATCGTCGCCTTCGGCGTGTACCTGCCCACGTATCTGAAGACCTGGTACGACCTCTCGCCCACCGACGCCGGTACCAAGGCCGCCGGTTTCGCGCTCGTCACCGTCGTCTTCCGGCCCGTCGGCGGCTGGCTCTCGGACCGGCTCCACCCGGCCACGGTCACCACCGCCGCCCTCGCCGTCGTCGCCCTCTTCGCCGTCGTCCAGGCCTTCGACCCGGCGCTGAACCCGCTCGGCACGATCTGTTTCCTCGTCATGGCGGCGGGCCTCGGCACGGCGAGCGGCAGCGTCTTCGCGCTCGTCTCCCAGGTCACCCCGCAGCCCCAGGTCGGCTCCGTCACCGGCATCGTGGGCGCGGTGGGCGGCCTCGGCGGGTTCGTGCCGCCGCTGGTCATGGGCGCCATTTACAGCGCCAAGGACTCGTACTCGATCGGCTTCATGCTCCTCTCCGACCTGGCGCTCGCGGGCTGCGTATACGCGTACGGGCGGATGCGGAACGCCCGTGCGGAGTGACCGGGGCAGCACCTAGGCTGCCCCGATGGGCCTCTATCCGGACATCGAACCCCACGACAGCGGCATGCTCGACGTCGGCGACGGCAACCGCGTGTACTGGGAGGTCTGCGGCAATCCGCGCGGCAAGCCGGCCGTGGTCCTGCACGGCGGCCCCGGCTCCGGCAGCACGTCCTTCTTCCGCCGGTACTTCGACCCCGACGCGTACCGGATCGTCCTGCTCGACCAGCGCGGCGCCGGCCGCTCCACGCCGCCCGCGAGCGATCCGGCCACCGACATGGGCGTCAACACGATCAAGCATCTGATCTGCGACCTGGAGCTGCTGCGGCGCCACCTGGGCGTCGAGCGGTGGCTCGTGTGGGGCGTCTCGTTCGGATGTGTGCTCGGCCTGCGGTACGCGCAGACGCACCCGGACCGGGTCTCGGAACTGGTCCTCACCGGCATCGCCACGGGCAGCCGCGCCGAGGTGGAACTCATGACGCGGGGGCTCGGCCGCATCTTCCCCGAGGCGTGGCGGGCGTTCCGCGACGTGGTGCCGCAGGAGGACCGGGACGGTGATCTCGCCGCCGCCTACCACCGGCTCCTGGAGTCGCCCGACCCGGCGGTGCGGGCCACCGCCGCGCGGGCCTGGACGGACTGGGAGACGGCCTTCGTGCCCGCGCCCCCGAGATCCGTCCCCCGCTACGAGGACGCGGACTTCCGGTACCGCTTCGCGCGCACCGTCACGCACTACTTCGCCCACGACCACTGGCTGGGCGGCGACGAGGTCGTCCTGCGCGACGCGGCATCCCTGGCGGGCATCCCGGGCGTACTGGTCCAGGGCAGCATGGACTTCGGCAACCTCCTGGGCATCCCGTGGCGCCTGCAACAGGCGTGGCCCGGCAGCGAACTCGTCGTCGTGGACGGCGCGGGGCACGACGCGGGGGCGCGGGGCATCGCGGAGGAGCTGACGGCGGCGACGGACCGGTTCCGTCGCGCCTGAGCCCTCTTCCGGGTGAACTGCCGGGCACGGACCCCGGCCGGGGCGCGTCGATCACCCACACTCCGGGGAAAGCGCCGAGCACCGCCGGCGCCGGATCAGCCCGAACGACTGGAGCCGCCCGGTGTCCCAGCAGCCCTTCCGCCGTTCCCTCCCGCGACCCCGACGCACCCTGACCCGAGCGGTCCTCGCCGCCGCCCTGCTCCTCGGCGCGGCGGTGACCGGCGGCGTCGCGGCGCACGGAGCGGGGCCCGCGGAGCCGGCCGAGCCCGTCTTCTGGGTCGACCCCTACAGCGCCGCCGCCCGCCAGGTGATCCAGTGGCAGGCGGCGGGCCGCACCGAGGACGCCCGCCTCATCGAACGCATCGCGGGGCGCCCCCAGGCCGTCTGGCTCAGCAACGAACGCCCCGGCGCCGTCGTCCGCACCCATGTCGAGGCGGCGGCGACGGCGGGGCGCACCGCGGTCCTCGTCGCGTACTACATCCCGGACCGCGACTGCGGCGCGTACTCCGCGGGCGGCGCCCGCGACGCCGCGCACTACCGCCGGTGGATCGACGACTTCGCCTCCGGACTCGGCACCCGGGGCGCCTACGTGATCCTGGAGCCGGACGCCGTCGCCCACCTGGTGGCGGGCTGCCCGCAAGCCGACGCCGCCGAGCGGTACGGGCTGCTGGCCCACGCCGTCCAGCGCCTCAAGCAGCAACCGGCCACGAAGGTCTACGTCGACGCGGGGAACGCCGCCTGGATCCCCGACGAGCGGCGCCTGGTCGCCCCGCTGCGCCGCGCCGGGATCGCCGAGGCCGACGGCTTCGCGCTGAACGTGTCCAACCACCAGACGGACCAGGTGACCTCCGAGTACGGCCTGCGGCTCGCCGCGGCACTCGGCGGCGACAAGCACTTCGTCATCGACAGCAGCCGCAACGGCAACGGCCCCTACGCGGGCAGCCAGCCGTGGTGCAACCCCCCGGGCCGCGCCCTCGGCACACCGCCCACCGCCCGCACCGGCACGCCCCTGCTCGACGCCTACCTGTGGATCAAGCGCCCCGGCGAGTCCGACGGCACGTGCCGGGGCGGGCCGCGGGCGGGCCAGTGGTGGCCGGAGTACGCACTGGGCCTGGCGCGCAGGTCGCGCGACTAGGGCCGGTGTCCCCGGCCCTCGGCGACCGGGCCGTCGGGGACGACCGCGGTGGCGGTGATCTCGACGAGCTGGCCGGGGTAGCCGAGACAGGACACGCCGAGCAGCGTCGAGGTGTGCGGGCCCGCGTGCAGGTCGGTGCGGCTGACGGCCTCCCAGGCCGTGCCGAGCGCGGCGGTCGCGTGCCCGACCACGTACACGGTGCTGGCCACCACCTGCGACAGGTCGCTGCCCACCGCGCGCAGGGCCTCGTCGAGGTTGGCGATGACCTGCTCCGTCTGGCGGGCGATGTCGCCCTCCCCGACGAGGTTGCCCTCGGGGTCGAGCGGGACGGAGCCCGCCATGAAGGCGAGCCGGGTGCCGGCTTCGACGACGGCGGCGTGGGCGTAGCCGGGGGGCGGGAAGAGGGTGGGCACGACGGTGCGGGTGGGCGCGGGGGCGCGTTCCGGGGCAGACATGCGGCGATCGTGCGTGAAGCCGGTCGGTCACGCATCCCAATTTCCGCGACACCGGCACCGGCACCGGCACCGCACCGGCACAGGCACCGCACCGGCACCGGCGCCCGACCGGCTCCCCGCGCCTCACACGCTCACGTGCCTCCCGTGCCTCAGCGCACCGCCGCCGGTGAACTGCCGCCTCGTACCCGGAGCGTGGGTTTCCCCGAGCCGTTCGCGGGCGTCGACCAGATGTCATGTTTGCGGCCGTCCTCGCCCGGCAGGGCGTACGCGAGGGTGCCGTCGTCCAGCCAGGCGGCCTGGTCGTCGACGTTGCGCCGCTCGGCCAGGGGGCGCTCGCGCATCGTCCGGAGGTCGAGGACGTACAGCCGCCAGGGGTCCCGGGTCCCCTTCCGCACTCGCTTCTTGAAGGCGATGCGGGTGTTGTCGGGGGAGAGCGAGGGGCACTCGACGTTCGAACGCAGGGCGGTCGCCGCCCACTTCTTCATGTCGCCGCGCACGAGGTACGTCTTGCCCTTGGTGGAGACGGTCGCGTAGAAGACGTTGTCGTCCTTGGTGAAGGTCACGCCCCAGTAGTTGACGTCGGGGGAGTGGTAGCGGCGGCCGTCGAGGGTGAGGGGTATCTCCTCCATGTTCTTGATCAGGTAGCCGGTGCGGGTGTCGAGGATCGAGGTGCGGGTGGAGAAGGACGAGCCCGCGTAGGAGTCGCCGGTGGCGAACATGGTCCAGGACAGCATCCGGCCCGACGCCGAGACCCGGGCCCGGTTGGGAATCCCGGTGAGCGCGATACGCCGCTTCTCGCGGAGCTTGGCGTCGAGGACGACGGCGTACGACTTGGGCGGGATGCCGGCTCGGCGCTGGAGGCACAGACCGGTGCCCCCGGCGGCGTAGAAGCGCTCGCAGGAGGGGCCGCCGGTGGTGCGGGCGCCGGTGGTGCGGGCGGCCTTGCCGGACGCGGGGATGCGGGCGACCCGGCCCGCGCCCGCCTCCGTGCTGCGGAAGTAGAGCTTCCCCCGGTCGAGGCCGAACTCCGAGGGGGCGTCGGCCGACTGGGCGTCCTGCGCCGCGTGCACGGTGTAGGCGACAGCGACACCCGCGAGCACGGCGGCGGACGCGGCGACGGCGACGATCCGGGAGCGGAGGGAGTGGAGGGAGCGAGACGCCCCGACGGTGTCGGTGGCGCTGGTGTCGGGAGGCGAGGTCATGTGGGCCTTTCGGAGGACGGAAGCAGGGCGGCCGCCCCGGCGAGCGCCCCGGTCAGTGCGATCGCCGCGCAGGTCAGCGCGGTCCCCACGCCCCACAGCGTCCAGGCCGCACCGAATCCGGCCGCGGCGAGAAGCCGGGCGAGCGCCTGCCCGGTCTGTAGGACGGCCATGCCGCTGGCCCGCCGCTCCTGGGCGACGACGGGTGCGACCAGGGCCATGAGGACGCCGTCGGTGGCCGCGTAGAAGAGACCGAGCAGCAGCAGTACGCCGATGAGCAGGGGCCAGCCGTCGGTGGGCGAGAGCAGCAGGAGGTAGCCGCCGAGCAGCGCCACGTGCCCCGCGAGGAACGGCATGCGGCGCCCGACGCGGTCGGCGAGCCGCCCGGCCGGAACGGCGAGCAGCAGGTACACGGCGGCGGAGCCCAGCGGCAGCAGCGGGAACCACGAGACCGCGAAGTCGAGCCGCCGCTGGAGGAGGAGGTAGAGGAACGCGTCGCCGATGGTGGCCGCGCCGAGCAGCGCGGCGGCGAGAAGGACGCGCCGGAAGGCGGGGACGCGCAGCAGGTCGAGCGCCTTGGCGCGCCGCCCGGCGGAACCGGACGCGGGCTGCGCGGCACCCTGCGCCCGCACTGGAGTGATCGCTTGCTGCGCCCGATGCCCCGGCACGAACGCGACCAGCATCAGCACCCCGAGCAGTCCGAAGCAGAAGCTGACCACGAACACGGCGTCGTACGCGTCGGCGGTCGCCCACAGCAGCGCGAACGCGGCGAGCGGGCCGAGCAGCGCGCCCGTCGTGTCCATCGCCCGGTGCACACCGAAGGCGCGGCCCAGCGCGTCGGGCGGGCTGCTCAGCGAGATGAGCGCGTCGCGCGGCGCGGTGCGCACACCCTTGCCGATGCGGTCGGCGGCGAGCGCCGCGCCGATCCCGGCGGTGGCGCCGCCCGCGAGGAGCAGCCCGAGCCGGGACAGCGCGGAGAGCGCGTAGCCGCCGCCCGCCACCAGCTTGTGCCGCCCGCCGCGGTCGGCGGCGTATCCGCCGGCCAGCCGCACCAGGGCCGTGACTCCGTTGTAGAGCCCGTCGAGGAAACCGAATTGAAGAGGGGAGAGACCGAGTTGGAGGACGAAGTAGAGCGGCAGTACGGCGGTGACCATCTCCGAGGAGATGTCCGTGACCAGGCTGACCGCGCCGAGCGCGAGGACGGGGCCCGCGACGCGGCCGCGCCGGGCCTCGGACTTCTCCGAGGCCTTGGCGACCGCGTCGGTGGAGGCGAGGTACATGGCGCTCGTCTCAGCGGCAGGTGTAGGACGGGCTGGTGTCCTTCGTCGAGCCGTCCGTGGCGACGAGGTTCCAGGAGAACCCGGTGTCGGTGAAGTTCAGCTTGACGACGCCGAAGGTCTTGGTGAGCCGCTTCTGGCTGTTGGGCTGGACCTCCTCGATGTCGTACGGGTTGGCGCCGCCCATGCCGCCGAGGAGTTCGACGATGCCGTCGTCGTCCGCCTCGCCGTCGGCGTTCTGCGGGGCGAACCGCTCGTAGTGGTGGTCGTGGCCGTTCATGACGAGCTCGGCCTTGTTCTCCTGGAGCAGCTCCCAGACCGGGCGGCTCACCGGGTCGTTGCCGTGCCCTCCGGAGGAGAAGAGGGGGTGGTGCCAGTACGCGGCCACGCACTTCTTGGAGTTGTCGGCGAGGTCGTCCTTGAGCCAGTCGATCTGCTCGTCGTCGTCGAACTTGTTGGAGTCGAGGGCGATGAAGTGCCAGTTGCCCTGGTCGAAGCTGTAGTAGCTCTTGCCGTCGGGGTAGGCGATGGACCCGAAGTAGGACTTGTAGCCCTTGAACGGGCCCGCCGGGTCGTAGCTCTCGTGGTTGCCGGGGACGGGCCGCGTCTTGTTCTTGAAGGCGCCCCAGGTCTTGTCGTAGTACTTCTGGAAGTCCTTCAGGCGCGCGTCGTCGTACTGGTTGTCGCCCATGGTCATGATGAAGGACGGGTTGATCTGCTTCACCAGGGCCGCGGTCTTGGGGTGCTTGCAGCTGCTGCTGCTCGCCGTGCACTGCTCGGCGATGTCGCCCGCGGCGACCGCGGTGAAGGCGCCCGCCGCCGGGGCCGCGGCGGGGGAGGCGCCGGCCTCTTCGGCGGGCGACCACAGCAGCACGCCGCCGACCAGGGCGAGCGAGGCGCCGGTGGCGATGGGGATGCCCCAACGGGCTTTGCGCGTACGGGAGTTGCTCGTGCCGGAGTTCGTGGCGCGGGGGGTGGGCGGCATGTCCGTCTCCTCGGTTGGCGTGGGGGTGCCGGGCCGTCTCGGGGAATCCTGGCGATGCGCCATGTGCGCGTCAATGACTTCGGACGATAATTGTTAGGAAACTTTCCTTCTAGTGTCGGCGGGGGGCTGAGCGGGGCCCTGCGCGGAGGCTGCGCAGGGCCGGTGCGGTCCGCTTTGTCAGTGGCCTCGCCTAGGGTGGCGAGCACGGGTGACAGGTGGCGTGACGCGGGCGTGAGCAGGGGATGAGTGAGGCGGCGGTGGTGATGACGGCGGAGGCGGCAGGGGAGGGGCAGGCCCTTGAGGGCGCCCTTCTCGTCCGTTCGTGCGCCGCCGTCTTCCTGCCGGCGGAGGTGCCCCGGGAGGGACGGATCGCCTTCTGGCGGCCGGATGGCGGGGAGCTGCCGGGGGACATTCCGGCGGTAGGCGACCTTCCGGACGAGGGCGGGCCCGGAGGCGTACGGGAAGGGCTGCCCGGCGCCACGCGGGGCGACCTCGTCGTCGCCCGTAAGCACGGCAAGGGCGCCCGCGCCCGCACCGTCCCCGCCCTGTTCCTGCCCCTCGCAGACGCCGTGTCGCTCCTGCTCCGCACCGCGCGCCCGCACCCCACCGCGGCCTGCTGGACCGCGGCCGCGCGGCACGCGCTGCACCTCGCCGCACGGGGCAGACTGCTGCCCGGCCTGACCGCGCGGGACATGGACGCGTGGCGGGCGGGCCCGATGGACGAGGCCGACGTCGCGCACCTGCGGGCCATCGCCGCCGCGCTGCCCGCAGAGGCGCACGCGGTGCCGCTGGCGGGCCCCGGACCGCTTCGGCTGCCGCAGCCGTTCGCCCTGGTCAGAGCGTTCGTCGACGCGGTGGTCGACGCCCTGCCGCGCACCCCCGCCGCCGCGCACGCGGTCGGCGCGCCCTTCGCCGCGCGCGAGCCGCAGCACCTGCCGGGCGCGCGCGAGTGGGCCGCCGAGGTCGCCGCCGGAATGGACGCCGGAGTCCGGGTCTCGCTCCGCCTGGACCTGCGGACCCACGAGGTGTTCGACGGGGGCGAGTACTCCAGGGACGGGACGGACGACACCGAAGGCGCATCGCGCTCACCGGCTGCCGCCGTCGTCCAGGTGCACAGCCTCGCCGACCCGGCGCTCGTGACGGACGTGCCCCGACTCTGGGCGGGCGCCGACCACTTCGGGCCGCGGGCCCGCGTCGACACGCTGCTCGCGCTGCGCCGCGCGGCCCGCGTGTGGCCGCCGCTCGGCAGACTCCTGGAGCGGCCGCGCCCCGACGTGCTGCCGCTCGGCGAGGAGGAGTTGTACGACCTCCTGGGCGCGGCGGCCGGCCGGCTCGCCGCGGCCGGTGTGGCCGTCCACTGGCCCAGGGAGCTCACCCGGGGCCTCACCGCCACCGCCGTCGTCCGCCCGGCCCCCGGCACCGCCGCCGACAACTTCGACTTCTTCAAGACGGAGAAACTCCTCGAATTCCGCTGGCAGGTGGCGTTCGGCGACCAGGAGGAGCCGCTGACCGACGCGGAGCTCGACGTACTGGCGGAGGCGCACCGCCCGGTCGTCCGCCTCCGCGACCAGTGGGTCGTCGTCGACCCCGAGATGGTCCGCAGGGCGCGCAAGCGGGACCTCGGCCTGCTCGACCCGGTCGACGCCCTGTCCGTCGCGCTCACCGGCACGGCCGAGGTGGACGGCGAGCGCGTGCCCGCCGTCCCCCTCGGCGCGCTGGCCCGGCTGCGCGAGCGCGTGACGGGCGACCTCGACGTCCTCGCCCAGCCGCCGGGCCTGCACGCGACCCTCCGGGACTACCAACTCCGCGGTCTGGCCTGGCTCGACCGCATGACCTCCCTGGGCCTCGGCGGCTGCCTCGCCGACGACATGGGCCTCGGCAAGACGATCACACTGATCGCCCTCCACCTGCACCGCAGGCACCCCGCGCCCACACTCGTCGTCTGTCCCGCGTCGCTGCTCGGCAACTGGCAGCGGGAGATCGAGCGGTTCGCGCCGGGCGTGCCGGTGCGCCGCTTCCACGGGGCGGGCCGCACCCTCGCCGGCCTGGACACCGACGGCGGCTTCGTCCTCACCACGTACGGGACGATGCGCACGAGCGCACCCGAACTGGCCGAGCAGTCCTGGGGCCTGGTCGTCGCGGACGAGGCACAGCACGTCAAGAACCCGCACGCGGCGACGGCGAAGGCGCTGCGCACGATCCCCGCGCAGGCCAGGGTCGCGCTCACCGGCACCCCCGTGGAGAACAACCTCTCCGAGCTCTGGGCGCTGCTCGACTGGACGACGCCGGGGCTGCTCGGCCCCCTCAAGGCGTTCCGCGCCCGGCACGCGCGCCTCGTGGAGGGCGGCGACCCCTCGGGGACCGGTGCGGACGACGAGGCGCTGGAGCGCCTGGCCCGCCTCGTCCGCCCCTTCCTCCTGCGCCGCAAGAAGTCCGATCCGGGCATCGCCCCGGAGCTGCCCCCGAAGACGGAGACCGACCACCCGGTCACCCTCACCCGCGAACAGACCTCGCTGTACGAGGCGGTGGTGCGCGAGACGATGGCCCGCATCGAGGCGTCGGACGGCATGGCGCGCCGCGGCCTGGTCATGAAGCTGCTGATGGCGCTCAAGCAGATCTGCAACCACCCCGCGCAGTATCTGAAGGACGGCACGCTCACGACGCGCACCGGCCGCCCCCGCTCGGGCAAACTGGAGCTGCTTGACGAACTCCTCGACACGATCCTCGCCGAGTCGGAGAGCGCGGGCGCGGTCCTGATCTTCACGCAGTACGTGCAGATGGCCCGCCTCCTCGAAGCGCACCTGACCGCCCGCGGCATCCCGAGCCAGCTCCTGCACGGCGGCACCCCGGTGGCGCGCCGCGAGGAGATGGTGGACCGCTTCCAGTCCGGCGAAATCCCCGTCTTCCTGCTCTCCCTCAAGGCGGCGGGCACGGGCCTCAACCTCACCCGGGCGGGCCACGTGATCCACTACGACCGCTGGTGGAACCCGGCGGTGGAGGAGCAGGCCACCGACCGCGCGTACCGCATCGGCCAGACCCAGCCGGTCCAGGTCCACCGCCTGGTCACCGAGGGCACGGTCGAGGACCGCATCGCCGAACTCCTCGCGGCGAAGCGGGCGTTGGCGGACGCGGTGCTCGGCGACGGAGGCGAGGCGGCCCTCACGGAACTGTCCGACGCGGAGCTCGCGGACCTCGTGGCGCTGAGGAGGACGGCATGACGCAGCGGAGCGGGCGGCCCGGCCGCGGTGGTGGCCTGGGCCGGGCCAGCGGAATGAGCGAGACGAGCCGCATGGGCAGCGGCCGCGTCTTCCCGGCCCTGCCCGCGAACCCCGACCCGGGCGCCCCCTTCGCCACCTCCTGGTGGGGCAACGCGTGGCTCGACGCGCTGGAGGGCAGCGCCCTGGACCAGGCCCGCCTGGCCCGCGGCCGTGCGTACGCGCGCGAGGGCGCCGTCGACACCATCACCGTCGCGCCGGGCCGCATCGTCGCGTACGTCCACGGCAGCCGCCCCCGCCCGTACCGCGCGGAGATCCGCCTGCGGACGATGCTTCCCGAGCACTGGGACCGCTTTCTCGACGCCGTGGCCACCGACCCCGCGCGCATCGCGGCGCTGCTCGACAAGGAGATGCCGCACGCCCTGGCCGACGCGGCGGTCCGGGCGGACGTGCCCCTGCTCCCCGGCGCCCGCGAGCTGGCCCCCTCCTGCACCTGCCCGGACCGGGGCCACCCCTGCAAACACGCGGCCGCCCTCGCCTACCAGACGGCCCGCCTCCTGGACGCGGACCCCTTCGTGCTCCTGCTGCTGCGCGGCGGCGAGGAACAGGACCTCCTGGACGAACTCTCGCGCAGGAACACGCGGTTGTCGGCGGCGGAACAACACGAGTCGGCAGCACGGCAGTCACTGGCACCCCACACACCCGCGCCCCACACAGCCGAGTCCCCGCCGGACCAGACCACCCCCGACCCTGCCTCCGCGACCCTCCCAACCCCCCCGACCCTCCCGACCGTCCTGGCGCGAGAGGCACTGGCCACGGAGTACCGCTCCCCGCTCCCGCCCCCGCTCGCACCACCGGCGCACGCGGGCGACCCCCCGGTCCTCCCGTCCCTGCCCGGCGCGCCGGACCCGACGGCGCTGGAGTTCCTGGTGACGGACGCGGCGGCCCGCGCCCACGCGTTCCTCACGACGGGCACGGACCCCTTCACGGCCGTCTCCCCCTGGCACGACGCGGTCCGCCTGGCCGCCTCGCACCCCGGCCTCACCGGCCGCCGCACGTTCAGCCGGCAGTTCGCCGAACTGGCCAGGTCCGTGGGGCACACCCCCGCGGACCTCTCCCGGGCCGCGGCGGCCTGGCGGCAGGGCGGCGAGGAGGGCCTGACGGTCCTCGAATCCCCCTGGGACCCCCCGGCGGGCCCCTTCGACCGCGCCCGCGGCGCCCTGACCGCGGCGGACCTCCCCCGCATGACGATCCACCACAACCACCTCACGAACCCCGAGGGCACCCTCCAACTCCGCTACGGCCGCGACGCCCGCTGGTACCCGTACCGAAGCGAGCCGGGCGCGGACGACTGGTGGCCGGAGGGGGAGGCGGACGTGGATCCGGTGGGGGCGCTCGCGGGAGTTGTGAGGGACTAGCCGGAGCGCGGTCGTAGGACAGTCATCTGCAAACCGAAAGGAGGCCATATGGTTCGCGTTCTGATCTCTCCGTCGTACGGGAGTGCTGAGACGCGGCGCCACTGGGCGGACACCGTTGATCAGGAAGTCGACTTCACCGCAGCGCGATATGAGCGGTTGCTTGCCCCGGTGCAGCATGAGCAGTTACAGATTCTGCACTCTGACGGGCGGGCTCGATTCTGGGGAGCGACGCCCACCCATGACAGGAAGATGGCCGATGTCGCCACAGGTGATGTGGTGCTCTTCACTGGGCAGAACAGGGTGCGCGCGATCGGGGAAGTAGGGGTGATCTTCCGCAATCGAGCGTTCGCCGATCTCTTGTGGCCGCCCGAGAACAGTGGGAAGAGCTGGCACACCGTCTACACGCTGATGGATCTCGTCCCCGCGGACATTCCGTACGCGCAGTTGAACGCGTCCATCGGTTACAAGGCGGCGCACAGTTTCCCGGGGCAGATGGTTCTACGGGGTGACAAAGCGCAGTCGGTTCTCGAAGACTTCATGATCACTCCAGGGGCGGCATGGGACGGTAGCTCCTCCTCGGCTCCGGTGCGACCGCGGACGACCCCGGCGCGCGACGGTGTGCGCATAGCGGCCATGGAGGAACTGCGTACACGTCGTGCGGGCTATGAGCGTGCCAAGCGGCTGGTCGTCGTCGAGCGTCGCGAGGCCGAACTCGTTCGTGCATTCCGTCGGCACCTTGCCGTCGAGGGCCGATCCGCCAAGCGCTTCTTCTGCCCCGCTGGGATCAGTGACATATACGTCGAGGACGGTGCGAACACTGAAGTCATAGAGGCAAAGAGCGCATCGGGTCACCACCATGTTCGCCAAGCGCTGGCACAGCTCCTGGACTACGGGCCGCACAGCCCGATCCCCGCGCAGCGTCTGGCCGCGTTGTTCCCCAGTGCGCCGTCGAGCGAGGACGTCGGGCTGCTGCACAGGTACGGCATCGACTCCATCCACCAGGTGGCCAGTGGGGGTTTCCGGCGGTTGCCGGCGCCGAGTGAACGGAGGTCGCTCATGCGGAAGATCTGGTCCGACGGGCGCGTTTGAGAGTTTTTCCGGCTCAGTCCCGGACGAGATGGGTCAGGACATGAGATGACACGCTCGGCGAGCGACGCGGCCAACGGTGTGAGCGCGGGGCATCGGAGGCGACCACGAACAGGCGTGTGGGGGCGCGGCCCACTGGGCAACGCCCCCACATAACGCTAACCGCCCTGCTTCTTGACGTAAGCGACGGCCATCATGCAGAGGCCGAAGGTTCCGGCGAAGACTGCGGCTCCAGTACCGACCGCCGACTCCGGCGGCATACCGAGCGCAGCCCAGAGGAGGCCGCTCACCAAGCCCGCGACCACGGACACCAGAAACACGATCACGACTTCGTAGACCCGGTGGTTACACACCGGCACCTGAGTGGACAACGACGATCCTTCCGAGTTCTGTCAGAACATCGGCGTCCGGATCTTGCAGGGTGCAACACACATGCCGGCCGGACGACCAATGCCTACGCACTGAGGTCGTAGCCAGAGCGCCTCGCCTGTATAGCGAACGCCTGGGCACCACGGGGTGGAGTCCACGTGGTCTAAGCACTGCATGTGATGTGCATCCCCCTGATCTTGTCCTCAACCGCCGCTGAAAGACGGGCGGTTGAGCAAGCCTAGCGCGTATGGCGCTCAATGTCCGTGGACTGTGCGGGAGTTGAGGGCCCTATAGGTGCTGCGGCGGGCTGGCCACTCAGTCGCTCACCCACGTTCTGGGGGGTCAGTTGGCGCCGAGTGACGTGTGATGGACGAAGCGCGATGGTGACCCAGGCCAAGCCTTGTTCAGGGTTCTCTCCGTGGGCGGTGCGCCGTGCACGGAAGTGACGGGAAGAGGGCGGCCACGGCGGCAACGAGGAAATCGTCGTACAGGACAAGCGCTATCGCCACACGGTGCCGCTCACTGCCGCATGTGACTTGTACGGGACCGCGCAGGGCGGATCTGATGGTTCATGATCGAACAGCGTGCAGCCGGTGGCGTCGGGCCGCCAGCGAATTGTCGGTGCTGCGCGCTACCGTGAAAGCCTCGTGTACGGAGAAGGGGGTCCGGTGGACGCTGAGTTGACGGCGCTGGCGGCGGCGGGGGCGACGGCGCTCGTGCAGCAGATGGTGACCGAGAGCTGGGCCCAGGCGCGGGACCGGGTCGCCCGGTTCTTCGCGCGGGGCAGCGGTGACGAGGACGCCCTCGCGGGGGAGCTGGAGGAGGCGCGCAGCGAAGTCGTCGCCGCGCGGGGCGCCGCGGACGAGGCGACCGCGGCCGATGTGCAGGCGGAGTGGCGCTCCCGCCTCCGCCGCAGACTCGCGGCGGACCCCGAGGCAGCCGCCGAGCTGCGTGCCCTGCTCGACGAGCTGGCCCCGCGGCCCGACGCGCGGGCACAGCACGTCAGCATCACGAACAACACCATCAGCGGTGGCACGTTCAACACCACGGCGATCCAGGCAGGGACCATCGGCACCCAGCACAACTACGGCACCGGTCAGTGAGGTGGCGGTGGTGAGGTGGCGGCGGTAGCAGCTCGCTGCCGGCTGCTTCCGTCCGCCTGTCCGTCCGCCCTCCCCACGCCGGGCCGTTCCGTCGTCTAGAAGTCGACCCGCGTCCGCTCGTCCAGCCGCGCCACCGAGTCCTGCGCGAACGCCTTCTCGTAGTCGCTGCGGATCTCCTCGATCTGCCTGTCCCGCTTGCGCGCCTCCGTCGTCGGGTACAGCAGGATCAGTTCGTACGACCGCTCCCGCTCGATCCTGCCGTTGGAGTCGCGCCACTGCCCGCGCCCGTCCTGGATCGTCAGCCCGTCCGGGAAGCCCGGCGTGACTTCCTTGTCGATGAAGGCCATGAACTGCTTGTCGGTCACGGCGGGCCCGCCGTCGGGCCGTTCCGTACCGAAGAAGAGCCGCGTCTCGGTGTACGGCTTGCCGCGGGCGACGGTCGATGTGGCGGCCGGGCCGGCGCCGGACGGGCCGTCGTCCTCCAGCGAGGCGTACGCGGCGGGAGCGCCGACGGCCAGCACGGTGGTGGCAGCGGCGGCCACGGCGAGCCGGGTGCCGGAGACGCGGGGGAAGGTGAGGGCCACAGGGCGTTCCTTTCGAGGGGGGGGCCATGACGGCGGCAAACCGTAGCGGACCACCGCGCGTCCGGTGCCCTTCATCCGGCGATATGGCCTGATTGGCCCCCACCGGTTTCACGCTCGTGTCGCACGCCCGTCACAGAGGCGCGGATTCGCCCCGAGGCGCGGATTCGCCCCGAGGCCCCGGATTCGCCCCGCCCAGCCGGTACGTCGTGAGGTCCCGCCAGCCCTTGCCCGCCCCGTCCGTCACGATCAGATGGACGGTGGCCACGTGGCTGACGATCGGGAGCGCCGGGGCGAGGGCCGTCTCCAAGGTGTCGTAGGCCGCCTCGTAGGTGGCCGGGCCCTCGTGGTTCGCGAGGGTGAGGTGGGGGGCCAGGGGCGGGGTGAAGATGCCGCGGTAGGGGACGGCTTCGGGCCAGCGCGCCGTGAGGGAGCGGGTGAGGGCGCGGACCGGGGCGTCGGGGGCCGGGGGGAGGTAGAGGACACCGGGGTAGCGGCCGAACTCGCGGAACGTGAGGGTGAAGGGGGCGTGGGCGGCGAAGAGGTCCGTGAGCTCCGTGTGGGTGGAGGGGGTGAAGCGGGCCTCGTTGAGGAACGGGTAGAGCACCGTCACGTGGGCCGGGAACCCCGCCTGCACCAGGGGGTTCGCCTCGGGGATGCGGATGGTCAGGGCCGTGTCGCCGGGAAGGTCCGGCCAGCCGTCCCGCTCGGATGCCCCCGACCTCGCCGTCGTCCGTTCCCGTGTCCCGGTGCTCACCGCGCGCGGTGCAGGCGTGCCGAGAGGTGGTGCTGCAACGGCTGGCCCACAGCCGCGAGGTCGTGGGTGAACGTGAGGGTGGCGTCGTCGGTCAGCGTGTAGCGGCGGCGGGTGGCCGTGACCTCCTTTGCGGTGGGGGTGAGCGCCACGTCGTGCGTGGCGAGGTCGACCGTGCCGTCGGCCGCGTGGCCCACCGCGATCTCCGCGATGCCGGTGGGCTGGGTGACCAGCGCCTCCACCCGGCCGTCGGGCTGCAACCGCCACCAGCCGCTCTCCCGGGCCGCGGGGCGCAGCGGAACAGCGTCGGCCCCGGCGCCGACATCGGAGTCAGCGTCGGCTCCGGTGTCGAGCAGCCACGCCCGGGCCTCGTAACGGAGGAAGGGCCTGCCGTCGTGGCTGAAGGTGACCTCCTGCGCGTACACGAAATCCGCGGGGAGCGTCGGATACCCGCCGCGCCCCCGCCCGTGCCACGTGCCGAGGAGCCCGAGCACGGGCCCGAGCAGCGCGTGCGGCGCGGGCGCCTCGTCCGGGTGGTGGCTGTCGGGGTAGGGGTGCTCCGGTGCGGGCTCGAACACGGTGGGGGCTCCTGGGGCTAGACGGTTGGGCTAGACGGGCGGGCTGGTCGGTCGGGCTAGACGGGCGGGCTGGTCGGTGGGGCGCGGCGGGGTGCCGGGGTGCTGGGGTGCCGGGGGGAAGCTTAGGGGGCGCGCCCTTCGGTGGGCGGCACGCACTCCGCCGCCGTAACGTGCCGTCTTCCCCCGCGTCACCCAATTCCCGTACGTTGCCCCGGACTTGCCAAGGTGTGGCGGGAGAGGGCGGTGGGCGTGATGGTGCGCAGGGGTTCGGGCAGGAGTGTGGGCGGGCTGCTGGTGGGGGCCCTCGTGTGCTGGGGCGTACTCGGCGGGGCCGGGGCCGGGGCCTCCGCGGCCCCCCGCGGCGCCGACGACCCCGCCCCGGGAACCCCCTACTCCGCCACCACCGGCGTCGGCGTCCACAACGCCTACGAGAAGGCGAAGTACCCGTACTTCGCCGACGCCCTCGACTCCGGTGCCGCGATGCTCGAACTCGACGTATGGACCAACGCGTCCGGCAGCGGATGGCGGGTGTCGCACAACAACCCCGTCGGCAACGACAACAACTGCGAGAACGCCCAGAGCCCGGCCGAGCTGCGCACCAAGGCGCGCAACCAGAGCCTCGCGGGCTGCCTGAAGGACATGCGCAGCTGGCACGACGCACACCCCGGCCACCGGCCGGTCCTCGTGAAGGTCGAGTTGAAGGACGGGTTCCAGGGCAGACGCGGGCGCGGCCCCGCCGACCTGGACGCGCTCCTCACCGGCGTGCTCGGCGACGCCGTCTACCGCCCGGGACAGCTCGCCGCCGGACACGCCACCCTCGACGACGCCGTACGGGAGAAGGGCTGGCCCGGACGCGCCGAGCTCGCCGGCAAGTTCGTGGTCGAGCTGATCCCCGGCACCGTCGAGCGCGGCAACCCCGCCGACACCCTCTGGACCGACCGCGAGTACGCCACCCACCTGCGCGACCTCGCCGCCGCGGGGCGCCTGGGCGACGCCGCCGCCTTCCCCGCCGTGCTCGGCGCGGAAGCGGGCGATCCGCGCGGCCGGTACCAGGACGCGTCACTGCGGCCGTGGTTCGTGCTGTTCGACGGGGACGCCGCCGCGTACGCGGGCGGCGCCATCGACACCCGCTGGTACGCCGACCGGCGCTACCTCGTCGTCATGACCGACGCCCACAACGTCGCCCCCGCCATCGACGGGACGCGTCCGACCGAGGCCCAGGCCAGGGAGCGGGTCGCGCTGCTCGCGCGGAAGCACGCCAGTGTCGTGTCCGCCGACTGGTACCCGCTGCCCGGCGTCCTCTCGACCGTGCTCCCGCGCGGCTGAACCCACGCCCGTCTCCCCGCGGGGCCCGAGCTCCCGCCCCCCCCGGGACGACCCGAGGCCCCGCCACAGCGCACGCTCAGGGCTGGATCCGTATCCACACCGGCGCGTGGTCCGACCCGGTCGCGTCCCTCCGTACCGCCGGATCGCCGTCCGCCACCGACGGCAGCGCGCCGGCCGCGGCACCCGGCGCGCCCGTGTCCGCCGTCCGCACCTGGTCCATCAGGCTCCGGCTCACCAGGACGTGGTCGATGAGCTCGCGGCGGCCGGCGTGGATGCGGGAGAAGCGCCGGTCCGGCGGGATCAGCGGGGCCACGTTCCACAGCCGCGCCGCGTCGCCCTTGTCCGGTCGGTCGAAGCCGGGCGTGCCGATCTCGGAGCCCGGCGGGCCCAGCAGGATCTGCGTCGTCGCGGCCCCGACCTCGTCGTTGAGGTCGCCGAGCACGGCGACCCCGTGCTCGCGGCCGTCGCCGTGCAGCAGCCGGTCGGCGAGCGCGCGCACCGCGGTCGCCTCGGCGGCGCGGCGGTGCAGGGCGTACGCCGCGTACCGCGCGCGCTCGCCCTCGTCCAGGGGCTGGAAGCGGCCGCCGGGATAGGACAGCAGCTTCGACTTGAGGTGGCACACCACCACGTCGAAGAAGAACGCCCGCGTCGACACCGTCACCGCGAGAATCCCGCGCCCGGCGCGCGCTGTCGTGCGGCCCGTGTCATCGGTCTGCACCGGCCGCACCGGTTCCGGGAAGGCGTCCTCGTCGGCGACGACGGAGACCGGGAGATTGCTGAGGAAGCCGACCCGGATGCCCCGGTCGTCCGCGCGCCGGGAGAGCGTGACGTGCCAGGTGCCCTCCAGCAGGCCCGCCAGATCCTCCAGGGCGGCCCGCTCGCCGACCTCCTGCACACCGAGGACGCTGGGGCCCAGCGCGGTGACGGTCGCCGCGAGCGAGGCCAGCTTCGCCTCGTAGGTGGCCTTGTCCTTGGGGCCGAACTCCCCGCCGGGGCGGTAGAGGTTCTCCAGGTTCCATGTGCCGACGATCATGTCCGCCTCCCGTGCGGTCGGACCCGTTCCCCTCGGCCGGTCGGCGGGTGAGGCCAGCGTGCCCGCGAAACCGTCCCCGCGACAGGGCCGCCGGATGCGCACTCGCACTACCGTGAAGAGATGACGCCGCCTCCCGCGCCGGGCCCCGCCGGACTCACCCCCCACGGCGACCGCGCCCCCGCCGACCTCGTCGTCACGGGCTGCACGGCCCTGACCCACGACGCGCACGGCGAGATCGTCTTCGTGGACGACGCCACGATCGTCGTACGGGACGGGCTCATCGCCTCCGTCACGGCGCCCGGCGCGGAAACCGCCACCGCAGCCGACCACCGCCCCGCCCCCGAGCACCGCACCGCCACTGAGCACGGCACTGCTCCCGAGCACAGCACCGCATCCCAGCCCCGCGCCGCCACCGACCACCGCCCCGCATCCCAGCCCCGCGCCGCCACCGACCACCGCCCCGCATCCCACCACCGCCCCGCCCTCGAGCACATCGACGGACGCGGCACCGTCGCCCTCCCCGGCCTCGTCAACTGCCACACCCACACGCCGATGGTGGCCCTGCGCGGCCTCGCCGAGGATCTGCCCGCCCACGCGTGGTTCAACGACTGGATCTGGCCCGTCGAGTCCAACCTCACCGAGCGTGTCGTCGGCCTCGGCGCGCGGCTCGCCTGCGCCGAGATGATCCGCGGCGGCGTCACCACCTTCGCCGACCACTACTTCGCCATGGACGAGGTCGCCGCCGCCACCGACGAGAGCGGCCTGCGCGCCGTCCTCGGCCAGGCCTACTTCAGCACGCAGGGTCCCGAAGGGCGCGCCGCCTCCCTCGACTTCGCGCTGCGGCAGCGCGGCGCGGCCGACGGGCGCATCACCACCTGCCTCGCCCCGCACGCCCCCTACACCGTCGACGAGCCCGACCTCGCCGCGACCGCCGAACTCGCCCGCCGGCACGGCCTCCTCGTCCACATCCACGCCGCGGAGAACCGCGAGCAGACCGACAACAGCCTGGCCCGCCACGGCCGCACCCCCGTCGAGATCCTGGAGCGCGCCGGACTCCTCGACGTCGACCTCCTCCTCGCCCACGCCACCGGCCTCGACACCGCCCGCGACCTGCCGGTCCTGCGCCGCGCCGCGGAACGCTCCGGCGGCCGCGTCGCCGTCGCCTCCGCACCGCGCGGTTACCTCAAGTTCGGCTGGGACACCACGCCCGTACGGGCCCTGCGCGAGGCGGGCGTCCCGGTCGGCCTGGCCACGGACGGCGCCGCCTCCAACAACACCCTCGACGTGTGGGAGTCCACGACGCTGACCGCGCTCGTCCAGAAGTACGTGGAACGGGACCCGACCTGGCTGACCGCCCGCCAGGCCCTGGACCACGCAACCTTGCAGAGCGCGCGGGCCGTCGGGCTCGGGGGCGAGATCGGCAGCCTCGCCGAAGGGCGGCGCGCCGACCTCGTCCTCGTCGACGTGACCGGGCCGCACACCCAGCCCGTGCACGACCTCGCGGCCACGCTCGTGCACAGCGCGCGCTCCGGCGACGTGCGCACCACGATCGTGGCCGGCCGTGTCCTGATGCGCGACCGCGAGCTGCTGACCGTCGACGTGCCGGACGTGGTGCGGGAGTTGAACACCCTGCTGCCGGATCTCGTCGACCGGAGCCACGGGAAGCGCATCCAGGAGTACGAAGGATGATCCCTCGGAAGTACGAGGGATGATTCCCCGGAAATTCTTCGCCCGCGAGCGATGAGTTCCGCGAACCCGGCCGGTCCACCCTTCGCAGACGTACGCCCGAAGGGTGGAGGAGACACGCCATGGGACTTCCGGACATCGTCACGCGCGAGGAGTGGCTCGCCGCGCGTGAGGAGCTGCTGGCCAAGGAGAAGGCGGCCACCCGCGCACGCGACGCGCTCAACGCCGAGCGGCGCCGGCTGCCGATGGTCGAGGTCGACAAGGAGTATTACTTCGACGGCTCCGACGGGAAGGCGACGCTGCTCGACCTCTTCGACGGCAAGGACCAGCTGATCGTCTACCACTTCATGTTCGCCCCGGAGTGGGACGCGGGCTGCCGCAGCTGCTCCGGTTTCCTCGACCAGATCGGGCACCTCGCGCACCTGCGGGCCCGCTCCACGAACTTCGTCGCCGTGTCGCGCGCGCCGTTCACCAAGCTGCTGTCCTTCAAGGCCCGGATGGGCTGGACAGTGCCCTGGTACTCGACGAACGGCGGCGACTTCAACTACGACTTCAAGGCGTCGTCCCTGGAGGAGCCGCACGACGTGCCCGCCATCAACTGCTTCCTGCGGCACCGCGACCGGGTCTTCCACACCTACGCGACGTTCGCCCGCGGCTTGGACGGCATCGGCTCCACCACCAGCCTCCTCGACCTCACCGCGCTCGGCCGGCAGGAGGAGTGGGAGGAGCCCGCGGGACGGGCCTCGGTGTACGGGGCCCCGGCGGGCAGCTCCCGGGTGCGGTACCACGACGAGTACGAGGACTGACCCGAGCCGGACCCCCGCCTCAGCCCTGGCCTCGACCCCAGCCCCGGTCCCGGTCCCGTCCCGGTCCCGGCCCCGGGAGAACCCTGGGAATCGTCCCCACTCCGTCTCAGTTGCGTCACGCCGCGCATCCGCGGGGCCGCCCCGCGCGTTCTCCTCAGTACGGAAGCGACAGAACGGCACGGGGGACAGGGATCATGATGAACGGACGAGTGGTGTTGGAGCGGTTCCCCGCGGGCGGCCCGCGCGGATCGTGGCCCGCGGAGGAGTTCGCGCGGGCCCGGCGGCAGGAAGGACAGCCCGCGGAGGTCGTGATGGACCTCGCGTCGGACGCCTTCCTGGTGATCGTGCGCGCGCGGCCTCAGGCCACCGTGGAGCGGGAACCGGAACCGGCGCTCACGCGCTGAGGGCCCGCGACCAGCCCGGCGTGGTTCCCGTGACCCGGCACAGCGCCAGATACAGCGGGATCGGCGGCGTGTAGGGCACGTCGTCGGCGGGACGGTTGATCAGGACCGGCCGGCAGTCGGCGTCCCGCACCACCGCGCCCGCCGAGTAGGCGACGGGCGAGGGCCACTCCATGGCGACGTCCGAGTCCGCCGGCACGATCCACCACCAGCGCGCCCCGTCCTCGTACACACACCCCACGCGGGGCAGCCTGGACATCAGCCGGGGGCCGAAGGCCGCGGGCACCGCCACCGCGTCGCAGCCGAGCGGCTCGGTCATCCCCTCGGGCAGATCGAGCCGCAGGGGCGGTGGTGTCGGTCTCCCGGTGCGCTGCCGCCGTCGCGACAGACGGACCAAGGTGTTCAGATCCAACGGCCGCACCGTACCCGCGCTCACATGCCCCCCGCCCGTGTCACTGCCACGCTCGTTCGATTCGTTCTCCGCGTGCGCCGGTCCGCGCACACGCCATTCCGTACAACTCGTTCCGTACAACCCGTTCCCGGCACACGCCGGCGCCGGTCAGGACGCCGACCGCCGCAACTCCGCCCACACCGTGAGCCCGAAACCGGGCCCCGCGTCGTGGACGCCCCACGCGCTGCTCACCGCGTCGACAAGGAGCAGTCCCCTCCCGTGCTCCTCGTCGGCCCCCCTGTGCGCGGGGCGCGGCATCCCTGAACCGCACCCCTCGTCACGTACGGCTATTCGCAGCTTCTCCGGATCCGCGCAGAGCTCGCAGATGATCCGCCGGCTCGCGGTGTGCACCACGGCATTGGTGACCAGTTCGGAGAGAACGAGTGCCGCCGCGTCGCAGGCGTCGTCGTCACGCACCGCCCACCGGTCCAGCTGCGTGCGCATCAGGCGTCTCGCCTGTGCGACGGAGCCCGGACGCGGTGCGAGGGCGAAACTGACGCAGACCTCGGCGGCCTCGGGCCAGGCCTCGGCGAGATCGCCAAGTCGGCCTTCAGCGGCGTCGGTTCGTAACGGCGCGGGCGGAGTCACGCTCTCCACTATCGCCCCGCCCAGAACACCTTGGCAAGACCCACTCTGAAAAGTGCACAGTGGCGTGTTCCTCTGTGACGGCACATGGCACACTGCTCGCTACAGCTCGCGGTGCGGTGTGAGTTGAAGCAACGCGGAGTCAGGTGGAGGTAGGAGACGTGAGCGAACCGCGGTCAGCCCCGACCGTCGGCCAGGTCGTTCTCGGTCGTCGCCTGCAGGATCTGCGCGAGAGCGCGGGCCTGAAACGCGAGGAGGCCGCGAAGATCCTCCGCGTCGCCCCCGCCACCGTCCGGCGCATGGAGACGGCCGAGGTCGCGCTGAAGATCCCGTACCTCCAGCTGCTCCTGAAGTCCTACGGCGTCGCGGACGACGAGGCCGACGCCTTCGTCACACTCGCCGAAGAGGCCAACAAACCCGGCTGGTGGCAGCGGTTCCACGACATCCTGCCGGGCTGGTTCAGCATGTACGTCAGCCTGGAGGGGGCGGCCAGCCTCATCAGGTCGTACGAACCCCACTTCGTGCCCGGCCTCCTCCAGACCGAGGAGTACGCGCGCGGCGTGATGCGCTCCGGCGCCATCGGCCAGACCCGGCCCGCCGACATCGAGCGGTACGTGGCGCTGCGCATGGAACGCCAGTCGCTGCTCACCCGTGAGGACGCGCCCCGGCTGTGGGTGGTCATGGACGAGACCGCGCTGCGCAGGCCCGTGGGCGGCGCCGACGTGATGCGCGAGCAGATCGACCGGCTCCTCGAAGCCGCCGAGCTGCCCCATGTCACCTTGCAGGTCGCCACCTTCGCGGCGGGCCCGCACCCCGGAACGTACGGACCGTTCGTGCTCTTCCGCTTCGCCATGGCGGAGCTGCCCGACATGGTCTACAGCGAGTACCTGACCGGCGCCGTCTACCTGGACGCGCGCAAAGAGGTGGCCACCCACCTGGAGGTCATGGACCGCATGGCGGCGCAGGCCGCCACCGCACAACGCACGAAGGAGATCCTCCGGGACCTCCGCAAGGAGCTGTGACATGGACCGACATCGAGCCGGAACGCGCCCTGCCGGTCCGCGTTCACCCGGAGCCCGCGACGACTCGCGCACCGAGCTCAGGGAGTCCCGGATATACAACGGCATGCCCGCCCGCGACCTGGGCACCGAGGGCTGGCACAAGCCCTGGAGCGGCGGCAACGGCGGCAACTGCCTGGAAGCCATGAAGCTGGCCGACGGGCGCGTCGCCGTGCGCCAGTCCGCCGACCCCGACGGTCCCGCGCTCATCTACACGCACGGGGAGATCACCGCGTTCATCGAGGGCGCCAAGGCGGGCGAAGCGGACTTCCTGCTGTCGTGACCGCCCACGGCCCGTCACTTTCCGCCCGCCGCCCGGCCGTACGCCGTCGACGCTTGGAGTCCGCATGACCGACCCGTCGTACATCGACACCAGCAAGCCGCACCCCGCACGGATGTACGACTGGTTCCTCGGCGGCAAGGACAACTACCCGGTGGACGAGGAGATGGGCCGGCAGCTCGTCGCCATGGACGGGCGGGTCCTGACGACGGCGCGGGCCAACCGGGCGTTCATGCAGCGCGCCACGCGCTGGCTCGCCTCCCGGGGCGTACGGCAGTTCCTGGACATCGGCACCGGCATACCGACCGAGCCGAACCTCCATCAGATCGCGCAGGCGATCGTCCCGGACGCCCGCGTCGTCTACTGCGACAACGACCCCATCGTCCTCGCCCACGCCGAGGCGCTCCTGCGCTCGACGCCGCAGGGCGTCACCGAGTACATCCAGGCGGACTTCCGCGAGCCGGCGAAGATCCTCGAAGAGGCCGGGCGCGTCCTGGACCTCGACCGGCCCGTCGCCCTGTCGCTCGTCGCGCTCCTGCACTTCATCGCGGACGAGGACGGTGCGTACGACCTGGTGGACCGGGTGATGCGGGCCCTGCCGGCCGGCAGCCACCTGGTCCTCTCGCACGGCACGGCCGACTTCACCCCGGCCACCGCGAAGCAGGCCACGGAGCTCTACAAGGCGCGCGGCATGACCCTGGCGCTGCGCACGCGCGCGGAGGTGGAGCGCTTCTTCGAGGGGTACGAACTGGTCGACCCCGGCGTGGAGATCCTCGACCGGTGGAAGCCGGAGCCGGGCGAGCCGGGGCCGGCGCCGGAGGACGGGCCGACGCCGGGATACGGCGGGGTGGCGCGGAAGGTCTAGGTCAGGCCGAGGATGAAGCACGCCGTCGCGGCGAGCGACGCGGCACCGCGGACGTGATTCCAGGCGGTCCACTCTCCGACGTACGTACGCCAGTACGCGGCGCCCTCCGCGCTCTCCGGGTCGACCTTGGCGAGGGCGTCGTTGCGGGGGATGTTCGCCACGACGGTCACGCCGAACGAGCCGACCAGGAACAGCGCGCTGCCGAGCAGCAACTCGACCGTGCCGTCGTCCGGCCAGAGCACGAACGTCACGACGGCGAGCACCGCGCACAGGCCCGTCGCCCCCAGGAACACGGCCATGAAGGCCGGGGTGACCGCGGTGACGTTGATCCGGTTCATCGCGGCGATGCCCCGGTCCGGGGGCAGCGCCGCGAGACCCTTCATCACGAAGGTGGAGAACGCGGCGAACACCCCGGCGACGAGGCCGCAGGCGAGCGCCCCGAGCACGGTGAGCACGAAGTACGGTCCGTCGATCATGACAACTCCCGTGTGGCTGGGGCGGTTGCTTCGGTGGAGACCACGTCGGCCGGTGGGGGAGTGATCCTCCAGCGCGGCCCCGATCACCACAAGTCATTTGCCGTGCGGCCTCGGCCCACCGCAAGTCGATTCCCGTCGGCCCGCGACCGTCATACGCGACGCTCGCCGCCGCATACGCCGCCGTCCCGGGGCGTCACCCGCCCGCCCGGCGCAGGCCGGCCTCGTCCGGCGGCTCGCGCCACTCCCGCAGCGTCGCCTGCACCGCGGCGCCGATCCGCCGCCGCGCCTCCCCGCGCGGCACCCCGCTCATCAGCAACCGGTCGTACGGCGTGGCCGTGTGCCGCACCGCCGCCACGACCGCCGCCGTCACCGCCCCCTCCGAGAGCGCCCGCCCCGCCGCACTGCGCCCCACCCGGCCGCTGCCGCGCACCGAAGCGTGGGCGGCGACGGCACGGGCCCGCTCCGGCGGGCAGCCGGGAAAGATCCGGCGTATCTCCGCGGCGAACGCGTCCGTGAACCGCACGTCCTCCGCGGCCCGCCGCGCCGCGTCGCGCGCCCGGCGCCGCGCCCGCGCCTCCGCGTCGGCCAGGCACCGCTCCTCGGCGCGCGCGAGCGCCGCCTCCTCGACGAGCACCCCCTGCCGTTCGTAGCGGGCGCGGCGGCGGTGGAAGCGGACGACCACGGCCGAGAGGCCGCTGTCCTCGCGGGCCCGCCGCGTGAGTGCCGTGTCGCCGCGCGGCAGGTACACGAGGTGCCCGAGGTCGGTGCAGTCCAGGCAGCGCGGCTCGCCGCCCTCGAGGACGAGCAGCGGGAGCGGTCCGGAACGGCACTCCGCGCAGTGCCTCCGCCGCAGCGGCTGGAAGACCAGGAGTCCGGCGCGGGCGGAGGGGATGGCCGGGGAGCTCGTCATGCCCCTTTCATCCCCGCGACCGTTCTCCGTGAAGCGGCGCCTGCCGGTGCCTGTGGTGCCGGTGACTGTGCCGGCACCGGGCATCATGGGCCCGTGCGACTCGAACCGATCACCTGGGAACGCCTGGCCGACACCCTCGCCGACCGCCTGCTCGACCTGAAGACGGCCGACGGCGGTCCGTGGCCGCGGGTCGCCGTCGACGGGGCACCGGCCGGCGGCACCGGTGAACTGGCGCGCCTGGTGGGCGACGCGCTGCGCACGCGGGGGCGCGGCGCTTTGGTCGTCGGCGCGCAGGGCTTCCTGCGGCCCGCGTCGCTCCGCTTCGAGTACGGCCACGAGGACGTGGAGGCGTACTACAGCGGGTGGTTCGACACGGGCGCGCTGTGGCGCGAGGTCTTCGGGCCGCTCGACCCCGGCGGCACCGGGCGGGTCCTGCCCGATCTGTGGGACCCGGCGACCGACCGCGCGACCCGCAGCCCGTACGTCGAACTCCCGCCCGGCGGACTGCTGTTGCTGCACGGGCCGCTGCTCCTCGGCCACTGGTTCCCCTTCGACCTGACCGTGCACGTGCGCCTCACGCCCGGCGCCCTGAGGCGGCGCACGCCGGAGGGCGAGCGGTGGACGCTGCCGGCCTTCGAGCGGTACGAGGCGGAGGTGGACCCCGCGGCCGCGGCCGATGTGGTGGTGCGGGCGGACGACCCGCGGCATCCGGCGTGGAGCGGCTGATCACCTGCGCGCCCCGCCCGGCCCCGGATGCGGGCCGCCCCGGCCGCCGCGAGAATGAGGTACGCCGGGACCAGCCGCGCCTCCGCGCCGCTCCGGACACTGCCCGGCAACGGGAGGTAGTGATGACCACCGCCGGAGACATCATGCACCGGGGTGCCCAGTGGATTCCCGCTCACGAGACCCTGGACCGCGCCGCCCAGCTGATGCGGCGACTCGACGTCGGCGCGCTGCCCATCAGCGACGAGAACGAACGGCTCTGCGGCATCCTCACCGACCGCGACATCGTCGTCGGCTGTGTGGCCATGGGGCACGACCCCGCCCAGGTCACGGCGGGCGAGATGGCGAAGGGCACGCCGCGCTGGATCGACGCGGGCGCCGACGTCGACGAGGTCCTGCGGGAGATGCAGGGCCACCAGATCCGCCGACTGCCGGTGATCGAGAACAAGCGGCTCGTCGGCATGATCAGCGAGGCCGACCTCGCCACCCACCTCACCGACGACCAGCTCGCGGGCTGGGTCGAGAGCGTGTACGCCAAGGGGTGACCCGACCCCGACCCCGACCCCGGTCCCGGTCCTGGCCCCGGTCCTGACGCCGGAGCCTCACAGCCAGCCGTTCCGCCGGAACCCGCGGTACAGCAGCACACAGGCCGTCACGATGACCGACATGACGAGCGGATAGCCGAACCGCCAGTGCAGCTCCGGCATGTGGTCGAAGTTCATGCCGTACATGCCGCAGACCATGGTGGGCACCGCGATGACCGCCGCCCATGCGGTGATCTTCCGCATGTCCTCGTTCTGCGCGACGGTCACCTGCGCGAGGTGGGCCTGGAGGATCGAGTTCAGCAGCTCGTCGAACGCGGCGATCTGTTCGGTGGCCCGCTTCAGGTGGTCGTCGACGTCCCGGAAGTACGCCTGTATCTCCGGGGCGATGATCCGCATCGGCTGGGTGGCGAGCACCTGGAGCGGGCGGCCGAGCGGCACCACCGCACGCTTCAGTTCGAGCAGCTCGCGCTTGAGCTGGTAGATGCGGCCCGGGTCGGCCCGCGCGCCGTCCGGGGCGAACACGTCCGTCTCGACCTGGTCGATGTCCGACTGCATCGCGTCGGTCGACGCGAGATAGTCGTCCACGACCTGGTCGGCGATGGCGTGCAGCACCGCGGCCGGGCCCTGGGCTAGCTGCTCGGGCGAGGCCTCCAGTGCCTCGCGCAGCGGCCCGAGCGAACCGTGCCGGCCGTGCCGGACCGTGATGACGAAGTCCCGGCCCACGAAGACCATGATCTCGCCGGTGTCCACCACCTCGCTGGTCGCGGTCAGCTCGCCGTGCTCCACGTAACAGACGGTTTTGAACACGGCGAACAGCGTCTGGTCGTACCGCTCCACCTTGGGCCGCTGGTGCGCGTGCACCGCGTCCTCCACCGCGAGCGGATGCAGTCCGAAGAGGTCGGCGATGTCGGCGAACTCGTCCTCCGTCGGCTCGTGCAGCCCCAGCCAGACGAAGCCGTCCCCGGACTTGCGGATCCGCTCCACCGACTCGACCAGATCACGGCCCTGCGGCTCGCGCACCCCTTCCCGGTACGTCACGCAGTTGACCACCGACGAACCCAGCGGAGAGCGGGCCGGGTGGCTCAGGTCGACGCGGGTCCCGCGGCGGGCCAGGCGCGCGACCTTTCGCAGGCCGCCGACTCTGCGCAGGCCGCCGACCTTGCGCAGGTTCCCGACCTTTCGCAGATTGCCTGCCATCGACATAGGGGCTCCTCGCAGTGACGACTTGGCGTGCCAGTCTGTCAGCACCGTCCGGCCGCCCGCCAAGGCCTGTGGGAACGGAGTGCTCCGTTCCGGATTGACCGGTTCTGCCTACCGGGAGCAAGCGGGACAACTGGGATGATCGCGGCATGACGCACATCGACGGTCATCTCCTCGACCCCCGGCGGTACTCCGGCCCGAGACAGCTCGCCGAGCACCGGCAGCTCTCCGTCTCCCGCCCCTGCGAGGCGCGGTCCCGCTCCGACGCCTTCGCCGCCCTCTTCGACCCCACGACCTTCGCGCACATCGAACGCCTCGGCATCGGGCCGGGCTGGCGCTGCTGGGAGGTCGGGGCGGGCGGCACCTCCGTGATCTCCTGGCTCGCCAGGCGCGTCGGTCCCACCGGCCGGGTCCTCGCGACCGACATCGACACGTCGTGGCAGACGCGGGCGGCGCGCGCACCCCTCGAAGTGCGCATCCACGACGTCGCCGTCGACCCGCCGCCCGCAGGGGGCTTCGACCTCGTGCACGCCCGGCTCGTCCTGGCCGACGTCGCCGACCGTGAGCGGGCCCTGGCGTCGATGCACAGGGCGCTGCGGCCAGGCGGCAGACTCCTCGTCGAGGAGCCCGACCCGGCGCTCCAGCCGCTCGCCTGCCCCGACGAGCACGGCACCGCCGAGGAGGCGGCGAACCGGGTGCGCCGCGCGGTGTGCGCACTGCTCGCGGAGCGCGGCGCCGACGTGGCGTACGGGCGCAGGCTGCCCCGGCTGCTGCGCGAGGCGGGCCTGCGCCAGGTCGAGGCCGACGCGTATTTTCCGCTCGCCTCACCGGCCTCCGCGGCCCTGGAGACCGCCACGCTCCAGCAACTCCGCCCCGAACTGACCGCCTCGGGCCTGGCCACACCCGAGGACATCGACCGGTACCTGACCGACATCGCGACAGGCACCCTGGATGTGGCGGCCCCGCCACTGATTTCTACGTGGGGGAGGAAGGCTTAGTCGGTGTGGGCGGGGCGACCCCTGCGGAGGCGCGAGCGGAGCGACGCCTGCGGGGGCGTGGGCGGGGCGGCCCTTGCGGGGGTGTGGACGGGGCAACGCCTGCGGGGGCGCGGAGGGGGGACAGCTCCTGCGGAGGCGTGGCCGGGGCCGCCCTCGCGGAGGCGTGGCCGGGGCCGCCCTTGCGGAGGCGTGGGCGGGGCGGCCCTTGCGGGGGTGTGGACGGGGCAACGCCTGCGGGGGGTGTGGGCGGAGCGGCGCCTGCGGGGGCGCGGAGGGGGGGGATAGCTCCTGCGGAGGCGTGGCCGGGGCCGCCCTTGCGGAGGCGCGGACGGAGCAGCCCCTGCGGAGGCGTGGGCGGGGCAGCCCCTGCGGAGGCGTGGCCGGAGTAACCCCTGCGGAGGGCGCGACGGATGTCACGTCGGCGACGGTGGGGCCGGTGGTCTGCCGCCGACCAGTTCCACTGCCCGCGCCCCCGCCCGGCACCCCTCCGCCGCCGCCTCGCCCAGCTCCGCCCCGTCGAGCCGCGCCGCGAGGAACGCGCCGGTGAACGCGTCGCCGGCCCCCGTCGTGTCGCACACGCGCGCGGGCACCGCCGGAACGCGGACCAGCACCCGTCCGTCCCGCGCCACCAGCGCCCCTTCGGCGCCCAGCTTGACCACCACGGCCGGAAACCGGTGGCTCAGCTTCGACGCCGCGTCCGCCGGGTCGGCGAGCCCGGTGAGCAGCTCCGCCTCGTCCCGGCTCGGCAGCAGCACGGCCACCCCGTCCACCGCCGAGAGGAACCGCTCCACCCCGGTCTCCGCGAGGAACCCCGCCGACGCCGGGTCCACGGTCACCGGCACCCCGCGCGCGTGCGCCGCCACGAGGGCCGAGCGGGCCGCCGCCCGGCCGGGGTCGGCGAAGAACAGGTAGCCGGACAGATGCAGCAGCGCCACGCCGTCGAGGAGGCCGGGGGACCAGTCGGCGGGAGAGAGCCGCAGCGCGGCACCGCTGTCCGTGAGGAACGTCCGCTCGGCCGCGGCGCCCCCGTCCACCAGACAGATCACCGTCCCCGTGGGCGCCTGCGCATCGACGACCAGCCGGGGCCGCACCCCCGCGCGCGTGAGCGCGGCCTCGTGCCACGCCGCGGAGTCGGCGCCCACCCGCCCGAGCAGCCGTACGTCGGGGCAGCCCCGATGTGCCGCCCAGCACGCCACGTTGGCGCCCGCGCCGCCGGGCACGGTGCGGATGGCGGCGGCCGTGTCGGTGCCGGGTGCCAGCGCCGTACGGTGCCGGGCCACGACGTCCGTGACGACGTCCCCGACGACCAGCAGGCCACCGGAGCCCGGGGGCACGGTCGCCCGCTCCCTCACCGGCTCCGCCCGGCCCAGGCCGTCGCGATCCGCCCCGCGAGCCCGACGTTGCCGCGGACGGCCGCGAGGTTGGCCTCCAGCGACGCGCCCCCGGTGCGCCGCACCAACTCGCCCAGCAGGAACGGCGTCACCGCCTGCCCCGTGATGCCCCGCTCCTCGCACGCCTCCAGCGCCTCGGTGAGCACGCGCGCGTGGAGCGATGGATCGAGCTGCTCGTCCCGCGGCACCGGGTTGGCCACGATCAGCGCCGACTCCGGCCCGCCCAGCGCGTCCTGGGCCCGCATCACCTCGGCGACCTCGCCGGGCGTGCGCAGCGTCCACTCCACCGGGTGCCCGGAGTCGGCGAGGTAGAAGCCCGGAAAGCGGTCGGTCCCGAACCCCGCCACGGCGACGCCCAGCGTCTCCAGGCGCTCCAGTGTCGCCCCGACGTCCAATATCGACTTCACGCCCGCGCACACCACCGTGAGCCGCGTGCGGGCGAGCAGGCCCAGGTCCGCCGACTCGTCCTGCGACTGCGTCCACTGCCGGTGCACTCCGCCGAGCCCGCCCGTGGCGAACACGCGTACGCCCGCGCGCGCGGCGAGCAGCGCCGTCGCCGAGACCGTCGTCGCCCCGCTCGCGCCCGTCGCGACGGCGAGCGCCAGATCGCGGTGGCCCAGTTTGCGGATGCCGTCCTCGTTCGCGACCCGGTCCAGCTGCCCCTTGTCCAGGCCGACCCGGGGCCTCCCGTCCAGTACGGCGACCGTCGCGGGCACGGCGCCCTCGTCCCGTACGACCGCTTCGAGTTCCTCGGCCACCTGGAGATTGCGCGGGCGCGGCAGGCCGTGCGCGATGATCGTGGACTCCAGGGCCACCACGGGTCGTCGCTCCGCGACAGCCGTCTGCACCTCGTCGGACACCACCAGCACGGGCCTGCCTCCTGCCTGTCGGGTCTCCCCTCATCCCTGGCGGGCGGCGCGTCCCGTCAAACCATCGCTGTCGTACCCCGCTCTCAAAGCCCCGCCCGGGAGCGGTGTCCCGGGCCCCGGCTAGGGTGACCGGCCATGACCACGAATGATCAAACCGTTTCGTCTTTTGCCGTGCACATTCCGGATGTCGAGCTGGTGGCCGAGCCGCTGGACCCGGCCCAGATCGTCTCCGGCGACCCGGTGGTGACCGGCAAGGTGCTGTGGGAGTCCGCCGACGGCAAGCAGCTGCGCGGCATCTGGCAGATCACGCCGGGCGTGGTCACGGACACCGAGGCCAACGAGCTGTTCGTGGTCGTCAGCGGCCGCGCCACCGTCGAGGTCGAGGGCGGCGACACCCTGGAGATCGGGCCGGGTGACGCCGCCGTGCTGCGCGAGGGCGACCGCACCACCTGGACCGTGCACGAGACGCTGCGGAAGGCGTACCACATCACGCTTCCGTGACCACCCGGCATGAGGGCGCGGTCAGGTCTTCTTGACCGCCCTGCGGACGGCGAGCGCGGCCATCGGCAGCAGTACGCAGACGCCGATGAGGTTGAGCCAGCCGTAGCTCGCCCGTGCCACGACGAGGCCGGCGGCGGCGCCACCGATGCCCGCCGCCGCGTTCATCGTAAGGTCCGACAGGCCCTGCACGGCGGCCCGGGCGGGCTGCGGCACCGAGTCGGTGAGCAGCGCGGAGCCGGCGACCAGCCCCGCGGACCAGCCGAGGCCCAGCAGGAAGAGCCCGGCGGCGGTCCGGCCGTGGCTGGGCCCCGCCGTGCCGGCGAGCAGCGCGGCACAGCACAGCAGCCCCACCGCGAGCCCGATCACGGAGAGCCTGCCGAACCGGTCCGCGAGCCAGCCCATCACCGGCGAGAACGCGTACATGCCCGCGATGTGGCCGCTGATGACCAGGCCGATCAGTTGGAGACTCGCGCCGTGGTGGCCCAGGTCGACCGGGGTCATCACCATGATCGAGACCATCACCGTGTGCGACGCGGCCACCGTCACCAGGGCGAGCCGGGCCATGGGCGACGCGGCCACGGCGGCGATGCCGGCCTTCAGCGAGCGGCTCTGCGCGGTCCCGCTCTCCTGCGGGGCGAGCGCGCGGGCGGTGAGCAGCGGGTCGGGACGGAGCAGCACCGCCACCATCAGGGCGGCGACCGCGAAGATCCCGGCGGCGAAGAGGAAGGGCCCTGCCTCCTCGGGGATGGAGGTGTCGGTGAAGACCCGGCTCGCGGGCGCGGAGATGTTCGGGCCGAGCACGGAGCCGATGGTGGTGGCCCAGATGACGTGGGAGATCGCCCGGCCGCGCCGGTCGGGCTCGGCGAGGTCGGCCGCGGCGAACCGCGCCTGCAAGGTGGCCAGCGAGCCCGCCCCGAAGGCCGCCATGCCGAGCAGCAGCAGGGCGAAGCTCCCGACGACCGAGGCGAGCACGACGATCCCCGCGCCCAGCGCGCCGATCGCATACGCGAGGACGAGCCCGGCGCGCCGCCCGCGCGAGTTCATCAGCGCGGCGAGCGGCAGCGACAGCAGGGCCGTGCCCGCCACGGAGGCGGTCGGCGCGAGACCGGACAGCGCCTCCGTGCCGCTCACGTCGGTGGCCAGCATCGGAGCCAGGGCGATGCCGATGGGCACTCCGAGCCCGCCCAGTATCTGACTGGCGATCAGTACCGCGTTCGTACGGCGGCGGAGGGCGGGCAGCGCCTCCGGCCCCGGTATGTCAGGCGCGTCGAGGGTCGAAGTCACTGACGCAGTGTGCCAGGGCGTTCCCGCACACGAAACGGGAGCTCCCAATGGGGAGTTCTCAGAACAGCGGCTGCGGCAGCACGCCCTCCAGGGCCAGCAGCTGCCGCTTGGTCTCCAGGCCGCCGCCGAAACCGCCGATGCCGCCGTCGCTCTCCACCACGCGGTGGCACGGCACCACGACCGGCAGCGGGTTGGCACCCATCGCGATGCCCACGGCCTGGGCCGCGCCGGGACTGCCGACCCGGCGGGCGAGGTCGCCGTACCCCACCACGGTGCCGTACGGCACGCCGGTGGCGAGCTCGCGCAGCACCTGGCGGTTGAAGCCGGATATCAGCGACCAGTCGAGCGGCAGCCCGAAGTCGCGCAGCTCGCCGGCGAAGTAGGCCGCGAGCCTGCGTATCGGCTCGGTGAGCAGGGGGGAGTCCGGCGCGTGGACCGGCTCGGCGCCCAGGCGGGAGCCGAGCCGGTCCACAGTGGTGTCGCGCACCGCCTCGGTGGCGTGGAAGGCCACGGTGGCGAGCCCCTCGCCGGTCGCGGCGAGCAGCAGTGGACCGATGTCGCTGTCGACGACGGCCCACACGGCCGCGCGCCGGTCCTGCGCAGTGGCGTTCATGTCGACCACCGTACGTCCGGCCACTGACAACGCGGCCGGACGCCGGCGCAGGGTGGTCCGTCAGTCGTCGCCCAGGGCCTTGCGCACGACGTCGGGCTTGTTGGTGATGATGCCGTCCACGCCGAAGGCCGCCGCGCGCACCGCGCCCGGCGCGTCGTTGACGGTCCACGTGAAGATCTCCAGCGGCTTGCCGTGCGGGCCGTCGAGCGTGTGGATCGCGGAGACGTAGGCGGCCGAGATGGACGTGTGCGTCGAGTTGATCTGGTCGGCGAACCGCGCGTAGGCGGGCAGCTCGGCGACCGAGGGGGTGCCGAGGAAGCCGGTCTTCACATCGGGCCGCAGCTTGTGCACCGTCTTCACGCTGTCCGCGCTGAAGCTCTGGATGACCAGCTTGTTCTTGACGTGGTGCCGGTCGAGCCAGCCCTCCTTGCGCAGCACCTGAAGGCCCTGCTTCTCGATCCCCGGGTACAGCTCCGGCTTCTTGAACTCGAAGACCAGCTTCTGGTGGTTGTGCGACACCCGCCGCATGTACTGCTTCAGGGTCGGTACGCGTTCACCGGCGAACTCCGGTCCGAACCAGCTGCCCGCGTCGAGTTTCGCTATCTCCGCCGCTGTGAAGTCCGCGACCTTCCACGGAGCGCGGTCGGGGAAGACCTCCTCGACGTTGGTGGTCCGCTTCAGGGTGTCGTCATGCATGATCACCAGCTCGCCGTCCTTGGTCCGCTGGACGTCGTTCTCGACCCAGCGGAACCCCATGGCACGGGCCTTGTCGATGGCCGCGAGGGTGTTCTCCGGAGCGTAGGCGGAGGCACCCCGGTGGGCGACGACCAGCGGGCTGTCGTGCCAGGCGGAGCTCGATTCCGTGGTGGCCGTGCGGGGCTGCGCGGTGGCGGTGGCGGTGGGGAGGACGAGCGCACCGGCCCCCAGGAGGGCGGCGGTGGCGGCGGCAGCACGTGCGTACACGGGTACTCCTCGCGTCGTGTGATCGCGGACCGGTCGAGAGTGACAGTCCTCTGCCAACGGGAAACAGGTGCAGGATGGCCACAGGTTGAACGGAGTCATCAAAGACGAGGACCCCGCGCGTGGGGAAAGCGATTCTTTGCCGGAAAATCGTTCGAACGTCCCGGCGTGAGCTTTACTCTCTGCCTCAGCCGACGGTCTTTCACATGGCCGACGGTAGGGGGTAAATGGGACGTTTCATTGCATTTAGGCACGAAAAGCGGAAGGGCTACCGCGCATGCAGGGCACGGTCGACGGGTTCAGCTACGGAGTCGTCACACCGGTGGTGGCCTATCTCATGGCCTGCCTCGGGGGCGCGCTCGGCCTGCGCTGCACGACCAGATCGCTGCTCGTCGCGCACTCCTGGCGGCCCGGCTGGCTCGCGCTCGGCTCGGCCGCGATCGGCTCCGGCATCTGGACCATGCACTTCGTGGCGATGATGGGGTTCACCGTGGAGGAGGCCCCGATCCACTACGACAAGGCGCTGACCTTCGCGAGTCTCGCCGTCGCCATCGTCATGGTCGGCATCGGCATCTTCATCGTCGGCTACCGCGGAGCCACGGGCACCGCCCTCTTCACCGGCGGAACGATCACGGGCCTCGGCATCGCCTCGATGCACTATCTGGGAATGGCCGGTATGCGTCTTCGCGGGACGCTGGAGTACGACACCCTGACCGTCGCCGCCTCCGTGGTGATCGCCATGGCCGCCGCCACCGCCGCGCTCTGGGCGGCGGGACAGGTCAGGGGAATCCTGTGGAGCCTCGGCGCCAGCCTCGTCATGGGCCTGGCCGTGAGCGGCATGCACTACATGGGCATGGCGGGGCTCAGCGTCCATCTGCACGAGTCGGGCGCCACGCCGCCCGGCGACTCGCCCGCCGAGATACTCGCGCCCATGATGATCGGGCCGCTCGCCTTCCTGCTCCTCGCGGGCGTGATCGTGATGTTCGACCCGCTCATGGTGATGGGCGGCCAGGCGGAGGTCAGGAACCCCGCGAACGGCGGCCGCGCCCGGCAGTCCTACCCCGTCCCGCGCCCGGGCGACCGGCACGTGCCCGCCCGCCGCCGGACCCGGCCGAGGTCCCGCACCCGCCCCGGCTCCCGGTCCCCGCAGAGCTGGTGAGCGGGGCGCGCCACCGCTGACCCGGCCGCCGCCGGGCGGCCGATCCGGCCCGGTTGTCAGTGCGGGGTCGTACGGTTGATTCCATGCGGCCCGTATCCAAGATCGAACGCACGGTGGCACCTTTCGAGGTCGTCAGTCCGTACCAGCCCAGTGGCGACCAGCCGGCGGCCATCGCCGAGCTGGACCGCCGCATCCGCGCAGGTGAGAAGGATGTCGTCCTCCTCGGCGCGACCGGCACCGGCAAGTCGGCCACCACCGCGTGGATGATCGAGAAGCTCCAGCGCCCCACCCTCGTCATGGCGCCGAACAAAACGCTGGCCGCCCAGCTGGCGAACGAATTCCGCGAGCTCCTGCCGAACAACGCGGTGGAATACTTCGTCTCGTACTACGACTACTACCAGCCCGAGGCGTACGTCCCGCAGTCCGACACCTACATCGAAAAGGACTCCTCGATCAACGAGGAGGTCGAGCGCCTGCGCCACTCCGCGACGAACTCGCTGCTGACCCGCCGCGACGTGGTCGTGGTCGCCTCCGTCTCCTGCATCTACGGCCTCGGCACCCCGCAGGAGTACGTGGACCGGATGGTCCCGCTCAAGGTCGGCGACGAGATCGACCGCGACCAGCTCCTGCGCCGCTTCGTCGACATCCAGTACACGCGCAACGACCTGGCGTTCACCCGCGGCACCTTCCGCGTCCGCGGCGACACCATCGAGATCTTCCCGGTCTACGAAGAGCTGGCCGTCCGCATCGAGATGTTCGGCGACGAGATCGAGGCGCTCTCCACCCTCCACCCGCTCACCGGCGAGGTCATCAGCGACGACGACCACCTGTACGTCTTCCCGGCGTCCCACTACGTAGCGGGCCCCGAGCGCCTGGAAAAGGCGGTCAACGGCATCGAGAAGGAGCTCACCGAGCGCCTCGCCGAGCTGGAGAAGCAGGGCAAGATGCTGGAGGCCCAGCGCCTGCGCATGCGCACCACGTACGACCTGGAGATGCTCCGCCAGATCGGCTCCTGCTCCGGCGTCGAGAACTACTCGATGCACTTCGACGACCGCGCCCCCGGCACCGCCCCCAACACCCTCCTGGACTACTTCCCCGAGGACTTCCTCCTCGTCCTCGACGAGTCGCACGTCACGGTCCCGCAGATCGGCGCGATGTACGAGGGCGACGCCTCCCGCAAGCGCACCCTCGTCGACCACGGCTTCCGGCTGCCGTCCGCACTGGACAACCGCCCGCTGAAGTGGGAGGAATTCCTCGGCCGCATCGGCCAGACGGTCTACCTCTCGGCCACCCCGGGGAAGTACGAGCTCTCGCGCGGCGACGGCTTCGTCGAGCAGATCATCCGCCCCACCGGCCTCGTCGACCCCGAGGTCGTCGTCAAGCCCACCGAGGGCCAGATCGACGACCTGGTGCACGAGATCCGGCTGCGCACCGAGAAGGACGAGCGTGTCCTGGTCACCACGCTCACCAAGAAGATGGCCGAGGACCTCACGGACTACTTCCTGGAGCTCGGCATCCAGGTCCGCTACCTCCACAGCGACGTCGACACGCTGCGCCGCGTGGAGCTCCTGCGCGAGCTGCGCGCCGGTGAGTACGACGTCCTGGTCGGCATCAACCTCCTGCGCGAGGGCCTCGACCTGCCCGAGGTCTCCCTGGTGGCGATCCTCGACGCCGACAAGGAGGGCTTCCTGCGCTCCGGGACCTCCCTGATCCAGACCATCGGCCGCGCCGCGCGCAACGTATCGGGCCAGGTCCACATGTACGCCGACAAGATCACCCCGGCGATGGAGAAGGCCATCGACGAGACCAACCGGCGCCGGGAGAAGCAGATCGCGTACAACAAGGAGAAGGGCATCGATCCGCAGCCCCTCCGCAAGAAGATCAACGACATCGTGTCGCAGATCGCCCGCGAGGAAGTCGACACCGAGCAGCTCCTCGGCTCCGACTACCGCAAGCCCAAGGCGGGCAAGGGCGCCAAGGCCCCGGTGCCCTCGCTCGGCGGCGAGGCGACCGCGTCCGCCAAGGGGAAGGCCAGGGGCAAGAAGGGCGCGGAGACCGTCCCGACCGCCCGCCCCGCGGCCGAGCTGGCCGAGCAGATCGAGGAGATGACCGAGCGCATGCGCGCGGCCGCCGCCGACCTTCAGTTCGAGATCGCCGCCCGGCTGCGCGACGAGGTGTCCGAGATGAAGAAGGAGCTGCGCCAGATGAGGGAGGCGGGACAGGCCTAGAGAGCAGCCCGGGGGAGGGGAGAGGGCGTACTGCCCGGTCTGTTGCAAGACCGCCACAAAGTGCGGCCCGCGGTGCTGCTCCGCAGGTCGGCCTGCATAAGGTGCTGGGCAACCGCAAGAGGCGGTTGCCCAGGCAGTACGAGAGGGGACAGCGCGTGACGGTCAATATGACCAAGGGTCAGGCCATCAGCCTGCAGAAGGACGACGGGGGCGCCCTGTCCGCGGTGCGCATGGGACTCGGGTGGCAGGCGGCCCCGCGCCGCGGCCTGTTCGGCTCGCGCACCCGCGAGGTCGACCTGGACGCCTCGGCGGTGCTGTTCGCGGACAAGCAGCCGGTGGACGTGGTCTTCTTCCGGCATCTGGTCAGCGACGACGGCTCGGTGCGGCACACCGGGGACAACCTCGTGGGCGGCGTCGGCCAGGGCGGGGACGACGAGGCGATCCTCGTCGACCTCCAGCGGGTCCCCGTCCACATCGACCAGATCGTCTTCACGGTGAACTCCTTCACCGGCCAGACCTTCCAGGAGGTGCAGAACGCGTTCTGCCGCCTGGTCGACGAGACCAACGGCCAGGAGCTCGCCCGCTACACCCTCGACGGCGGCGGGCAGTACACCGCGCAGATCATGGCGAAGGTGCACCGCGCGGGCAGCGGCTGGCAGATGACGGCCATCGGCACCCCGGCCAACGGCCGCACCTTCCAGGACCTGATGCCGTCGATCCTGCCGCACCTGTAGGCGCCGTCCGCGGTGAGCACCATCCGCATGTGAGCCCAACCCGCATGTGAGCACCATCCGTACGTACGAGGGGGAACGAACGCGATGACGGCCGAGCTGGTGCGGGGGCAGAACCACCCGCTTCCCGCGACCCGCCTGGAGATCCGCGTGTCGGCCGGCCTGCCGGTCGTGGCGGGCGCCACGCTCGGCGACGACCGCGGCAGGGTCCGCGGCGTGGAGTGGGTGGCCCACCCGGGCTCGCCCACCCTGCCGGGCCTGGAGGTCTCGAAGCAGGCGGCGGCCGATCACCGCCTCGCCGTCGACCTCGACGCCCTGCCGGACGCCGTCCACCGCGTCAGCGTCCTGCTGGCGCTGCCCGTCGGCGCCGGAGTCCCGGGCAGCTTCCGCGCCCTCGCCGCCCCCTTCGTGGCGGTCACCGGGCTCGACGGCACCGAGATCGCCAGCTACACCATCACCGACCTGGACGCCGAGTCCGCCGTCGTCGCCCTGGAGCTCTACCGCCGCGAGGCCGCCTGGAAGGTCCGCGCCATCGGCCAGGGGTACGCGGCGGGCCTCGCCGAGATGCTCACCGACCAGGGCCTGCCCCAGGCCCGCGAGCTGGCAGGCGCGATCAACGACGCCGTGGCCCAGGGCCTGGCCCGCTCGGTCGCGGCGCCGCCGCCCCGCCCCACCGACACCCGTGTGCGCACCTCACCGCAGGGCCCGACCGCCACCGACCGTGCGCCGCAGGGCCCGGCGGCCCCGGAGCGGACCTCGACGCCCCAGGACCGGGCCGCCGCGGACCGGACGGCCACCGCGCCCGCCGCCCCCGTCGACTACACCCACCCGGCACGACGGCCGGCCGCCGCGCCCCCGCCGCCCCCGCCCGCCGTGCCCCCCGCCCAGCCAGGGCAGGCCGCCCAGCCGGTCGCCGGGGACGCCACCGGTTGGTCCTTGGAGGAGCGGCTCTACAACCAGGTGTGGGGGATGTTCGAAGACCTGGCCCGCACCACGGCGGCGTACCGGAGCGCCGTCGACTTCGCCGACTCCCGCATGGAGCAGGAGCTCGACAAGGTCCTCTCCGACCCGCGCAGCCGCATCGGCGGCGCGGCCGACCCCGCTCGCGAGGCCGCCCGTGCCCGGCACGCCGACCTCGTCGACCGGGCCAGGGCCGCCCTCGACCGCGACCTGGCCCAACTCGCCGCCGAGGCTGAGGTCGTCGAGCCCGCCCTCCCCCCGGCGTACGCGGCGTGGCACAGCCCCGTCTGGCACGCCTACCGCGCGCCCATGGAGATCCCGATGGCGCTGCGCCTCGGCGATCTGCACCTGCCCGAGCGCGTCGGCCTGCGCATCCCGCTGCTCGTCCGGCTGCCCCTGGAGCGGGGCCTGTGGATCGACAGCGGCAAGGCCCTGACCAACCACGCCACCGACTCGACCGAGCTGCGGCGGCTGGCCGTCGACACCGCGGTCTCGCACGCGGCCCGGCTGCTCGCGGCCTATCCGGCGAACGAGTTCCAGGTCCACGTCATCGACGCGGCGGGCGCCGCCGCGCCCGCTCTCGCGCCGCTGGTGACGGCCGGTGTGCTCGCCGGACCCCCGGCCTCCGGCGCGGCCGGCGTCTCCGAGGTGCTCGCCAGGCTCACCCAGCGCGTCGACCTGGTGCAGATGGCGGTGCGCGGCGGTGCCGCCGACGCGCTGCCCCCGGACCTGGACACCGCCGAGCAGCTCCTGATCGTCAACGACTTCCCGCACGGCTTCGACGACCGTGCCGTGACCCAACTGCGCTACCTCGCGGACGAGGGTCCGGCCGTCGGCGTGCACCTCATGATGGTCGCCGACCGTGAGGACGCCGCCGAGTACGGCCCGCTGCTCGACCCCCTGTGGCGCGGGCTCCTGCGGCTGACGCCGGTCCCCGACGACCACCTCGCCGACCCGTGGGTCGGTCACGCGTGGACGTACGAACCACCGGTCGTCCCGCACGGCAGCCAGATCCTGCGGCGGCTCCTCGAACAGGTCGCCACGGCCCGGCGCAACGGCGGGCGTTGACGGCAAAGCGACTTTTGCACCCCACCGACCAGGCATTTTGGTTTCTGTTTGCCGTCTTCTTTACCAACGCTTGGTGTTTCGCGTACTCTGGTGCCAGCGGAGGGGAGTACTCCCGGCTGCGACGTACCCGTCAATACGGACCGCCATCGGTCCCGGGGCGTCGGCCCGATCCATGGCGGTGACCGCCTCGGGTGGAAGAGACCTCCGGCAGCGACGACGCTGATCAGTAGCCGTACGAAGCCGGAGGCGCAGTGGACGTTTCAATGACCATATGGGTGACGACCGTTCTCGGTCTGTGTGCCCTGATCGCGGTCGACTTCTTCATCGGGCGCAAGCCCCACGACGTATCGATCAAGGAAGCCGGAGTCTGGACGGTCGTCTGGATCGTCCTCGCGGCGCTCTTCGGCCTCGGCCTGCTGATCGCCGGTGAGAGCCAGGCGTCCGGCGAGTTCTTCGCGGGCTTCATCACCGAGAAGTCGCTCTCCGTCGACAACCTCTTCGTCTTCATCCTGATCATGGCGAAGTTCTCGGTGCCGAGCCATCTTCAGCAGCGTGTGCTGCTGTTCGGTGTGCTGATAGCGCTGGTCCTGCGCGCGATCTTCATCGCCGCCGGCGCCGCGGTCATCGCCAACTTCTCCTGGGTCTTCTACATCTTCGGCGCGTTCCTGATCTACACCGCCTGGAAGCTCATCCAGGAGGCGCGTGCCGACGAGGAGGAAGAGGACTGGGAGGAGAACCGCCTCCTGAAGTCCATCGAGAAGAAGTTCGGCGTCTCCGACCGGTACGAGGGCACGAAGCTGTTCGTCCGGAAGAACGGCAAGAAGATCATGACGCCCCTCATGGTCGTCATGCTCGCCATCGGCACCACCGACGTGCTCTTCGCGATGGACTCCATCCCCGCGATCTTCGGCCTCACCCAGGACCCGTACATCGTCTTCACCGCCAACGCCTTCGCCCTCATGGGACTGCGGCAGCTGTACTTCCTCATCGGCGGCCTGCTCAGGAAGCTGGTCCACCTCAGCTACGGCCTGTCGGTGATCCTCGGCTTCATCGGCGTCAAGCTCGTCCTGCACGCCCTCCACGAGAACGGGGTGCATGTCCCCGAGATCTCCATCCCGGTCTCGCTCGGCGTCATCTGCGGCGTCCTGGTGATCACGACGATCACCAGCCTCATCGCCTCCAGGAAGCAGGAGCGGCAGGCCGCGGCCGAGGCCGCGGACGACGCCCGGAAGGACAGCGTCGAGGCCTGATCAAGGCCTGACGGCCGGTTCTCCCGCCCGGTGCGGGGCGGGAGACACCGAGTAGCGACACCCAGGCGCCCGGGGCAGCATCGAGTCATGGTCACTCGGCTCCGGGCGCTCGGCATGCAGTGGACGGCCGTGGTGCCGGTCCTCGCGATCGTTCTCCTCGCGCTCACCTGGGGGCGGGACCTGCCGGGACCGGTCGTCGCCGTGGTCACCCTGGTCCTCGCCGGGGCGGTGCTCGCCGCCGTCCACCACGCCGAGGTGATCGCGCACCGCGTCGGCGAACCCTTCGGCTCGCTCGTCCTCGCCGTCGCGGTGACGATCATCGAGGTGGCCCTCATCGTCACCCTCATGGCCGACGGCGGCGACAAGAGCTCCACGCTCGCCCGCGACACCGTCTTCGCCGCCGTGATGATCACCTGCAACGGCATCGTCGGACTCTGCCTCCTGGTCGGCGCGCTGCGCCACCGCACCGCCGTCTTCAACCCCGAGGGCACCGGCGCCGCCCTCGCCACCGTCGCGACCCTGGCCACGCTCTGCCTGGTCCTGCCGACGTTCACCACCACCAAACAGGGCCCCGAGTTCTCCACGGCCCAGCTGACCTTCGCCGCGGTCGCCTCCCTCGTCCTCTACGGCATCTTCGTCACCACCCAGACCGTGCGGCACCGCGAATACTTCCTGCCCCTCACCAAGCAGGGCGAGGTCATCGACACCGACGGCCACGGCGGGGGCCCCTCGGCGCGGGCGGCGCTGCTGAGCCTCGTGCTGCTCGCACTGGCGCTGATCGGGGTGGTGGGTCTGGCCAAGGGCGTCTCCCCGACGATCGAGTCCGGCGTGGAGAGCGCCGGCATGCCGCACGCCGTCGTCGGCGTGGTCATCGCGCTGCTCGTGCTGCTCCCGGAGACCATCGCGGCCGTGCGCGCCACCCGCCGCGACCGCGTGCAGACCAGCCTGAACCTCGCCCTCGGCTCGGCCATGGCCAGCATCGGGCTGACCATCCCGGCCGTCGCCGTCGCGTCCGTGTGGCTGTCGGGACCACTCGTCCTCGGACTGAGCTCGACCCACATGGTGCTGCTCGCGCTCACCGTGATCGTCGGGACGCTCACGGTCGTACCCGGGCGCGCCACACCGTTGCAGGGCGGCGTCCACCTGGTGCTGTTCGCGGCGTTCCTGGAGCTCGCGGTCACCCCGTAGCGGGCGCCGGCTCGGTGCTCACGGCCGGCCGTGTCTCCGGAAGCAGCGCGAAACAGCCGAGGCTCAGCAGCGCGATGCCCGACAGGTACGCGGCCACACCCCACGGCTTCCCGTCCCCCTGCGCCGCCGCCGTCGCGACGATCGGGGTGAGCGCGCCCCCGAGCACCCCGCCGAGGTTGTAGCCGACCGCGGCGCCGGTGCAGCGCACCCGGGGCTCGTACAGCTCCGGCAGATACGCGCCGATCACCGAGAACATCGTGATGAACGAGAGCATCGCCACCAGGAAGCCGGTGAACATCAGCAGCGGCTCCCCGGTCGAGAGCAGAGCGACCATCGGGAACATCCACAGGGCCGACGCGGCACACCCGAGCAGGCACAGCGGCCGCCGTCCGTACCGGTCGCCGAGCACGGCCGCCACCGGCGTCAGGGCGCCCTTCACGAGGACCGCCGCCATGACGCAGGCCAGCATGACCGTGCGGCTGACGCCGAGCCGCTCCACGCCGTACGAGAGGGACCAGGTGGTCACGGCGTAGAACACCGCGTACCCGACGGCGAGCGCGCCCGCCGTCAGAAGTACGAGCCGCCAGTGTCCGCGCACCACTTCGGCGAGCGGCACGCGCGCGTGCTCACGCAGGCGCAGGAAGTCCGGGCTCTCCGCGAGGGAGGAGCGCAGCGCGAGACCCGCCACCACGAGCAGCCCCGCCGCCCAGAACGGCACGCGCCACCCCCAGGCCGCGAACTGCGCGTCGGTGAGCGTCGCCGACAGGGCGAGCATGACGCCGTTGGCCAGCAGGAACCCGATCGAGGGGCCGACCTGCGGGAAGCTCGCCCACAGGCCGCGCCGCTCGGGCGGCGCGTGCTCCGCGGTCAGCAGCACGGCACCGCCCCACTCGCCCCCGAGGCCGAGCCCCTGGAGGAACCGCAGGACGAGGAGCAGCACCGGAGCGGCGACCCCGATCGACCCGTACGTCGGTACGCAGCCGACCGCGACCGTGGCGACCCCGGTGAGCAGCAGCGACACGATGAGCACGGGCCGCCGTCCGTGCCGGTCGCCGATGTGCCCGAAGAGGACGGAGCCGAGGGGCCGTGCGACGAAGCCCACTCCGAAGGTCGCGAAGGCGGCGAGCGTGCCCGCGAGCGGCGAGAAGGTGGGGAAGAACAGCGGGCCCAGGACCAGCGCGGCGGCCGTTCCGTAGATGAAGAAGTCGTAGAACTCGATGGCGGTCCCGGCGAGCGAGGCGGCCGCGAGCCGCGGCAGTGACGGCGGTGCGGTCGGACGTGCCGGCTTCGGCGGCTTCGTGTTGCGCATGCCGGATCAACTACCCACAGTCACGACCCGTAACGCATGGCGACCGCCTCGCGATGGCCGGCTACTGGATCACGGCTAGTAGGTCACGGTGATGCGGCGTGCCGGGCCGTCGACCCGCACGATTCCCCCATAGGGGATGACGACTTGTGGGTCGGTGTGCCCGAGATCCACGTCGAAGACCACCATGGTCTCGGGCGCGTACGTGGCGAGCGCCTTCTGGACGGCCTCGCGCTGCTCGCGGACGTACGCCGCCTTCCCGTCGGCGTCCGAGGGGCGCTGGAAGGACCAGGCCTTGGCGCGGCCCATCAGGAGCGCGGGGAAGCGGTGCAGCAGCCCGCGCTCGCCCATGTTCCGCAGGATGCGGAACACCTCGTCGGCGGTGGGCAGTTCCTCCGAGGTCTCCAGGAACAGGACGCAGCCGTCGTACGCGGACAGGTCCCGCTGGATCTCGCGGTCCGCCATCAGGAGCCAGGAGAGTATCTCCAGGTTGCCGCCCCAGGAGCGGCCCTCCACGACCCGCTCGGGCCCGTGCCAGAGCCAGCCGCCGCCCGGCTCGGTGGGCGGTTCCGTCAGGAGGAGCGCGGGGTCCTCCCAGGGCAGGTCGACGTCGCGGTAGCGCTCGGCGGGGCGCAGTTCGTAGGGGCCGGAGGTGAAGAGCGCGGCGCGCAGCGACTCCGCGGTCTGCGGTGCCATGGCGCCGGGGCGGCCGAGCTCGCACATGACGGACGCGCCGTGATAGCCGACGATGCCGGACTGCCACAGGTGGGCGAGCAGATTGGTGTTGTCGCTCCAGCCGAAGAACGGCTTCGGGTGCGCGCGGATCAACTCCCGGTCCAGGTACGGCAGCACGGTGATCTGGTCGTCGCCGCCGATGCTCGCGATGACCGCCTTGACGGTCGGGTCGGTGAACGCAGCGTGCAGGTCGTCGGCCCGCTCGCGCGGCGTCGAGCCCATCTTCCGGGTCGTCGGATACTCGACGGGTTCCAGGCCGAATTCCTCGCGGAGGCGCTTGAGGCCCAGTTCGTAGGGGAGCGGGAAGAGTTCGGGCAGCCCGCTGGAGGGGGAGAGCACGGCGACGCGGTCGCCCGGCGAGGGCTTCGGCGGATACACGGGTTCGACGATCATGGCGGGAGCGTAGGCGGGCGCTACGGAGAGCGCATCCGACTTAGGGCCCCTCCCGCGCGCGGGAGGCGTGATAGACCTCCCTTATGACGCGCAGCCTCGCCACCGCCCCGATCATGGTCCTGAACGGCCCGAACCTGAACCTCCTCGGCCTCCGCCAGCCGGAGATCTACGGCACGGACACCCTCGCCGACGTCGAGGCCCTGTGCGCCAAGGCGGCGGCCGCGCACGGCGGGAGCGTGGACCTGCGACAGAGCAACCACGAGGGCGAGTTGGTCGACTGGATCCACGAGGCGCGCGAGCACCACGTGGGCATCGTCATCAACCCCGCGGCCTACTCCCACACGTCCGTCGCGATCCTGGACGCGCTCAACACCTGTGACGGCATGCCGGTGTTGGAGGTGCACATCTCCAACGTGCACCAGCGCGAGGCGTTCCGGCACCACAGCTACGTCTCGCAGCGCGCCGACGGTGTCATCGCGGGCTGCGGCGTGCAGGGGTACGCGTTCGCGGTGGAGCGGGTGGCGGCGCTGGTCGCCGCCCGCTCCTGACGCGCACCCCTCACAGGTGGCGCCGTGCGCGGGTCACCAGCCGCGCGCGCGCCACTCGGCGAGATGCGGCCGCTCGGCACCGAGCGTCGTGTCGCCGCCGTGGCCGGGATAGACCCACGTCTCGTCCGAGAGCGCCCCGAAGATCTTCGTCTCGACGTCGTCGATGAGGCTCGCGAAGGCCTTCGGGTCCTTCCACGTGTTGCCGACGCCGCCCGGGAAGAGGCAGTCGCCGGTGAACACGTGCGCGTGGCCGTGCGGGTCGTCGTAGACGAGCGCGATCGAGCCCGGGGTGTGCCCCACCAGGTGGCGCGCGGTCAGCGTGACCCGGCCGACCGTGATGGTGTCGCCGTCGTCGACCAGGACGTCCGTCGGGACGGGGATGCCCGCGGCGTCCTCGCGGCCCGCGTACGTCCTCGCGCGGGTCGCCGAGACGACGGCGGCGAGAGCCTGCCAGTGGTCGCCGTGCTGATGCGTGGTGACGACGGACGCGATGCCGTCGTCACCGATCAGCGTCAGCAGCGTCTCGGCGTCGTTCGCCGCGTCGATCAGCAGCTGCTCGCCGGTGGCCCGGCAGCGCAACAGGTAGGCGTTGTTGTCCATCGGCCCGACCGCGACCTTCGAAATCATCAGGTCCGGCAGCTCGTGCACATCCGCGGGCCCGCCGACCTTCACCGCTCCGCTGTACGTCATGTGCGTCAGCCTATAGCGGGGGCAGGGCGGGCAGGAGGCCGCCTTCGGCCGTCAGCGCGGAGCCGTCGCGGCGGCCCGCGAGCCAGCCGACGAGGTCGGGCGCGGACCCGGAGACGGTGACCTCGGCGTCGCCCCGGCGGCCGGTGCTCCAGGTGTGCGTGCCGTTCGTGATCCAGGTGGGCGGCACGTCGGGGTTGCCCGAGAAGCGTGCCGTCAGGAACGTGATCTCCCGCTGCACGAATTCCTCCGGGAGGTCCTCCAGCTCGTAGCCGATGCCGAGGTCGACGTGGTGCAGCTCGACCTCCACCCACCGCCGGAACGGCACACGCGACGCGGAGTCGGTCACTCCATTGCGCATCGTGATCGTCCGGGACCAGTCGGCGGGGACGGCGGCCTGCGCCTCGAAGCGGGCCGCGCTCTCCCGCACGTCGTCCAGGTGCGCGGGCAGCGGCCGCGGGGCGTCGCGTGCGATGTCCGCGTCCCGCGCCTCCGCGCTGACGTACATCGGGCGGCCGGCCAGGACGTTCACCAGGGCGTCCGCGTTCCGCGCGAGGTGTGCGAGCACGTGACCGCGGGTCCAGCCGGGGAGCCGGGACGGCTCGGCAGCCGCAGCACTGTCCAATTTCGCCGCTGCGCTGAGCAGCCGTTCGGTCGCGTCACGTACAGACGCCAGGTCGCGCACATGATCAATCATGCGGTCGACGATAGCTGCGCCACACGTTCGGGTGAAGGGCTCAGGAGCCGACCGTAATTCGAATGCACGTGCTATATGGTCGAAGGCGGCATCGGGCATTCTTGAAGGTCCGGGTTTGTTGTGTACGTGGAACCAGGGAAGCAGCCCGGCGTTGTCAGTGGCTCGCCCTAGTCTGTGAACGACCGGGGTTCTGCCCCTGTCACCACTCTCAAGAAAGGTGCGGACCGGCGTGGCCGACCGTCTCATCGTCCGTGGCGCGCGCGAGCACAATCTCAAGAACGTCTCGCTCGACCTCCCGCGTGACTCCCTCATCGTCTTCACCGGACTCTCCGGGTCGGGCAAGTCCTCGCTCGCGTTCGACACGATCTTCGCCGAGGGCCAGCGGCGGTACGTCGAGTCCCTCTCCTCGTACGCCCGGCAGTTCCTCGGTCAGATGGACAAGCCGGACGTCGACTTCATCGAGGGCCTCTCCCCGGCGGTCTCCATCGACCAGAAGTCGACCTCGCGCAACCCCCGCTCGACGGTCGGCACGATCACCGAGGTCTACGACTACCTGCGCCTGCTCTTCGCGCGCATCGGCAAGCCGCACTGTCCCGAGTGCGGCCGCCCCATCTCCCGCCAGTCGCCGCAGGCCATCGTCGACAAGGTCCTCGAGCTGCCCGAGGGCAGCCGCTTCCAGGTCCTGTCGCCGCTGGTGCGCGAGCGCAAGGGCGAGTTCGTCGACCTCTTCGCCGACCTCCAGACGAAGGGGTACTCCCGCGCGCGGGTCGACGGGCAGACCATCCAGCTCTCCGAGCCGCCCACGCTCAAGAAGCAGGAGAAGCACACCATCGAGGTGGTCGTCGACCGCCTCACCGTGAAGGACTCCGCCAAGCGCCGCCTGACCGACTCCGTGGAGACCGCCCTCGGCCTCTCCGGCGGCATGGTCGTGCTCGACTTCGTCGACCTCCCCGAGGACGACCCCGAGCGCGAGCGGATGTACTCGGAGCACCTCTACTGCCCGTACGACGACCTGTCCTTCGAGGAGCTGGAGCCCCGCTCCTTCTCCTTCAACTCGCCCTTCGGCGCCTGCCCGGACTGCACCGGCATCGGCACGCGCATGGAGGTCGACCCCGAGCTGATCGTCCCGGACGAGGACAAGTCGCTCGACGAGGGCGCCATCCACCCCTGGTCGCACGGGCACACCAAGGAATACTTCGGCCGGCTCGTCGGAGCCCTCGCCGACGCCCTCGGCTTCTCCACCGACATGCCCTGGGCGGGACTCCCGCAGCGCGCCAAGAAGGCCCTCCTCAACGGCCACAAGACGCAGATCGAGGTTCGCTACAGGAACCGTTACGGCCGCGAGCGGGTCTACACCACCGCCTTCGAGGGCGCCGTCCCCTTCGTCAAGCGCCGCCACAGCGAGGCCGAGAGCGACGCCAGCCGCGAGCGCTTCGAGGGGTACATGCGCGAGGTGCCCTGCCCCACCTGTGAGGGCACCCGCCTCAAGCCGATCGTCCTGGCCGTCACGGTGATGGGGAAGTCCATCGCCGAGGTCTCCGCGATGTCCATCAGCGACTGCGCGGACTTCCTCGCCGAGCTGAGGCTGGGCGCCCGCGACAAGAAGATCGCCGAGCGCGTCCTCAAGGAGGTCAACGAACGGCTGCGCTTCCTGGTCGACGTCGGCCTGGACTATCTGTCGCTGAACCGCGCCGCGGGCACCCTCTCCGGAGGCGAGGCCCAGCGCATCCGCCTGGCGACCCAGATCGGCTCCGGCCTGGTCGGTGTCCTCTACGTCCTGGACGAGCCGTCCATCGGCCTCCACCAGCGCGACAACCACCGCCTGATCGAGACCCTCGTCCGCCTGCGCGACATGGGCAACACCCTGATCGTCGTCGAGCACGACGAGGACACGATCAAGGTCGCCGACTGGGTCGTCGACATCGGCCCCGGCGCGGGCGAGCACGGCGGAAAGGTCGTGCACAGCGGCTCCATGAAGGAGCTCCTGGCCAACGACAAGTCGATCACCGGTCAGTACCTGTCGGGCAAGAAGGCCATCCCGGTGCCGGACGTGCGCCGCCCGACCGACCCGGCCCGGCAGCTGACGGTCCACGGCGCCCGGGAGAACAACCTCCGGGACATCGACGTCTCCTTCCCGCTCGGTGTCCTCACGGCGGTCACCGGTGTCTCCGGCTCCGGAAAGTCGACGCTGGTCAACGACATCCTCTACACCCACCTGGCCCGCGAGCTGAACGGCGCCAGGTCCGTCCCCGGCCGCCACACGCGCGTGGCGGGCGACGACCTCGTCGACAAGGTCGTCCACGTCGACCAGTCGCCCATCGGCCGCACCCCGCGGTCGAACCCGGCGACGTACACCGGAGTCTTCGACCACGTCCGCAAGCTCTTCGCGGAGACCATGGAGGCGAAGGTGCGGGGGTACCTCCCGGGGCGCTTCTCCTTCAACGTCAAGGGCGGTCGCTGCGAGAACTGCTCCGGTGACGGCACCATCAAGATCGAGATGAACTTCCTCCCGGACGTGTACGTGCCGTGCGAGGTCTGCCACGGCGCGCGGTACAACCGCGAGACGCTGGACGTGCACTACAAGGGCAAGTCCATCGCCGAGGTCCTCGACATGCCGATCGAGGAGGCGCTCGACTTCTTCGAGGCCGTGCCCGCCATCGCCCGGCACCTGAAGACACTCAACGACGTCGGCCTCGGTTACGTGCGCCTCGGCCAGTCGGCGCCCACGCTCTCCGGAGGTGAGGCCCAGCGCGTGAAGCTGGCCTCCGAGCTCCAGAAGCGGTCGACGGGCCGGACCGTGTACGTCCTGGACGAGCCGACCACCGGTCTGCACTTCGAGGACATCAGCAAGCTGATCACGGTCCTCTCCGGCCTTGTCGACAAGGGCAACACGGTCATCGTCATCGAGCACAACCTCGATGTGATCAAGACCGCGGACTGGGTCGTCGACATGGGCCCCGAGGGGGGCAACGGCGGCGGTCTGGTCGTCGCCGAGGGCACCCCCGAGGAGGTCGCGGGAGTCCCGGCCAGCCACACCGGCAAGTTCCTGCGGGACATCATCTCGGCCGACCGGATCAGCGACGCGATGCCCTCGCAGGGCCGCGGGGCAGGCAAGAAGTCCCCGGCCAAGAAGGCCGGCGCCAAGACCGCGGCCAGGAAGACGGTGGCCGCGAGCACCACGGCCGTGAAGAAGACGGCCACGGCCAGGACGGACGCCCCTTCGAAGGCGGCCGCCACGACTCGGAAGGCGACCGCCGCGAAGAAGACGGCCGCTCCGAAGAAGGCGGCCACCACGAAGAAGGCTGCCGCCGCGAAGAAGACGACGCGGGCCCGCAAGGCCTGAGCAGGCTCAGCCGGGCCGGGCCCGCCCAGCAGGGCCTGACTCGTCCCGCCGGGCCTGACCCGTCCGGCCGGGCCCGGCCCGCGGTGCCTGACGGGATGGGCCCGCACCGTCTCACCGGCCCCGGCCGGGCCGGGGCAGGCCCGCAAGGCCCGGCTCGCCCGGCGGGGCAGGCCCGCAAGGCCCGGCTCGCCCGGTCCGGTCCGATCGCAGCGCGAAGCGCCCCGCCCCCACCAGGGCGGGGCGCTTCGCGCTGCGCCCGGCGGGGGGCGTGGTCGGCGGCCCGAACACGTCTTGTCGGGTGCCGCGTTCCCGTGGTCGGCTTGCCCCATGCCCGTACGCAGCGAACGCGCAGGCCCCGTCACCACCATCGTGCTGTCCCGCCCCGCCGCGCGGAACGCCGTCGACGGCCCCACCGCCCGCGCCCTCGCCGACGCCTTCCGCGCCTTCGAAGCCGACCCGGACGCCGCTGTCGCCGTGCTGTGGGGCGAAGGCGGCACCTTCTGCGCCGGCGCGGACCTGAAGGCCATCGGAACCCCCGACGGCAACGAGGTGTCCGAGGACGGCGACGGCCCCATGGGCCCCACCCGGATGCGCCTGTCCAAACCGGTGATCGCGGCGATCTCCGGCCACGCCGTCGCCGGAGGCCTCGAACTCGCCCTCTGGTGCGACCTGCGCGTCGCCGAGGAGGACGCCGTCCTCGGGGTGTTCTGCCGCCGCTGGGGCGTCCCGCTCATCGACGGCGGGACGGTGCGCCTGCCGCGCATCGTCGGGGAGGGCCGCGCCCTTGACCTCGTCCTGACCGGCCGCCCCGTCGACGCCGCGGAGGCGCTCGGCATGGGGCTGGTGAACCGGACCGTCCCCGTGGGCACCTCGCGCGCCGCGGCCGAGCGCCTCGCCGCCGAGATCGCCGCGTTCCCGCAGACCTGCCTGCGGCACGACCGGCTCTCCCTGCTCGAACAGAGCGGCCTGCCCGAGCGGGAGGCGATGGCCGGCGAGCTCCGCCACGGCCTGCACTCCCTGGCCGGGGCGGCCGAGGGCGCGGCCCGCTTCGCCGCGGGAGCGGGCCGGCACGGGGCGTTCACGGATCGGTGAGGACGGGGCTCGCGGGGCCTCGCGCGGTGGTGCGCCCGGGACCGCCCGCAGGACTCAGCGCGGGACTCAGGCCAGTTCCGCCGCGTACGGCGGCTCCGCCCCCGCCCGTGAGCAGGTCACGGCCGCCGCGCGGGCCGCGAACCGCAGTACGTCGGTCCAGCCCCCGGCGCCCAGGCGGTCCAGCGCCTCCGGCGACAGCGCGTCCCGTGCCGAAAGGCCGTGCAGCAGCGCCGCGTTGACGGTGTCGCCCGCGCCGATCGTGTCGACCACGTCGACCGGCTCGCCGGGCACGCACAGCTCGGTGCCGTCCCGGGTGTAGAGCGACAGGCCGTCCCCGCCCCGGGTGACGACCACGGCGGCGGGCCCGGCGGTCAGCCACTCGTGCGGGGTGCCGCCGAGCCACTCGGCGTCCTCCTGGGACAGCTTGAGGAGCGAGACCGCCGGCAGCCAGCTCTTGAACCGCGCCCGGTAGGCGTCCGCGTCCGGAATCAGACCGGCCCGTACGTTGGGGTCGAGAGCGGTGAAGACGCCGCGCGCCGCCGCCCGGCGCATCAGCCGCTCGTACGCGCTCGCGCCCGGCTCCAGGACGAGCGAGCAGGTGCCGAACGACATCGCCCGTACGCCGTCGGGGACCCGGTCGGGCGCCTCGAAGAGCCGGTCGGCCGTGCCCTCGACGTAGAACGAGTACCCGGCCGAGCCGTCGGCGCCGATCGAGGCGACGGCGAGCGTCGTCGGCTCCGGGCCGCGCTGCACGGGCAGCCCGTCGGCCGCGACCTCCACACCGGCCGCCCGCAACCCGCCGAGCAGCGCCTCGCCGAACGCGTCCCGCGAGACGCGCGAGCAGAAGGCGACGGGTGAGCCGAGCCTGCCGAGTGCCACGGCGGTGTTGTACGGGCCGCCGCCGAGCCGCGGCGCGAGCACGGGCAGCCCCGCGCCCGCCGCCTCCACGCCCGTCCCCACCCCTGTGCCCGTGCCCGTGGCCTTCTCCGTGCCTCCGCCCGCCCCTTGCGGTACGAGGTCGATCAGGGCCTCTCCTGCGACGACAATCACGGGTGGTTCCTCTCGGGCGCTGTCTGGGCCGTCTCGCCCGCCCAGGCTAGGCCGTGCGGGCGGCCGCGGACGGGGACGGGCGGCACTCGGGCACGCCCGTGCCCGACACGGACGCGGAGCTGTGCACCGGTATGGTCTGATCCGTCACCGATGCCGCCTCTGACCTGTGGAGACACCATGTCCGGCACGCCCCCCGCCCGCCGCACCGTGCTGCGGGCCGCCGCTCTCGCCCCGGCCGTCGGACTCGGGCTCACCGCCTGCTCGTCCGGGGACGGGTCGAACCGGTCGGCCCCGACCGCGCCGGTGGACCTCGGGAAGGCCGACGACGTGCGGGTGGGCGCGTCGAAGCTGTACACGGACCAGAAGGTCGTGGTCAGCCGGATCTCCGACGACGAGTACAAGGCGTACAGCACGATCTGCACCCACGCGCGCTGCCCCATCCAGAACCTGGAGGGGCACAAGCTGATCTGCCAGTGCCACGGCAGCCAGTTCGACGCCACCAACGGCAAGGTGCTGAAGGAACCGGCCGTCGAGCCGCTCGTCGAGCTGCCGGTGAAGGTGGAGAACGGCAAGATCGTCGCCGGCCCGGCGAAGAAGGCCTAGCCCTCTTCCGGGGCCTGGCCCTCTTCCGGGGCCCGGCCCCCTTTAGGAGGGCACGGCTTCACTCCCAGTCCCACGCGATCCCCAGGATTCCCGCCCGGACCTGCGGTTCGACCACGTGCACCGAGCGGTGGCTGCCGCTCAGCGTCAGCTCCTGGCGGCCGCCGCGCGGGGCCGCGGCGGAGTGCTGGGTGAAGCGGTGGCAGCGTACGGGCAGGGCCGCGTCGTCGTAGCGGATCTGGAGCGCGTACTGGCCGCCCGTGTAGGTGAAGCCGCGCATGTACTCGGTGGCCTCCCCGGCCGTGCCGTCCTCGAAGCCGTAGCCGAACAGCTGGGTGTCGCCCGCGCGCAGCCGCGCGTCGAAGAGCAGCTCGGCGACGAGCACCCCCGTCCCCTGGTGCCAGCGCACGCGTCCCGTACGGCAGTTCTCCAGGGCCCGCACGCGGACGCGGTCGGGTGCGCACCCGGGATCGCCGTGGTGGATGGCCACATAGCGGTCCACGCCGTCCCGGTGGGCGCGCACGATGTGCTGCGACTCGCGGCCGACCAGCTCGCGGCCCGCGCCGATCCGCACCCGCTCGTGGTGGCCGATGGTGTGCAGCCCGCCGTCGACCGGGGAGCCGAGCTCGGCCAGGAGTGAGCGCAGCACGTCGGACGCCTCCACCAGGGAGCGGTACGAGCGGGCGGCGGGCCGGTTCCGGTCGGCGCGCTCGGCAGGCCGGACGAGCAGCCGGATCAGTGACTCCTCCGGCAGCTGGAGGATCTCCTCCAGGGCCCGCACGGCGCGCAGGGACTCGGCGCGCTGGGGGCGCCGGGCGCCCTGCTGCCAGTAACTCAGGCTCGTCACGCCGACGTTGACGCCGTGCCGGACCAGATGGTGGCGTATGCGCTGGAGCGGCAGCCGCCGGGTGGCGATGGCGGTGCGCAGGGCGAAGTGGAACGGGCCGGTGCGCAGGGCGGCCGCCAGCTCCGCAGGCTCTTCGCCCGCGGTCCGTGCCGGGTCGCCCGCGGCCCGTGCCGCGTCGGCCGCAGTCCGTGCCGGATCGCCCCCGGCCCGTGCCGGATCGCCCCCGATCCGTGCCGCGTCGTCCGGGGTCCGTGCCGCGTCGTGCGTGGTCCGTGCCGGGTCGTGCGTGGTCCGTGCCGGGTCGTCCGCCGTCCGTGGCGCTTCCGTGGGCGCGCCTTGCGCGAACCGGGTGGCGTGCCGCATGGGGGCCCCTATCTGTGAACGTTCACTCCAGCCGCCCGGCGTTCGCGCCGGTCGGAGCGGGCCACCAGGTCGGCGCACGACGTCCGTTCACATCCGTACGCCGCCGTTCACGGCCCGATTGCTTCCGCATTGAAGCGTGTTGACCTGCACCCGACAACACTCGATGCTCAATCGCAGCGTCCGGACGCGCTCCTCCACACCCCACATCCCGCTCGGGAGGAACGCGATGCGCCCACCGATCAGCAGGAGCAGCAGCACGGGCAGACGCAGACGTCTCTGCGTGCTCGCCGCCGTCGCCGCGGCGCTCCTGACCGCACCCACGGCCACGGCTGCCCCGGCCCCCGCCACGCCGGCCACGTCCGCCGCCGACCCGTCCGTACTCGCCGCCAAGCGCCTGAACATCACCATGCAGGCACAGCAGAAGACCAACTGGTGCTGGGCCGCGGGCGGCAACACCATCGCGGCCTTCATGGGCCGCAACTACAGCCAGAACCAGTTCTGCAACGCCGCCTTCGGGCGCAGCCAGAACACCGAGTGCCCCAACAACCAGGCCACGCTCGGCAACGTCCAGAGCGGCCTGCGCTGGGCGGGCGTCAACCCCGGCTCGTACGTCACCGGATGGCTGCGGTACTCGACCGTGCAGACCGAGATCAACGCGAACCGCCCGGTGGAGACCCGCATCCAGTGGTCCAACGGCGGTGGCCACATGCATGTCATCTACGGCTACGACGACGCGAGCAGCTGGGTCTACTGGGGCGACCCGTGGCCCTCCAGCGACCGCTACAACTGGGCGTCGCACGCCTGGTACGTCGACAACAACACCTTCTCCTGGACCCACTCGCTGTACCGGATCGGGGCGTGAGAGCGATGACCCGTCACCTTCCCCGCCCTCTGACGGCAACCGCGCTCGCGGGCACGGCCGCCACCCTGCTCCTCGGCCTCACGGCCCCCACCGCCTCCGCCGACGACGGACCGGCGGCGCCCTCCGCCGCCTCCCGCGACGCGGCGCACCGCGCGGCCGCGGCGCCGAAGACCCTCGACACGCTCTCCCGCTTCTTCTCGCGGGAGGGAGCGGTCACCAGGTCCGCCGCCGATCCGCGGGTCGAGGGCGGAGCCGTGCCCGTGTACTACCTCTCCGCGGACTTCGTCGCGGGCAAGAAGGGCGTACCGATCGCCCGCCTGGAGTTCCTCGCCAGCAAGGCGGTCTCCTCCGACGGCCAGGAGGCCTCCCTCTGGACCGTGCGGCGGGGCGGCTCCTGGCAGGTCGTGAACATCGCCACAGGGGACGACGAGACCCACTACGCGCGCGTGGGCGCACACAAGGCCCCCGGAGGCACCGTCTTCCACGAGCCGCAGATCAACGCCTGGTACGTCCGGGACGGTGACCACGCGCGCGTGCTGCCCCTCGACAAGGACGCGGTACGCGCCGTGGGCGCCGGGGGGACCACGGTCGCCGCCTACCGCGAGCGCGTCCGCAAGGCGTACGGCGACAAGCTGCCCGGCTCCGCGTACGAGAAGTCCGGCAAGGCGGGCGGCTACGACACGGGGAAGCCCGCGCAGACCTCCGTGCGGAGTTCCGGGCAGGAATCCGGCCAGGACGACGGCCCGGTCACGGTGGCCTCCTCGATGGCGGGCGCGGGCGCCCTGCTCGCCCTCGGCCTCTGCGGAGCGGCGCTCGTCCGGCGCCGCGCCGCCCGGCGGCAGGTCTGACCCCCGCGAGCGGCGGCCGGGGCACCGGCCGCCGCTCCCACCGGCGGACCCGTACGCCGCCCCGGAGTGTCGGTGCCCGCCAGTAGGCTGTCCGACATGGCCGACCCTTCCAGCTACCGCCCCAAGCCGGGACAGATCCCCGACGCCCCGGGGGTCTACAAATTCCGCGACGAGCACCGCCGGGTGATCTACGTCGGGAAGGCCAAGAGCCTGCGCCAGCGCCTGGCCAACTACTTCCAGGACCTGGCCGGGCTCCACCCGCGCACCCGCTCCATGGTGACGACGGCCGCCTCCGTCGAGTGGACCGTGGTGACGAACGAGGTCGAGGCGCTCCAGCTGGAGTACACCTGGATCAAGGAGTTCGACCCCCGGTTCAACGTCAAGTACCGCGACGACAAGAGCTATCCGTACCTCGCGGTGACGATGAACGAGCAGTTCCCGCGCGTGCAGGTGATGCGCGGCGCCAAGAAGAAGGGCGTGCGCTACTTCGGGCCCTACGGCCACGCGTGGGCGATCCGCGACACCGTAGACCTCCTCCTGCGCGCCTTCCCGGTCCGCACGTGCTCCGCGGGCGTGTTCAAGAACGCCGCCCGCACCGGCCGCCCCTGCCTCCTCGGCTACATCGGCAAGTGCTCGGCGCCCTGTGTGGAGCGCGTCACGGCCGACGCCCACCGTGAACTCGCCGAGGACTTCTGCGACTTCATGGCGGGCCGCACGGGCACGTATATCCGCCGCCTGGAGCGGCAGATGGCGGACGCCGCCGAGGAGATGGAGTACGAGCGGGCGGCCCGCCTGCGCGACGACATCGAAGCCCTGAGGAAGGCGATGGAGAAGAGCGCCGTCGTCCTCGCGGACGCCACGGACGCCGACCTCATCGCCCTCGCCGAGGACGAGCTGGAAGCCGCCGTGCAGATCTTCCACGTCCGCGGCGGCCGCGTGCGCGGACAGCGCGGCTGGGTCACCGACAAGGTCGAGGCGGTCACCAGCGGCGACCTCGTCGAGCACGCCCTCCAGCAGCTGTACGGCGAGGAGAGCGGCGACGCCGTGCCCAAGGAAGTGCTCGTCCCCGCGCTGCCCGACCCCATAGAACCGGTCCAGGAGTGGCTGACCGAGCGCCGCGGCGCGGGCGTCTCCCTGCGCATCCCGCAGCGCGGCGACAAGAAGGCCCTCATGGAGACCGTCGCGCGGAACGCGCAGCAGTCCCTCGTCCTGCACAAGACCAAGCGCGCCTCCGACCTCACCACGCGCTCGCGCGCCCTGGAGGAGATCGCCGCCGCCCTGGAGCTGGACAGCGTCCCCCTGCGCGTGGAGTGCTACGACATCTCGCACCTCCAGGGCGACGACGTCGTGGCGTCGATGGTCGTCTTCGAGGACGGCCTCGCCAGGAAGAGCGAGTACCGCCGCTTCCAGATCAAGGGCTTCGAGGGCCAGGACGACGTCCGCTCCATGCACGAGGTGATCACCCGCCGCTTCAAGCGGTACCTCGCCGAGAAGGAGAAGTCGGGGGAGTGGGTCGACGAGGAGACCGGCGAGATCGCCGACCTCGGACCCACCGAGGAGGACGGCCGCCCCAAGCGGTTCGCGTACCCGCCGCAGCTCGTCGTGGTCGACGGCGGCCAGCCGCAGGTCGCGGCCGCCAAGCGGGCCCTCGACGAGCTCGGCATCGACGACATCGCCGTCTGCGGCCTCGCCAAGCGCCTGGAGGAGGTCTGGGTCCCCGACGAGGACGACCCGGTGATCCTGCCGCGCACCAGCGAGGGTCTCTACCTCCTCCAGCGGGTGCGTGACGAAGCCCACCGCTTCGCCATCACCTACCAGCGCAACAAGCGGTCCAAGCGCTTCCGCGCCGGGCCGCTGGACGCCGTGCCGGGCCTGGGCGAGGCCCGCAAGCAGACGCTGATCAAGCACTTCGGTTCGGTGAAGAAGCTCCGATCCGCGACAATCGACCAGATCTGCGAGGTCCCGGGAGTGGGCCGCAAGACGGCCGAGGCCGTCCTCGCGACCCTCGCCGGGGCGGTTCCCGCCGGCCCCGCCGTGAACACGGCGACCGGAGAGATCATGGAAGAGGAGGAGCCCGTGACCGCGGGCACCTCGGAAGAACGACGGGGGCAGGACACATGAGCGAGCACGACGAAGGTGAAGAGCAAGTGAGTGCGAGCACGCCCATCGAGACGCCGGGACTCCCCGACGCCGCGATCCCCGAGCTGGTGATCATCTCCGGGATGTCCGGCGCCGGACGCAGCACGGCGGCCAAGTGCCTGGAGGACCTCGGCTGGTTCGTCGTCGACAACCTGCCGCCCGCGCTGATCCCCACCATGGTGGAGCTCGGCGCCCGCTCGCAGGGCAACGTCGCCCGCATCGCGGTCGTCGTCGACGTGCGTGGCAGGCGCTTCTTCGACAACCTCCGCGAGTCCCTCGCCGAGCTGGAGTCGAAGAACGTCACGCGGCGCATCGTCTTCCTGGAGTCCTCGGACGAGGCCCTGGTCCGCCGCTTCGAGTCGGTCCGCCGCCCGCACCCGCTTCAGGGCGACGGCCGCATCGTCGACGGCATCGCGGCCGAGCGCGACCTCCTGCGCGAGCTGCGCGGCGACGCCGACCTGGTCATCGACACCTCCAGCCTGAACGTGCACGAGCTGCGCGCCAAGATGGACGCCTCGTTCGCGGGCGAGGAGGAGCCCGAGCTGCGGGCCACCGTCATGTCCTTCGGCTTCAAGTACGGCCTGCCGGTCGACGCCGACCTCGTCGTGGACATGCGCTTTCTGCCCAACCCGCACTGGGTCCCCGAGCTGCGCCAGTTCACCGGCCAGAACGAGGAGGTCGCCGCGTACGTCTTCAACCAGCCCGGCGCCAAGGAGTTCCTCGACCGGTACGCCGAACTGCTCCAGCTCATCGCCGGGGGCTACCGCCGCGAGGGCAAGCGGTACGTGACGATCGCCGTCGGCTGCACGGGCGGCAAGCACCGCTCCGTCGCCATGTCCGAGAAGCTCGCGGCGCGCCTGGCGTCCGAGGGCGTGGAGACCGTCCTCGTCCACCGGGACATGGGGCGCGAGTGAAACCGACCCGCCGGACCGTCCGCCTGAGCCGACTGGGCCGCAAGCGGGGCACCCAGCCGAAGGTGGTCGCGCTCGGCGGGGGCATGGGCCTGTCCGCCTCGCTCGCCGCGCTGCGCCGCATCACCGGAGCCGGAGACCTCACCGCCGTCGTCACCGTCGCCGACGACGGCGGCTCCAGCGGCCGCCTGCGCGACGAGCTCGGCGTGCTGCCACCCGGTGACCTGCGCAAGGCCCTCGCCGCGCTCTGCGGCGACGACGACTGGGGCCAGACGTGGTCCCGGGTCATCCAGCACCGCTTCCAGTCCAAGGGCGACCTGCACGAGCACGCGGTCGGCAATCTGCTGATCGTCGCCCTGTGGGAGCAGCTCGGCGACCATGTGCAGGCCCTGGACCTGGTCGGCCGCCTGCTCGGCGCGCAGGGCCGCGTCCTGCCCATGTCGGCCGTGCCGCTGGAGCTCCAGGCCCTCGTCAGGGGCCACGACCCGGACCGGCCCGACGACGTGGACACGGTGCGCGGGCAGGCCACCGTCGCACTCACGCCCGGCGAGGTCCAGTCCGTGCACGTCGTCCCGCACGACCCGCCGGCCGTCCCCGAGGCGGTCGCCGCCGTCCTCGACGCGGACTGGGTGGTGCTCGGTCCTGGCTCCTGGTTCTCCTCGGTGATCCCGCACCTCCTCGTGCCGGAACTGCTCGACGCGCTGACCGCCACGAAGGCCCGTAAGGTCCTCTCGCTCAACCTCGCCCCGCAACCGGGAGAAACCGAAGGGTTCTCTCCGCAGCGTCATTTGGAGGTTTTGGCCCGACACGCCCCTAAACTCGCCCTGGACGTGGTGCTGGCCGACGAGGCCGCCGTGCCCGACCGTGAATCGCTCACCGATGCCGCCAAGCGGCTCGGCGCCACGGTCGAGCTGGCGCCGGTGGCCCGGCCCGACGGGACTCCGAGGCACGACCCGGAGCTCCTGGCAGCCGCGTACGACCGTATTTTTCGGATGCATGGAAGGATCGGCCCATGGCGATGACGGCAGCGGTGAAGGACGAGATCTCCCGGCTCCCCGTCACCCGGACCTGCTGCAGAAAAGCAGAGGTCTCGGCGATCCTGCGGTTCGCGGGCGGCCTTCACCTGGTGAGCGGCCGCATCGTGATCGAGGCGGAGCTGGACACCGCGATGGCCGCCCGGCGGCTCAAGCGGGACATTTTGGAGATCTTCGGGCACAGCTCGGAGCTGATCGTGATGGCGCCCGGCGGCCTGCGGCGCGGCTCGCGTTACGTCGTCCGGGTGGTCGCGGGCGGCGATCAGCTGGCCCGCCAGACGGGCCTCGTGGACGGCCGCGGCCGCCCCATCCGGGGCCTGCCGCCGCAGGTGGTCTCGGGGGCCACCTGCGACGCCGAGGCGGCCTGGCGCGGGGCGTTCCTCGCGCACGGCTCGCTCACCGAGCCCGGCCGCTCCTCCTCCCTGGAGGTGACCTGCCCGGGCCCGGAGGCCGCGCTCGCACTGGTCGGTGCCGCGCGCAGGCTACAGATCGCGAGCAAGGCCCGCGAGGTGCGGGGCGTGGACCGCGTGGTCGTCCGCGACGGGGACGCGATCGGCGCGCTCCTCACCCGCCTCGGGGCGCACGAGTCGGTCCTCGCCTGGGAGGAGCGGCGGATGCGGCGCGAGGTGCGCGCCACCGCCAACCGCCTGGCCAACTTCGACGACGCGAACCTGCGCCGCTCGGCCCGCGCGGCCGTCGCCGCCGGCGCCCGGGTGCAGCGCGCCCTGGAGATCCTCGCCGACGAGGTCCCGGAGCACCTCGCGGCCGCCGGGCGCCTGCGCATGGAGCACAAGCAGGCCTCCCTGGAGGAGCTGGGGGCGCTCGCCGACCCGCCGCTGACCAAGGACGCCGTCGCGGGCCGCATCCGTCGGCTGCTGGCCATGGCCGACAAGCGGGCCCAGGACCTGGGCATTCCGGGCACGGAGTCCAACCTCACCGAGGAGATCGCGGACAACATGCTCGCGGAGAACATGGCGGTCTGACGCCCGTCGCGTACGTCTCCCGCGTGTCCTGAGCCGCTGGTGCCCCACCGGGCACCAGCGGCTTTCGCATGCCCGCCCCGCGCTCCTTCACCCACCGTATTGACATGATCATGCACTGTCACGAGCCTGGCATCCCGCACATGTGTGCCGGACAACCGCAAGGGGGGCTCATGAGACGAAGAGCGAGCGCGAGATCGGTTCTCGCCGCGAGCGCACTGCTCGTCGGCGGACTTGTCACCGCCCCGCACGCCCGGGCCGAGGGGCCCGCGAAGGCCCCGGCCGCCGACGACCCGGCAGCCGTCAGTGTCTACCAGGCCGAAGTCACCAAGAAGCAGATCCCGATCCTCGTCGAGGCGGGCCAGGACGCCCACGAACTCGCGGGACAGGCGCCCGAGCGCGGCACCGGCCGCGTCGAGCTGTATCTGACGCAGCGCCAGGCGAAGGCCATCGAGCGCAAGGGCATCGAGCTCAGCGAACACAAGGTGTCGGCGGCGGCGCAGAAGCGGATCGAGGCCGCGGGCGACGGTGTCTACCGGCCGTACAGCGGAAAGGGCGGTCTCCAGGAGGAGATCGTCAGGACCGGGCAGGCCCACCCCGGCCTCACCAAGGTCGTCTCCATCGGCAAGAGCCTCCAGGGCAAGGACATCCTCGCCCTGAAGCTCTCCAAGAACGCCAAGAAATCCAAGGACGGCTCCAAGCCGTCCACGCTCTACCTGTCCAACCAGCACGCGCGCGAGTGGATCACCCCCGAGATGACCCGCCGCCTGATGCACCACTACCTGGACAACTACGGCAAGGACAAGCGCATCACCGAGCTCGTGAACTCCACCGAGCTGTGGTTCGTGCTCTCCGCCAACCCCGACGGCTACGACTACACGCACGCCGCCGACGGCAACCGCCTGTGGCGCAAGAACCTCCGCGACATCAACGGCGACGGCAAGATCGCCCCGGGCGACGGCGTCGACCTCAACCGCAACTTCGCCTACAAGTGGGGCTACGACAACGAGGGCTCGTCCCCGGAGCCGTCCTCCGAGACCTACCGCGGCACGGGCCCGATGTCCGAGCCGGAGACGAAGGCGCTCGACCGCTTCCAAAAGCGCATCGGCTTCACGTACGGCATCAACTACCACTCCGCGGCCGAACTCATCCTCTACGGAGTGGGCTGGCAGGTCGCCACGCCCACCCCGGACGACGTGCTCTACAGGTCCCTGGCCGGCACGCCCGAGAAGCCCGCGATCGCCGGCTACCACCCGCAGGTCGCCTCCGAGCTCTACACCACCAACGGCGAGGCCGACGGGCACGCGGGCAACATCAACGGCATCCCGATGTTCACCCCGGAGATGTCCACCTGCCAGACCGCGTCGAGCGTCGACCCGAACGACGCCTGGCGGCCCGAGGACTGCGCGTCCATCTTCACCTTCCCGGACGACGAGAAGCTGATCCAGCAGGAGTTCGCCAAGAACGTCCCCTTCGCGCTCGCCGTCGCCGAGACGGCGCTCCACCCCGACCAGCCGGTCTCCGTCACCGGCATCGAGGCCCCCGACTTCACCCCCGACGCCTTCACCACGTCGTACGCGCGGGGCGGGGACCAGGAAGTCGCCGTCACCGCCCGCAAGTCCGTGCGCGACAAGGAGCTCAAGTACCGCGTCAACGGCGGCCGTACGCACGAGGAGGACCTGCGCGCCTGGAAGGGCGGCGAGACCTACGGCGGCGAGGACAACCTCCACTTCGACGAGTACCGCGCCGAGATCGAGGACACACGCGCGGGCGACAAGGTCGAGGTGTGGTTCACCGGCCGCAACAAGAAGGGCCGCTCCGAGAGCAAGCACTTCACCTACACCGTCGCCGAACGCCCCAGGGCGAACACGCTCGTCGTGGCCGAGGAGGGCGCGAGCGCCACCCAGACCCAGAAGTACGTCGACGCGATCAAGGCCAACGGCCGCTCCGCCGCTGTCTGGGACGTCGCGAAACAAGGCGTCCCGCACCCGCTCGGCGTCCTGTCGCACTTCTCCGCGGTCGTGCACTACACCGGCGACCCGGTGCCCGGCGCCCCCACCCAGCTCGCCCTGCGCGACTACCTGAACGAGGGCGGCAAGCTCATCGAGTCCGGTGAGCGGGCCGGCGGCGACGTCGACCTCGGCGAAGCCCTCACCGACGACTTCGCGCAGTACTACCTCGGCGCCTACGAACGCCTCTCCGCACCCGGCGCCACCAGCTTCAGGGGCAGCGGCGCCCTCGACGGAGTGAGCACCCCGCTCGCCGCCGCCGAGGCCAACCCGCTCGACAAGGCGGGCCGCTTCACCGTCACCTCCGACAGCCTGCCGCCCGAGAAGTTCCCGCAGTTCAGAAGCGCGGCAGCGGGTTCCTACCCCGGCCTCAGCAACCCGTACGCGCCCTTCGCGGGCCAGGGCATGGCCGCGGCCACCCACGCCGACCAGGACTGGAAGCGGCTGACCCGCACCATCGACCTGACCGGCGTCACGGCCGCCGACCGGCCCGAGCTGCGGTTCGCGCTCAACTGGAACCTGGAGCCCGGCTACGACCACGGGCTGCTCGAAGCCCACACCGCGGGCGCCGACGACTGGACCACGCTGCCCGACAGGAACGGCAACACGTCCACCACCGTCCCCGCCGAGTGCGCGGCAGGCTTCTTCGTCAACGGGCACCCGTTCCTGCGCCACTACCTGACCGTGGGCGCCGACGCCTGCACGGCCTCCGGCACCACCGGCTCCTGGAACAGCTTCACCGGCTCCTCCGGCGGCTGGAAACCCGTCGCCTTCGACCTCGGCGCCTACGCGGGCAAGAAGGTCGAGGTGGCGCTCAGCTCGGTCACCGACCCCTCCACCGGAGGCCGCGGCCTCTTCGCCGACAACGCCCAGATCGTCGTCAACGGCAACGCCACGGAGACCGAGGGCTTCGAATCCTCGCTCGGCTCCTGGAGCGCCGCGCCACCCCCGGCCGGCAGCCCCAATATCACAGGTGACTGGGCGCGGACCGGCGAGCTCTACCGGTCCTTCGCGGCGGTCACAGCGCGTGACAGCGTGCTGCTCGGCTTCGGGTTCGAGCACGTGCCCGGAAAGGCCGAGAGGGCCGCTCTTATGGGCGCCTCCCTGGCACATCTGCGCAGCTGACAGTGCGTAATCGGGACCAAGGTCCCGGTGGCCCGTACCCCTACTGCGGGGTACGGGCCTTTGTGTCGCCAACGGCCCCTCTCGATGTCACCTCAGAGGCTTCAGAGAGGTAGGGTCGGAGGCGGTCGGGGACATCCCATACAACTCGCCGGCGTCTAAAACCGGCGTACCAACGAGGAGATCGGTTTCGTGACGATCCGCGTAGGCATCAACGGCTTTGGCCGCATCGGTCGCAACTACTTCCGCGCACTGCTCGAGCAGGGTGCGGACATCGAAGTCGTGGCTGTCAACGACCTGGGTGACACCGCGACCACGGCCCACCTGCTGAAGTACGACACCATCCTGGGCCGCCTCAAGGCCGAGGTGTCGCACACCGAGGACACCATCACGGTCGACGGCCACACCATCAAGGTGCTGTCCGAGCGCAACCCCGCCGACATCCCGTGGGGCGAGCTGAACGTCGACATCGTGATCGAGTCGACCGGCATCTTCACCAAGAAGGCCGACGCCGAGAAGCACATCGCCGGTGGCGCGAAGAAGGTCCTCATCTCGGCTCCGGCCAAGGACGAGGACATCACCATCGTGATGGGCGTCAACCAGGACAAGTACGACGCGGCCAACCACCACGTCATCTCCAACGCCTCCTGCACCACCAACTGCGTGGCGCCGATGGCCAAGGTTCTCGACGAGAACTTCGGCATCGTCAAGGGCCTGATGACGACCGTGCACGCGTACACCAACGACCAGCGCATCCTGGACTTCCCGCACAAGGACCTGCGCCGCGCCCGCGCCGCCGCCGAGAACATCATCCCGACCACCACCGGTGCCGCCAAGGCCACCGCGCTGGTCCTGCCGCAGCTCAAGGGCAAGCTCGACGGCATCGCGATGCGCGTCCCGGTCCCGACCGGCTCGGCCACCGACCTGGTCGTCGAGGTCTCCCGCGAGGTCACGAAGGACGAGGTCAACGCCGCGTTCAAGAAGGCTGCCGACGACGGCGACCTGAAGGGCTACCTCTTCTACACCGAGGACCCGATCGTGTCGTCCGACATCGTCAGCGACCCGGCCTCCTGCACCTTCGACTCGTCGATGACGATGGTGCAGGACGGCAAGTCGGTGAAGATCCTCGGCTGGTACGACAACGAGTGGGGTTACTCCAACCGTCTGGTCGACCTCACGGTCTTCGTCGGCGGTCAGCTCTGACCATCAGAGCAGGCAACCAGATGTGAGCACAGGGTCCGGACCGCGCAACGCCGCGCGCTCCGGGCCCTGTTGCGCGTCCGCCCTTCCAAGGAGTCCAGTAGTGAAGACGATCGACGAACTTCTCGCCGACGGGGTCGAAGGCAAGCGGGTCTTCGTCCGCGCCGACCTCAATGTGCCGCTCGCCGACGGCACCATCACCGACGACGGCCGCATCCGCGCCGTCCTGCCGACCGTCAAGGCCCTCGCCGACGCGGGCGCCAAGGTCGTCGTGGCCTCGCACCTGGGCCGCCCCAAGGGCGCCCCGGACCCGGCCTTCTCGCTGCTGTCGGCCGCCGAGCGGCTCGGTGAACTCCTGGGCGCGCCCGTCGCGTTCGCGCAGGACACCGTCGGCCCCGCCGCGCACGACGCGGTCAACGGGCTCCAGCCCGGCCAGGTCGCCGTCGTCGAGAACCTCCGCTTCAACGCCGGCGAGACGTCCAAGGACGACGCCGAGCGCGGCGAGTTCGCCGATCAGCTGGCCGCCCTCGCCGATGTCTACGTGGGTGACGGCTTCGGCGCCGTGCACCGCAAGCACGCGTCGGTCTACGACCTGCCGGCGAAGCTCCCGCACTACGCGGGGTACCTGATCGCCACCGAGGTCGGCGTCCTCAAGAAGCTCACCGAGGACGTGAAGCGCCCGTACACCGTCATCCTCGGCGGCGCCAAGGTCTCCGACAAGCTCGCCGTCATCGACGAGCTGCTCGGCAAGGCCGACCGGCTCCTCATCGGCGGCGGCATGGCGTACACCTTCCTCAAGGCCAAGGGGTACGAGGTCGGCATCTCCCTCCTCCAGGAGGACCAGATCCCGACCGTCACGGAGTACATGGAGCGCGCCGAGAAGAACGGCGTCGAGCTCGTCCTCCCCGTCGACGTGCTGGTCTCCACGGACTTCCCCGACCTGAAGACGAAGGCCCCCGCGGACTTCGAGACCGTCGACGCGGACAAGATCCCCTCGGACAAGGAGGGCCTGGACATCGGCCCCAAGAGCCGTGAGCTCTTCGCCGAGAAGATCGCCGACGCCGAGACCGTCTTCTGGAACGGCCCGGTCGGCGTCGCCGAGCACCCGGACTACGCGAACGGCACCGCCGCCATCGCCCGGGCCCTGCTCAACTGCGACGGCTTCACGGTGGTGGGCGGCGGCGACTCCGCCGCGGCTGTCCGTAACCTGGGCTTCGACGAAACCGCATTCGGCCACATCTCGACCGGCGGCGGCGCCTCCCTCGAATACCTTGAGGGCAAGACGCTCCCCGGCCTCGCCGCACTGGAGAACTGACACCTGATGACTACGCGTACCCCGCTGATGGCGGGCAACTGGAAGATGAACCTCAACCACCTCGAGGCCATCGCCCACGTCCAGAAGCTCGCCTTCGCCCTGGCGGACAAGGACTACGAGGCCTGCGAGGTCGCCGTCCTGCCGCCCTTCACCGACCTGCGCTCGGTGCAGACCCTCGTCGACGGCGACAAGCTCAAGATCAAGTACGGCGCCCAGGACATCTCGGCGCAGGACTCCGGTGCCTACACCGGCGAGATCTCGGGCCCGATGCTGGCCAAGCTGAAGTGCACCTACGTCGCCGTGGGCCACTCCGAGCGCCGCCAGTACCACAACGAGACCGACGAGATCTGCAACGCCAAGGTGAAGGCCGCCTTCAAGCACGGCCTGACCCCGATCCTCTGCGTCGGCGAGGGCCTGGACATCCGCAAGGCCGGCCAGCAGGTCCAGTACACGCTGAACCAGCTCGACGGCGGCCTGAAGGACATCCCGGCCGAGCAGGCCGAGACCATCGTCATCGCCTACGAGCCGGTCTGGGCCATCGGCACCGGCGAGGTCGCGACCCCCGAGGACGCGCAGGAGGTGTGCGGCGCGATCCGCGGCCGCCTCGCCGAGCTGTACTCCCAGGAGCTCGCCGACAAGGTCCGCATCCAGTACGGCGGCTCCGTCAAGGCGAAGAACGTCGCCGACATCATGGCGCAGCCCGACGTGGACGGCGCGCTGGTGGGCGGCGCCGCGCTGGACCCGGACGAGTTCGTCAAGATCGTTCGCTTCGGCGACCAGTGAGTATGCGCTAGCGGCGTTACGTCGTACCCTGACGGGGGCCGAAGCCTGCCTTCGGCCCCCGTCGTCGTTTCAGATCCGAGGAAGTTGGTCCAGCCGTGGTTATGGGGTTCTCGATCGCCCTGATCGTCTTCAGCCTGCTGATGATGCTGCTGGTGCTGATGCACAAGGGCAAGGGCGGCGGTCTCTCCGACATGTTCGGTGGCGGCATGCAGTCGTCCGTCGGCGGCTCCTCCGTCGCGGAGCGCAACCTCGACCGCATCACGGTCGTGGTCGGTCTGCTCTGGTTCGCCTGCATTGTCGCGCTCGGCCTGCTGATGAAGGCGAACAACTAGCGCCGCCCGCTGCCCGCTTGTCCGGTGCAGCCCAGCGTGCGCGGCTTATCATGGGGCTTGCGTCCGGGGGAGGGGTGTAACTCCCAACACTGGACGCGCGTTGGGCCTTACGTAAACTGAGGCGCCCGCAGCAGCACCATCACGCAGGGAGTTACGACCGTGGCAAGTGGCAACGCGATCCGAGGAAGTCGGGTCGGGGCGGGGCCGATGGGCGAGGCCGAGCGCGGTGAGTCCGCGCCGCGTGCGCGCATCTCCTTCTGGTGCTCCAACGGGCACGAGACTCAGCCGAGCTTCGCCAGCGACGCGCAGATCCCCGACACGTGGGACTGTCCCCGCTGCGGCTTCCCGGCAGGTCAGGACCGGGACAACCCGCCGGACCCGCCGCGCACCGAGCCGTACAAGACGCACCTGGCGTATGTGCGGGAGCGGCGCAGCGACGCCGACGGCGAGGCCATCCTCGCGGAAGCGCTCGCCAAACTGCGGGGCGAGATCTAGCACTTGAGAGCCGGCCGGGCACCGAGAGGTGTCCGGCCGGCTTCTTTCTCCCGGCACGTGTGCGGACAGACAGTTTCGGACATCTCATCCCGCTCTCTGATCGATTAGGTTGGAGGATGCAGCGGGGCACATGGACGTACGCGCGTACGAGAGAAGGCTGAAGTCCGAGATGAACGCAGAAAGCCGCGCCAGGCTCGATCAGACTCCCGAATGGACGGCGCTCGCCGAGCACCGTGAGCGGCTGGGGGAGGTGCAGCTGCGTGAACTGTTCGCCGCGGACCCGGCGCGCGGCACGGCGTACACCCTTCAGGTCGGCGACCTGCACATCGACTATTCCAAGCACCTCGTCACCGCCGAGACGCTGACGCTGCTGCGCGAGCTCGCCGCCGCGACCGACGTCTTCGGCCTGCGGGACGCCATGTTCCGCGGCGAGAAGATCAATACCACCGAGGACCGCGCCGTCCTGCACACGGCGCTGCGCGCCCCGCGGGACGCCGTCATCGAGGTCGACGGCGAGAACGTGGTGCCCGCCGTGCACGCCGTCCTCGACAAGATGAGCTCCTTCTCGGAGAAGGTCCGCTCCGGCGAGTGGACCGGGCACACCGGCAAGCGCATCAAGAACGTCGTCAACATCGGCATCGGCGGCTCCGACCTCGGCCCCGCGATGGCGTACGAGGCGCTGCGCTCCTTCACCGACCGCGACCTCACGGTCCGCTTCGTGTCGAACGTGGACGGCGCCGACCTGCACGAGGCCGTGCGGGACCTGGACGCCGCCGAGACGCTGTTCATCATCGCCTCGAAGACGTTCACGACCATCGAGACGATCACCAACGCCACCTCGGCGCGGGACTGGCTGCTCACCGAGCTGAAGGCCGGTCAGGAAGCCGTCGCCAAGCACTTCGTGGCCCTGTCGACCAACGCCGAGAAGGTGTCGGAGTTCGGCATCGACACGGCCAACATGTTCGAGTTCTGGGACTGGGTCGGCGGCCGCTACTCGTACGACTCCGCGATCGGCCTCTCCCTGATGATCGCCATCGGGCCCGACCGCTTCCGCGAGATGCTCGACGGCTTCCACCTCGTCGACGAGCACTTCCGCACCGCGCCCGCCGAGTCCAACGTGCCGCTCCTGATGGGCCTGTTGGGCATCTGGTACGGCAACTTCCACGACGCGCAGTCGCACGCCGTGCTGCCGTACTCGCACTACCTCTCCAAGTTCACCGCGTACCTCCAGCAGCTGGACATGGAGTCCAACGGCAAGTACGTCGGCCGGGACGGCAAGGAGGTCGACTGGCAGACGGGCCCGGTCGTCTGGGGCACCCCCGGCACCAACGGCCAGCACGCCTACTACCAACTCATCCACCAGGGCACCAAGTTGATCCCGGCGGACTTCATCGGCTTCGCCGAGCCGGTCGCCGACCTGCTGCCCGGCCTGGTCGCCCAGCACGACCTGCTGATGGCCAACTTCTTCGCGCAGACCCAGGCGCTGGCGTTCGGCAAGACGCCCGACGAGGTCCGCGCCGAGGGCGTCGCGGAGGAGCTGGTCCCGCACAAGACGTTCAAGGGCAACCACCCGACGACGACGATCCTCGCCAAGGAGCTGACCCCCTCGGTCCTCGGCCAGCTCATCGCGCTCTACGAGCACAAGGTCTTCGTCCAGGGCGCCGTCTGGAACATCGACTCCTTCGACCAGTGGGGCGTCGAGCTCGGCAAGGTCCTCGCCAAGCGCGTCGAGCCCGCGCTGACCGAGGGCGCGGAGGTGCCGGACCTGGACGGGTCGACGACGGCGCTGGTCGCCAAGTACCGCGATCTGCGCGGGCGTTGAGCCCTCCCGGGCGTTAATCGGATGCGGGTGCCTCTTCCGGCGGGTGACACTGCTTCGGCTCTGTCACCCGCCGGGAGGGAACCCCGTCATGGACCAGCTGCTCGCCGCGCTCGCCGACCCCGACAGACTCAGGCTGTACGCGCGGATCGTCCTCGACGACCTGCCGCCGGGCGAGGCCGACTCCGCCGTCGCCCGCAGGCGCCTGGCACGCCTGCTCGCCAGTGGACTCGTGGAGCGGCTGCCCGACGGGTCGCTGCGGGCCGACCCGGCCGTCTTCCGGCGCTCGCCGCTGCCCGTGGACACCCATCCCGCCGTCCCGCGCCGGCTCACCGGCTTCTTCGCGCACGGCCGCCTCACGGCCATTCCCGTGCGCCCCGTCGTGCGCCACGAACTCCTCGTCCATCTCACGGACACCCTGTTCGACGCCGACCGGGTCTACAGCGAACGCGAGATCAACGACGCGTTCCGCACCGTCCACGACGACACCGCGGCGCTGCGCAGGTACTGCGTCACCGACGGCCTCCTCGTCCGCGACCAGGACGGCAGCAGCTACCGCCGCGTCCTCGCCGACGCCTGAGGGCCCCGCACCGGGTGGTGCGGGGCCCTCATCGCGTACGACCGTCGGGTCGCTACGCCACGGCCGGCGGATACAGCTCCGGCGGGAGCTGCGCGGCCGCCGCGGCGTCGAGGAGCCACAGCGTGCGCGAGCGGCCGTGGGCGCCGGCCGCCGGGGCCTGCACCTCGCCGGCGCCGGACAGGGCGATCGCCGCGGCGTTCGCCTTGTCCTCGCCCGCCGCGAGCAGCCACACCTCGCGGGCCGCCCGGATCGCCGGGAGCGTGAGCGTGATCCGGGTCGGCGGGGGCTTCGGCGCGCCGTGCACGCCGACCACCGAGCGCTCCGTCTCCCGCACCGCGGGGAGCTCGGGGAAGAGCGACGCGACATGCGTGTCCGGGCCGACGCCGAGCATCAGGACGTCGAAGGACGGCACGGGGCCGTGGTCCTCCGGGCCCGCGGCGGCGGCCAGTTCGGCCGCGTAGTGCTCCGCCGCCGCGTCCACCTCGAACGGACCGTCCGAGGCGGGCATCGGGTGCACCCGGGCCGGGTTGACCGGCACCGAGTCGAGCAGCGCCTCCTTGGCCTGGGTGTAGTTGCGCTCCGGGTCGCCGTCCGGCAGGAACCGCTCGTCGCCCCACCACAGGTCGAGCCGCGACCAGTCGACCGCGTCCTTCGCCGGGGACGCGCCCAGCGCGGCCAGGAGGCCGTTGCCGTTGCGGCCGCCGGTGAGGACCACCGACGCGGATCCGCGGGCGGCCTGCGCGTCGACGATCTTCGTGATGAGGCGGGCCGCCGCGGCCTGCGCCATCAGCTCCTTGTCGCGGTGGACGACGAGCTGCGGGGCCGCGCTCACTTCGCGGCCGCCTTCTTGGCCGCGGCCTTCTTCGCCGGTGCCTTCTTCGGCTCGGCGGGCGCCGCGGCGCCACCGGACTCCCTGGCCTCCTCGGCCGTCTCCGTCACCGGCTCCGAGGACGTCGCCGCCAGCCGGTCCACGCCGTACTTCAGCGCGGAGGCGTAGGTGTCGTCCGGGTCGAGGCGCCGCAGCTCCTCGGCGATCAGCTCGGCCGTCTCGCGGCGCTTGAGCGCCACCGCGCGGTTGGGCTGGCCCTCGATGTGCAGGGTGGCGAGCGAGCCGTCAGCCCGGTCGAGCACGATGGGGCCGCAGTCGGTCTCCATGCGCACACCGGTCAGGCCGGGGCCGGGCGAGAGCGCCCGCTTCACCGGCACGTCGAGCCGGTCCGCGAGCCACATGGCGAGCAGCTCGCAGCTCGGGTTGAACTCCTCGCCGTCGACCTGCACCGACTTCACCTTGCAGGCGATCTGGTCCAGGGCGGCCGCGAGCATCGAGCGCCAGGGGGTGATGCGCGTCCAGGACAGGTCCGTGTCGCCGGGGTGGTAAGCCGCGGCGCGGGCGGTCAGCTCCTCGATGGGGTGCTCGGCCGCGTAGGTGTCCGTGACGCGCCGCTGGGCGAGGGCGCCGAGCGGGTCGTTGGCCGGGTCCAGCGGGGCGTTCACCGGCCACCAGACGACCACGGGGGCGTCGGGCAGCAGCAGCGGGAGCACCACCGACTGGGCGTGGTCGATGACCTCGCCGTACAGCCGCAGGACCACCGTCTCGCCGGTGCCCGCCTCCACGCCGACCCGCACCTCGGCGTCGAGGCGCGAGGTGGTGCGGTCGCGGGGCGAGCGCGCGGCCCGCTTGATGACCACGAGCGTGCGCGAGGGGTGCTCGCGCGACGCGTCGTTGGCGGCCTTCAGGGAGTCGTAGGCGTTCTCCTCGTCGGTGACGATGACGAGGGTCAGGACCATGCCGACGGCCGGGGTGCCGATCGCCCTGCGGCCCTGCACGAGCGCCTTGTTGATCTTGCTGGACGTGGTGTCCGTAAGGTCGATCTTCATGGCCGACGCCAGCTCCGTCCGTCTCGTGCGAGCATTTCGTCCGCCTCGGTCGGGCCCCAGGTGCCGGCCGGGTACTGCGCGGGCTTGCCGTGCTTGTCCCAGTACTCCTCGATCGGGTCGAGGATGTTCCAGGAGAGCTCGACCTCCTCCGTGCGCGGGAAGAGGTTGGCGTCGCCGAGCAGGACGTCGAGGATCAGGCGCTCGTACGCCTCGGGGCTGGACTCGGTGAAGGACTCGCCGTACGCGAAGTCCATCGACACGTCCCGGATCTCCATGGAGGTGCCGGGCACCTTCGAGCCGAACCGGACCGTGATGCCCTCGTCCGGCTGGACGCGGATGACGATCGCGTTCTGCCCGAGCTCCTCGGTGGCGGTGTGGTCGAAGGGGGAGTGGGGAGCGCGCTGGAAGACCACCGCGATCTCCGTCACCCGGCGGCCGAGCCGCTTGCCGGTGCGCAGGTAGAAGGGGACGCCCGCCCAGCGGCGGTTGTCCACCTCCAGCTTGATCGCGGCGTACGTGTCGGTCTTCGACTTGGGGTCGATGCCGTCTTCCTGGAGGTAGCCGACGGCCTTCTCGCCGCCCTGCCACCCCGCGGCGTACTGCCCGCGGACCGTGTTCCTGCCGAGGTCCTTCGGCAGCCGGACGGCGCCGAGGACCTTCGCCTTCTCGGCGACCAGCGCGTCCGCGTCGAAGGAGGCGGGCTCCTCCATCGCGGTGAGCGCCATCAGCTGGAGCAGGTGGTTCTGGATGACGTCGCGGGCGGCGCCGATGCCGTCGTAGTAGCCGGCGCGGCCGCCGATGCCGATGTCCTCGGCCATCGTGATCTGGACGTGGTCCACGTACGACCGGTTCCAGATCGGCTCGAACATCTGGTTGGCGAAGCGCAGCGCCAGGATGTTCTGGACGGTCTCCTTGCCGAGGTAGTGGTCGATCCGGAACACCTGGTCCGGGGCGAACACCTCGTGCACGATCGCGTTCAGCTCCTGGGCCGACGCGAGGTCGTGGCCGAACGGCTTCTCGATGACCGCGCGGCGCCAGCAGCCCTCGGGCGCGTCCGCGAGCTCGTGCTTCTTGAGCTGCTGGACGACCTGCGGGAAGAACTTCGGGGGCACGGAGAGGTAGAAGGCGAAGTTGCCGCCCGTCCCCTGCGCCTTGTCGAGCTCCTGGATGGTGGCCTTGAGCTGCTCGAAGGCGGCGTCGTCGTCGAAGTTGCCCTGGACGAAGCGCATGCCCTGGATGAGCTGCTGCCAGACCTCCTCGCGGAACGGCGTGCGGGAGTGCTCCTTGACCGCGTCGTGGACGACCTGGGCGAAGTCCTCGTCCTCCCAGTCGCGGCGGGCGAAACCAATGAGGGAAAAGCCCGGCGGCAACAGGCCTCGATTGGCGAGGTCGTAGACAGCAGGCATCAGCTTTTTACGGGACAAATCGCCCGTGACGCCGAAAATGACCAGGCCCGACGGCCCCGCGATACGCGGGAGCCGTCGGTCTGCGGCGTCACGCAGCGGATTGCTGCTTGACAAAGTGGGTCAGCCCTTCGCGGGAGCGAGGCGCTTGAGCTCGGCCTCAGTCGACTTGAGCAGGTCGGTCCAGGACGCCTCGAACTTCTCGACGCCCTCGTCCTCGAGCAGCTGCACGACCTCGTCGTACGAGATGCCGAGCTTCTCCACGGCGGCGATCTCGGCGCGAGCCTGGTCGTAGGTGCCCGCGATGGTGTTGCCGGTGATCTGCCCGTGGTCGCCGGTGGCTTCCAGGGTCGCCTCGGGCATGGTGTTCACCGTGTTGGGCGCGACGAGCTCGTCGACGTACAGGGTGTCCTTGTACGCCGGGTCCTTGACGCCGGTCGAGGCCCACAGCGGACGCTGCTTGTTGGCCTGCGCCTTGTCGAGGGCGGCCCAGCGGTCGGAGGAGAAGACCTCCTCGTACGCCTCGTAGGCCAGGCGGGCGTTGGCGAGCGCGGCCTTGCCCTTGAGGGACTTGGCCTCGTCCGTGCCGATGCCGTCCAGGCGCTTGTCGATCTCGGTGTCCACGCGGGACACGAAGAAGGACGCCACGGAGTGGATCTTGGACAGGTCCAGGCCGCGCTCCTTGGCCTTCTCCAGGCCGGCGAGGTAGGCGTCCATGACCATGCGGTAGCGCTCGAGCGAGAAGATCAGCGTGACGTTGACGCTGATGCCGAGGCCGATGACCTCGGTGATCGCCGGGATGCCCGCCTTGGTGGCCGGGATCTTGATGAGCGCGTTCGGGCGGTCCACCAGCCAGGCGAGCTGCTTGGCCTCGGCCGTCGTGGCCTTGGTGTTGTGCGCCAGGCGCGGGTCGACCTCGATGGACACGCGGCCGTCCTGGCCGCCCGTCGCGTCGAAGACCGGACGCAGGATGTCGGCGGCGTCGCGGACGTCCGCCGTCGTGATCATCCGGATGGCTTCCTCGACGGTGACCTCGCGGGCGGCGAGGTCCGAGAGCTGCTGGTCGTAACCGTCGCCCTGCGAGATGGCCTTCTGGAAGATCGAGGGGTTGGTGGTGACGCCCACGACGTGCTGCTGGTCGATCAGTTCGGCGAGGTTGCCGGACGTGATCCGCTTGCGCGACAGGTCGTCCAGCCAGATCGCGACGCCTTCTTCTGAAAGGCGCTTGAGTGCGTCTGTCATGGAATTACATCTCCTACTTGGTCGTATATGGGCGTCAGCGCTGAGCGGCGGCGATCGATTCCCGCGCCGCCTGCGCCACCGCGTCGGCGGTGAAACCGAACTCGCGGAACAGCACCTTGGCGTCCGCCGAGGCGCCGAAGTGCTCCAGCGAGACGATGCGGCCCGCGTCGCCCACGAAGCGGTGCCAGGTCAGGCCTACGCCCGCCTCGACCGCCACGCGCGCCTTCACCGACGGCGGCAGCACGCTGTCGCGGTACCCCTGGTCCTGCTCCTCGAACCACTCGACCGACGGCATCGAGACGACGCGCGTCGGGACACCCGCGGCCTGCAACTGCTCGCGCGCCTCGACGGCGAGCTGGACCTCGGAGCCGGTGCCGATGAGCACGACCTCGGGCGAGCCGCCCTCGGCCTCGAAGAGGACGTAGCCGCCCTTGGCGGCGTCCTCGTTGCGCTCGTACGTCGGCACGCCCTGGCGGGTCAGCGCGAGGCCGTGCGGGGCGCCCTTGCCGAACTCCTTGGTGTAGCGCTTGAGGATCTCGCGCCAGGCGACGGCGGTCTCGTTGGCGTCGGCCGGGCGCACGATGTTCAGGCCCGGGATGGCACGCAGCGAGGCCAGGTGCTCGACCGGCTGGTGGGTCGGGCCGTCCTCGCCGAGGCCGATGGAGTCGTGCGTCCACACGTACGTCACCGGCAGGTGCATCAGCGCGGACAGGCGCACGGCGTTGCGCATGTAGTCGGAGAACACCAGGAAGGTGCCGCCGTAGATGCGGGTGTTGCCGTGCAGCGCGATGCCGTTCATCTCCGCGGCCATGGAGTGCTCGCGGATGCCGTAGTGGATCGTGCGGCCGTACGGGTCGGCGCCCGGCAGCGGGTTGCCCGTGGGCAGGAACGACGACGTCTTGTCGATCGTCGTGTTGTTCGAGCCCGCGAGGTCGGCGGAGCCGCCCCACAGCTCGGGGATGACGGCGCCGAGCGCCTGGAGGACCTTGCCGGAGGCGGCGCGCGTGGCGACGGCCTTGCCGGTCTCGAACTCCGGGAGCTTCTCCTCCCAGCCCTCGGGCAGCTCGCCCTTGGCGACGCGGTCGAACTCGGCGGCGCGCTCGGAGTTGGCGGTGCGCCAGGCGGCGAAGCCCTTCTCCCACTCGGCCTTGGCGTCACGGCCGCGGTCGAGCGCCTTGCGGGTGTGCGCGAGGACCTCGTCGGAGACCTCGAAGGTCTGCTCGGGGTCGAAGCCGAGGACGCGCTTGGTGGCGGCCACTTCCTCGTCGCCGAGCGCCGAGCCGTGGGCGGCCTCGGTGTTCTGCGCGTTCGGGGCGGGCCAGGCGATGATCGAGCGCATCGCGATGAAGGAGGGGCGCTCGGTCTCGGCCTTGGCGGCCTGGATCGCGGCGTAGAGGGCGGCGGGGTCGAGGTCGCCGTTCTCCTTGGGCGCCACGCGCTGGACGTGCCAGCCGTACGCCTCGTACCGCTTGAGGGTGTCCTCGGAGACCGCGGTCTCGGTGTCGCCCTCGATCGAGATGTGGTTGTCGTCCCACAGCAGGATCAGGTTGCCGAGCTTCTGGTGCCCGGCCAGCGACGAGGCCTCGCCGGAGATGCCCTCCTGGAGGCAGCCGTCACCGGCGATGGCGTAGATGAAGTGGTCGAACGGGGACGAGCCGTCGGCCGCCTCCGGGTCGAAAAGGCCGCGCTCGTAGCGGGCGGCCATCGCCATGCCCACGGCGTTGGCGACGCCCTGGCCCAGCGGGCCCGTGGTCGTCTCCACGCCCACCGTGTGGCCGTACTCCGGGTGGCCGGGGGTCTTCGAGCCCCAGGTGCGGAAGGCCTTCAGGTCGTCCAGCTCCAGGCCGAAGCCGGCCAGGTAGAGCTGGATGTAGAGGGTCAGGGACGAGTGGCCCGCAGAGAGGACGAACCGGTCGCGGCCGGTCCAGTCGGCGTCCGCCGGGTCGTGGCGCATCACCTTCTGGAAGAGGGTGTACGCGGCGGGCGCGAGGCTCATGGCCGTACCGGGATGGCCGTTGCCGACCTTCTGTACGGAATCCATGGCCAGGACGCGGGCGGTGTCAACGGCCCGCTGGTCCAGTTCGGTCCACTCGAGGTCTGTGGTGGTCGGCTTGGTGCTCACCCTGAGTCAGGGCTCCTCTCCACATGTCGAATGCCGGCGGCGTAGATCCCACCGGCCGCTGTCGAGCCTACCGCTGCTAGAACGCTCATTTTTTCGAGTCATTCCAGATTGCAGTGACATGCGAGGGTCCGCCTGTCGAAAGGAAAGCGGGGCCATTCCCCAAGTGAATATGGGCTCGCTCATATGTCCGCTCAAAAGGCCACCGGTATCGCCCGTTTGTCCGCTCAATGAACGCCCCGTTCCGCTCATGTGACGCACCGGCGCGCCAGGGGTGCCGTCGGGCCCGTCGTCCAACACGACCCGACCCCCGCGAAGAGCGGGGTATGGGCAACGTCTACAGTGGCGTGGTACGCGCGGGCCTTTACCGGATCTTCATGTCTGAAGGTGCTGGTCGGCCTGCTGGGATGTCTCTGTCAGGGGTGTGCGTGACGGCCGTTGAATCCCGTCCAGCGGGGGTTTCCGGGACGGACCTTAGCCCGAGCCATCGGCCGTTCGGGGCTCGTGTCAAGGCGTTCGTGGCGCTGACCAAGCCGCGGATCATCGAGCTTCTGCTCATCACCACCGTTCCGGTGATGTTCCTCGCCGAGCAAGGAGTGCCCGACCTCTGGCTGGTCTTCGTGACCTGCCTCGGCGGCTACCTCTCCGCGGGGGGCGCCAACGCGCTCAACATGTACATCGACCGCGACATCGACGCGCTCATGGACCGCACGTCGCAGCGGCCCCTGGTCACCGGCATGGTCAGCCCGCGCGAGTGCCTCGTCTTCGGCATCACCCTCGCGGTCGTCTCCACCCTGCTGTTCGGCTTCGCCGTCAACTGGCTCTCCGCCTGGCTCTCGCTCGGTGCCCTGCTCTTCTACGTGGTCGTCTACACGATGATCCTGAAGCGCCGCACCTCGCAGAACATCGTCTGGGGCGGCATCGCGGGCTGCCTGCCGGTCCTCATCGGCTGGTCCTCGGTCACCAACTCCATGTCGTGGGCGCCGGTCGTCCTCTTCCTCGTCATGTTCTTCTGGACGCCGCCGCACTACTGGCCGCTCTCCATGAAGGTCAAGGACGACTACGCGCGCGTGGGCGTGCCGATGCTGCCGGTCATCGCCTCCAACAAGGTGGTCGCCCGCCAGATCGTGCTCTACTCCTGGGTGATGGTCGCCGTCTCCCTGCTGCTCCAGCCGCTCGGCTACACCGGCTGGTTCTACACCGCGGTCGCGCTGGTCACCGGCGGCTTCTGGCTGTGGGAGGCGCACGGGCTCCAGAGCCGCGCCAAGGCCGAGGTCACGGGCGGCAAGCTCAAGGAGATGCGGCTCTTCCACTGGTCGATCACGTACGTCTCGCTGCTCTTCGTGGCCGTGGCGGTGGACCCCTTCCTGCGCTAGTCAACCGGGCTACCCGTCGGTAGCATCCTGGTCATGGCAGACACGCAGCAGGTGGACGACAGCAAGCAGGCCGCTCGCGCCGAGCGCAGGGCCGCCAGGCTCGCCAAGGAGATCGGCACCTTCGCGCAGGCGCACGGCGGGGCCGAGGGGCAGCTCGCGTACATCGGCCACGAGGGCACCCGGATCGTCCTCGTCGGCGGGGACGGCAACTGGGGCGACCTGGTGGCGCCCACCTACGCCGTCGCGCAGAGCGCGGTGGAGAAGGCCGGAATCACCGTCCACGAGGAGTTCGACGGGGAATTCGCCGCGAAGGTGAAGACCGGCCCCTACGAATGGACACGAATGGCGGGCATCCAGCTCGGCGGCCCGAAGAACGACTGACCGGTCGTTGCGCCCGCCGAGCGCGAGACCGGCCGAAAGCAACACCTGACACCCGGGTCACCCGTTAGGACCGTAGGAGCACGGTCCACCCCTCGGGAGCCCGGATGATCGAAACGCCGTCCCTGGTGGACCAGTACTGCCATGGCGTCCTCCGCACGGAGCTGGGCCTCGGCACCTTCGAGGCCCACCTCGGCCGGGGCGGGGGACCGCCCGCCCCCGGCACCACCTTCTTCGACACCCAGACCGGCTTCGCGGTGCGCCGCTGGTGCCCGCCGCTCCTCGGCCTCGAACCGCACTGCCCGCCGGCCCGCTATCTCGCCCGCCGCCGCGAACTGGGCGTACTGGAAACGGGCCGGCGGCTGCTCCGGGGCAGCGGCATCACCACCTATCTCGTCGACACGGGGCTGCCGGGCGATCTGACCGGGCCCGGCGAGATGGCCTCCACCGGCGACGCCGACGCGCGCGAGATCGTCCGCCTGGAGTTACTGGCCGAGCAGGTCGCCGACACCTCGGGCACCGCCGACTCGTTCCTCGCCAATCTCGCCGAGTCCGTCCACGCCGCCGCCGCGGGAGCCGTCGCCTTCACCTCCGTCGCGGGCGTACGGCAGCCGCTCGCGCTCGCCGCGGCGCCGCCCGGGCCCGGCGAGGTGCGGGGCGCGGTGGAGCGCTGGCTCGCTGGGCGGCAGGTGGGCGGGGCGCTCACCGACCCCGTGCTGCTGCGGCACCTGCTGTGGATCGCGGTGGCCTCGGGCCGGCCGCTGCAACTCCACGCGGGCGCCGGGGACCCGCAGACGTACTTCGGGGACTTCGCGCGCGCCACCGCGGGCCTCGGCACCGACCTGGTGCTGCTGCACGGCTATCCGTACCACCGCAGTGCCGCGCATCTCGCGGCCGTCTACCCGCACGTGTACGCCGACCTCGGCCCCGCGCTCGTGCGCACCGGGGCGCGCGCGGCGGCCGTGCTCGCCGAGATCCTGGAGCTCGCGCCCTTCGGGAAGCTGCTGTTCTCCAGCGGCGCCCACGGACTCCCCGAACTGCACGTCGTCGGGGCGCACCTGTTCAGGGAGGCCCTTGGACGGGTGCTCGGCACCTGGGTCGCCGAGGGCGCCTGGTCGCTCGCCGACGCGCAGCGCGTGGCCGGGCTGATCGCCGCGGGCAACGCCCGGCGGGTGTACGGCCTCTCAGACGGCCGAGAGGCGTGAGTCCTCCACCTGGGAGGGCACGTCGGCCGTCGTGAGCGGCCGCTCCCGCAGCGAGAGCAGCACCCGCATCACGGCGATCCACACCAGGCAGGAGCCGAACATGTGCAGGCCGACCAGGAGCTCGGGCAGGTCCGTGAAGTACTGGACGTAACCGATCGCGCCCTGGGCGAGGAGGATCAGGAAGAGGTCGCGGGTGCGGGCCAGCGGGCCGCGCGGCGCGTCGACCGCCTTCAGGACGAACCAGAGGGCGAACGTCAGCGTCACCACGATCCAGGCGAGGACCGCGTGCAGCTTGCTCACGGCCTCCCAGTCGAAGCCCATCCGCGGCACCTCGCTGGAGTCGCCCGCGTGCGGCCCGGAGCCCGTCACGATCGTGCCCACGGCGATCAGCACCGCACAGGCCGCGACCAGGGACCACACGAGCTGCACCACGGCCTTGCCGACCAGCGGACGCGGCTCGTCGTCGCCCTCGCGGGTCCGCTGCCACATGATGATGGCGACGGCGATCAGCGCCGAGGAGAGCAGGAAGTGCGCCGCGACCGTCCACGGGTTCAGGCCGACGAGGACCACGATGCCGCCGAGGACGGCGTTGCCCATCACCAGCCAGAACTGCGCCCAGCCGAGCAGGGTGAGGCTGCGCCGCATCGGCTTCTGGGAGCGCGCCGTGATGATCGCCCAGCCGACGGCCGCGCACAGCACGTACGTCAGCAGGCGGTTGCCGAACTCGATGTAGCCGTGGAAGCCCATCTCGTGGGTCGCGGTCAGCGAGTCGTCCGTGCACTTGGGCCAGGTGGGGCAGCCGAGGCCCGAGCCGGTCAGCCGGACGGCGCCGCCCGTCACCACGATGACCACCGTCATGACGAGGGAGATCAGGGCCGCCCGCTGGACGGTCCGCTGGGTGGGGGTCCAGCGCTCGGCGATGAAGGCGAGCGGGTTCCGCACGGCTTGAGCGATGTCGGCTCGGGTCACGTTTGGCACGCGCACCATCGTAGGGGGCCGCTTGTGCATGTCTTCACGAGGGGGAGGCGCACACGGGATGTGCGTCGCAGGTCACTCCCCGGGTGCGTCGCAGGTCACTCCCAGCGGAAGAATTTCGCCGCCGCGCCGAGCCCGAGCACCGCCCACACCGCGAGGATCCCTAGGTCGCCCCACGGCAGGCCAGCGCCGTGCTGGAGCACGTCGCGCAGCCCGTCGGAGAGCGCCGAGATGGGCAGCAGGCCGAGCACCGTCTGGGCCGCGTCGGGGAACTTGTCGAGCGGGACGATCACGCCGCCGCCCATGAGGAGGAGCAGGAAGACGAGGTTCGCGGCGGCGAGCGTCGCCTCCGCCTTGAGCGTGCCCGCCATCAGCAGGCCGAGACCCGAGAAGGCGGTGGTGCCGAGCACCAGGAGGAGCAGCACGGAGACGGGGTTGCCGTGCGGCGACCAGCCGAGCGCGAACGCGACGCCCGTGAGCAGCACGATCTGAAGGACCTCCGTGACCAGTACGGAGAGGGTCTTGGCCGCCATCAGGCCCCAACGGGGGAGCGGCGAGGCGCCGAGCCGCTTGAGCACGCCGTAGCGCCGCTCGAAGCCGGTCGCGATGGCCTGCCCGGTGAACGCCGTCGACATCACGGCGAGCGCGAGGATGCCCGGCGCGAGGAAGTCCACGGCCTCGCCATCGCCGGTGTCGACGATGTCGACCGCGCTGAAGAGGACGAGCAGGAGGGTCGGGATGACGACGGTGAGGAGCAGCTGCTCGCCGTTGCGCAGCAGCATCTTCGTCTCCAGGGCCGCCTGCGCCGCGATCATGCGGGACAGCGGGGCGGCGCCCGGCTTCGGCGTGTACGTTCCGGCGGCGCTCATCCGCGCAGCTCCTTACCGGTCAGTTCCAGGAAGACGTCTTCGAGGGTGTGGCGTTCGACGGAGATCTTGTCCGGCATGACGCCGTGCTGGGCGCACCAGGAGGTGACGGTGGCGAGCAGCTGGGGGTCGACCGTGCCGCTGACGCGGTAGGAGCCGGGGGTGAGTTCGGCGGCGGCCGAGTCCGGTGGGAGTGCCTTCAGCAGCGAGGCGACGTCGAGGCCGGGGCGGCCGGTGAAGCGCAGGGTGTTCTCGGCGCCGCCGCGGCACAGCTCGTCGGGGCTGCCCTGGGCGATGACCCGGCCCGCGTCGATGATCGCGACGTCGTCGGAGAGCTCCTCGGCCTCGTCCATGTGGTGCGTGGTGAGGATGACGGAGACGCCGTCGCGGCGCAGGTCGCGGACGAGGTCCCAGGTGGCCCGGCGCGCCTGCGGGTCAAGGCCGGCGGTCGGCTCGTCGAGGAAGACGAGGTCCGGCCTGCCGACCACGGCCATGGCGAGCGCGAGGCGCTGCTGCTGGCCGCCGGAGAGGCGCCGGTAGGTGGTGCGGCCGCAGCTGCCGAGGCCGAGGCGTTCGATGAGGGCGTCCACGTCCAGCGGGTGCGCGTGCAATTTGGCCACGTGGCACAGCATTTCGTCGGCGCGGGCGCCGGAGTAGACGCCGCCGGACTGGAGCATCACGCCGATCCGGGGCCGCAGCGCGTCGGCCTGGCGGACGGGGTCGAGGCCGAGGACGCGGACGGAGCCGGAGTCCGGCTTCCGGTAGCCCTCGCAGGTCTCGATCGTGGTGGTCTTGCCCGCGCCGTTGGGGCCGAGGACGGCGGTGATGCCCGCCCCGGCCGTCAGGTCGAGACCGTCGACCGCGGTCTTGGTTCCGTACCGCTTGACCAGACGCTCGATCTGGAGGACGGGCTCGTTTCGCATGGTGAGCCAGTCTAGGGACGGGCCGGTGGGGCCGGGTGGCCGGGGCGCGGTCGGCCGAGGCCCCAGTGATCATTTCCGCAGGTCAGCTTAGGTATGCCTAAGTGATGCAGCGCACCGCGCGGTGATCACGACGTGGGTTGTCAGGCTCTGAGGAATTACGCAACAATGGCGTTGTGAAAAACGTTGGCGAGGCTCCGCAGGAGGAACTCGCGACCGGTGAGCGGTCCACCCGCAACCGGGTCGCGCGCTCCATCCTGGACCACGGCCCGTCCACCGTCGCCGACCTCGCGAAGCGCCTCGGCCTCACCCAGGCGGCCGTCCGCAGGCACCTGGACGCCCTCGTCCACGAGAACGTCGTGGAACCCCGTGAACAGCGGGTCTACGGCGCGCGGACCCGCGGCAGGCCCGCCAAGGTCTTCGCCCTCACCGACTGCGGCCGCGACGCCTTCGACCAGTCGTACGACAAGCTGGCCGCGGACGCGCTCCGGTGGATCACCGAGCGCCACGGCGAGGACGCGGTCGTCGACTTCGCCCGGGCGCGGATCGCCGCCCAGGCCGAGACGTACAAGAAGGCGATGGACGCCGCCCCGCCCGAACAGCGCACCGAGGCTCTTGCCAAGGCATTGACCGCCGACGGGTACGCTGCTACGGCGCGCAGCGCACCGGTCGGCGAGCAGCTCTGCCAGCACCACTGCCCGGTCGCCCATGTCGCCGAACAGTTTCCGCAGCTGTGCGAGGCGGAGACGGAAATCTTCTCCACGCTGCTCGGCACGCATGTGCAGCGCCTCGCCACCATCGCCCACGGAGACGGCGTCTGCACGACGTTCATCCCGCACAGGGGCGGCGGCAGCGGCAGCGGTAGCAGCACCACACGGACCACCCCATCAGCATCAGCAAGCACGGCCGGGAGGAACCCCGCATGACGCTCCCCACGGAGACTGCCCACCCCGAACTCGAGGGCCTGGGCAACTACGAATACGGCTGGGCCGACTCCGACGTCGCCGGTGCCTCTGCCAAGCGCGGCATCAACGAGGACGTCGTCCGCGACATCTCCGCGAAGAAGAACGAGCCGGAGTGGATGACCAAGCTCCGCCTCAAGGGCCTGCGCCTCTTCGACAAGAAGCCCATGCCGAACTGGGGCTCGGACCTCTCCGGCATCGACTTCGACAACATCAAGTACTTCGTGCGCTCCACGGAGCGCCAGGCGGAGTCCTGGGAGGACCTGCCCGAGGACATCAAGAACACGTACGACAAGCTCGGCATCCCCGAGGCGGAGAAGCAGCGCCTCGTCGCCGGTGTCGCCGCGCAGTACGAGTCCGAGGTCGTCTATCACCAGATCCGCGAGGACCTGGAGGAGCAGGGCGTCATCTTCCTGGACACCGACACGGCGCTGAAGGAGCACCCGGAGCTCTTCAAGGAGTACTTCGGAACCGTCATCCCCGTCGGTGACAACAAGTTCGCGTCGCTGAACACCGCCGTCTGGTCCGGCGGCTCGTTCATCTACGTCCCCAAGGGCGTGCACGTCGAGATCCCGCTCCAGGCCTACTTCCGCATCAACACGGAGAACATGGGCCAGTTCGAGCGGACCCTGATCATCGTGGACGAGGACGCCTACGTCCACTACGTCGAGGGCTGCACCGCGCCGATCTACAAGTCGGACTCGCTGCACTCCGCCGTCGTCGAGATCATCGTGAAGAAGGGCGGCCGCTGCCGCTACACGACGATCCAGAACTGGTCGAACAACGTCTACAACCTGGTCACCAAGCGCGCCGTGGCGTACGAGGGCGCGACCATGGAGTGGATCGACGGCAACATCGGCTCCAAGGTCACGATGAAGTACCCCGCCGTCTACCTCATGGGCGAGCACGCCAAGGGCGAGACGCTGTCCATCGCCTTCGCGGGCGAGGGCCAGCACCAGGACGCCGGCTCCAAGATGGTCCACATGGCGCCGAACACCTCGTCGAACATCGTCTCCAAGTCGGTGGCGCGCGGCGGCGGTCGTACGTCGTACCGCGGCCTCGTCGAGATCGGTGAGGGCGCCGCCGGATCGAAGTCGAACGTGCTCTGCGACGCGCTGCTCGTCGACACGATCTCCCGCTCGGACACCTACCCCTACGTCGACGTCCGCGAGGACGACGTCTCCATGGGACACGAGGCCACCGTCTCCAAGGTCTCCGACGACCAGCTCTTCTACCTGATGAGCCGCGGCATGACGGAGTTCGAGGCCATGGCGATGATCGTGCGCGGCTTCGTCGAGCCGATCGCCAAGGAGCTCCCCATGGAGTACGCCCTGGAGCTGAACCGGCTGATCGAGCTGCAAATGGAGGGTTCGGTCGGCTAGGACCGGACACCGTCCCGCAGCGAGCAGATTTCTTACGCAGAGAGAGAGCACGACGACAGCCATGGCTGAGGCTCAGAACATTCCCGTGGGGTCGACGACCGCCGGGTCCATCGCGGTGGCCGCCGAGTCCACCGTCGCCACCCGCATGAGCGCGCCCCCGTCCTACGACGTGGCGGACTTCCCGGTCCCCCACGGCCGCGAGGAGGAGTGGCGGTTCACGCCGCTGGAGCGGCTGCGCGGTCTGCACGACGGTACCGCGGTGGCAAGCGGCGGCATCCGCGTCGAGGTGAGCGCCCCCGAGGGCGTCACCCAGGAGACCGTCGGCCGGGACGACGCGCGCGTCGGCAGGGCGGGCAAGCCCGTCGACCGCGTCGCCGCCCAGGCGTACTCGTCCTTCGAGAAGGCCTCGGTCGTGACCGTCCCCAAGGAGACGGTCCTCACGGAGCCCATCCGCATCGCCGTGCACGGCGAGGGCGGTACGGCCTTCGCGCACCAGGTCATCGAGCTGGGCGCGTTCGCCGAGGCCCTCGTCGTCATCGACCACACCGGTGACGCCGTCCTCGCCGCCAACGTCGACTTCGTCGTCGGCGACGGCGCCAAGCTCACCGTCGTCTCCGTCCAGGACTGGGACGACAAGGCGGTGCACGTCGCCCAGCACAACGCGCTGGTCGGCCGCGACGCCTCCTTCAAGTCCGTCGTCGTCACCTTCGGCGGCGACCTGGTCCGCCTGCACCCCCGCGTCACCTACGCGGGCCCCGGCGGCGAGGCCGAGCTCTTCGGCCTGTACGTCACCGACGCGGGCCAGCACCAGGAGCACCGCCTCCTGGTCGACCACAACACCCCGCACTGCACGTCGAACGTCGTCTACAAGGGCGCGCTCCAGGGCGACGACGCGCACGCCGTGTGGATCGGCGACGTCCTCATCGAGGCCGCCGCCGAGGGCACCGACACGTACGAGATGAACCGCAACCTCGTGCTGACCGACGGCGCCCGGGTCGACTCCGTGCCGAACCTGGAGATCGAGACCGGCGAGATCGTCGGCGCGGGCCACGCCTCGGCGACCGGCCGCTTCGACGACGAGCAGCTCTTCTACCTCCAGTCGCGCGGCATCCCGGAGGAGGAGGCCCGCCGCCTCGTCGTCCGCGGCTTCTTCGCCGAGCTCGTCCAGCAGATCGGTCTGCCGGACGTCGAGGAGCGCCTCATCGCCAAGATCGAAGAGGAGCTGGAGGCGACGGTCGCATGACGTTCGTACGCGCCTGCGGACTGAGCGAGCTGGAGAAGGACACCCCGAAGCGGGTGGAGCTCGACGGCACGCCGGTCTCGGTCGTCCACACCGAGGGCGAGGTGTTCGCGATCCACGACATCTGCTCGCACGCGAACGTCTCCCTCTCCGAGGGAGAGGTGGAGGACTGCCAGATCGAGTGCTGGCTGCACGGCTCCAGCTTCGACCTCCGCACCGGCAAGCCGTCCGGCCTTCCCGCGACGCGCCCCGTCCCCGTATACCCCGTAAAGATCGAAGGGGACGACGTGCTCGTCTCCCTCTCCCAGGAGTCCTGAGGCACCCATGGCAACGCTTGAAATCAAGGACCTGCACGTCACCGTCGAGGCCGACAACTCCACCAAGGAGATCCTCAAGGGCGTCGATCTGACCGTGAAGCAGGGCGAGACCCACGCCATCATGGGCCCGAACGGCTCCGGCAAGTCGACGCTCGCCTACTCGGTGGCGGGTCACCCCAAGTACACGATCACCCAGGGCAGCGTGACCCTCGACGGCGAGGACGTCCTCGAGATGTCCGTCGACGAGCGCGCCCGCGCCGGCATGTTCCTCGCCATGCAGTACCCGGTCGAGGTCCCCGGCGTCTCGGTCTCCAACTTCCTGCGCACGTCGGCGACGGCGATCCGCGGCGAGGCCCCCAAGCTGCGCACCTGGGTGAAGGAGGTCAAGTCCGCGATGGAGCAGCTCCAGATGGACCCGGCCTTCGCCGAGCGCAACGTGAACGAGGGCTTCTCCGGCGGTGAGAAGAAGCGCCACGAGATCCTCCAGATGGAGCTCCTCAAGCCGAAGATCGCGATCCTCGACGAGACGGACTCCGGTCTGGACGTCGACGCGCTGCGCCAGGTCTCGGACGGCGTGAACCGCGTCCGCGAGACCGGCGAGGTCGGCACGCTCCTCATCACGCACTACACGCGCATCCTGCGCTACATCAAGCCCGACTTCGTGCACGTCTTCGCGAACGGCCGGATCGCCGAGTCCGGCGGCGCCGAGCTCGCCGACAAGCTGGAGACCGAGGGCTACGCGGCATACACGAAGGGCGGCGCATCCGAGTGACAGTGGCCCACCAGGGGCTTCCCGGCCTCCTCGACACCGAGGCGATCCGCAAGGACTTCCCGATCCTGGATCGCACGATCCACGACGGCAAGAAGCTCGTGTACCTGGACAACGCGGCGACGTCGCAGACGCCGCGCCAGGTCCTCGACGTACTGAACGAGTACTACGAGCAGCACAACGCCAACGTGCACCGCGGCGTGCACGTCCTCGCCGAGGAGGCCACGGCGCTCTACGAAGGCGCTCGTGACAAGGTCGCGGAGTTCATCAACGCGCCCAGCCGTGACGAGGTCATCTTCACCAAGAACGCCTCCGAGTCGCTCAACCTCGTGGCCAACATGCTCGGCTGGGCCGACGAGCCCTACCGCGTGGACCACGAGACCGAGATCGTCATCACGGAGATGGAGCACCACTCCAACATCGTGCCGTGGCAGCTGCTCTCGCAGCGCACCGGCGCGAAGCTGAAGTGGTTCGGTCTCACGGACGACGGCCGGCTCGACCTCTCGAACATTGACGAGATCATCACGGAGAAGACGAAGATCGTCTCCTTCGTGCTCGTGTCGAACATCCTGGGCACGCACAACCCGGTCGAGGCCATCGTGCGCCGCGCCCAGGAGGTCGGCGCGCTCGTCCTCATCGACGCCTCGCAGGCCGCCCCGCACATGCCGCTGGACGTGCAGGCGCTCCAGGCCGACTTCGTGGCCTTCACCGGTCACAAGATGTGCGGCCCGACGGGCATCGGCGTGCTCTGGGGACGTCAGGAGCTCCTGGAGGACCTGCCGCCGTTCCTCGGCGGCGGCGAGATGATCGAGACCGTGTCGATGAACTCGTCGACGTACGCTCCCGCGCCGCACAAGTTCGAGGCGGGCACGCCCCCGGTCTCCCAGGCCGTCGGCCTGGGCGCGGCCGTGGACTACCTCTCGGCCATCGGCATGGACAAGATCGCCGCGCACGAGCAGGCGATCACGGAGTACGCGGTCAAGCGCCTCCTGGAAGTCCCGGACCTGCGCATCATCGGTCCGACGACGGCCGAGGAGCGCGGCGCCGCGATCTCCTTCACGCTCGGTGACATCCACCCGCACGACGTGGGCCAGGTCCTCGACGAGCAGGGCATCGCGGTCCGTGTGGGCCACCACTGCGCGCGCCCCGTCTGCCTTCGCTACGGAATTCCTGCGACCACGCGAGCGTCGTTCTATCTGTACTCCACGCCCGGCGAGATCGACGCCCTCGTCGACGGCCTGGAGCACGTACGGAACTTCTTCGGCTGAGGGGCTGACCGGGACGTGAAGCTGGATTCGATGTACCAGGAAGTCATCCTGGACCACTACAAGCACCCGCACGGGCGTGGTCTGCGCGATGGCGACGCCGAGGTGCACCACGTCAACCCGACGTGCGGCGACGAGATCACGCTGCGCGTGAAGTACGACGGGTCGACGATCGCCGACGTGTCGTACGAGGGGCAGGGCTGCTCCATCAGCCAGGCCAGCGCGTCCGTCCTGAACGACCTGCTGGTCGGCAAGGAACTCGCCGAGGCGCAGAAGATCCAGGAGGTCTTCCTGGAGCTGATGCAGTCCAAGGGCAGGCTGGAGCCGGACGACGCGATGGAGGAGGTCCTGGAGGACGCGGTCGCGTTCGCCGGTGTCTCCAAGTACCCCGCGCGCGTCAAGTGTGCTCTGCTGAGCTGGATGGCGTGGAAGGACGCGACGGCCCAGGCACTGGGCGAGAACGACGGGGCCGCTGAAAGGAAGACGGCATGAGCGAGAACGAGACACTCACGACGAAGCCCGCTTCGGAGGAAGAGGTCCGCGAGGCGCTGTACGACGTCGTCGACCCCGAGCTGGGCATCGACGTCGTCAACCTCGGCCTGATCTACGGCGTGCACATCGACGACGCGAACATCGCGACGATCGACATGACGCTGACGTCGGCGGCCTGCCCGCTGACGGACGTCATCGAGGACCAGGCGAAGTCCGCCACGGAGGGCATCGTCAACGAGCTCCGGATCAACTGGGTCTGGATGCCGCCGTGGGGCCCGGACAAGATCACGGACGACGGGCGCGAGCAGCTGCGGGCGCTCGGGTTCAACGTCTGAGGCAGCCGACCGGACGGTCGACGCAAGGCCCCTCGCGCCGATGGCGCGGGGGGCCTCGCGCATGTCCCGGCTCAGTTGCGTACGCCCGTACGCATCGATATGTACACTCGTACGTATGGGATACGCACTGCTGGCCGCGGCCATCGCGGCGGAAGTGGCCGGGACGACGGCCATGAAGTACAGCGAGGGCTTCAGCCGGCTGGTGCCCTCGCTCATCACGGTCGCGGGGTATCTGCTCGCCTTCACGCTGCTCGCGCAGACCCTCAAGACGCTGTCCGTGGGTACGGCCTATGCCATCTGGGCCGGCATCGGCACCGCCGCCGTCGCCGCGATCGGCATGATCTTCCTGGGGGAGTCGGCCAACCTGGTCAAGATCGCGGGCATCGGCCTGGTGATCGCGGGCGTCGTCGTGCTCAACCTCGGCGGAGCGCACTGATGCCCCGGCGTTACGACCCCGAGCGCCGTCAGCGGATCATCGACGCCGCGATCCGTGTGGTGGGGGAGAAGGGCATCGGCGGGCTCAGCCACCGCTCGGTCGCCGCCGAGGCCGATGTGCCGCTGGGCTCGACGACGTACCACTTCAAGACGCTCGACGAGCTGCTGGTCGCCGCGCTGCGGCAGAGCAACGAGGGGTTCGCGAAGGTGATGGCCGCCGGTGGCGCCTTCGAGGACCCGGACGCGGACGTCGCGGCGGAGCTGGCCCGGCTGCTCGGCGACTGGTTCGCGGGGGAGCGGGCCGGGGTCGAGCTGGAGTACGAGCTGTATCTCGCCGCGCTGCGCAGGCCCGCGCTGCGTCCCGTGGCCGCCGAGTGGTGCCAGGGGCTCGCCGAGGTGCTGGAGCGGCGCACCGACCCGGTCACCGCGCGCGCCCTCGTCGCCCTGCTGGACGGGATCAGTTTGCAGGTGCTGCTCACGGGGGGCGAGTACGACGAGGCGTACGCGCGTCGGATGCTCAGCCGGCTGCTGTCGCCAGACGCCTGACGGTCGCCAGCGCCGCCGCCACGCTCGCCGTGACGTCCGTGACCGGGTACTGCACGTCCCGCACCACCCGGTCGCGGTCCACCACCAGTGTCAGCCGCTTCATTCGGCTCACGCCCGCCGCGCGGAACGTCGGCAGGCGCAGGGCCGCCGTGAGGGCCAGTTCGCCGTCCGACAGGAGCGGGAAGCGCAGGTTCTCCTTCTCGGCGAACGCCCGCTGTTCGTCGGGGCGCTGGGTCGATACGCCGTGCACCGTCGCCCCCGCCGCGGTGAACTCCGCGAGCCGGTCGCGGTAGGAGCAGGACTCCAGGGTGCAGCCGGGCGCGCCGGGGATACCGGCCCAGCCGGGCGGATAGGCGTCCTTGCGGGCGTACGCGCCGGGGAAGCAGTACAGGACCGTGCAGGGGGTGTCGGCGGAGACCGGGTCGCGCGGCTCCCCGTCGTGGCCGACGAGCCGGAGCTCCGGCACCCGGGTGCCGAGCAGCTCGTGGACCCGCCGGGCCTCCAGCGACGCCTCCATCGCGGTCGCCATGGTCTCTCCCTCTCCCATCACCCAGGTGTCGCCCCAGTCCTGGAGCGCGACCAGGACGGGCAGCAGCGCGCGGCCACGCGGCGTCAGCCGGTACTCATGGCGCACCGGGCGGTCCTGGTAGGGGACGCGCGTGAGCACGTCCGCCTCCACCAGGAGCCGCAGGCGCTCGGTCAGCACCTTGCGGGACACGCCCAGTTCGCGCTGGAGCTCGTCGAAACGGTGCACCCCGCGCGCGGCGTCCCGCACGATCAGCAGGGTCCACCAGTCGCCGACGACGTCCAGCGCCTGCGCGATGGCGCAGTGATCGTCGTCGAGCCGGGTTCGTTGCGCCATGGTCCTCATGCTGACATAGTCCGTTCCCAAAAGGAACTGACCGCTGGGGGCGCTGTGTCGGTGTCGGGGAATGCGTGGGGGAACGTGCCGGGGAAGGGCAGGTCGCGTGGTCTGCGGGACGTACCGAGGACCGTGTGGCTGCTCGCCGCCGGCCAGTTCTTCAACATGGTCGTCGCCTTCACCTTCATCTACTTCTTCGTCTACCTGACGGACGAGCGTGACCTCTCCGTCGTCCGGGCGGGACTGATCAGCGGCATCGGCGGCGCCGGCATGGTCGCGGGCAACTTCACCGGCGGCTGGTTCGGAGACAGGTACGGCCACCGGCGTGTCCTGCTCGCCGGCTCCCTGCTCAGCGGCGTGGGCGTGCTCGCGCTGCCCGCCCTGCCGGACGCGCTGCTGTACGTCGTACCGACGCTGAGCCAGTACGCCGGAGGCTGCGCACGCGCGGCCAACGGGGCCCTCGTCGCCGTCACCGTGCCCGAGGGCGCACGCCGCCAGGGCTTCGCCGTGACACGGTTCGCGGCCAACGCGGGTTTCACCGTCGGGCCGCCGCTGGGCGCGCTGCTCATCGCCCACGTCTCGTACACCTGGCTCTTCGTCGTCGACGGGCTCGGCACCCTCGTCTTCGCCGCCTACGCCTGGCGGGTCCTGCCCGCGCACGGCGCGGTGCGCGCCAGGACGGCGGAACCCGGCCCCGGAGTCCTCGCCGCGCTGCGGCAGCGCCCCACCGTCCTCGTCCTCCTCGGCGCGATCCTCCTCACCGACCTCGTCTACCGCCAGCAGTACTCGACGCTCCCCCTCGACCTCGACCGGCACGGCCTGGACACCGGCGTCTACGGCTGGCTCCTCGCGATCAACGGCGGCGTCATCCTGCTCCTGGAACTCCCCGTCACCCTCGCCCTGCGCCACCGCGCCCCGCTGCGGATCATCGGGGCCGGACTGCTGCTCGTCGGCGCGGGGTACGCCGTGCTCGCCCTCGGCACCGGCACCGCCACCGCCGTGGTCATGATGCTGCTGCTCACCGCGGGCGAGATCCTCTACAAGACACCGGCCACCGCGTACGTCGCCGACCACGCGCCCCCGCACGTGCAGGGCCGCTTCCAGAGCCTGTACGCGGGCGTCTCGGTCAGCGGAGTCGTGCTGTCGGCGCCGCTCGGCGGGGCGCTGTACACCGCCGAGCCGGGGCTGCTGTGGCCGGTCTGTGCGGTGCTCGCGGGGGCCGCGGGGTGCCTGGTCGTCGCGGCGGGCCGGGGCCGGGGCCGCGGGCGGTCCGCCGCGGTCACCGCGGGCGGTCCGGCCGTGAGCCCGGACCCTGAGACCGGTTCGCCCGCGCGAGGCACCTCCGGTTAGGTTTCACCCATGACCGACACGAACTCTTCCCGCACCACCGGCGCCGTCGCCGCAGGCCTCGCCACCGTCGCCGCCGACGGCACCGTTCTCGACACCTGGTTCCCCGCCCCCGAGCTCACCGCCGAGCCCGGACCCGCCGGCAGCGAGCGGCTCACCGCCGAGCGCGCCGTGGAACTGCTCGGGGAGGGCGCCGCGAAGGCCATCGGGCCCGACGCCCGCCGTGGCGTGGAGATCATCGCCGTGCGTACGGTCATCGCGTCCCTCGACGACAAGCCGCTGGACGCCCACGACGTCTACCTGCGCCTGCACCTGCTCTCGCACCGCCTGGTCAAGCCGCACGGCGTGAACCTCGACGGCCAGTTCGCCTTCCTCGCCAACGTCGCCTGGACCTCGCTCGGCCCGGTCGCCGTCGACGACGTCGAGAAGGTGCGGCTCAACGCCCGCGCCGAGGGTCTGCACCTCGCGGTGACCTCCGTCGACAAGTTCCCGCGCATGACGGACTACGTCACGCCGAAGGGCGTCCGCATCGCCGACGCCGACCGGGTCCGCCTCGGCGCGCACCTCGCCGAGGGCACCACGGTCATGCACGAGGGCTTCGTGAACTTCAACGCGGGCACGCTCGGCACCTCGATGGTCGAGGGGCGGATCTCCGCGGGCGTCGTCGTCGGCGACGGCTCCGACATCGGTGGCGGCGCCTCCACGATGGGCACGCTCTCCGGCGGCGGCAACGTCCGGATCGTCATCGGCGAGCGGTGCCTGATCGGCGCCGAGGCCGGGGTCGGCATCGCGCTGGGCGACGAGTGCGTCGTCGAGGCCGGCCTCTACGTCACCGCGGGCACCCGCGTCACCCTGCCCGACGGACAGATCGTCAAGGCCCGCGAGCTCTCCGGCGCCTCGAACATCCTCTTCCGCCGCAACTCGGTCACCGGCACCGTCGAGGCCCGCCCGAACAACGCGGTGTGGGGCGGCCTGAACGACGTGCTGCACAGCCACAACTGACGTACCCCTCCCCGCCCCGGCGGGACGGAAGCGGTCACCCCTGCCGAGGGGTGGCCGCTTTTTTACGGCAACCGCCTTTTTTCATGGCAGCCGCTTTTTTCACGGCGCAGGCATAGCGGGCGGTGCCCGGACCCGTCCTCATCCATGCGGAGGGCAACAGGCCCACCAGGGAGCGAAGGTGACGATGGATGCGCAGGAGCAGGCGAGTTTCCGGGAGTTCGTGGAGACCAGATCGCCGGCGCTGCTGAAGACCGCCGTACTGCTCAGCGGGGGCGACCGGCACGCGGGCGAGGACCTGTTGCAGAACGCCCTCGTCAAGGCGGCGGGGCGGTGGCAGCGGATCGACGAGCCGGAGGCGTACGTCCGGCGGATCCTGTACCGGCAGCAGGTCAGCCGCTGGCGGCTGAAGTGGCCGCGGCGCGAACAGGCCGTCGCCGAGCCGCCGGAGCGCGCGGCGTCCGGGGACGGCACGTCCGCCGCGGAGCTGCGGATCGTGATGCGCGGGGCGCTCGCCAAGCTCACCGCGCGCCAGCGCACCGTGCTCGTGCTGCGCTACTTCGAGGATCTGCCGGAGGCGGAGGTGGCCGCCATCCTGGGCTGCTCCGTCGGCACGGTGCGCAGCACGACGCACCGCTCCCTGGCCCGGCTGCGCGGTCTCGCGCCCGAGCTGGCGCGGCTCGAAGGACCGGACGACCGGCCCACGAGCGCGTCCCCCGACTTCTCGCCGATGGAGGTACGACCGTGAAGGTGGCAGATCTGGTCCGTGAGTCGCTGCGCGAGCAGGCGGACCGAGGGGCGCCCGTGCCGGGGGACTTCGCCGACCGGGTGCTGGCCGTGCGCAGGCGGCGCAGGAACCGGACGATGGTGGGCGCCTCCCTGGCGGTGGTGACGGCCACCGTCGTGGCGGTGGCCGTACCGGGCCTCGGCCCGGACTCCCGGAACGACGGTCCGCGCCCGGCCAGCGAGCTGCGCAGCGGCGACGTCCTCGCGCACCCCGGTCAGACACCGCCCCGCGACCTGATCGCCGCGGGCGACACCGCGCTCGCCGCGTACAGCACGAGCAAGCGCGTCAAGCAGTCCGACGACGAAGCCGTCATCACCCGCACCTACCGGCTCCTCGACCAGAGGACCGGCACCTACCGCGAGGACCCCCGCTGGTCGTGGCTCGCCGTCGCGCCCGGGATGCGGACGGCCGCCGTCCTGGAGCGAGGACTCCCCACCCGGCGGATCGGGCTGCTAAACCTGCTCACGGGCAAGGTGGAGCGCTGGATCCCGGTGGACCGCGGGGTCGGCGGCGTCGAGTTCTCGCCCGACGGCAGGAAGCTCGTCGCGACGACCTACGCGGAGGACCCGGACCTGCTCGACATGGACAATCCGATGAGCGACGGCAAGCACACGGAGCCGGGCCCCGCCGACCCGAGCAGGACCGGCTTCTACGTCCTGGACGTGGTGTCGGGGGACGGCAGTTGGAGCGAGGTGAAGACCAAGGTCGGCGGGTTCGGCATGGCGGACATCAACACCCGTCAGGACTTCGCCTTCAGCCACGACGGTTCGCTGGTCTACACGGGCCTCACCTCCGCGCCGCACCAGCAGTACTACGACTTCGAGGGCCGCAAAGCGAGCACGCCCGCGAGGGAGAAGCATCTGCGCTGGTTCGTCGGGGCCGGGCTCTCCCCGAGCGGAAAGCTCGCCGCCGGTGACTTCGCGGGCGGCTCCAGGACCACCGCCACCGAGGTCCTCGACCCCCTCACCGGCAAGCGGGTCGCCAAGATCCCCGGCCAGCAGCTCGTCGCCTGGGCCGACGACAAGCGGCTCATCGCCTGGGACATCGCGCCCGGCACGAGCGAATACCGCAACCGGCTCGTCCTCGTCACCATCGGGAGCGAGAAGACCGTCCCGCTCAGTGGCTACCGCTCGTCGAAGGCCGACGCCGTCGGACGCTGGACGCCGGTCTTCGCCCGGCGCTGAACACCCGGCGCTGTTCACGCCTCGGCAGGGGTAGCGTCGCCCGGTCCGGGTACTCGGGCCTCCCAGCCAGAAGGGAGGCGGACCCCGTGACCGGGACCATGGGCGAGCAGCAGTCGACGCGCGATCACGCGCAGCACTCGGTGGGAGAGCTCGTCGAGCGGGCCACCGCACAGCTTTCGGAACTCGTACGTCAGGAAATGCGGCTCGCGGGCCAGGAGATGGCCGAGAAGGGCAAACGCGCGGGCCGCGGTGGAGGACTCCTCGGAGCGGCCGGCGCGATCTCCTACATCGGACTCATGGCGCTGGCGGCCACAGCGGCCGCGGCGCTCTCACTGGCCATGCCCGTGTGGGCCGCCGCCCTCATCGTCACCGGCGTGCTGTTCGCCGTGGCCGGGGTGCTCGCCGCGCTGGGGCGCAAGCAGCTGGCCCGCGCGGTGCCCCCCGTGCCGCAGGAGGCGATGGACAGCGTCAGGGCGGATGTCGAAGAGATCAAGGAAAGGGCCCACCGATGACGGACACCCCGAAGGACGCCACGAGCACGGGTGCGAAGGGGCCGGACGAGCTGCGCCGGCAGATCGACGAGACCCGCAGCAACCTGGGCGAGACCGTCGAGGAGCTGGCGGCGAAGGCGGACGTGAAGACCCGCGCCCGCGAGCGGGCCGCGGTGGTCAAGGGACAGGTACAAGGAACGGCGGCACAGGTGAAGGACAAGGTGACGGAACAGGCGGCGCGCGCCAAGGGCAAGGCCGCCGACGAGGCGGGCCACGCCAAGACCGTGACGGCCGAGAGCGCGGCACGCGCCAAGGACAAGGCGGTCGAGGGCGCCGCCCGCGCCAAGGAGGCCGTGCTGGAGGGCAAGGCGCGCGCGGAACAGCACCCCGCCGTGGTGCAGGCCGAGGAGAAGGTGGCCGAGGCCGCGCGCCGGGTGCAGGAGGGCACGCCCGAGCCCGTGCGGGCCGTCGCGAACGGCCTCGTGACCAGCGGGCGCCGCCGCCCCGGGGCGTTCGCCGCGGCGGGCGCGGGCCTCGTGCTCGCGTACGTGATGCTGCGCCGTCGCAAGGGGGCGGGCCGGTCGTGAGCGGGGTCCAGATCCTCTACAAGCCGCTCGGCCTGGCCTTCGGCATGGCGGGCGGCGCCCTCGCGAGCGCGCTGTTCCAGCGCACCTGGAAGGCGGTGGCGGGCGAGGACGACGCTCCGGACGCGCACGACGAGGAGCGCGCCTGGGGCGAGATCCTGGCCGCGGCCGCGCTCCAGGGCGCGATCTTCGCCGTGGTCAAGGCCGCGGTGGACCGCGGCGGCGCGATGGGCGTGCGGCGCGTGACGGGCCGTTGGCCGGGCTGACACCGCCGGCACCTCCGAGAACAACACCACCGGCGCCGGTGACGGCGCGGGGCAGGGCGGGCGGCGCGTCGCCCCGGTGCCGGACTCCTCGTCCGGCACCGGTACCGGCGCCGCCACCGCCCGCCGCCCCGCCGTCACCGGCGTCCGCGTTGACGGGGCCCTGCGCCCGGAGGAAGCTCGGCGCATGGCCACGACGCAGCACCATCCGTACGCGCGCTACGTCGCGATCGGCGACAGCCAGACGGAGGGGCTCGGGGACGGCGACGAGGAGCACGGCTACCGCGGCTGGGCCGACCGGCTCGCCGAGCTCCTCGCCGCCCGCAACCCGGGCCTCATGTACGCCAACCTCGCCGTGCGCGGCCACCGGACGGCGCGGATCAAGGCGGAGCAGCTGGCTCCCGCCCTCGCCCTGAAGCCGGACCTCGTGACCGTCATGGCGGGCATGAACGACCTGGTGCGGCCGGGCTTCGACGCCGGGCGCGTCGCCGCCGACATCGAGGAGATGTTCACCGAACTCACCGCGGCGGGCGCGCGGGTGGCCACGGTGACCTTCCCGGACATCGGGCGGGTCTCGCCGCTCGCACGGCGCGCGCTGCCCCGCGTCCTGGAGCTGAACGCCCGAATCCGCGCGGCCGCCGACCGCCACGGCGTGCTCGTGTTCGACACGTTCCCGTACCGCATCACCACGGACCCGCGGCTGTGGAGCAGTGACCGCCTGCACGCCAGCCCACTCGGCCACGCCAGGATCGCCGCGGGGATGGCGGACGTGCTCGGTGTCACCGGGCACGAGAGCTGGCTGAGCCCGCTGCCGCCGCTGGCCCCGGTCTCCGTGCTCGGTGCGGTGACGGCGGAGGCGCGCTGGTTCGCCGGGTTCATGGGGCCCTGGCTGTGGCGGCGGGTGCGGGGGCGTTCGTCGGGCGACGGGCGGGCGGCGAAGCGTCCGGCGCTCGCGGAGGTGGCGGCGAGCGATCACCGCGGGACTTGACTTCAAGTGCGGTTGAGGGAGGAGCGTTGGCCTCCTCCCCGCCGAGCCCGGCGGGGAGAAGGAAAGCACCCTTCACCTCGAAAAACCTCGACCGGGACGGACGGCCTGCCATGCCCACGACCTCCACCCTCAGCATCGGAACCCACCCCGACCCCACCCGCCACGACGGGGGACTCGCCTTCATCAGTACGTGGCGCACCGGCTCGCCCGAGCGGCAGCGGGCCACCCTCGACGCCATCGCCAGGGCATGGGAGACCCGCCCATGGCCGCACGAAGGCCTCCTCTCGTACACGGTGTACGCGGGCGCCGACGGCTCAACGGTCCTGCACCACTCGCAATGGCGCGACGAGGAGGCCTACCAGGACTTCTTCGCGAGCGCCGGGAACGGCAGGGACGCCAGGAACACCGACATCGACGCGGCCGTCCCGGGCATCGAGCGCCTGGATCTCAACAAGACGCGGCTGTACCGGAGTTGGACCGACGGGCGCGGGCGTGAGGGGCGCGAGCCCGGCGCGATCGTGATCGTGCAGGTCGACTTCGAGGGGCCCGACGCCGACCGGCAGCGCGCCTGGGTGGACGGAGTGGTCGAGGCCCTGGACAGCGGCCCCGCCGAGGCCGACGGTTTCGGGCTGCACGCCGCCCACTTCCACGTCAGCACCGACGGCAGGCGGGTCGTCAACTACGCGGAGTGGGAGAGCGAGCAGGCCCACATCGACGCGCTCGCCTCGGCGGGCGACGGCATCGGCTCGCCCACGCCCGAGTGGCGGCGGGTGCGGGAGTTCCCCGGCGTACGGGACGACTCGGCGGTGGCCCGGTACCGGTTCGCGTACGGCTTCGTACCGAGCAAGGCGTAGTTTCCCGGCGCCGTCCCGCCCACGGCTCCGCCCGCCTGGACAGTGCGAGGTGCCGGCGGGACGGTGGGAGGATGCGGGGCGTCATCACATGAGCGGCGGCGACATGCCGGACCGGAACAGGCCGGACCGGAACAGGCCGGGCAGGCGCAGGCCCGGCAGGGGAAGGGCCGACCGCGGCCGGTCCGACAGCGGCGGGCCCGCCGACGCCACCGAGGCGGCCGGTGCCACCGACGCCACCGAAGCCGGTGAGGCCACGGAGGCGGGCCGCACCGGCATGGCGTTCGAGATCGTCCGGGAGCTGGAGGTCGAGGGTTCACCGGCCCGGCTCTGGGCCGCCCTCACCACCGGCACCGGCGGCTGGCTGTGGCCCGTGGAGTACGAGCCGCGCGAGGGCGGCGCCGCCCCCTCCGGCGGCACCGTCACCCGCTGGGACCCGCCCCGCCGCCTCACCGCCCGCGTCGAGGACCCGGACCGGGTGCCGGGCCAGAGCCTCGACGAGCTCGACCACCTCATCGAGCCGCGCGACGGCGGGCGCCGCTCCTTGCTGCGCCACGTCCACAGCGGCGTCTTCACCGGCGACCCGGACGCCCGGTACGCCGGCCTGGTCCAGCGGACCGACTTCCACCTGCACACCCTCGGCCAGTACATGGCGTACTTCGAGGGGCGCCCCGTCACCTTCTCCGCCGTCAGTGGCCCGCCCGCCTCCGGCGCCCCGGACGCCTTCGGCAGGCTCGCCCGCGCCCTCGGCCTGCCCGACGACGCGATGGACGGGGCCCGCGTCCGCGTCCAGACCCCCGGCGGGGACCTGGACGCGGTGATCGACTTCCGCAGCCCGCACTTCATCGGGCTGCGCGCGGACGAGACGCTGCACCGCTTCTTCGGCCGCGGCCGCTTCGGCGCCCGGGTCGGCGTCAGCGTCCACGACTTCGGCGCGCACGCGGACGCCAAGCGCACCGAACTCGCGTGGCAGGACTGGCTGGACCACCTCTACGGCTGACCGCCGGGCACCGTCAGGGGCGGAACCGCAGCACCTGCGGGTCGTGGTCGCTGTTCTGCTCGGCGAACTCCGCGTTGATGTGCACGCTGTCGTAGCTGAAGTCGTCCGCGTCCCCCACTCCCGGGCTGGTGAGGATCTGGTCGAGGACCTGGGAGTTGCCCTGGTAGACGTAGGAGTAGCGCTCGCTCCTGGGCAGCGACCTGATGGCGGCACGCAGCGCGCCGCCGTCCTCGAGCGCCTTGGTGGTCGCCGAGAACTCGAAGTCGTTGATGTCCCCGAGCACGACCACGTCGGCGTCGCGCCGGACCTTGCGGATGTCCTTCACGAAGTTGTTCACGGTCTGCGCCTGCTTGAGCCGCTTGGCCTCGGAGGAGCGGACCGGCGGCTGGTGGTGCGAGGTCAGCCCCTCGTCGCCGCCCTTGGAGCCGAAGTGGTTGGCGATCACGAAGACCGTGCGGCCGCGGAAGACGAACTCACCGGCCAGCGGCTTGCGGCTGTCCGTCCACGCGTCGTTCAGCGGGTCGACGCGCCCGGGGGAGTGGCTGAGCGCGGGCCGGCCCTTCTCCCGTACGACCTGCGTGGGCGTCGTCGCGTCGCCCGGGGCGCGCTCGGTGAAGGAGACGCGCTCGGGGTTGTGGAGGAAGACCTGCCGGATGTTGCCGCCGGGCTCGCCGCCGTCCTTGTTGTTCTGCGGGTCGACGGAGTGCCACGCGTAGCGCGGGCCGCCCGCGGCGACGATGGCGTCGGTGAACTTCTTCAGGGTGGCGTCCGCGGAGACCGTTCCGTCGTTCTTCGCGCCGTTGTCGTCCTGGATCTCCTCCAGGGCGAGGATGTCGGGCGAGGCGAGGTTCGTGACGACCGCGCCCGCCAGCGCGTCGAACTTCTGCTGCGGGTCGGTGGGGTCGAGGTTCTCGACGTTGTACGTGGCCACGGCGAGCTCGCCCTTGGCCTGCCGCCGCGTCTTCTCGCGCGCGAGGCCCTTGTCGGCGATGGTTCCGAGCTCGCGGGCCACCAGGGTGTAGCCGCCGAACTGGTTGAAGTCCAGGGGGCCTTCGGCGCCGCCGCGCAGCACGTCGCCGACGTCCGCCTTCGGGAAGGGCCGCTCGGAGACGGGCGCGAGCTGCTGGATCTGTAGCCGCCCGCCGTTCTGCGCGTCGTACGAGCCGTAGACGGTGCCGCCGCGCCGGTTGCGGTTCTCGTGCTTCTTCACCGTCACCCACAGCTCGTTGTACGCGTCGGTCGCGCCGACGACACGCGAGCTGCCGATCCGTACGTTCATGCCCTCCAGGGACTCGTACAGGTCCAGGGCGTACGAGCGGGGCTTCAGCGGCAGCGCGTTGATGCTGCCGCCCCGCGCGGGGTCGCCGGCCGGGGCGTACGCGGCGGGCACGGACTTCGCGTCGATCGTGACGGGCGCGGGCAGCGGGTTGCCGGACGACTCCACGGTCACCGTCGGCTTCGTGATCTGGGTGAGGGACTGGTTGCCGGATCCGGCGCCCCCGGGCACGTACTCCGAGACCGTGCCGGAGACGCGGACCGCGTCGCCCGCCCGCACGGTGAGCGCCGCCGAGCCGGTGAAGACGAAGACCGCCTCGCTGGTGGCCGGGTCGGCGTCGGCCGTGCCGTCGGCGGACTGGATCCAGAAGCCCTTCGAGCCGTACCCGCGGACGCCGGTCACGATGCCCGCGACGTCCGTGACCTGCTGTCCCGCGAGGGGCGAGAGGCGGGTGGTGCCCTGGATGTCGTGGACGCGGACCTCGTCGGCGGAGGCGGCGGAGGACGAGACCGCGAGCAGCCCCGCCGCGAGGGCGATGGCGGTGACGGTGCTGACGGCGGCGGATCTCGGTATCTGGGGCATCGGGGAACTCCGGATGAGGGAAGACGGTGAGGGAGGAGGAGAACAGCGGGCGACGGACGCCCGCACGGACGCTCTACGCGCGTCAATCTCTTGCCTGACCAGGGGAGTTGTCAAGGTTCTCCGGGTGCCCGTTCGCTGTACGTCTTCTGACAGGGACATGAACCGGGCGGCATGGTGCCAAATCCGTCTAGGCTTGCCCCTTGCCGATCCGTACTCCCGGCGCCCCGCACCCCCGGAGGAGAACCAGCCGATGTCCGTAAGCCCCGCCACCCTGCCGCCGGTGCTGCTGCACTCCGAAGCGGAACTCGCGCGGGCCGCGCTCGCCACACCGCTGCTGTCCCGCGCCGTCCGGCTCGCCCGCTGGGCGGGGCCCGGCACCCGGGTCGGCGCGGGCGGCGAGCTCGTCGACGCACAGCTCCCGGCGGCCGCGGCCGAGCTGGGCCTCGCGGCGGAGGGCATCGACGAGGCGGACGCCGCCGCGTACACGAGCGAGGCGTGGCGGGTCGCCGTGGACACCGGCCTCGTCGAGGTCACCGACGCCGAGGAGGAGGACGGGGAGGGCACCGTCACCCAGGGCGAGGACCTCGCGCTGCTCTCCGCGGGCGGCCCGCAGGACGTCCTCGGCATCTGGCTCGGCGCCCTCGACACCGTGTACGCGGACGCCACCGTGCCCGACATGGAGAACCTCCTCGACGTCCTGGAGGAGAAGGGCGAGGTCGACTTCGCCGAGCTCGGCTGGGACCCGCAGGCCGAGGCCGACTTCCTGGACGGCGTCCTCGGCAACCTCTACCTGTTGACGGTCGGCGACGCCGCGGCCGGCGAGGCCCCGGTGCCGCTGCCCGCGCTCGCCGCGTCGATGATCGTCCCCGACGACATGGGCGAGCCCACCGACGACGTCCTGGAACAGGTGTCGGACGCGATGATGAAGCTCGACGACCAGTTCCGGCTCTTCGAGCCGCTCGGACTCGTCGAGTACCAGCCGGTCGACGAGGCGCTCATGGCCGACGTCGACGAGGACACCACCGAGGCTCCCGCCCCCGTCGAGGAGGAGGACGTCAGCCGCTACGGCATGGTCCGGCTCACCCCCCTCGGCCTGTACGGCGTCCGCGCCCGCATGCTGGAGGCCGGGGTCGACGCGCCCGCCGTCGGCGACCTCGCGGACAAGGGCGCCGACGCACTGCTCGACGGCACCTCCGGCTTCCCGCAGCACGCCGCGCAGGCCGAGATCGAGCAGTGGCTCGCCCGGCACGAACCCCTCACCGCGGCACGGGAGTTGCTGGCCGCGGCGCGCGGTGGCGACGAGGGCGCGCCGCTGCGCAGGCTCCGCTGCCAGCAGGCGCTCTCCCTGGTCGGGAACGAGGCGGAGCCGGCGCTCCGCGACGTCCTCGACGACCCGGAGCTCGGCGGTCTGGCCCGGGTGTGGCTCGCCGAGCACGGCGCCACGGACGTGCCCGCGCCGTCGGAGGCGCTCATCTTCTGGCTGACCATCGACACGATCGCCGCGCAGCTCGCCGCCGAGGGCAACTCCGACGAGTTGCAGGGCCTGGTCGAGGGCCTCGCGGAGCAGCACAGCGGCTTCTTCGCCACGGCGTGGCGCGTCGAGCACCCCGCCACAGCTGACGTCCTGGACGCGATGGGCCGCCTGCACCCCGACAAGAAGGTGGCGAAGGAGGCCCGCAAGGCGGCGTTCAAGGCGCGGAATATCTAGCCGGTCCAGGGACCGGAATGTCAAGCCTGTCCGGCGATTGAGGACGAGCCCGCAGGGCGATAGACCCCCGGGTGGGCCGAGCCAAACGGCCAAGGCCCACCCGGAAACCGCTCACATCAACACTCGTACCGCGTCGTGTGCTTGAACGACGACGTCGCCCCGTCGAACCCGTACGTCCCCCGGTACGCCGGAGGATTCTGGTACTCGCCGACGATCGTGATCGTCGTCGCGCACGAGCCCTGCCCGGCGCGCTTCGCGTCGAGCCGCATCGTCTCGCCGATCGTGCCGCCCGTGATGTCCCACGGCGCGCCGCAGATGCCGGACTTGATCTGTCCGCCCGTCACCACGTGCGGATAGGTCGTCGGGTTGTACGTCACCTCGATGCCGAAGGTGACGGCGCCGCTGTGCAGCGTCAGCTTGCACGCCGTCGACAGGGCCTCGGCCGACACGTCGGCCGCGGGCGCGGCGAACGCCTCGTCGCGCGTCTTGACCTCGGCGCCCTGCGGATTGTGGAAGCGGTGCTCCGACGTCCGCGCCTGGCCGCCCTTCTGCTTACGTGCCTGAGAGGTCATGGAAAACCCTCCTTCCGTCCTGACCGTCAGGCCAGCAGCTCGGCGATCTCCACGCGCAGCAGCGCGCGGACGTTCTCGATGTGGTTGATGATGGTCGCGACCGACGAACCGGCGAAGAGCAGCCCCACCGCGACGTCGTCCTGCGAGGTCACCAGCGAACCGGAGTCGCCGCCCGCCGAGATGTTCGTCGTGACGATCTGGTCCTTGAACCGGGCCGTGCCCGCCGTGCCGTAGTTCACGTCGACCGTCGCGTCGACCGCGATGATCCGGCCGAAGCTGATGTTCGTCGTCCTGCCGGACTTCTTCACCAGGTCGCCGACGGCCACGTTGGCCTTGCGCCGCCAGGCGCGCGGGGCGCCGCTGAAGTACTGCTCGCGCGTCGCGTCCTGGAAGTCGACGGCGCCGAGCGCCGCGTCCACCACGTTGTTGTGCCGCTCCAGCGGGATCTGCGGGGCGAACTGGATCGTGATGAACCGCTCCAGCGTCGCGATGCGGTCGGCCGGGTCCTGGCCGCCGTCGAAGACGCCGGGCTGCACGATCGCGCTGCCCAGCTGCGCCCGGTTGGAGTCGGCGAGCACGTGGTTGTTGGAGAGGATGTAGAACTTCGACGGGATGCCGAGACCGGCGCCGGGCGGGTCGACGGAGGCGCCGGGCAGGAAGTCGTAGACCACGCTGCCGAGCGTGCCCGCGGTCACCCGGACGTTGCCGACCGAGAAGCCCGAGGGGCACGGGCGCATCCGGCGCTTCAGGAGCTGCGGCTCGAACGCGCCGCGTCCCGCGAGCTCTTCGAGCTGTGGCTGCCCGAGCCCCGCGAGCTGCTCGCTGATACTGCCGTCCGGTCCGTACGTCACCGACGCACGGTCGTCGGCGCGCCGGCCGCCCGCGCGGCTCTGCTGGCGCTGCGCCGCGATGTGGCCCACCGCGACGACGTCGGTCGGGGTGCCGTCGTCCATCTGGCGCGGGACGACGTCCCGCTCGGGGAGCATGGACTCCGGGACCTTCTGGGTGACGAAGACGATGACGGCGGGCTCGCCGGTGGGCTCCCCGCCGCTCCACTTCACGCCGTGGCCGAAGCCGACGACGTTGGACAGCGGCTGCTGGGGCCGCAGGAAGTCGGACATCGCCTGCTGACGGGAGCTGTCGCTCAGCTGACCGCCGGTGGGACCTCGCATCAGTTCGGGCTGGCTCACCACGCCAGACCACCTCTTCCCCTTTGAAGGGTGGGGGTTCCGGGCCGTGCCGGGGCATCGCTCCCGCTACGTCCCGCCGTCCTGCGCGTCGACCTCGCCGATGGCGAGTACGCGTACGGGGACACCGTCGAGCGTGTCCGGAACCACGTCTGCGTCACGGAGGCGGTCGCGGGGCACCCGGTGGGTGACAAAGACGACGATCACGTCCTGACCCGAGTGCTCGTCCTTGCCGATGCCGACTCCGGTGACATTGGCCAGCCTCATCAGCCGGCCCTCATGGAGGCTGCGTGCCTGATGTGCGTCCACTCGGCTCGCCTCCCCGTGCGGGTGGTGCAGCTCTGCACGTGGTGATGTCTATTGCGGTGTGCATCGCGGGTCAAGGTGTTCTGCGGTGATTCTTCGCTTTACGGGTGATCCGCCCCTGTTGACCTTGTCATGAAAGGAGACAGGAAAGGAGGCCCCTCCCTGTCGGACGGTGTTCAACCGGCGTTTATGCGGGAGCGGGACGGTGGCGCCGACAGCAGCCCGGTCCCACGTACCGCCTTCGCGTCCTCAGGAGAAACGATGTCGCTCACCCGCAGGGATTTCGCCAGACGCTCCGCGTTCACCGGTGCGGGAGTCGCCCTGGCCGGCAGTGTCGGCGCGCTCGCCACCGCGCCCGGCGCCCTCGCCGCGACGGAGGTCGAGGAGGCCGCGGACACCGCGGGCCACGGCCACGGAGGCCACCACGGCCCCGGCTACGGCCCCCTCCTGCCCGACCCCGACGGCCTCCTCGCGCTGCCCGCCGGATTCTCCTACCGCGTCCTCACGCACAGCGGGAGGACCAAGCTGGAGAGCGGCGAGTTCACGCCGTCGAACCACGACGGAACCGCCACCTTCCGTGGCCCCCGCGGCACCACGCTCCTCGTCAACAACCACGAGCTGGGCGGCCCCCGCAGCAAGTGGAAGCACCCCGTACCGCTCACCGAGGGCCTCGTCTACGACCCCGCCGCGGCCGGCGGCTGCACCGTCGTCGAGGTCCGCCCCGACGGGCGGGTCGCCGAGTGGGTCGGCATAGCCGGCACCGCCACCAACTGCGCGGGCGGCAGCACCCCGTGGGGCACCTGGCTCACCTGCGAGGAGACCGAGGACCGGGCCGGCCAGAACGGCATGACCAAGGACCACGGCTACGTCTTCGAGGTCGATCCCCTGGACCGGCGGGCCAACCGCGCCCCGAAGCCCATCAAGGCGCTCGGCCGCTACGCCCACGAGGCCGTCGTCGTCGACCCCAAGCGCGGCCACCTCTACCTCACCGAGGACGCCGCCAAGCCGAACGGCCTCCTCTACCGCTGGACCCCGCCCCGCGGCTTCGCGCACGGCCGCGGCAAGCTGCGCACCCTCGCCGACGACGCGGGCGTCCTGAAGGCCCCCAAGTGCTTCGACTCCGGCGGCCGCTTCGTCGACGACCTGTCCCGCGCCACCAAGATCGGCACCGTCTACGGCGTCGACTGGGTCGAGGTCCCCGACCGCGACGCGCGGACCGTGCCCGTGCGCGAGCAGTTCGACGACGGCGACATCACGCGCGCCCGCAAGCTCGAAGGCATGTGGTGGGGCGACGGCGGCGTCTACATCGTCGCCTCCTTCGCCCGCGGCGAGAGCCCCGTCCCGCACGACGGGCAGGTGTGGTTCTACCACCCGGGCCGCCGCACCCTGACCCTGAAGGTGCTGCTCGGCGTCAACAAGGACCCCGGCGAGGACGGCGCCTTCGACGGCCCCGACAACATCACCGTCTCGCCCTACGGCGGCCTCGTCATCGCGGAGGACGGCGACGGCGTCCAGCACCTGTTCGGGGCGACGGAGAGCGGCCGCACGTACCCGATCGCCCGCAACGAACTCAACGCGGGTACGGAGGACGAGCCGGAGTACAGCGAGTTCACCGGCGTCACGTTCTCACCCGACGGCAGGACCCTGTACGCGAGCATCCAGACGCCCGGCATCCTGCTCGCCATCACCGGCCCCTGGCGGCGGCAGCGGCGCTGACCGGCGCCGGCGGAGGACGGCGGACCGTCTCACACCAGCTCCGCCACCTTGTCCTCCTGGCGGCGGATCAGTCCGGCGACCGGCTCCTGTTCCCACCAGGGCTCGGCCGGGGCCCGCTCGGCGCACCGGGCGAGCACCTCGGCGACCGTGGGGCGGTCCGCCGGGTTCCGGGTCAGGCAGCGGCCGAGGAAGGACTCCCACTCCGGGCCCGGCACGCCCAGCAGGTCGGGCTCCTCGTGCAGCGTGCGGTGGAGGACCTCGGGCGCGCCGCCCGAACCGAAGGGGCCGCGACCGGTCGCCGCCACCGCGAGGACCGCGCCGAGCGCGAACACGTCGGCGGCGGGGCCCGGCGGCCGGGCGTCCGCCGCCAGCTGCTCGGGGGCGATGAAGCCGGGCGAGCCGATGGCCTCGCCGTGGGCGGTGAGGCTCTCGTCGGCCGCGCTCTTGGCGATCCCGTAGTCGATGACCTTGGGGCCGTCGCGCGTGACGACGACGTTCGACGGCTTCATGTCACGGTGCACGAGCCCCGCCGCGTGCACCGCCGTCAGCGCCCCGGCCAGCGCGGCACCCAGCGCGGCGAGCTCGGCGGGCCCGAGCGGGCCGTGCGCGGCCACCGCCTTCGGCAGGCCGGGGCCCGCGCAGAACTCGACGGCCAGCCAGGGCTGTTCGGCGTCCGCGTCGGCGTCGAGCAGGGCTGCGGTGTACGGACCGGTGACCGCGCGCACGGCGGCCGTCCCGCGGCGGAACCGCTCGCGGAACTCCGGTCGCGCGGCGAGGTGCGCGTGGACCGTCCTGACCGCGACCGGCCGCCCGGACGCGGACCGCGCGAGGTGGACGCGGCCCACGCCGCCCTCGCCGAGCAGCGCGACGATCCTGTACCCGCCGACCTCCACGAACGCTCCTTCCTGTGCGACGCCTGTGAGGCATCGTACGGTTGCGGCCGCCGGGAGATCGGAGGGCGGGGGAAAAACCTTTGGCGCCCCGCCGGTTCACCCTCTTAAAGTGATGCACGTCCAGGTGCGAAGGCAGGACCTACTTCCACTCCTCATGGGGAGGCCGCGGGTTCGATTCCCGCCACCGGCACCGACAGGCCGGTGTAGCTCAGTGGCAGAGCACCATCGTCGGTTCCGCCGAATTGAACTCTGGACACCACAACTTCATGCGTTCTCCTGCACCTTCCGGTGCGCGGGCAGCGGCTCCTTCCTTTCCAGAAATGATGCCGCAGCCACTTCGATCTCGGGAGGCAGCAGCTGGTGTGTGCCCGGTGCGCAGGCAACGGTTACTTCCTGGATCAGAGGGTTGCGGGTTCGAGTCCCGTCATCGACTTCGGGTCGGTGTAGCTCAATCGGGTAGAGCATCCGACACAAGTCCGTCGCCGATTCTGAACTCGGGCACACTCCTGCCGCCTGTCTCCCCCTCTTCTCCGTGCGCACTGCACACGATGTACGCAATGAATTCGGGGGAATTCTCATGGCGCGTTTCAACACCAAGTCCGTCAAGGCGGCGGTGACTTCTCCGGTGAAGTCGACCGGCCGCATCACCCGTACGCACCAGGGCGGCCCCGGGCACCTCCGCGACGCCCGCTCCGAGCTCTTCCTGCTCGCGGTCGCGAACTTCGTCTCCCAGCAGACCTTCTACGAGACCGGCGACCGCCGCGACGACCGCTTCGCCTCGCTCGTCCGCCGCCTCGCCGTCGAGGACCCGCAGTGGACCGCGGGCCTGCTCGGCTGGCTGCGCGGCGACGGCAACCTGCGGACGGCTTCGATCGTCGGCGCCGCCGAATACGTGAAGGCGCGCCTGGAGGCACAGGTCACCGACGGCCCCACGGGCCGCCAGGTCGTCGCGTCCGTGCTGCGCCGGCCCGACGAGCCCGGCGAGCTCCTCGGCTACTGGACGTCGACGTACGGCCGCGCGGTCCCCAAGCCCGTGAAGCGCGGCATCGCCGACGCCGTGCGCCGCCTCTACAACGAGAAGGCCCTGCTGAAGTACGACACGGCGGCCAAGGGCTACCGCTTCGGCGACATCCTCAACCTCGTGCACGCGGCGCCCGACCCGGCCAAGCCCTGGCAGGGCCCCCTGTTCCGGTACGCGCTCGACCGCCGCCACCACCCGGAGGCAGCGGTGCCGCCCGAGGGCGCGCGCGTCCTCGCCGCGCACCGCGAGCTGATGGCGCTGCCCGTCGCCGAGCGGCGCGCGGTGGTCACCGGCGCGGGCGGCGCCGAGCGGCTCGCCGCCGCGGGCATCACCTGGGAGGCGCTCGCCGGGTGGCTCCAGGGGCCCATGGACAAGGCGGCCTGGGAGGCCGTGATCCCGTCGATGGGCACCATGGCCCTCGTCCGCAACCTGCGGAACTTCGACGAGGCGGGCGTCTCGGACGAGGTCGCGGCGACCGTCGCGGCGCGGCTCGCCGACCCGGAAGCCGTCGCGAAGTCGCGGCAGTTCCCCTTCCGCTACCTCGCGGCGTACCAGCACGCGCCGTCGCTGCGCTGGTCGTACCCGCTGGAGCAGGCCCTCGGCCACTCCCTCGGGAACGTGCCGTCGCTGCCGGGCCGGACGCTGATCCTGGTCGACCGGTCGGGCTCGATGTGGTCGCCGCTCTCCGACCGCTCGCAGCTCAACCGCGCCGACGCGGCCGCGGTCTTCGGCACGGCGCTCGCGCTGCGGGCCGCCGACGCGGACCTGGTCCAGTTCGGCAGCAGCAGCGCCCGGGTGAAGTACCGCGCGGGCGAGTCCGTCCTGAAGATCCTCGGCCGCTTCGGCGACCTCGGCGGCACCAACACCACCGAGGCGGTGCGCCGCTTCTACAAGAAGCACGACCGGGTGCTGATCGTCACCGACGAGCAGGCGGCGTACAGCTACCACGGCGACCCGACCGAGCAGGTTCCGGCGGACGTCCCCGTCTACACCTGGAACCTGGCGGGCTACCGCGCGGGCCACGGCGCCTCCGGACAGGGCAACCGGCACGTCTTCGGCGGCCTCTCGGACGCCGCGTTCCGCATGGTGGCTCTGCTGGAGGCGGGCGCGGACGCCGACTGGCCGTGGCTGGCCGCCTGACGCGTCACCGTACGTCGCCGTAGGGGTGCGGTCCGTTGCGACCGTACCCCGTTCGGGTCGTCCGCGGCCCGGGTTTGTGTGTCTGTTCCATACCGATGTGAAAGCGGTGTGAGCTCAGAGCATGGTGCGGCGGGTGTCCGGGGGCGCATACTTCAGACATGACGAGGCCCGCCGGCTCGCGCCGCCACCTGCCGAACAGTCCCTTCAATGTGCCCGCTCCGCCCGCCCCACCCGTAGAGCAGTTCGCCGTGGGCGACCGGGTCTCCCACGACCAGTACGGACTCGGGAGGATCGTCGGCGTCGAGGGGGAGGACGCGGTCGTCATCGACTTCGCGGGCCGTCAGGGACGGTTCCTGAGTCCTTACCCGAAGCTGGCCAAGCTCTGACGCCCGGCATCCCGACCTGACGTACCCGAGGGGCGGCGGACCGCACATGCGGTCCGCCGCCCCTCGCTCATCCCCGCTCCCGTGCCTACAGCGCCTGCGCCGCGGGCTTCACCATGCCGCGCACCGTCCGGGACTTGACGAACTGCCCCATTCCGGTCATCTCCCACTCGCCGGTGAACTGCTTGATCATCTTCGCCATCATCACGCCGGTCTGCGCCTCGGCGTTGGTCAGGTCGAAGCGGACCAGCTCCTCGCCCGTCGCCGCGTCGATCAGGCGGCAGTAGGCCTTCGCGACCTCCGTGAACTTCTGGCCGGAGAACGAGTTCACCGTGAAGACCAGGCCCGTGACGTCCTGCGGGAGACGGCCGAGGTCCACGACGATCACCTCGTCGTCACCGCCGCCCTCGCCCGTGAGGTTGTCGCCGGAGTGCTTGATCGCGCCGTTCACGATCGACAGCTTGCCGAAGTAGCAGCTGTCGATGTGGTTGCGCTGCGGGCCGTACGCGATGACGGAGGCGTCGAGGTCGATGTCCTTGCCGCGGAACGCCGGCTCCCAGCCGAGACCCATCTTGACCTGGGAAAGCAGCGGCTTGCCGCCCTTGACCAGGGACACCGTCTGGTTCTTCTGGAGGCTGACGCGGCCCTTGTCCAGGTTGATCTTCCCGGCGCCGGGCGCTGGGGCCGCGGGCGCGGCGGGGGCGGCGGCCGGCGGGGGCGGGCCCTGCACCGGCTGCCCCACCGGGGGTGCCATCGGAGCGGCCGGAGCGGCCGGAGCGGCCGGAGCCGCGGGGGCGGCGGCGGGCGCGGCCGGGGCCGGGGCGGGCTCCTCCACCGAGACGCCGAAGTCCGTCGCGATGCCCGCGAGGCCGTTCGCATACCCCTGGCCGACCGCGCGGGCCTTCCAGGCGCCGTTGCGCAGGTAGATCTCGACGATCACCAGGGCCGTCTCGGAGCCGAGCTGCGGCGGCGTGAAGGTGGCGAGGACGGAGCCGTCGTCGGCGTTGCGGATCGTGGCGGTGGGCTCGATGCCCTGGAAGGTCTGGCCCGCCGCGTCCGGGCTCGCGGTCACGACGATCTTCTCGATGCCGGGCGGCACGGCGGCCGTGTCGACGGTGACCTTGTCGGGGGTCGTGCCGCCGCCCGACTGGTAGGTCACGCCGGGGCCCGAGGGCTGGTTGAAGAAGATGAAGTCGTCGTCGGAGCGCACCTTGCCGTCGGCGGTGAGCAGCAGGCCCGATACGTCGAGCCGCACCGGAGCGGCGACGTCCACCGCCACGCGGGCGGCGGTCAGCGGGATGTTCGAGCCGGGGGTCATAGCTGTCATGCCAGGGGTAACGAACGATCCCGCTTTACCGTTCCCTTACCCGAGCAGGGATTTTCCCGGCCCGGTTCGCGGCGCCGTGGTCACGGCACCACCACGATCTTGCGTCCCAGCCCGGCGGCGAACCGGTCGAGCGCCTGCGGGTAATCCGCCAGCGGCAGCCGGTCGCTGATGAACACGTCCGGGTCGAGCACGCCGCCCGCGAACAGTTCGGCGGCGCGTTCGTAGCTGTGCAGGACCGCCATCGAGCCGGTGATGGTGATCTCCTGGTTGTAGATCCGGTACGGGTCGATGTTCACGCGCGTGGCGTAGTCGGCGACGCCGAACTGGAGGAACGTGCCCGCCTTGGCGACCCGTCCGAGGCCGTCCTGGATCGCGGCGGCGTTGCCCGTCGCGTCGACGACGACGTCCCAGCCCTGCGGGCGGTCCAGTTCGTCCGCGTCCGCCGCCGCACCGGAGACGCCGAGGCGCCGCGCGGTGGCGAGCCGGTCGGCGTTCAGGTCGACGACGTCGACGCTGGCCGCGCCGGTGCGCTTGGCGAGCTCCAGCATCATCAGGCCCATCGTCCCGGAGCCGTAGATCAGCACGTGCGAGCCGAGCCGCGCCCGCAGCACGTCGTAGCCGCGCACGGCGCAGGACAGCGGTTCGATGAGGGCGGCGTCCTGGGTGCGCACGTGGTCGGGGAGGAGTACGCAGTTGGCGGCGGGCGCCACGGCGTACTGGGCGGCGCCGCCCGCGGTGGTCACGCCGATCGCCGCCCACCGTTCGCAGAGGTTGCCCCGGCCGTCGCGGCAGTAGCGGCACTCGTGGCAGTGCAGCGAGGGGTCCACGGCGACCCGGTCGCCGACGGCGAGCGTGCGGACGTCACTGCCGAGCGCGACGACCTCACCGGCGAACTCGTGGCCGGGCACGACCGGCAGGGTCGGCGCGAACTCGCCCTGGAGGATGTGCAGGTCGGTGCCGCACAGACCGCACGCGGCGACCTCGACGACGACGTCGCGGGGGCCCGGGGCGGGGTCGGGCAGCTCCCCGACGAGGGCCTTGCCCGCGGACTCGATGATGGCGGCCTTCACTTGGCGGCTCCCTGGTTCATTTGACGGCTCCCAACGACAGGCCCTGGACCAGCTTGTCCTGGGCGGCGAACCCCGCGGCGAGCACCGGCAGGGAGATCACGAGCGACGCGGCGCACACCTTCGCCAGGAAGAGGCCCTGGCTGGTGATGAAGCCGGTCAGGAAGACGGGCGCGGTCTGGGCGACGACGCCCGTGAGCACCCGCGCGAAGAGGAGTTCGTTCCAGCTGAAGATGAAGCAGATCAGTGAGGTCGCGGCGATGCCGGGGAGCGCGATGGGCGCCACCACGCGCGCGAGGATCGTCGGCAGCCGGGCCCCGTCGAGCTGCGCGGCCTCGATGACCGGTTTCGGCACCTCGGCGAGGAACGACTGCATCATCCACACCGCGATCGGCAGGTTCATCGAGGTGTAGAGGAGGACGAGCAGCCAGATGTTGTCCAGGAGGCCGGTGTTCTTGGCGAAGAGGTAGATCGGCAGGAGCCCCGCCACGACCGGCAGCATCTTCGTGGAGAGGAAGAAGAAGAGCACGTCCGTCCACTTCTTCACGGGCCTGATGGACAGGGCGTACGCGGCCGGGAGCGCGAGGAGCAGCACGCACAGGGTCGAGACGACCGACGCCACCGTCGAGTTGACGAGCGAGGGCCAGGGGCTCGCGCCGCCGCCGGAGCCGAAGAACTCCCGGTAGCCGTCGAGGGTGAGCGAGGCGGCGAGCGACGGCGGGTTGGTCGCGGCGTCCTCCTCCGAGTGGAGGGAGGTCAGCGCCATCCAGGCGATGGGCAGGAAGAACAGGATCCCGGCGAGCCAGGCGGTGAGCCCCAGGACGGTTCCCTTGCCTCGTGCGTTCTTCATCAGCGGGACGCCTCCTCACGGAACAGGGACGAGACGACTCGCAGGGCGAAGGTCGCGATGACGAGCGAGCCGATGACGACGAGCACGCCCGCCGCGGAGGCCAGGCCGTTCTCGTGGGCCTGGTAGAAGCTCTGGTAGACGGTGTAGGGCAGGTTCGCCGTGCCGAGGCCGCCCGAGGTGATGGTGAAGACGGCGTCGAAGTTCTGCACGATGTGGATCGAGCCCAGCAGCGCGCCCAGTTCGAGGTAGCGGCGCAGGTGGGGCAGCGTCAGATGGCGGAAGACCTGCCAGTTGCTCGCGCCGTCCATGCGGGCCGCCTCGATCAGTTCGGGGTCGCGGCTCTGTAGCCCCGCGAGCAGGATCAGCATCATGAAGGGCGTCCACTGCCACACCAGGGAGGCCTCGATGGCGAGGAGCGGGGTGTTGGAGATCCAGTCGGGCTGCGCCGCGGAGTCCCCGCCGACCCAGTGCAGCAGGCCGTTGAAGAGGCCGTACTCGGGGTTGTAGAGCACGTGCTTCCACAGCAGCGCGGCGGCCACGGGGACGAGCAGGAACGGCGCGATGAGGAGGGTGCGGACGAGGCCGCGCCCCTTGAACCTCCGGTTCAGGAGCAGCGCGAGAGCAAGGCCCGCGACCAGGCTCGCGAGGACGACGGAGGCCGTCAGGAGGATCGTGGTCAGGACGGACTTGCGCAGGTCGGGGTCGGTGAGGACCTCGGTGTAGTTGCCGAGTCCGGTGAAGCTGCGGGCGTCCGGGTAGAGGGCGTTCCAGTCGAAGAAGGAGATCACCAGGGTCGCCACGAACGGCAGTTGGGTCACGGCGATCATGAAGACGAGGGCGGGCAGCAGGGGCGCCCTGGTCGCCCAGGCGCGCAGCCGTCCGGTGCCCGCCGGCTTCGCGGCGGGCACGCGCGGGTGCCCCACGGGGGTGGTGGTGCTCGCGGTGGCGGTCATCGTCCCTCGTACTCCTCGGAGATCTTCTCGGCGAGGTCCTGGGACCTGTCCAGGGCCGCGTCGACGGACTGGCGTCCGGCGATGGCCGCGCTGATCTCCTGGGAGACCTTGGTGCCGAGGTCGGTGAACTCGGGGATGCCGACGAACTGGATGCCGGGCGCGGGGCGGGGCTGCACGCCGGGGTCGCGGGGCCGTGCGCCCTCGATGGCGGCGCGGGTGACGTCCTGGAAGGCGGCGGCTTCCTTGCGGTAGGCGGGGTTCGCGTAGGTGGAGGCGCGTTTGCCCGCGGGGACGTTCGACCAGCCGGTCTTCTCGCCGACGAGCTTCTCGTACTCCTTGCCGGAGGCCCAGGAGATGAACTTCCAGGCCTTGTCCGGGTTGCGGGAGGCTTTCTGCATGCCCCAGGCCCAGGTGTAGAGCCAGCCGGAGTTCTCGGTCTTCACCACGGGGGCCGGTACGTATCCGATCTTCCCCTTCACCGGGGACTTGGCGGACTCCAGCGACCCGGCGGCGGCCGTGGCGTCGTACCACATGGCGGTCTTGCCCTGGGTGAGGTTGTTGAGGCACTCGGCGTAGCCGGACTGGGCGGCCCCCGACTGGCCGTGGTCGCGGACGAGGTCTACGTAGAAGCGGGTTGCCTTTTCGAACTCGGGGGAGTCCAGGCGGGCCTTCCAGTCCTTGTCGAACCAGGTGCCCCCGAAGGTGTTCACCACGGTCGTCAGCGGCGCCATCAGCTCGCCCCAGCCGGGCAGTCCGCGCAGGCAGATGCCCTTCATCCCGGGCTCCTCGCCGTCCACGCGGGCGGCGAGGTCCGCGACCTGCTGCCAGGTGGGGTGCTTCGGCATGGTCAGGCCGGCCTTCGCGAAGACGTCCTTGCGGTACATCAGGAAGGACGACTCTCCGTAGAAGGGCTGTCCGTAGAGCTTGCCGTCGTCGCCGGTGAGGGACTGGCGCATGGGCGGCAGGATGTCCTTCTCGTCGTACGCCTCGTCCTTGCGCGCGTACGAACCGACCTCGTGCAGCCAGCCGTTCCTCGCGTAGATCGGTATCTCGTAGTTGCTGAGCGTCGCGACGTCGTACTGGCCCGCCTGGTTGGCGAAGTCCTGGCTGATCTTGTCGCGGACGTCGTTCTCCGGCAGGACGGTGAAGTTCACCTCGATGCCGGTCTTCTTGGTGAAGTGGTCGGCGGTGAGCTTGCGCAACTCCACCATCTGCGGGTTGTTCACCATGAGGACGTTGAGGGAGTCGCCGCCTGAGCCGGCCCCGCCGGCGCCGGCCCAGCAGCCGGCGAGCAGCGGGGCGAGCAGCGCCCCTGCGGCGGCCGCGGCGAGCGCGTGCGGCCTCGGCCTCGGTCGGCTCGGGGTTCGCATGAGTGCTCCTGGACGTAGAGGGTCATATCGGGGTGATTGGGGCGCTGAAGGGGGTGCGGAGGGTGTGCGGAGGCCCGCGTCGGCCGGGTGCGGGTGCGGGTGTGGGTGTGGCGGTGGGGAGAGGCGGCCGTCAGACGCGGAGGACCTGCGGCCCCAGGAGTGAGTAGCGGTGCGCTTCGGACGCGGGCAGGCGGCTGCTCGTGACGATGGTGTCGAGGTCGCCGATCCCCGCGAACCGGCAGAAGCTCGTCGCCCCGAACTTGGTGTGCACCCCGGGGAAGACCGTGCGCCGCGACGCCCTGATGGCCTGTGCCTTCACCTCGCTGACGGCGGGGTCGGGCGTCGTGAGGCCGTGTTCGCGGGAGATGCCGTTGGCGCCGATGTACGCCAGGTCGATGACGAATCCGGCCAGCATGCGGGTCGTCCAGTGGTCGACGGTGGCGAGGGTGCCGGGGCGCACCCGGCCGCCGAGCAGCAGGACGGTGACGTTCTCGGCCTCGGCGAGGGTGCCCGCGGTGGCCAGGGAGGCGGTCACGACGGTCAGCGGGCGGCCCGCCGCGGCCTCCGGCAGCGCCTCGGCGATCAGCTGGGGGGTGAAGCCCTCGTCGACGAAGACGGTCTCGGCGTCGCCGAGCAGTTCGGCCGCGGCGGCCGCGATGCGCCGCTTCTCGGGGACGTGCATGGTCGTGCGGAAGGCGAGGGTGGTCTCGAAGCCCGCGCTCTCCACGGGGTAGGCGCCGCCGTGAGTGCGGCGGACCAGGCCGTGGTCCTCCAGGGACCGCAGATCGCGGCGGACGGTCTCCTTGGCGACGCCCAGCTCGTCGGCGAGCGCCGTCACGTCGACGGATCCGGCGTTGCGGGCCGCGCTGACGATCCGCCGCTGACGTTCCTCCGCGGTCATCGGCGCCACCTGCTTCCCCTGGGTCTCCCGGTGCCCGTTCGGGCCCTGTGGGGAAGTTCTACAGCGCGGGGATGGGGGTGACCAGGGTCGCAGCGGGCACGATGCTGCCCGTATGTGCCCGCTTGGCGGGGCGACGGCCTGTGCGGCGGGCCGCGGGCGTGCCCGTTTCGGGGGCGCGGGCCGCCCGTTCGGTGCCCGTGCGGGGTGGGCGGGAGTTCGAGTGTGGGTTCAGTACGGCCACACGGGCGGGTTCGTGCAGAAGTGGCCGCCCAGGTGCGCGTGCTCCGGGTCGGCCGGGTCCAGCTCGCCCTCTTCGGCGATCAGCTTCTTCGCGTACGGCTCGGAGTCGTCCCGCGGGTCGTAGCCGAGCGCCCGCGCCGACGAGAGGTCCCACCACAGGCGGGTGTTGGCCGACGAGCCGTAGACCACGGTGTGCCCCACGTCCTCGGCGGTGAGGGCCGCGTGGAAGAGCCGTGCCCCGTCCTCGGGGCTCATCCAGACCGACAGCATCCGCACGCTCGACGGCTCCGGGAAGCACGACCCGATGCGGACCGAGACGGTCTCGACGCCGTGCTTGTCCCAGTAGAACTGGGCGAGGTCCTCGCCGAAGGACTTCGAGAGTCCGTAGAAGGTGTCGGGGCGGCGCGGGGTGTCGACGGGGATCAGCGGGTCGTCGCCGCGGGGGCGCGGGGTGAAGCCCACCGCATGGTTGGAGGAGGCGAAGACGATCCGCGGGACGCCCTCCTCGCGGGCCGCCTCGTAGAGGTTGTACGTCCCTTCGATGTTGGCCTTGAGGATCTTGTCGAAGGTGGACTCCAGGGAGATGCCCGCGAGATGGAGGACCGCGTCGACGCCGCGCACGGCCTCGCGCAGCGCGTCCCTGTCGGCGAGGTCGGCGGTGACGGCGTCCGGCTCGCCCGGGACCGGGCGCATGTCGAGCAGCCGCAGGTCGTAGCCGTACGCGGGCAAGAGGCCGCGCATCAGCGTGCCGAGGCCGCCGGCGGCGCCGGTGAGCAGGACGGTGCGGGGAGCGGGCATGCGGGTCTCCTCGGGCGGGCGTATGCATCCACGTACAGGATTCACATCCGTGGAAACGCTAGAGATCGCCGTCATGTCGCGTCAAGGGGCCCGGACGGCACCCGGACGCGGTAAATCCGCTCTTAAGCGGCGAGTTCGCGTGCTTGACCCGGCCCGAGAGGGCGCCTTAGCGTGGTCGCGTTCAGGGATATGGACATGGATCAGAAACGTGCACGCTTAGGGAGAGCCCGTGACGTCAGCCCCCCTCGCTTCCCGCCTCCGCGTCCCCAGCGGGCCGCTCTTCTTCCCGGTCACCGCGTACGGGCCGGACGGCGCGCTCGACCTGGACACCTTCCGCGCCCATGTGCGCGGTGGCATCGAGGCGGGCGCGGCCGCGGTGTTCGCCTGCTGCGGCACGGGCGAGTTCCACGCACTGACGCCCGAGGAGTTCCAGAGGTGCGTCGCCGCCGCCGTCGACGAGGCGGCGGGCCGCGTGCCGGTGGTCGCCGGCGCCGGATACGGCACCGCGCTCGCCGTGCGGTACGCGCGCCTCGCCGAGGAGGCGGGCGCCGACGGGCTGCTCGCCCTGCCCCCCTACCTCGTCGTCGCCGAGCAGGAGGGGCTGATCAGGCACTACACCGAGATCGCCGCCGCCACCTCCCTGGACGTCATCGTCTACCAGCGCGACAACGCCGTCCTCACCCCGGAGACCGTCGTCGAACTCGCCCGCGCGGACGGCGTCATCGGCTTCAAGGACGGCCTCGGCGACATGGACCTGATGCAGCGCACCGTCAGCGCCGTGCGCGGCGAAGTGCCGGGCGACTTCCTGTACTTCAACGGCCTGCCGACCGCCGAGCTGACCGCCCTCGCCTACCGCGGCATCGGCGTGACCCTCTACTCCTCGGCGGTCTTCTGCTTCGCGCCCGACATCGCGCTCGCCTTCCACCGCGCGCTCAACTCCGGTACGCCGGAGGGCGACGCCACCGTCGACCGCCTCGTCGACGGCTTCTACCGGCCCTTCGTGGAGCTGCGCGCCCTCGGCCGCGGCTATGCCGTCTCCCTCGTCAAGGCGGGCGTCCGGCTCGGCGGCCTCGACGTGGGTCCCGTACGGCCGCCGCTGCACGAGCCCGCCGGCGAACACGTCAAGCGGCTCGCCGAACTCGTCGAGCGCGGGCGGGACCTGATCGGCGGCGCACACCCCGGAGCGGGCGCGTGAGGGCCGCCGCGTTCCTCTACCCCTGGGACGTCGTCGGCGACCCCGACGCGCCCGCCCGCCTCGCCGCCCTCGGCATCCGCCAGGTCACCCTGGCCGCCGCCTACCACTCCACGCGCGCGCTGACCCCGCGCCACCCGCGCCACCGCGTCGTCACGGCCGCGCACGCCGCCGTGCTCTACCCGCCGGGCGACCACTGGCGGGGCCGCGAGCCGCGCCCGTACGCGGCCGGGGAGTGGGCGCGGGGCGATGCCTACGGAGCGGCGGCACAGGCCCTGACCGACGCCGGGCTCGACGTGCACAGCTGGGTCGTCCTCGCCCACAACTCCCGGCTCGGCGCCGACCATCCGGCGACCTCGGTGGTCAACGCCTACGGAGACCGCTATCCGTGGGCGCCCTGCATCGCACAGCCCGCCACGCGCGCGTACCTGACCGATCTCGCCGCCGAAGCCGCCGTACGCCCCGGGACCGGGACGCGCGGCACCGAACTGGAGTCCTGCGGCTGGTACGGCCTCGCGCACCTGCACGCCCACGACAAGATCGCGGGCGTCACCCTTGGCGAGGCCGGGCAGTACCTGATGTCGCTGTGCTTCTGCCCCTCCTGCCGGGAGGGGTACGCCGGACAGGGCCTCGACCCGGACGAGCTCGCGGCCGTCGTCCGCCGCGCCCTGGAACCCGTGTGGCGCGGCGGCGACGAGGGCGAGGGCTGGGCGGGCGTCGAGAAGCTCATCGGCGCCGGCCGGGCGGCGGCCACGCGCGCGTGGCGCGAGGAAACCGCCCGCACCCTCCAGGAGGCCGCCGTCGCCGCCGTCCGCGCCGCGGCGGACCCCGGCTTCCAGGTGCTGCTCCACGCGGACCCGGTGACGTACCACTGCGGCGCGAACGCGGGCGTCGACCCGGCGCACATCCTCTCCGTGGCCGACGGCGTGGTCGTGCCCTGCACGGGCGGCGCCCGCCTCCTGGAGCCGTTCGCCGCGCGGAGCCGGGCCGGGGCCGTCCTCGCCGCCAACCTCACCGTGGTGAGCGGCATGGGCGGCAGCCCCGCCACCCTCGCCGCCGACGCGGCACGCGCCGCCGCCCTGGGCGCCACCGAACTGCGGCTCTACCACGCGGGACTGGCATCGGACGAGGACCTCGCACACGTCGCGAAGGCCCTGTCGCAGGCGGGGTGATCACGGATACGATCCGCGCACCACTGCCGTCACTCCCGCGCTGCGGGACAGAGGGGGAAGAGTGCGCAACAAGGGGATATCCGCGCTGGTCTGTGCCGGACTGATGGCGGGCGCCGCGGTGCTCGGGGGCGCCACACCCGCCGCCGCGAGCGCCACGGCCGGCGCCGGCGGAACGCCGTCCGACCTCCGCGAGCGCCTGGAGCGAATACCGGGCATGACGGTGGTCTCCGTGGCGGACAAGGAGGGCCACCCCCTCTACACGCTCACGTACAAGCAGCCCGTCGACCACCGCAAGCCCCACGGCGCCACCTTCACGCAGCGCGCCACGCTCTGGCACAAGGCCACGGACAAGCCGACCGTCCTCTACACCAGCGGCTACACCCTCCCCGGCGGCACCGCCTCCCTCACCCGGCTGATCGACGCCAACCAGCTCGCCGTCGAGCACCGCTACTTCGCCGAGTCGCGGCCCAAGGGCCCCGCGGGCGACGACTGGTCCAAGATGACCGTCCAGCAGGAGGCCGCCGACGAGCACCGCCTCACCCGCGCCCTGCGCGGGATCGAGAAGGGCAAGTGGCTGGGCACCGGCGCCAGCAAGGGCGGCATGACCGCGACGTACCACGAGCGCTTCTACCCCGACGACCTCGACGCCGTCGTCGCGTTCGTCGCGCCCAACGACGCCAACAACCGCGACGACAGCGGCTACGAACGCTTCTTCAGGACGGTGGGCACCAAGGAGTGCCGGGACGCGCTGAACGCCGTGCAGCGCGAGATGCTCGTACGCCGCGACACGCTGCTCCCCAAGTTCGAGGCGGACGCGAAGGCCAACGGCGACACGTTCGAGGAGACCCTCGGCACCACCGACCGCGCCTACGAGTTCGCGGTCCTCGACCAGGTGTGGAACTTCTGGCAGTCCGGCACCGCCGCCGACTGCCCGACCGTGCCCGACGCGAAGAAGGTCACCGACGGCGAGCTCTACGACTGGTCGAAGAAGCACGGCTTCAGCGTCTACCAGGACGAGTCCCTCGGCACCAACGGCTCGGGCCCCTACTACCGCCAGGCCGCCACCCAACTCGGCTGGGCCGACCTGAAGTTCAAGCACCTCAAGGACGTCCGCAACCACCCCGACATCTACCAGCCCAACTCGGTGCTGCCCGCCGCCATGCGCGGCACGTACGACAACAGCACCATCGCCGACGTCGACCGCTGGGTGAAGAACCGCGGGCAGCGCATGATGTTCATCTACGGCGAGAACGACCCCTGGAGCGCCGAGCAGTTCACCCCCAGCCGCCACGACTCCCACCGCTACGTGGTCCCCGGCGCCAACCACGGCGCATCGATCGCCAAGCTCCCGGCGGACGAACAGGCGAAGGCCGTGGCGACCATCAAGCGCTGGGCCGACGTGAAGTAACCCGCGGCCGGGCGGGCCGCAGCAGGGGCGCGGCTATCAGGAGGCGCGTCCCTGCGAGGGCCGGCAGCAGCACGTGGTGGTCGATGCTCTCCACGAGGGCCGCGCCCGCCGCGATGCCGAGTGCTGTCGGTGTGAACATCAGGGTGTTGGCGGTCGCCGCCACCCTGCCGACGAGTGCGGTGGGCGTCTCGCGCTGTACCCCCGTCAGTGCCGCGATCAGCGCGCAGGGCAAGCCGATGCCGTTCGCGAGGCTGCCGGCGAGGACCGCGGTGTCGTTCGGGAGCGCGGTCAGTGCGGCCGCGGCGCCGGTCAGGGCGATGCCCGCGCCGCCGAACCGCCGCGCCCCGAACCGCCGCATCAGCGCCCCCGACACCACGCCCACCACAACGGAACCGACGCCCTGCACGGCGTACAGCACCCCGGTGTACGCGGGGGAGCGGCCGAGTCCCTCGACGACCGCGTAGACCAGCGCGCCGCTGATGCCCGACGTCAGCATCGTCGCTCCGGCCGCCGTCACGAGGGGCCGCAGCCGCTCGTGGCGCCACAGGTAGCGCGCGCCCTCCGCGGTGCGCGCCCGCAGCGGCGTGGGGTCGGGGGCCGGCGCGCCCTCCCGGACCCGCAGCAGCGCGAACATCCCGGCGGCCAGTACGAAGGTCACCGCGTCCAGGAGGGCCACCCCGGCGCCCCCGTACGCGGCGTACAGGCCCGCTCCGGCGAGGGGGGCCACCAGTTTCATACCCTCGTTCGCGGACATCCGCAGGCCGTTGAAGTCGCCGAGGAGGTTCTTGTCGAGTGCCGTCGCGGCCAGGGCCGCCTCCGCCGCGTCGGTGACGACGCCGCACGCCCCGTACACCACGAGGACGGCGAAGAGGATCCACAGCCGGCCCGCGCTGTCGACCGTGAACAGCGACAGGAGCAGCGCGCCGAGCGCGAGGTTGGCGGCCACGAGGAGGGGTCTGCGGCGTGTGCGGTCGGCGAGGGTGCCGAGGAGCGGGCCGGTGAGGGTGGGGGCCCACAGGGCGAGCTGGCAGAGCGCGGCGAGCCCGTCGGACCCGGTGAGCTCCTTCACCCAGATCCCCGATGCCAGCCACAGCGCGGAGCTCCCGAAGCCCGAGACCACCACGGCGCCGAGGTAGAGGCCCGCGTCGCGGTCCCGCAGGACGCGCACGATCGTCGATGTCATGCCTGGTGATGCTGGTTCCTGAGGTCCCCGCGCCGGTATCGGGCGCATTCCCTAGCGGATCGCGATGAGTTCGGGGCGCCCGCGGAGTCCACAAGGGGAGACGTACCGAAACCGCCCCCTCAGGAGGCCCCCCATGACCGACATCCTCGACCTCGGCCCGCAGGCCCACCTCGTGGCCCGCATCGCCGGCCGGGTCACGGACGACCAGCTCGCGGCGCCCACGCCCTGCCCCGCTTACACGGTGCGCCACCTGCTGGGCCACGTCCTCGGCCTCTCCCTGGCCTTCGCCCAGGCCGCGCGCAAGGAGTTCGGGCCCGGCCTCGACCAGGATCCGGGGAGCGTCGTGCCGGACATCGGGCCCGACTGGCGCGGTGAGCTGCCGAAGGCGCTCGACGCCCTCGCCGACGCCTGGCGCGACCCGTCCGCCTGGCAGGGCATGACCCGTGCGGGCGGCGTCGACCTGCCGGGCGAGGTCGCCGGCCTCGTCGCCCTCGACGAACTCGTCGTGCACGGCTGGGACCTGGCGCGCGCGACCGGTCAGGAGTACGCCCCCGACGAGGCGAGCCTGGCGGCCGCGGAGGCGCTGCTCACGCCGACAGGGGAGGAGGACGGGGATGGGGGTGAGGGAGGGCTGTTCGGTGTGCCGGTTCCGGTGCCGGACGGCGCGCCTCTGCTGGACCGGGTGATCGGGCTGAGCGGGCGCGACCCCCAGTGGCGAGGGCAGGGGCAGGGTTGAACCTGGTCCAGGTATGGATCAGGTAAAGGGTGGGCCCATGGTCTCCCCAGGGGCGGGTCGATGCGCGTAGACAGTCCTTGACCTGCCCGAACCCTGATGCGGAGAACGCAACACATGCGCAAGTCCCTACGCGTGGCCGGCCTGGCCACCGCCTGTACCGTCGCCGGTGCCGCCCTCTACACCGCCGGTGCCGCGGGCGCCGACCAGGCCCCGCCGCGGGCCACCAAGGAGCCCCACAACATAGGCCTGCTCGTCGGCGAGATCGACGAGTACTACGGCGCGACCAAGGGCGCGGACGGCGTCTGGAAGTCCTCGCCCGACAGCCTGTACGCCAAGGACCTGGCCCGCATCCAGGCCAAGGCGAAGAAGGACATCAGGAAGGCGGCGCGGCACCCGCACGGCGCGCACGGCAGTCATGGCGGGCACGGCAAGAAGCCGGCCATCGTCCTCGACGTCGACGACACCGCCCTGCTCAGCTTCGACTACGAGAAGTCCACCAACTACACGTACAACAACGACAGCTGGGACGCGTACGTCAAGGCGGCCAAGCGCCCCGCCGTCTTCGGCATGCCCGAGCTCGTGGCGTACGCGAAGCGCCACGGAGTCGAGGTCTTCTTCCTCACCGGCCTCGCCGAGTCGCAGCGCGACGGCGCCGTCACCAACCTCGCCAAGGCGGGCTACAAGACGCAGCTCGACCGCGCGCACGTGTTCACCAAGAACAAGCCGAACCCGCCCGCCTACCTGAGCCACTGCGCCACGCCCGACGCCTGGAAGTGCGACACCGTCCAGTTCAAGGAGGGCACGCGCAAGCACATCGAGTCCACCGGCTACGACATCATCGGCAGCTTCGGCGACCAGGCCTCGGACCTCGCGGGCGGTTACGCGGACCGGACGTACAAGCTCCCGAACCCGACGTACTTCGTGGGCTAGTCGCCGCACCGGCCGACGGCGGTTGAGTGCGGTCGAGGGTCGCGGCGCGAGATAGGTTGTAATCCTGACTAGGTCGGCATACGGTCTAGGTAGCTCAGACGCACAGGGTAGGGGGACCCCCATGACCATCTCGCCGGACTTCTCGGCCGCCTCGACGGCCGTCACCGCCGTGCTCGCCGCATATCTGCTCCTCGGCGAGCCGTGGGCGGGGCGGCGCATGTACGAGTCGCTGGCCTGGCGCAGGGACACCGACCCGCGCGCCCTCGTCCGCTACTACGGCCTCGTGCTCGCCCTGTGGTGGTCCTTCGCCGCCCTCGCCGTCGCCGCCCTGCTGCTCTCGCCCGGCACGGACGCCGCCGACTTCGGCCTCGCGATGCCGGACCGGCCCGTCTACGCCGTCGTCGCCGTCCTCCTCGCGGGCGCGGTCGCCGTGGCCTCCGCACGGAACTTCCACGACCTCGCCAAGCAGGGCAAGAACGTGCCGGGGCTCGCCTCCATCGAGGCGATGCTGCCGCGCACGGCCGAGGAGCGCGGGCTCGCGATCGCCGTCGCCGTGTCCGACGGCGTCTGCGCCGAACTGGTCTACCGCGGTCTGCTCATCGCCTTCGGCGTCGGAGCGCTCGGCCTCGACCCCTATGTGGCGGCGGCCCTCTCGGTGCTCGTCTACGCTGTCGCGGGGTTCTACCAGGGCCGGCAGGGCGTCCTCGCCTTCGCGCTCTTCGGCGCGATGTTCGCCGGCCTCTACCTCGCCACGGGCAGCCTCCTGGTCCCCGTCGCCGTGCACGTCGTCCTCTCCGTACGCGATCTGACGCTGCCCGCGCCGGAGAAGCCGCGTACCGCGCCCGAGGCCGCTGTCTGAAGTCGCTGTCCGAAAGGGAGATGTGCCGTGACGACCGACCGCCGCGCCAGCTGGTTCAAGGGTGTCCTCGACCTCCTGGTGCTCGCCGCCCTCACCGACGGCGAGAGCTACGGCTACGAGATCGCCAAGATGCTCGGCGCCGCCGGCTTCGGCCAGATCAAGGGCGGCACGCTCTATCCGGTGCTGAACCGCCTGGAGGAGGCGGGCCTCGTCGCCGCGGAGTTCCGCGCCGCCGAGAAGGGGCCGGGGCGCCGCTACTACCGGCTCACCGACGCCGGGCGCGACACCCTCGGCGAACAGGGCGGCCTGTGGCTCGCCTTCGACGGATCCGTACGAGAAGTCCTCGCGAGGGCCGGAGTGGAAGCACGATGAACGCACCGAACGCAGGGAACGCAGGGAACGCACGGCAGGCACAGCACGCGACGGACGCGCAGCACGCACGGTACGAGCGGGACGGCTACCTCGTCGACCTCGCCGGGCGGCTGCGGGCGCAGGGCCTGCCCGCCGACCGCGTCGAGGCGACCGTCACGGACCTCGCCGCCCACCTGGCGGAGTCCGGGGCAAAGGACGCGGAGGCCGAGTTCGGGCCTGTCGAGGAGTTCGCCGCGCAGCTGGTGCCCGCCACGGGGGAGCGGGCACCGCAGGCGCCGGACGAGCGGGTGGAGACCTGGCGCTGGACCGCCGACACGTACGTCGACGAGGAGCTCCTGAACCGCTTCGGCGACGAGGGCTGGGAGGTCGAGCGGGTCGACGCACTCGGCCGCTTCGTCAGCCACCGCGACGTGGCGCAGCCGCAGCGCTGGGAGTACCGGCGCGAGCTGGTCACGCGCGGCCGTGAGGGCCTGGACGAGCGGCTCGCCCCGGACGGCTGGGAGCTGTGCGGCGAGTGGATCGTCTACGCCTGGTACAAGCGCCCCAAGGCCGCGAGCATCGGCCCCGCGGCCCGTCTCACGGCCACCCCGCCGGCCCCGGCCCGCTCCCGCTTCTTCAGCCGCAGGTTCTACGCCCTGCTTGCCGTCCTCACCGCGGCCGTCGCGGCCGCGGGCGCGGCGGTGGCGGCCGACGAGAACGACGCGGCGTCCGGCGCGGGCTTCGCGGCGGGCCTCCTGGCGGGCGCGGCGGTGGTCGTGGCACTGGCGTGGGGGATGTCGAGGTGGCGGGGGCGCCGGGGGTAGGAGGTAGGGCACACCGGTCCAGCCGAGGACGGCCGCTCCGGGGCCGTACCCCCGGCGCCCGCCGTCGTCACGCCCCCAGCGCAGCCCGCATCATCGCCTTGGCGATGGGCGCCGCCAGGCCGTTGCCGCTGACCTCGTCGCGTGCCGCGCTCGACGACTCGATCATCACCGCGACCGCCACCTCCTTGCCGTCGCCGCCCTTGGCGTACGACGTGAACCAGGCGTACGGCGTCTTGCTGTTGTTCTCGCCGTGCTGGGCCGTGCCCGTCTTGCCGCCCACGGTCGCGCCGCTGATCCTCGCGTTCGTGCCGGTGCCCTTCTCGACGACGGTCTCCATCGCGGACTGAAGGCCCTCGGCGGTGGACTCGCCCATGACGCGCCGGGAGTCGCCGTCGTCGTACTTCTCCAGGATGTTGCCGTCGGAGTCGCTGATCTGCGAGACCATGTGCGGCTTCACGAGCACGCCGCCGTTGGCGATGGCGGCCGACACCATCGAGATCTGCAGCGGGGTCGCCGTCACGTCGAACTGGCCGATGCCGCTGAGCGCCGTCTGCGCCTTGTCCATGCCGGACGGGTAGACGCTCTTCGCCGCGCGTACCGGCACGTCCAGCTTGTCGGCGTCGAAGCCCATCTTCTCCGCCATCGCCTTCACCTTGTCCTGGCCCAGGTCGACGGCCATCTTCGCGAAGACGTTGTTGCAGGAGTACTGGAGCGCCGTGCGGATGTCGGCGTTCTCGCAGGGGGCCGACGGGTTCTCGTTCTTGAGGACGGTGCGCGTCCCGGGCAGCGTGTACGGGTTCGGGCTGCGCGTCGCCGCGTCCACCGAGTCGTAGAGGCCGTCCTCCAGGGCTGCCGCCGCCACGACCAGCTTGAACGTCGAGCCGGGCGGCAGCGGCTGCCGCATCGCGCGGTTGACCATCGGCTTCTCCTTGTCGGTGGTCAGCTCCCGCCACGCCTTCGAGTCCGTGGAACCGCTGATCCTCGACGGGTCGTACGACGGGGTCGAGACCATCCCGAGGATCTTGCCGGTCTTGGGGTCGATCGCGACCGCCGCGCCCTTCGTGTCGCCCAGCGCCTTGTAGCCGGCCTTCTGCACCGCCGGGTCGATCGTCGTGACGACGTCGCCGGGGTCGGCCCGCTTGTTGGTGAGCGTGTCGAGGGGGTTCTTCAGACGGTTGTCGGTGCCGTCGAGCAGGTCCTGGTAGATGCCTTCGAGCTGAGTGGCGCCGTAGACCTGGGAGGTGTACCCCGTGACGGGTGCGTAGAGATCGCCGTTCTTGTAGGTCCGCTTGTACGCGAGGTCTCCCCCTGTCGTCCGCTCGGAGCCGGTGATGGCCTCACCGCCCACGATGATGTCGCCCAGCGGGGCCGCGTACCGCTCTATCGCGTTGCGCCGGTTGTGCTTGTCGTCCGCGAGCGCCTTCGAGTCGTGGAACTGCACCCATGTCGCCCGGACCAGCAGGGCGAGCACGAGCAGCAGTGCGAAGACCGAGGCGTGCCTGATCGTCTTGTTCATCCCGTGGGAGGACGAGCGGAGGGAAGGGTTTCGTTCCCTTGTGGCGTGCTTGCGCCCGATTTCTCATCGAGCCTTCATGAAAGCCGGGCCTTCATCAAAACCGAGCTTTCATGACAGCCGGGCCTTCATGAAGCCCGCCTCGTACGCGGCGATCACCGCCTGCGTGCGGTCCCGCGCCCCCGTCTTGGCGAGGACCGACGCCACATGTGTCTTCACCGTCGCCGCGCCCACCCCTATCCGCCCGGCGATCTCCGCGTTGGTCAGGCCCTCCGCCATCAGCCGCAGCACGTCGCTCTCCCGGCCGGTGAGCCGCGCCACCCAGGCGGGCGGCGCGGGCTCGGCGCGGCCGTACTCGGCGGCCAGGGCGCGGACGGCCGCGGGGAAGAGCAGCGACTCGCTGCGCGCCACGAGCCGGACCGCCTGGACGAGCTCGTCGGCGTCCGCCCGCTTGAGGAGGAACCCGGCGGCTCCGGCACGCAGCGCCTCGTACACGTACGCGTCGTTCTCGAAGGTCGTCACGACGACGACGCGCGGCGGCCCGGACATCGTCCGCAGGATCTGCTCGGTCGCGCGTATCCCGTCGGTCTCCGGCATGCGGACGTCCATCAGGACCAGGTCGGGCTCCAGCTCCCGTACGACGGAGACCGCCTCGGCGCCCGTCGCCGCCTCGCCCACCACCTCGATGCCGGGTTCGGCGGAGAGGATCGCGCGCAGGGCGGTGCGCACCATGCGCTCGTCGTCCGCGAGAACGACCCGGATGTCGTTGGCCGTCATGGCTGTCCCTTCGGGGGAGGTCGTACGTCAGGTCGGGCGAGGTCTGGTCGGGGCGGGTCAGTTCAGGGGCAGGCGTACGGCGAGCCGCCACACCCCGTCGGCCGGGCCCGCCTCGGCCGTGCCGCCGAGCAGCCGGGCCCGGTCCGCGACGCCGCGCAGGCCGTGGCCGCCGCCGGGCCGGGAGGCGGGGGAGCGGGGTGGCAGCGGGTTCTCGGCGGTGACGGTCAGGGCGGGTCCTTCCCGGGCGATGCGCAGCGTCACGGAGGGGGCGTCGCCGCCGTGCCGCAGCGCGTTGCTCAGGGCCTCCTGCACGATGCGGTAGGCCTCGCGGGAGACCAGCGGCGGGAGGGAGTCGGGGTCGGCGTCGACGGTGGCCGTCACCCGGAGCCCGGCCGCCCCGGTGCGGCGCAGCAGCCCGTCCATGTCGGCGGTGAGTGTGGGCGCGGGCGCCGTCGGGACCGCGCTGCCGGCCTCTCGCAGGACGCCGAGCACGGCGTCGAGTTCGCCGACCGTGCGGCGCGTGGTGTCCTCGATGGCGGCCAGCGCCTCCCGCACGAACTCCGGGTCGTGGTCCAGGACGCGGCGGGCCGCGCTCGCCTGGAGCGTGACGGCGCTCAGGGCGTGACCGACGGAGTCGTGCAGCTCGCGCGCGAGCCGGTTGCGCACGGCGAGGTCGGCGGCGCGCCGCTCGGCGGCGGCGAGCCGGTCGGCGGGCGTCGGGCCGAGCAGGCCGGGCGCCCGGCGTGCGAGCAGCCCGCCGGCCGTGGCGGCGCACGCCGCGAGCGCCACGAGCGAGGCGCAGCCGATGACCGGGGAGAGGACCAACAGCCAGGGCTCGCCGAAGACTTCGGGCATGCCGATGCGGCTGTCCGCGAGGACGGCGCAGAAGGGCAGCGCGATCAGGACGCCCGCGAAGGGCGGCAGCGCGAGCGACATGCCGCTGATGACGCCGCCGAGGCCGAGGTGCAGCGTGAACCACGCGGCGGCGCGGGTGCGCGCGACCCGGGTGCGCGCGGGCCCCTCGGCGAGGGAGTCGGCCGGCACGCCGCACAGTGCCCGCACGGCGGCCACCGACATCGGCCGCGTCAGCGGGAACAGCGCGGTGACCGCGGCGAGCGGCAGCCCGACGGCGAACGAGCTGAGCTGGGCGCCGAGCGAGCCCAGGATCGCTTCGTCGTCGAAGAGCGGCCCGACGACGACGGAGCCGACGAGGACGTACGGCATGGCGAGGGCGCCGCCGAGGATCAGATGGATCCACCGGCGACGCGCCCGGCGCCCGAACAGGGCGGTGGCGAGCGCCTTCACGCGGTGGCGCCCGCCCGCGGCGCGGGGCGGCGGGACATGGGTGCGGCGACGATCCCCCCGATGATCATGCCGACAGCGTAGGTCTTGCGGGCGGGATACGGAACGCGGGCGGCCACGGTCCGCGCAGCGTGAGCGGTTCCGGCCCGGACGTGGGCGGTTCCGATCCGGGCGCGGGCGGTCCCGGCCACGCTCCGCGGCGCGTGCCGGGAACGGTCGGGGGCGGACGTGACGAGGGCGGTCGGCGGGGCCGAGGGCAGTCGGTGCGGCATGTTTCCAAGATCCCGCCGGGGCCGTCGCCGCACCTCCTGCGCCGGGCCGATCCGCCTCCGCCGCGCGGCGGAGACGGCGCCGGGACGGTCAGTCCTCGCGCAGGACGAGGACGACCTCGTCGATCTCCGCGCCGCGCGCCGGGGCGTACCCCCGCTCCGTGGCGGAGACGCGGAACCCGCACTTCTCCAGGACCCGGATCGAGCCCGCGTTGTCCGCGGCCGCGCGGGCGTAGAGCGGCCGGTCCGGTTCCAGTTCGAGCAGGCCGCGCAGGGCCGCGGTGGCCAGGCCCCGGCCCCAGTGGGCGCGGTCGATCCAGTAGGTGACCTCCCGCTCGCCGGGCGCCCCGTACACCCCCGCGCTCCCCACCACGTCGCCGTCCGCGAGGACCGTGCGGATGCGGACGTCGGCCGACGCCCGCATCTTCGACCAGTGCGCGTCGAAGGCGTCCCGGTCGGCCGGGTCCTCGGGCGTGAACGCGGCCATGTGGCCGGCCACGGGGTCGTTCATCTGCCGGTAGAAGACGGGCAGATCGCTGTCGTGGACTTCGCGCAGGCTGACATCCATGCGTCAGAGCCTACGAGTCGCCAGTGTCAGCCGGTCCCGGGCGTCGAAGAGCGCGTCCTTGACCAGCTGTTCGTGCGCGGGCGTGAGCCGCGCCACCGGCACCGAGCAGCTGATCGCGTCGCGCGCGGGGGTGCGGTAGGGGATGGCGACGCCGAAGCAGCGCAGGCCGAGCGTGTTCTCCTCGCGGTCCACCGCGAAGCCCTGCTCCCGCACCGTGCGCAGCTCCTCGATGAGCTTCTCGCGGTCGGTGGTGGTGTGCTCGGTGAGCGCGGGCAGCGTCTCCGGGAGCAGCGCGCGGACCTGGTCGTCGGTGTGCGTGGCGAGCAGCGCCTTGCCGAGCGACGTGGAGTGCGCGGGGAGGCGGCGGCCCACGCGCGTGAAGGGCCGCAGATAGTGCTGGGACTGACGGGTGGCCAGATAGACGACGTTCGTGCCGTCGAGGCGGGCGAGGTGGATGGTCTCCGTGGTGTCGTCGGAGAGCCGGTCCAGGGTCGGGCGGGCGGCGGCCACGACCTCGTCGCCGTCGATGTACGAGGTGCCGACGAGCAGGGCGCGCACGCCGATGCCGTACCGCGTGCCGGTGGCGTCCGTCTCCACCCAGCCGAGCTCGACCAGCGTGCGGAGGAGCATGTACAGGCTCGACTTGGGATAGCCGACGGCCTCCTGGACCGCGGCCAGGGAGTGCATTCCGGGGCTGCCCGCGAAGTACTCGAGCAATTCCACCGTCCGCACCGCGGACTTGACCTGCGCACCGCCTCCGGTCTCGCCAGCCGACATCGCCCTTGACCCCTTTGAACGCCGAGAAATAGTCTCAAGTCCCCGCCGTTCATCAACGGAGACGGTGTTCAGCATATCGAACAGCCCTGGTGAGTGGCATACGTCTGGAAAGGGAATCCGCGGTGGCAGCAGCACCAGTCTGGAGTGTCGACCCCCGAACCGGGAAGCAGCGTGAACAGGTTGCGGTGGAGGCCACAGCCGGGGAGGTCGACCGCGCGGTCCGCGCCGCCCGCGACGCGGCGCCCGCGCTCGCCGACCGCGAGCTCCGCGCCGCCTTCCTGCGCACCGCGGCCGGCCTCCTCGAAGAGGCGAAGGACCACCTCGTGGAGGCCGCGGACGCGGAGACCGCGCTCGGACCCGTCCGGCTCACCGGCGAACTCGCCCGCACCTGCTACCAGTTGCGCTCCTTCGCGGACATCGTCGACGAGGGCGCCTTCCTCGGCGTCGTCATCGACCACCCCGACGCCTCGGCGACCCCGCCCATACCGGACCTGCGCCGCTACAAGATCCCCCTCGGCGTCGTCGCCGTCTACTCCGCCTCCAACTTCCCCTTCGCCTTCTCCGTGCCCGGCGGCGACACCGCGAGCGCGCTCGCCGCGGGCTGCCCGGTGGTCGTCAAGGCCCACCCGGACCACCCGGGCACCTCCGAACTGGTCGCCTCCGTGCTGCGCAGGGCCGCCGCCGAGCACGGCATCCCCGAAGGCGTCCTCGGCCTCGTGCACGGCTTCGAGGCGGGCGTCGAACTGGTCAAGCACCCGCTGGTGGCCGGCGCCGGATTCACCGGTTCCATCCGTGGCGGGCGCGCCCTCTTCGACGCGGCCGCCGCCCGGCCCGTCCCGATCCCCTTCCACGGCGAGCTCGGCTCCCTCAACCCCGTCGTCGTCACCGAGGCCGCCGCCGCCGAGCGCGGCGAGCAGATCGGCGCCGGACTCGCCGGATCGATGACGCTCGGCGTCGGCCAGTTCTGCGTCAAGCCCGGCCTGGTCCTCGCCCCCGAGGGCGCGGGCGGCGACCGGCTCGTGAAGTCCCTGACCGAGGCGGTGAGCGACACCGAGGCCGGGGTGCTCCTGGACCACCGGATGCGGGACAACTTCGTCGCCGGGGTGCGCGAGCGCGCCGGACTCCCCGACGTGCAGGCCCCCGTGACCCCCGGCGCGGGCGGCGAGCACACCGTCAGCGCGGGCTTCCTGACCGTCCCGGCCGCCCGCCTCGCCGACGAGGGGGCCCACGACCTGCTCCTGGAGGAGTGCTTCGGCCCGGTCACCGTCGTCGCGCGGTACACCGACGCGGCGGAGATCACCGCGGTCCTCTCCCGCCTGCCCGGCAACCTCACCGCCACCGTGCAGCTCTCCTCGGACGAGGCGGCGGGGGAGAGCGGCCGGGGCGCCGAGCTGCTCGCCGAGCTCACCCCGCTCGCGGGGCGCGTCCTCGTCGACGGCTGGCCCACCGGCGTCGCCGTCGCCCCCGCCCAGCACCACGGCGGCCCCTACCCCGCGACCACCTCGACCTCCACGTCCGTGGGCGGCACCGCCGTCGAGCGCTGGCTGCGCCCGGTCGCGTACCAGAACACGCCCGAGGCGCTGCTCCCGCCGGAGCTGCGCGACGACAACCCGCTGGGGCTGCCGCGGCGTTACGACGGGCGCCTGGAACACTGACCGCATGGACCTCACCATCGGGCAACTCCCGTTCTCGCTGCGCACATACGGCCCCGACGGGCACTGGTCGTACGAGGACGGGGTGCTCACCGGCTGGGCCGGCGCCCGCCAGGACCGCTTCGTGCCCCCGACGGGCGAGGCGCTGGAGCCCGCCTCCGACGCGCCGCGCCTCCTCGGCGCCCCCGAGGGCGACTTCCAGCTGATCGCCCGCGTCACGGTCGGCTTCGCCGCCGCCTTCGACGCGGGCGTGCTCTATGTCCACGTGGGGGAGCGGGAGTGGGCCAAGCTGTGCCTGGAGCGCTCCCCGGACGAGCCCACCATCTGCACGGTCGTCACCCGCGGCCGCTCCGACGACGCCAACGCCTTCGTGGTGGACGGCAGCAGCGCCTGGCTGCGCGTGAGCCGTACGGGGTCGGCGTTCGCGTTCCACGCCTCGACGGACGGCGAGCGGTGGACGTTCGTGCGGATCTTCTCGCTCGGCGACGAGGAGACGGCGGGCGCCGCACTCGTCGGCTTCATGGCGCAGTCGCCCGTCGGGGAGGGGTGCGTGGTGACGTACGACCACATCGAGTTCCGCCCCAACTGGCCGCAGGGGCTGCGGGACGGCTCCTAAAGCCGTCTGAAGCCGTCCAGGGCTTTCCGCGGCCCTCTAGAGCGTGACGCGCGTGCCTGTCGCCGCCGACCGCTCGACGGCGTCGAACAGCCGGTGGCGCCGGGCCGCGTGCGCGAAGTCGGGGGCGTGGGCGGTGCCTTCGGTGAGGTCGGCGAGGATCTGGGCGTACTGCGCGCCCACGTTGTACGCGGGCAGTCCGCGCAGCTCCTCGATGGCCGGTACGTCGAAGTAGCGTGCGGGCACGGCCAGTTCGCCGGTCGTCGGGTCCGTGCCGCGTCCGCCGCGCACGGTAAGCGCGGCCTGCTGGAGATGGCCGGAGTCGCCGGTGAACACCAGGTCGCCCTCCGTGCCGTTGATCTCCCAGTGGAAGTTCGTGCCCCGGGAGAGGCCGCCCCGGAAGTGCACGGAGGCGACGGCGCCCGAGCCGAGCCGTCCGCTCACCGCGATCTGGTCGTCGACGGTCATGGCGGCCGGGCGGCCCGTGCCCTCCTCGCGCACGACGGGACGCCGGGTCGCGAGGGTCGCCGAGACCTCGGTGAACTCGCCGAGCACCATCGAGACGGCGTCGACGGTGTGCCCGAAGGGGATGGTCAGCATGGTCCCGCCGTTCCGCCGGTCCAGGAGGTACTCGCCGGACGGCTCGAAGACGGGGCCCCAGCGCCGCCCCGACGCGACGAGAGCGGTCGACAGGACCTCACCGACGTACCCCTCGGCGACGAGATCGCGGACGAACCGCACGGCGGGCGCCGAGCGGGCCTGGAGCCCCGCGAACGTCCGCACACCCGCCCGCTCCGCGGCCGCCGCCAGCTCATCGGCCTCGGCGATACCGTTGCCGAGCGGCCACTCCGAGAGCACCGCCTTGCCCGCGCCGAGCGCGCCGAGGATCACCTCGCGGTGCAGCGGCACCCGCACGCTCACCACGACGAGGTCGACCTCGTCGCTGCGGACGAGCTCCGCGGCCGAGCCGAACGCCAGCGGCACCCCGTACTTCTCACCCGCGGCCCGCGCCGAGGCGGCACTGGAGGCGGCCAGGGCGCGCAGCTCGAATCCGTCGATACGGGCCAGCGCGGGGACGTGGGAGTGGGGCGCCCAGCCGCCGCGGGCGGAGAGACCGACGAGACCGACGCGGACAGGGGTGGTGGTGGAGTTCATGAGCGGGACGGTAGGCGGGAGGCCCCGATCACCCGCAAGGGCCCCAACTATATTCTGGAAACCATGACTGGTCACAGCCGTGAGGACAGCCGGAGCCGGCACGACATCTACGGCCTGCTCTGCCCCGGCCGCGCGGTCTTCGAACTGCTCGTCCACAAATGGACGGGCCTCGCCATCACCGCCCTGGCGGACGGCCCGCGCCGCTTCGGGGAGCTGCGCCGCAAGCTGGAGGGCGTCAGCCCCAAGGTGCTCACCCAGACCCTGCGCCGCCTGGAGGAGAACGGCCTCGTGACGCGCACGGTCCACGCCGAGGTCCCGCCCCGCGTCGAGTACGAACTGACCGACCTGGGCCGCGGCGCCCTGGAACCCCTCGCCCACCTGCGCACCTGGGTCAGGGCGAACACGGGCAGGTTCGCGGCCGCGGAGTCCCGGGCGGGGGAATGAGCCGTTTACGCTTGGCGGCGTTCATACGTACTGGAAAGGGCGTGACACATGGCTAGGGCCACTGCGCGACACATCTTGGTCGCCACCGAGGCGGAAGCGCTTCAGCTGAAGGAGCAGATCGCGGGCGGCGCGGACTTCGCCGCGCTGGCCAAGGAGCACTCCACGTGCCCCTCCGGGCGCGACGGCGGGAACCTCGGCTCGTTCGGCCCGGGCCAGATGGTGCCCGAGTTCGACCAGGTCGTCTTCTCGGCGCCGGTCGGCGAGGTCCAGGGCCCGGTGAAGACCCAGTTCGGGTCGCACCTCGTCGAGGTCACCAGCCGCCAGGACTGACGCGGTGTGCCGGGCCGTGCCGTCGAGGCGCGGCCCGGTTCCGGGCACTTCCCCCGCCCCGGGAATGAGACGCTTCGGCCGTACGTTGACGGACTGAGCGGAGGCCCCCTCCGCACCGAACCGCTTCCGTACCGTACGACCTGGAAAGAGCCACACATGCGCGTCGAGATCTGGAGCGACATCGCCTGCCCCTGGTGCTATGTGGGCAAGGCCCGCTTCGAGAAGGCCCTCGCCGCCTTCCCGCACCGTGACGGCGTCGAGGTCGTGCACCGCTCCTTCGAGCTGGACCCCGGGCGCGCCAAGGGCGACACCGGGCTCGTGCTGCCGATGCTCATGCGGAAGTACGGCATGAGCGAGGAGCAGGCCCGCGAGGGCGAGAAGCGGCTCGGGGAGAACGCGGCCGCCGAGGGCCTCGACTACCGCACCGAGGGCCGCGACCACGGCAACACCTTCGACATGCACCGCCTCCTGCACCTCGCCAAGGAGCAGGGCCGGCAGGACGAGCTGATCGGGCTGCTCTACCGCGCGAACTTCGCCGAGGAGCGGTCCGTCTTCACGGACGACGAGCGCGTCGTCGAGCTCGCCGTCGAGGCGGGCCTGGCCGAGGACGAGGTGCGGGCCGTCCTCGCCGACCCCGAGCGGTACGCCGACGACGTCCGCGCCGACGAGCGCGAGGCCGCCGAACTGGGCGCGAACGGCGTGCCGTTCTTCGTCCTCGACCGCAAGTACGGCATCTCCGGCGCCCAGCCCGCCGAGGTCTTCACCCAGGCCCTGGAGCAGGCGTGGGGCGAGCGCGCGCCGCTCACCACCCTCGCGCAGGCCGACGGCGGCGACGCGTGCGGGCCCGACGGATGCGCGGTTCCGCGGGCCTGAGACGCCGCATAGGTTGATCCCCATGGAATCCACGGGGATCAACAACGGCACCGAATTCGCTCCCACCTCGACGTACCTGAACACCGCGAGCTGCGGCCTGCTGCCCCGCCGCGCCGTCGAGGCGGTGTGCCGGCTCGCCGCCGAGAACGGCGCGGGACGGCCGGGCGGCGCCGGTGACTCCGAGGTGGTGGACGAGGCGCGCGCCTCCTTCGCCCGGCTCGTCGGGGTGGCCGAGGCCCGCGTGGCCACCGGGAGTTCCGTCGCGGTGCACGCGGGGCTGATCGCCGCCTCGCTGCCGCCCGGCGCCGAAGTCCTCGCGCCCGAGGGCGAGTTCGCCTCCATCGTGAACCCCTTCGTGCTGCGCGGCGACCTCAAGGTGCGGTACGCGCCGCTCGACGATCTCGCCGCGGCCGTCACCCCGACGACGGCACTCGTCTCCTTCTCCGCCGTCCAGTCGGCCGACGGCCGCACCGCCGACCTGCCCGCGGTCCGCGCGGCGGCGGCCGCCCACGGCGCGCGCACCCTCCTCGACGCGACGCAGGCCGCGGGCTGGCTGCCGCTCGACGCGGACGCGTACGACTACACCGTGACCGGCGCCTTCAAGTGGCTGCTGTGCCCGCGCGGCGTGTCGTTCCTGACGGTGCGGGAAGAGGCGCAGGAGTCCCTGCCGCCGCTGCACGGCGGCTGGATCGCGGCGGCCGACACCGCGAACTCCATCTACGGGCCGCTCGACCGACTCGCCCCGGACGCCCGCCGGTTCGACGAACCGACCGCCTTCCTCGCCTACCACGGGGCCGCCGCCGCGCTCACGCTCGTCGAGGAGACCGGGGTCGACGCGATCCACGCCCACGACACGGCGCTCGCCGCCCGCTACCGCGCCGGACTCGCCGCACTGGGCCACACCCCCGTGCCCGGCGACTCGCCCATCGTCTCGGTGCCCGGACTCGCCGACCGCGCCCCCGCGCTGACCCGCGCCGGCATCCTCACCTCCGCACGGGCGGGACACCTGCGCACCGCGTTCCACCTGTACAACACCGAGGCGGATGTGGACCGGATCCTTGACGTGCTGTCCTGCTGAAGCCTGGCGCGGCGGGCCGAGGGGCGCCAGGCTTGGCAGTACCGCGTGGCCGCGCGGCCGCGCGAGGTGGTGGTGCCGGTGGAGCCGTCCTTCGAGAGGCCGGGCACGTCCGACCTGCCGTCCGGCCCCGGCCGCCCGCCCGCCGACGCCGAACTGCACCGGCGGCTGGTCTACGGCGACGAGGCGGCCCTCGCCGAGGTCTACGCCGCGTACGGCGTGCTCGTGCACCGCGTGGCGACCCGCGTCACCCGCGACCGGACCGCCGCGGAGGACGTGGCGCAGGAGGTCTTCGCCCACCTGTGGACCAGGCCCTACGCGTTCGACGCCCGCCGCGGCAGTCTGCGCGGCTGGCTCTCGATGCTCGCCCACCGGCGCGCCGTGGACTGGGTGCGCGGCGAGGAGCGGCACCGCAAGGCCGCCCACGCCGACGAGACGGCGCTGCGGTCGGTCGCCGCGCAAGGTCCCGCCCCCGACGAGGCGGTCCTGGAACAGGAGCGCTCCCTGCTCCTGCACTCCGCGCTCGCCCGGCTCCCGCTGCCCCAGCAGCAGGTGGTGCACCTCGCCTACTTCGCGGGCCGCACCTATCGCCAGGCCGCCGTCGAACTCGGCATACCGGAAGGCACCGCGAAGACCCGCCTGCGAACGGCCCTGCGCACCCTGGCCGAGACCCTCGCGGACCCACCCCTGCGAGGTGAACACCCTTGACCGGCGACCACGAAGCGGTACGCGAACTCCTCGGCGCCTGGGCCGTGGACGCCCTCATGCCGGGCGACGAGGCACTCCTCGCCCGGCACCTGGGGGAGTGCGCGCCCTGCGCCGCCGAGGCCGCGCGGCTGCGGGCCACCGTGCGGCATCTGGACGGGCCCGCGCTGCCCGGTCCGGCGCCGGACGAGACCCCCGGGCGGCACGGGCTCTCCCTCGCCCTGCGCAGCCGCGCCCCCGCCCTGCGCACCGCCCCGCACGCCGCGCCCTACGCCGCCACCGTCGCCGGGCTCCAGGCACTCCTCGCGGAGCTGGACGAGCAGGCCGCCTGGGGGACACCCGTCGTGCACGACTGGGACGTCCACGACACCGTCGCCCACCTCATCGCCGCCGACGAGCCGCTCGCCCGGCACCTGGGCCTGCCCGCGCGCGAGCCCGCGCCGCGCGCGCCGGACGGCAGGCCGTGGCGTGCCGCGTGGGAGGCGCGCACCCGTGAGGTGATCCGCCGCGAACGGACCCGTACGCCCGCGCAGACCGTCTCCGCGTGGCGGGTCCAGGCCGCCGGGCTGCTCTCCTCCCGCGCCGCCCACGACCCCGAACTCGCCGCCCGCGCCACGGTCCTCGCCGGGATACGCCTCCCCGTCGCCGACCACTTCCTCTCCCGCGCCTTCGAGACGTGGGTGCACGCCGACGACATCGGCGTCGCCCTCGACCGCGCGGTGCCCCCGCCGCCCTCCCCACACCTCTGGCAACTGGTACGCCTCGCCGTCCGCATCCTCGGCCCGGCCCTCGGCCCGCAGTCCCCGCCCGTCGCCCTCACCGTCGTCGGTGACGGCGGCGAGACGGAATGGGTCCTCGGCAGCACGGACGACCCGGTCCGCGCCGAACTGGTCCTCCACCCCGTCGACTTCTGCCTCCTCATAGGCGGCCGCCGCACCCCGCCCCAACTCCCCCAAGGCACCTCAGGCGACCCCTCAGCCATCCACCACCTCTTGACGAGGGCGTCCACACTGGCGTGGCTATAACGACGGACAGCGCCCCACCAGGGGCCGTGGGGCGGGCGGGGCAGCGCCCCGTCAGGGGCGCGGGGAACTGCGCGAGCAACCCCCACCGCCCGGCGGCCGGGCTCCTACGGCAGGCTCTACGGCGCGTGGCCGTCGGCACCCCGGCGCGGCGCTGGCTACGGCGTGGGGCGGGCGGAGCCGCGCCCCGTCAGGGGCGCGGGGAACTGCGCGAGCAACCCCCACCGCCCGGCGGCCGGGCCACTACGGCAACCTCTACGGCGCGTGGCCGTCGACGCCCCCGGCCCACCGGTAACCCGCCCCGCACCCCGGTGGGGGCAGGCCAAGAGGTCACCCGGGGCTAGCCCCGAGCCCCCCGCTCCGGACACCCCTCCGTCTCCTTGCAAAGGTTCGTCTCCACCTTCGCAAGGAGACGCAACAGCTCCGCGCACTCCGTCTCCTCCAGACCGGCCAACGTGTGCCCCTCCAGCTCCCCCCACGCCCGCTCCACCTGCGCGAGCAGCCCGCAGCTCGCCGCGCTCGCCTCGACGAGCACGGCGCGCCGGTCGGCCGGATCGGGGCGCCGCCGCACGTGCCCGGCCTGCTCCAGGCGCTGGAGCATCTTCGTGACCGTCGACGGGTCGAGGTCGACCGCCTTGATCAGCTCGGACTGCCGCACCGCACCCGCGTCCCACAGGTGCATCATCACGAACTCCTGGCCGGGGTAGAGGCCGAGCCCCTTGAGGGCCTTCCCCGCGGCGATGCGGTGCAGCCGGGCCACCCGGCTGACGGCGAGACTGACGGGCCCCGCGTCGGCGACGCCCGATGCCCCGGGCGTACAGACGGGGTCGGCCGAGGGGGCCTGCACGGTGTCGGCCTTCATCACGCACTCCTGTTGTAGACGTCTTCGAAAACTTTACCTTGGTCGGCCAATAAATGGGCTACAGTGGCACTCGTCGCCAATCATTGGTCGACCACATAAGTGGCGGCCGTGGACCAGCCAGGGAGTTTCGATGACCACCGCATTCGACCCGATCGACCTGTCCGGCACCCAGCTCGGCAACCGCATCGCCATGGCCCCCATGACCCGCAGCCGCGCCGCCGACGGCGGTGTCGTCACCGAGCTCACCGCCGAGTACTACGCCCAGCGCGCCTCCGCGGGCCTGATCATCACCGAGGGCATCCAGCCTTCTGTGGTCGGCCAGGGATATCCGGACACCCCGGGCCTGCACTCCACCGAGCAGGTCGCCGCCTGGCGGAAGGTGACCGACGCCGTGCACGCGGCGGGCGGCACGATCTTCGCCCAGCTCATGCACACCGGCCGCGTCGGCCACCCCGTGCTGCTGCCCGACGGCCTGACCAACGTCGGCCCGTCGCCCGTCGCCGCCGCGGGGCAGGTCTACACCGCCGAGGGCCCCAAGGAGTTCGTCACCCCGCGCGAGCTGACCGGCGCCGAGATCCGCGCCACCGTCGACGACTTCGTCAGCGCCGCGCGCAACGCGATCGACGCGGGCTTCGACGGCGTCGAACTGCACGGCGCCAACGGCTACTTGATCCACCAGTTCCTCGCGCCCAATTCCAACCGCCGCACCGACGAGTGGGGCGGCTCCGTCGAGAACCGCATCCGCTTCGCCGTCGAGGTCGCCTCGGCCGTCGCCGCCGAGATCGGCGCCGCCCGCACCGGCTTCCGCGTCTCGCCCGGCAACCCCTTCAACGACATCTCCGAGCCCGACCCGGAGCCGACGTACACCGCCCTGGCGAAGGAGCTGGCCGCGCTCGACCTCGCCTATCTGCACGTCGCGGAGGCCGGCGACGTCCGTGACCTCTCCGTACGGCTGCGCGCGGAGTTCGGCGGCACGTTCCTCCTGAACCCGCACACCGAGGGCCCCACCAGCCACGACGCGCTCGCCCTGATCGAGGACGGCACCACGGACCTCGTCACGTTCGGCGCGCTCTTCCTCGCCAACCCCGACCTGCCGGCCCGCCTGAAGACCGCGGGCCCCTACAACACGCCGGACCGGACCACCTTCTACGGCGGCACGGAGAAGGGCTACACGGACTACCTGCCGCTGTAGGAGGCCCTATGTGGCCCGCGGACAGCGAGCCGGCCCGGCACCCACGGGGGGTACCGGGCCGGCCCGCTCGCCGTCAGCGGCAGGTCACCGCACCGGAGTGAAGTCCCGCGCGCCGATGTACTCGGGCCGGCGCACCGGCGCCGCGAACGGCTCCACCGCCGTGTTCTCCACGCTGTTGAAGACGATGAAGACGTTGCTGCGCGGGTACGGGGTGATGTTGTCCCCCGAACCGTGCATGGCGTTGCAGTCGAACCACGTCGCCGACCCGGCCTCGCCCGTGAACAGGCGGATGCCGTAGTCGGACGCGAGGTGCGTGAGCGTCTCGTTCGACGGGATGCCCGCGTCCTGCATCTGCAACGAACGCTTGTAGTTGTCCTTCGGCGTGGCGCCCGCGCAGCCGAGGAACGTCTTGTGCGACCCCGGCATGATCATGAGGCCGCCGTTGGTGTCGTGGTTCTTCGTCAGCGCGATGGACACCGACACGGTCCGCATGTTCGGCAGGCCGTCCTCCGCGTGCCAGGTCTCGAAGTCCGAGTGCCAGTAGAACCCGGAGGCGCCGAAGCCCGGCTTCACATTGATCCGGGACTGGTGGACGTAGACGTCCGAGCCGAGGATCTGCCGGGCCCTGCCGACGACCCGCGGGTCCGCCGCCAGCTTGCCGAAGAGCTCACTGATCTTGTGCACCTCGAAGATCGACCGGATCTCCTGGGAGCGCGGCTCGACGATGGAGCGCTCGTTGGCGCGCATCGCCGGGTCGTTCATCAGCCGCTCCAACTCGGCGTGGTACACGGCCACTTCGTCCGGGGTGATCAACTGGTCGATCGCCAGGAAACCGTCCCGCTCGAACCCCGCCAGGTCCCCGGGCGTGATCGGCCCTGCCGCACCCGGCTCGGACCACACCACGGGGTCCTTGCGTTCGATGAGCACCTCTTCGGCGCCTCGGGTCGGGTACAGGTCGGTGGTGCGTTCGGGTGCGGTGGTCATGGTGTTGCCTGCCTCTCCTCTCGTACGGCCCTGTTCGGGATGTAGGTCGTGGTCAGACCGGGTCCGGCTCCGTGAGCAGCGGGTACACGCCGTTCTCGTCGTGGTCCTCACGACCGGTGACGGGCGGGTTGAAGACACACAGGCAGTGGAAGTCCTCCTTGATCCGCATGGTGTGCTTCTCGTGCCCGTCGAGCAGGTACATGGTGCCCGGCGTGATCGTGTACTTCTCGCCGGTCGTGTCGTCGGTCAGCTCGGCCTCGCCCTTGGTGCAGACGACGGCCTCGATGTGGTTCGCGTACCACATCGACGTCTCCGTACCCGCGTACAGGATGGTCTCGTGCAGCGAGAAGCCGACGCGCTCCTTGGCGAGCACGATGCGCTTGCTCTCCCAGGTGCCCGACTTTGCCTTCACATGCCGGTCGGTGCCTTCAATGTCCTTGAACGAACGGACGATCACGGTGAGTTGGTTCCTTTTCTCTTACGGTGCCGGGGCTCGGTAGCGCGCTCGCTCAGGCGGTCTCGCGGACCGCGCGGGCCAGCGTGCGCAGCCCCTCGTCCAGCTCGTCGGGGGTGATCGTCAGCGCCGGCAGGAGCTTGACGACCTCGCCCTCGGGGCCGGAGGTCTCGATCAGCAGGCCCAGTTCGAAGGCCCGCTTCGCCACGGCGCTCGCGCGGTCCTTGTCCAGGAACTCGATGCCCCAGACGAGTCCGCGGCCGCGGAACTCCTTGATCTCGGAGCGGTTCTCCTCGACGATCGCGGAGAGCACCTGCTCGACCTGCTCGCCGCGGGCGCGGGTCTGCTTCTCCATCGCCGAGCCGTCGGCCCAGTAGGTCTCCAGGGCGGCGGCGGCCGTCACGAACGCCGGGTTGTTGCCGCGGAACGTGCCGTTGTGCTCGCCCGGCTCCCACACGTCGAGCTCCGGCTTGAACATGCAGAGCGACATGGGCAGGCCGTAGCCGCTGATCGACTTCGACACCGTCACGATGTCCGGCGTGATGCCCGCCTCCTCGAAGGAGAAGAAGGCACCGGTGCGGCCGCAGCCCATCTGGATGTCGTCGACGATCAGGAGCATGTCCCAGCGCTCGCACACGTCGGCGAGCTTGCGCAGCCACTCGGCGCGGGCGACGTTGATGCCGCCCTCGCCCTGCACCGTCTCGACGATGACGGCGGCGGGCTGGTTGAGGCCGGAGCCCTGGTCCTCCAGGAGCCGCTCGAACCAGATGAAGTCGGGGGTCTGTCCGTCGAGGTAGTTGTCGAACGGCATCGGCGTGCCGTGCACCAGCGGAATGCCGGCGCCCGCCCGCTTGAAGGCGTTGCCGGTCACGGCGAGCGAGCCGAGCGACATGCCGTGGAAGGCGTTCGTGAACGACACGATCGACTCGCGGCCCTTGACCTTGCGGGCCAGCTTCAGCGCCGACTCCACGGCGTTGGTGCCCGTCGGGCCCGGGAACATGACCTTGTACGGCAGGTCCCGCGGGCGCAGGATGATGTTCTGGAACGACTCCAGGAACGCGCGCTTCGCGGTCGTCGACATGTCGAGACCGTGGGTGACGCCGTCGCGCTCCAGGTAGTCGATGAGCGCGCGTTTCAACACCGGGTTGTTGTGCCCGTAGTTGAGCGAACCGGCGCCGGCGAAGAAGTCGAGGTACTCGTGGCCGTCCTCGTCGTACATGCGGCTGCCCTGCGCGCGGTCGAAGACCGTAGGCCAACCGCGGCAGTAGCTGCGCACCTCCGACTCCAGGGTCTCGAAGACGCTCAGGTCGGGCTGGGTGATGGTCACAGCGGATCTCCTGGGAGATGGAAAGACGTGGGAGTGGGGGGTTGCGGACATGCGGGGGGAGCGGAACCGGTCAGCGGCCGATCGGCCCGATGCGGTAGAGCACCTCTGGCTCGTGCCCGTCATCGGGGAAAAGACCCGCGTCGAAGAGGATCTTTCGCTCGACCGCCGCGCCGTGGCGCCGTGCGTAGGAGAGGAACAGCCGCTCGGAAGCCGTGTTCCCCGGCGTGATCGTCGTCTCGATGGTGATCGGCGCACGCCCGGCGGCGACCTTCGCGGTCAGCCCGTCGAGCAGGGCGCCGGCCAGACCGCGGCCGCGCTGTGCGTGATCGACGGCCACCTGCCAGACCAGCAGGGTGTCCGGGCGCTCGGGCCGGAAGTAGCCGGTGATGAAACCGACCGGCTCCCCGTCGGCGCCCCGGGCCACCACGGAGGTCGCCGCGAAGTCGCGGCACCACAGCAGGTAGCTGTACGAGGAGTTGAGGTCGAGCACCTTGGAGTCGCGGGCGATCCGCCAGATCGCGGCGCCGTCGGCGACGGCGGGGCTGTCGATGCGCAACCCCTCGGGCATTTCCAGGAATTTCGCTTGCAGGTCGGTCGGTAGATCGGCTTGTGCAGCGGTCATGCGGATTGAATTTACCGAGCAATTTCTGGAATTGCATCGTGGGAAGGGGTTACATGAGAGCGCTTCATGTGTTATCACGCGGGGGCGTGCGCCCGCATGAGGTGCCGCCGCTTTGGGTGGTTTTCGACCGGATTTACGACGCAAAACGGACGCATTGTGGAGTACGTCACACAGGCGTAACCCGGTGGAGACGTGCCTGAATTGCGCCGATTGGTGCTGTCGAAACCTTAGTGTTTAGGTCTCCGGAAAGCGGGCAGAAGAATACGGGAAGCTGTGCTTGTCGAGTTTATAAATAATTCGTGAGAACGTGCGCGGGAATTCAAAGAGGGCGGCAAAGGAGCGGAGGGGTGGATTCACGATCCGGTGACCCCGTCGATGCGCTCCCTGAGGAGATCGGCGTGGCCGTTGTGCCGGGCGTACTCCTCGATGAGATGGACCAGGATCCAGCGCAGGCTGACGACGTCCTCGCCGCCCATGACGGCCGCCGACTCCGCGTCGAGCCGCCCCGTGTCGTCGAGCGAGCGTCCCGCGCAGAGCTCCCGGGCCACGGCGACCTCGCGCTCCCACACCGTGAGCACCTCGGCGAACGTCCTGGACCGGTCGAGGGCGAAACCACTGCGATCCCCGTAGAGCGGCTCGACGTCGCGCCGCGCGAACACCCGCTGGAACCAGTTCCGTTCGACCTCGGCGAGGTGCTGCACGAGGCCGAACAGCGAGAGCGAGGACGGCTCGGCGGACGTGCGCAGCGCCTGCTCGTCGTCGAGCCCCGCGCACTTCAGGGCCAGGGTGGCGCGGTGGATGTCGAGCCAACCGGCCAGCATGGCGGGCTCGTCGGCGGTCAGGGCCGGAATGCGGCGGCCGTCCGGGAGCGTGGTCATGGTCTGCACGGTGCCACGGGTGCGTGCAGATGGCCATGGGGCGGCGGACGGCCGCGGAGGTTTCGAGCCGCACCCACAGGGCTTCCCGCGGGTGCGGGTGCGGGTGCGGGTGCGGGTGCTAGTGCCGGTGCCGGTGCGTGGGCATGTCGGCGGGAAGCGGGGGCGTCAGCTCCAGGCGTCCGTCACCGCGCGCCGCGCCGCCTCCAGGTCGACCGCGAGGCCGGCCTCGCCCATCGCGGCGCCCAGCGCGGCGACGCAGGCGTGCACCACACCGCGGGTCGCGTCCGGGCCGTAGTGGTTGACCCGGATCATCTCCTTGGCGAGCGCCCCGCCCCCGGCGACCAGCGGAAGCACCGGGTCCGCGGCGAGCGCCCTGGCCACCAGGTCAGAGGCGTCGACGCCGGAGGGCGCGCGCAGGGTGGTGGCGACCGGCGCCGCGTCCACGGCCTCGTGCACGTACGGCTCCAGGCCACCGCCCAGCGCGAGCGCCCCCGCGCGGGTGGCGGCGGCAGCGGTGGCGTGCCGCGCCATCAGGGCGTCGAGGCCCTCCGACTCGATGCGCTCCACGCACGCCTCCAGCGCCAGCATCTCCAGCTGGGCCGGCGCGTGGAGCAGCGCCTTCCTGCCCCCGTCGATCCAGCGCTCCTTCCAGTCCAGGAGGGAGAGGTAGGAGCGGCGCGGCGCCTGCGGGTTGGCGGCGATGCGCTGCCAGGCCCGCTCGCTCACGGAGACCGCGGAGACCCCCGCGGGCCCGCCCATCGCCTTCTGCGCGCCGATCACGCACAGGTCCACGCCCCACGCGTCCGGCAGCAGCGGCTCGGCGGCCACCGAGGCGACCGCGTCCAGCATGAACAGCGCGCCGTGCTCGCGCACGACCTCGCCGATCTCCGCGACCGGGTTGGTGTTGCCGGTCGCGGCCTCGGCGTGCACCAGCGAGACGAAGTCGATCTCCGGGTGCTCGGCGAACGCCTGACGGACCTGGTCGGCGGTGACGGCGGTGTGGAACGGCACGGCGAGGTCGACGACGGTGGCGCCGCAGTCCCGCAGCCAGTTGCCGAAGGTCTGGCCGTACGGCCCGGTGATCACGTTCAGCGCGGTCGTGCCCGGCCGCGCCGCGCCCCGGATGCAGCCCTCCAGGGGCAGCAGCGCCTCGCCCTGCATGATCACGACGTCCTGCTCGGTGTCGAGCAGGCGGGCCACCCGCGCCTCGATGGCGGCGAAGTGCTGGGCGCTCAGCGGCGCCAGGTCCAGAAAGGGATGCGTCACAGTACTGCTCACGTCACTGCTCACTTCGCTCACGAGTTCGTTCGGGCTGCGGTACCGAGCGTACCGGCCGCCTCTTAGGCTGCTGCTCATGAGCGATCGCGCGGTGCTGCACGTGAAGGGGCGGGTGCTCGTCGGGCCCGATGACGTACGGGACGAGCTGTGGGTGGTCGGGGGGAGGGTGACGTACGACCGGCCCGTGGGGGCGGCGGCGAACGACGTGCGTACGGTCGAGGGCTGGACGCTGCCCGGCCTGGTCGACGCGCACTGCCATGTCGGCCTGGACGCGCACGGACCCGTCGACGCGGCCACCGCCGAGAAGCAGGCCCTGACCGACCGTGAGATCGGCGCCCTCCTGCTGCGCGACGCGGGCTCCCCCTCGGACACCCGCTGGATCGACGACCGCGAGGACCTCCCCAAAATCATCCGTGCGGGCCGCCACATCGCGCGTCCCCGCCGCTACATCCGCAACTACGCCCACGAGATCGAACCCGAGGACCTCGTCGAGTACGTCGCCCAAGAGGCCCGGCGCGGCGACGGCTGGGTCAAGCTCGTCGGCGACTGGATCGACCGCGAGGTCGGCGACCTGACGGCGTGCTGGCCCCGCGGGGCGGTTGAGGCGGCGATCGCGGAGGCGCACCGGCTGGGCGCCCGCGTCACGGCCCACTGCTTCGCCGAGGACTCGCTGCGCGATCTGGTCGAGGCGGGCATCGACTGCATCGAGCACGCCACGGGGCTGACCGAGGAGACCATCCCGCTCTTCGCCGAGCGCGGCGTCGCGATCGTCCCCACGCTCGTCAACATCGCCACGTTCCCGGACCTCGCCGCGGGCGGCGAGGCGAAGTTCCCGCGCTGGTCGGGGCATATGCGGCGGCTGTACGAGCGTCGCTACGACACGGTGCGCGCCGCGTACGACGCGGGTGTGCCGGTCTACGCGGGAACGGACGCGGGGGGCTCCCTCGCCCACGGCCTGGTGGCCGCCGAGATCGTCGAGCTGACCCGCGCGGGCATCCCGCCGGTCGACGCGCTCTCCGCGACGACATGGGGCGCGCGGGAGTGGCTGGGGCGCCCGGGGCTCGCGGAGGGCGCGCCGGCGGACCTCGTGGTGTACGAGGCGGACCCCCGCGCGGATGTACGCGTCCTCGGGGCGCCGCGGATGGTGGTGCTGAACGGGAGGGTAGTGGGTTGACCTGGGCGTTACGCGTTCCTGGGTGGCTCGTTGAAGCCGCCTCGCGGGGGCGCTCGCGTCAACGCCCGGGCGCGGGACGTGTGGTGTCCGGGTGATGCGGGGGAACGCACGTGCCGGGGGATTCGAAAGCAGGGGCGGATGCCGCCCTTTGGAGTGAACTCACGTCTGGTTGCTGCTCGTTCACTCTAAGTGCGTAAAGATTCCCGCGTCGTCCCCCGTCGAGGCGGGACGACGCCATCGGCGCGCACGCGATGTCCCCATGTGGCGTGCCGCCGGTGGCCCGCATTCTCCTGTGGGGGTTCCACCACCTTGAACAGCAACACCTTGCGCACGCCTGCCCGCCGCCTCTCCGTCGTCGCCGTGACCACCGCGCTCGCCGCCGGGCCCGCGGCGCTCGCCGGCGCGGGAGCCGCCCGCGCCACGGACGGCGACAGCCACCGCGGTGGGCGCGCCGACGCCGTCGTGCTGCGCACCGGCCTGAACGTCTCCCTGCTCAACAAGACCCTGAACGTCCCGCTCAAGGTCGCCCTGAACGAGGTGCGGGCACCCGCGAGCGCCGAGAAGACCACGCTCACCGCCCAGTTGGACGGGGTCGACGGCGGGCGCCCCTTCAGCGTGCTGCGCGCCGACGTGGCCACGGCGAGGGCGACCGTGCGGGGCGGCACGGCGGAGGGGTACAGCAACATCGCGCGGGCGAGGATGCACGTGCCGGGGCTGCCGCTGCTCTCCCTCGTCGAGGTCGAGAAGGTCACGTCGAAGGCGGTCTGCGCGGCGGGCAGGAAACCGGTCGCCGAATCGAATCTGCTGGGCGACGTGACGGTGCTCGGCAAGAAGGTCACGCTGACGGCGCGCGGAACGACCGAGGTGAAGGTGCCGGGCGTCGGCGAGGTCCGCCTCGACCTGTCCAAGACCCACACGACGTCGAGGACCGCCGCGGCCTCCGCCCTGGAACTCACGGTCTCCGTGAACCCCCTGAAACTGAACGTCGCGGAGGTCACGGGCACGGTGCGGCTGGCCGGGGCGGGTTGCGAGACGCCGGCGGACGCGCCCCCGAAGGAGAACGACGATCAGCCGCAGGGGAAGCCGGGGCAGCGGGTGGAACCCACAACTCCGAAACCGGAGGCGAACCTCGCGGAGACGGGTGGCAGCTCGATGACGCCGTACGTGGCGGGCGGGGCTGTGGCACTCCTCGCGGCGGGCGCCGGAGCAGTGACCTTCGCCCGCCGCAACCGCGGCTAGCCGAAGCCGGCACCACCCGCCCGCCCTTACTCCCGCAGGACGGCGCGGGGCCTCCCTGCCCGCCCTTACTCCCGCAGGGGCGGCGCGGGGCCAACCCCCACCCACCCGCCCCTACTCCCGCAGGGGCGGCGAGGGGTCAATCCCCGCCCGCCCTTGCCTCCGCAGGGGCGGCGCGGGGGCAACCCCCACCCGCCCGCCCTTGCCTCCGCAGGGGCGGCGCGGGGCCAACCCCCACCCGCCCGCCCTTACCCCCGCAGGACGGCGAGAGGCCAACCCCCCACCCGCCCGCCCCTACCCCCGCAAGACGGCGCGGGGTGCACGGGTGGGTGGGTGGGAGGCATCCGCCGCGAAGCGGCGGGCTAGTCGCCCCTACCCCAGCGGGACGGCGCAGGAAAACCCACCCCCCCCCGGGCCCACCCCGCCGGAGGCTACGGTCGCAACGTCGCGGCAAGGGCGGCCAGAAACCGATCCGAGGTCGCACGGTCCCTGACGGCGAGTCGGATCCAGTCGGGCCCCAGGCCAGGAAACGTATCGCCCCGCCGCACGGCGAACCCCACCCCCCGAAGCCGCTCCCGCACCCCACCCGCCCCGGGCACCCGCACCAGAAGAAAGGGCCCCTCCGCGGGACCCACCACGCGCACCCCGCGGGGGGCGAGCGCGCCGAGCCCGGCGAGGAGGTGGGCCCGGTCCGCGGCGACGCGATGCGCCGCATGCCCCGCTTCCGCCAGCGCCCGCGGCCCCACGCACGCCCGCGCCGCCTCCAGGGCGGGCGAGGAGACCGGCCACAGCGGCTGCGCCCGGACGAGAGCGGAGATCACCTCCGGGGAGGAGAGGACGTACCCGATCCGCAGACCCGCGAGGCCCCAGGTCTTGGTGAGGCTGCGCAGGACCACCAGGCCGGGTATGTCCGTGCGGCCCGCCAGCGCCTCCCGCTCGCCCGGCACCGCGTCCATGAACGCCTCGTCGACCACCAGGATCCGCCCGGGGCGCGCCAGCGCGGCGACCGACGCGGCGGGGTGGAGGACGGACGTCGGGTTCGTGGGGTTGCCGACGACCACCAGGTCGGCCTCCTCGGGCACGGCGGAGACGTCGAGCCGGAATCCGTCCTCCTCCCGCAGCAGCACCCGCCCCACCTCGTGCCCCGCGTCCCGCAGCGCCGCCTCGGGCTCGGTGAACTGCGGGTGCACCACATAAGGGCGCCGGACCTTCAGGGCGCGGGCGAGGAGGACGAAGGCCTCCGCAGCGCCCGCGGTGAGCAGCACCCGGTCCGGCGGCACACCGTGCCGTGCCGCCACCGCCTCGCGCGCCGCACGCCCGTCCGGATAGGCGGCCAGGCCGTCGAGCGACGCGGCGATCACCTCCTTGAGCCACGCCGGGGGAGTGTCGGAGCGTACGTTCACGGCGAGGTCCGTGAGGTCCGCGCCGTCGTCCCGCACCTCCGCGTCCCCGTGGTGGCGCAGGTCGACCGGGACGGCGGGCGTGCCGGGCCGGGCCGCGACCGCGCACGTCGCCATAGGCGGCCGCCCCACGGGCGCCGACTTCCGCTTCGGTACGAGGAGTTCACCGCCGCCCCGCAGCGCCGCCGCCTCCGCCACCGACGGCGTGCCCACCGCGGCCCGGGACCTCGCGGTCGGGTTCGGCACCGCGACGTCCGCCAGGTCCCGCGCCGCGTACGTCACGAGCGGCACGCCGAGCCGCGCGGCCGCCCCGACGATCCCCGGCTCCTCGCCCTTCACGTCCACCGTCGCCAGCTCGGCCACCGCCGTCTCGGGGAAACCCGCGTCGCGGACCGCGTCCCGGACCAGGCCGAGCACCTCCTCCACCGGAGCGTTCTCACAGGCGCCGACGCCGACGACGAGCACGACGTCCCCGGCGGACGTCACCTTTCCGGCACCGGCCATGGGAAGTAGGTCCTTTCGTGTGGGGCGGGGGTGATGGATGTGCGGGACAGGGGGTCAATCGGCTAGCAAGGGGCCATGGCGGTGCTCGTGGCGCTCGGCGCCTTTCTCATGACCCTGGTGGGCGGCTGGACGGCCCAGCGGGTCACCGACCGGCGCCACCTCGTGCTGGGGCTCGCGGGCGGGCTGATGCTCGGCGTCGTCGGCCTCGACCTGCTGCCGGAGGCGCTGGACGCCGCGGGCGGCCCCGTCTTCGGCGTACCGGCGGCCCTGCTCCTGTTCGTCGCCGGCTTCCTCGTCGCCCATCTGGTGGAACGTCTCCTCGCCGGCCGGCACGCGGCCCACGGCGCCGGGGACGACGGGCACGGCCGGGTCCCCCAGGTCGGGCTGACGGCCGCCGCCGCGATGGTCGGGCACAGCGCGATGGACGGCGTCGCGATCGGCGCCGCCTTCCAGGTGGGCGGCGGCATGGGCGCGGCCGTGGCGCTGGCCGTCGTCGCCCACGACTTCGCGGACGGCTTCAACACGTACACGATCACGAGCCTGTACGGGAACGCCCGCCGCAAGGCCGTCGCCATGCTCGTCGCGGATGCGGCGGCCCCGGTGGTGGGCGCCGCGTCGACGCTGCTCCTCACCATCCCGGAGCAGCTGCTCGGCGGCTATCTGGGCTTCTTCGGCGGCGCGCTGCTCTACCTCGCGGCGGCCGAGATCCTGCCCGAGGCGCACCACGACCACCCGGCGCGCTCGACGCTGCTGTGCACGGTGGCGGGCGCGGCGTTCATCTGGCTCGTGGTGGGCGTCGCGGAGTGAGGGCCCCGGTCCGGTCACGGCGTGCATCGCTCGACGAACCGGCGCGCGACGCCGGGCTCCGCCGCCCAGTGCGTGTGCAGATAGCTGGCGTGCACATTGCCCTGTACGAAGCCCTCGACGCGCCGCTCGGGCCGGTGCAGGCCCCACGCGGGCGTCGCCCCCGCACCCGGCTCGACGACCGTGCGGTGGAATTCGTGGCCCCGCATCCGCGTCCCGGCCGGCGCGAGCACGCTGTCCGACACGGCCACCGCCTCCCGGTATCCGAGCGTCAGCCGCTCCGACATCCGTGCCGCCGCGTCGAGCACCCCGCACATCGGCTTTCCGTCCAGCTCACGGGAGAGGTAGAGCAGCCCCGCGCACTCGGCGGCGACGGGCGCCCCGGAGAGCGCGAGGTCGGCCACGGCTTTCCTCAGCGGTTCGTTGGCGGACAGCTCGGGCGCGTACACCTCGGGGAAACCGCCGCCGACGACCAACCCGGCCGTCCCGTCGGGCAGTTGCTCGTCGTGGAGGGGGTCGAAGGGTACGACCTCCGCCCCGGCGGCCGTGAGCAGCTCCGCGTGCTCGGCGTAGGAGAAGGTGAAGGCGGCCCCACCGGCGACGGCGATGACAGGTTTGTCCGGCGTGGGATCTCCAGCCTGTCGGGCGCTTGAGGACGAACCCGGCGAAGCCGGTGATGTGCCGAGCCCCGTCGCGGGGTCCCACGCCTCGCCCGGCAGGGACGGCGCGCCGCGCGCCAGCGCGAGCAGGGCGTCCAGGTCGCACCCCGCCCGCACCTGCGAGGCCAGCGCGGCGACGGACTCCACCGCGTCGGCCCGTCGCTCGGCGACCGGTACCAGCCCCAAGTGCCGTGACGGCGCACTCACTCGGGCCACGCGGCGCAGTACGCCGAGGACGGGCATCCCGGACTCGTCGAGCGCCTCCCGCAGCAGCGCCTCGTGCCGGTCCGAGCCGACCTTGTTGAGGATCACGCCCGCGACCCGCACCTCGGGGTCCCACGACGCGAAGCCGTGCACCAGCGCCGCCACCGACCGTGACTGCGACGACGCGTCGACGACCAGGACGACCGGGGCCCGCAGCAGCTTCGCGACGTGCGCGGTGGAGGCCAGCTCGCCCTGGCCCGCCGCCCCGTCGTACATCCCCATCACGCCCTCGACCACGGCGAGGTCGCACCCGGCCGCGCCGTGCGCGAAGAGCGGCGCGACGAGGTCGGGCCCGCACAGGTACGCGTCGAGGTTGCGGCCGGGGCGGCCGGTCGCGAGCGCGTGGTAGCCGGGGTCGATGTAGTCGGGCCCGACCTTGTGCGGGGAGACGGCGAGCCCGGCCGCCGCGAAGGCGGCCATCAGGCCCGTCGCGACGGTCGTCTTGCCGCTGCCCGACGACGGCGCCGCGATGACGAGGCGAGCTACCACTCGATGCCCCTCTGGCCCTTCTGGCCCGCGTCCATCGGGTGCTTGACCTTGGACATGTCGGTGACGAGGTCCGCGAAGTCGATCAGCTGCTGCGGGGCGTTGCGGCCGGTGATGACCACGTGCTGCGTGCCGGGGCGGTTCCGCAGCACCTCCACGACCTCGTCCGTGTCGATCCAGCCCCAGTGCATCGGATAGGCGAACTCGTCGAGGACGTACAGCTTGTACGTCTCCTCGGCGAGGTCCCGCTTGACCTGCTCCCAGCCCTCGCGGGCCTTGTCCTCGTTGGTCAACTCGCCCTCGGCGGGGGCGCGCTGGATCCACGACCAGCCCTCGCCCATCTTGTGCCAGGCGACCGTGCCGCCCTCGCCCGAGGCGCCGAGGACCTTCAGCGCGTTCTCCTCGCCGACCTTCCACTTCGCCGACTTCACGAACTGGAAGACGCCGATCGGCCACCCCTGATTCCAGGCGCGCAGCGCGAGCCCGAACGCGGCGGTCGACTTGCCCTTCCCGATGCCCGTGTGGACGAAGACCAGCGGACGGTTGCGGCGCTGACGCGTCGTAAGACCGTCGTCCGGTACGACGCTCGGCTGTCCCTGTGGCATTAAGCGGCCCTCCTGGCAGGCGAGTTCATTCCCTGTACGTCCTTGACGAGGCCGGCGATCGAGTCGGCCCGCAGCTCGTCGAGGGTCACGGCCGTGCCGCCGAGCTCGCCCGCCAGCCGGCCCGCGAGGCCGAGGCGTACGTAGCCCGACTCGCAGTCGACGACGACGGAGGCGACTCCGTCCGCCGCGAACAGCCGGGCCGCGCGGTCCGCGCGGGCCACCGGCTCCACACCGCCCGTCGCCCGCCCGTCCGTCACCACGACCACCAGCGGCCGCCGCGCGGCGTCCCGCAGCCGCTCCACGCGCAGCACGTCGTGCGCCTTCAGCAGCCCCGCGGCCAGCGGTGTGCGGCCGCCGGTCGGCAGCGTTTCGAGCCGGGCCGCGGCCGCGTCCACCGACGACGTCGGCGGCAGCGCCACCTCGGCGTCCTTGCCGCGGAACGTCACGAGCCCCACCTTGTCGCGCCGCTGATAGGCGTCCAGGAGGAGGGAGAGCACGGCACCCTTCACGGCGCTCATGCGCTGCCGCGCCGCCATCGACCCGGAGGCGTCCACGACGAACAGCACGAGGTTGCCCTCGCGGCCCTCACGGGTGGCCTGCCGCAGGTCGTCACGGCGTACGACGAGCCCGGCACCGGAGCGCCCGCGCGCCTTCTGGTGCGGGGCCGCCGCCTGCACGGTCGCCGCCAGGTGCAGCTTGGTCAGGGCTCCTCGGGGGCGCCGCGAACCCGTCGTACGACCGTGTTCGGTCCGCGCCCGCGAGCGCCGGCCCGCCGCGCCCTCGCCGATGCCGGGCACGCTCAGCATCTTCGTGCGGAACGGCTCGGCGGCGCGTACGGGCTGCTGCTCGGCGGAGGCGCCGCCCGGGGCCGGGGCGGGCTCCTGCGGGGCCGGGGCCTCGTCGGTGTCCGGGCCCTGGCCCTGGGACGGCAGGTCGGGGGAGTCCGGGCCGTCCGCGGGCGGCTGCCCGCCGCCCGGACCGCCCCCGCCGGGACCGTCGCCGTCCGGGTCGTCGTCACCCTCGGGCGGCTCGGGCTCCTCGGAAGCCTCGGAGGCCTCGTCTTGGCGGGCCTCCTCCAGCGTCTCGTCGAGCTTGTCCTCGTCGAGGCCCGGCGCGTCGAAGGGGTTGCGGCGCCTGCGGTGCGGCAGCGCGAGCAGCGCGGCCTGCCGCACGTCCTCGCTCTGCACGTCGGTGCGGCCCGCCCAGGCGGCAAGCGCCGTCGCCGTGCGCGCCATCACGATGTCCGCGCGCATCCCGTCGACCTCGAACGCCGCGCAGGTCGCCGCGATCTGCCGCAGCGCCGCGTCGCCAAGGACCACCTGGGGGAGCAGCGCGCGGGCCGCCACGACGCGGTCGCGCAGCGCGGCCTCGTCCTCGGCGAAGCGGGCGGCGAAAGCCTCGGCGTCGTCGTCGTAGGCGAGCCGCCGCCGTACGACCTCGACGCGCTGGTCGGTCTCCCGGGACGCGGCCACCTCGACGGTGAGACCGAACCGGTCGAGCAACTGCGGCCGCAGCTCGCCCTCTTCGGGGTTCATCGTGCCGACGAGCAGGAACCGCGCGGCGTGCCGCACGGATACGCCCTCACGCTCGACGTACGAGGCGCCCATCGCGGCCGCGTCGAGCAGGAGGTCGACCAGGTGGTCGTGGAGGAGGTTGACCTCGTCGACGTAGAGGATGCCGCGGTGGGCGTCGGCGAGCAGTCCGGGCTCGAAGGCCTTCACGCCCTCCGCGAGCGCCCGCTCGATGTCGAGGGCGCCGACGAGCCGGTCCTCGGACGCGCCGACGGGCAGCTCGACCATGCGTGCGGGGCGCGCGGTGGCGCCGCCCGCGTCGTGCGGGCCGTCGGGGCAGTTCGGGTCGGGCGCGGCCGGGTCGCACGAGAAGCGGCACCCGGCGACGACCGGCACCTCCGGGAGCAGCGCGGAGAGCGCGCGCACGGCGGTGGACTTGGCGGTGCCCTTCTCTCCCCGCACGAGTACGCCGCCGACGGCGGGCGACACGGCGTTCAGCAACAGCGCGAGCCGCAGGTCGTCCTGGCCGACGAGGGCGGTGAACGGATACGGGGTGGTCACAGAGCCTCCTTGATGCGGTGGTGCGTGGCGGTGCTCATGCCGGTCATCGCGCGGGCGCTCGTGCCGGCCTTTGCGCGGGCGCTCACGACGGCGCACCCGGCGCGATGAACGGCAGGCCCTCCGGTGGGCCGTTCTCGATCAGCCGCCACAGCGCGTCCGTGTCCGCGTGTTCTTCGATCAGGTCGCCCAGCAGGTCGAGCTGCTCCTCCCGCAGCGCGCCGAAGCTGGTGTCGGGGGCGGGCACGAAGCGGCGGCCCGCCGCACGGGCGACCTCGGTGAGAAACCGGCGGCGGAACGCGTCGCTCTCCAGCGACCCGTGCCAGTGCGTGCCCCACACCTCGCCGACCCGGCAGCCGTCCAGGAAGGGCTCCCCGCCCGCCACCTCGGCGACGCCGTGGTGGATCTCGTACCCCTCGACCGGTTCCCCGAGCGCCTCGCCCACCGGCCTGGCGAGGGTCTTCTCGCGGGCGAACCGCACCCGCACCGGCAGCAGCCCGAGCCCGTCCACGGACCCGGCCCGCGACTCCACCTCGTCCTCGATGTGCTCGCCGAGGACCTGGAAGCCGCCGCAGATGCCGAGCACGGGCCGCCCCTCGGCCGCCCGGCGCGCGAGGGCGTCCGCGAGACCGCGCTCCCGCAGCCAGGCCAGCGCCTTCACGGTCCCGCGCGTGCCCGGTACGACCACGAGGTCCGCGTCGACGAGCTCCTCCGCCCGGTCCACGAACCGCACGACGACGCCCGGCTCGGCGGCCAGCGCGTCGACATCCGTGAAGTTGGACATCAGCGGCACCGCGCAGACGGCGACCCGCAGCACGTCCTCGCCGACCGGCGGCGCCACCACGGACTCCCGGACGGCGCCGCGCAGGGAGACCCGCAGGCCGTCCTCCTCGTCGATGCCGAGCCCGTGCTGGAACGGCAGCACGCCGTACGTGCGCCGCCCGGTGAGCCCGAGCAGCATGTCGAGCCCCGGTTCGAGGAGGGAGACGTCCCCGCGGAACTTGTTGACCAGGTATCCGGCCACCAGCTCCTGGTCGGCCGCGCTCAGGAGCGCCGTCGTACCGAAGAACGACGCGAACACCCCGCCGCGGTCGATGTCACCGACCACCAGGACGGGGAAGCGGGCGGCGCGCGCGATGCCCATGTTCACGATGTCGGTGCGCCGCAGATTGATCTCGGCGGGACTGCCCGCGCCCTCACAGATCACGGCGTCATAGCTGCCCCGCAGCTCGTCGAGGCATCCCTTGACGGTGTCGAACAGCGCCTCCTGGCGCCCCCCGTGGTAGCCGCGCGCGCTCATCTCGCCCACCGGCCTGCCCATGAGGACGACCTGGCTCGACCGGTCGCCGCCGGGCTTGAGCAGCACGGGGTTCATCAGCGCGCTCGGCTCGACGCGGGCGGCCTGCGCCTGCATGGCCTGCGCGCGCCCGATCTCGGCGCCCTCGCGGGTGACGAAGGAGTTGAGGGACATGTTCTGCGCCTTGAACGGCGCGACGGACACGCCCTTGCGGGTCAGCCACCGGCAGATGCCGGCGGTGACGACGCTCTTCCCGGCGTCCGAGGTGGTCCCGGCGACGAGCAACCCGCCACTCATGCGTTTCTCCCTGACGTAGCCGACCACGACCCTGCCGACCGTGACCGTGCCGACCGCGACCGTGCCGACCCCAGTGCCCCGCGGGCGGCGACCGCGACGCCGAGAGCCAGCCAGCTCACGCGCCGCGAGAGCCGCACGGCCCGCTCGATGTCCGTCACCCGCACCTCCCGCCCCGCCGCGTTCAGGACGGGCCGGTGCTCGACCCGTCCCGCGTACGAGAGGGTCCCCCCGAGCCGCACCCCCAACGCCCCCGCGAAGGCGGCCTCGACGGGCCCCGCGTTGGGGCTCGGGTGCTTCGCGGCGTCGGCGCGCCACGCCCCGACCGCGCCCGAGGGCGACTCCCCGGCCAGCGCGGCGAGCGCGGCGGTGAGCCGCGCCCCCGGCCACCCGAAGACGTCGTCGAGGCGGGCGGAGGCCCACCCGTAGCGCCGGTACCGCGGTGACTTGTGGCCGACCATCGCGTCCAGCGTGTTCACGGCGCGGAAGGCGACGAGCCCCGGCACCCCGCCGAAGGCGCCCCACACGAGCGCCCCCACCACCGCGTCGGACGTGTTCTCGGCGACGGACTCCACGACGGCCCGCGCGATGCCGTCGGCGTCGAGTGCCTGCGGGTCACGCCCGCACAGATGCGGCAGCCGCTCCCGCGCGACCTCGATGTCGCCGGCCTCCAGCGCCCCGCCGACGGCCCGCGCCTCCCGGCCGAGTGAGGTGCCGCCGACGACGGACCAGGTCGCGGCGGCGGTCAGCGCCACCGAGCCGGCGCGTGACCGGCGTACGAGACGGGAGGCGAGGGCGGCGGCGCCCGCCGCGCCCCCCGCGCACACCACGGCGTGCAGCGCGCCCCACCCGCGGTGGTCGCGCCACAGCTTCCGCTCGACGGCGCCCGCGGCACGTCCGAACGCGGCGACCGGATGGCCTCGGCGCGGATCGCCGAGCAGCAGGTCACCGAGGAGTCCGGCGGCGGCGCCGTACGCGAAGTCGCGATCGGCACTCATGGGCTCAGCCCGTCGCTGCGCTGAGGAGGGAGTTCGTACGCAGGGAAGGAACCGGCAACGGGCGGCCGCGCATGGCGATATGTCCTCACTCAGGGTGTCCGCGCCCTGGTTCGACGTGATCGGCGGCGAGAGTTCCTGGCTTCCGGGGGAGCGTCTTCCCCCCGGTGACAGTGGCGGGACCGCGCCGGATTCGCACCGGCTTCCTCTTCTGCCGCCGTAGTTGGCCCCGGCAGTCCACCACGCCCCGCGAACGCCCGTCAACTCGCCGTTGACCTGCGGCGGGAGAGTGTGCGGAGCCCCACACACGCCGGTGGGGCGCGAGACGTACTCACACGTCCCGCGCCCCACCGTCGAACGCTGCCGTCAGGCGACGATCAGATAGATCCCGTACGCCACGGCCGCCGCGCACAGCGCGAAGCAGGCGTACGCGCCGGTGCGCGCCATGGTCGCGGAACCGCCGCCCGAGGCGGCCGCCGCCTCCTGCTTGGAGAGGCCGACGATGCCGAGGGTGAACAGGCCCACCAGGGCCACCGTCACCGCGAGGCTGACTCCGAAGACGGAGCCGAGGGCTGCCCAGTCGATGCTCATGGTGATCTGTCCTTATACCGTCGCGGGCCGGGCGGGGTCCGCCAGGGCGCCGGTCGTGGTGGTGGTCGGGGCTCCGACGGTGGCCTTGACGGGCTCGTCCGGTCCGGTGGCGGCGGCCAGCGCGCCCGTGGTGGGCGGGGTGACGGCGGCGATCGCGGTGGTCACGACGCCCGCGGGCTCGGCACCGGTGGTGCCGTCGTGGCGGATCTCGTCGTCGGTGACGTTGGTGTGGTCGATGGCGTTGCGCCGCGAGAGCACCCAGATGACGGCCGAGCCGGCGATCAGGAGCGCTGCGGTGACCGCGACGCCCCAGGGGCCCTGCTTGGTGAGGAGCTCGGCGCCCGCGCCGACCAGACCGGCGGCCGGCAGGGTCAGGCCCCAGGCGACGAACATCCGGGTCGCGGTCGACCAGCGGACCACGCCGCCCTTGCGGCCGAGGCCCGCGCCCATCACGGCGCCGGAGCAGGACTGGGTGGTGGAGAGCGAGAAGCCCAGGTGCGAGGAGGCCAGGATGACCGTCGCGGCGCTGGTCTGGGCGGCGAAGCCCTGCTGGGGCTGGAGGTCGGTGAGGCCCTTGCCCATGGTGCGGATGATGCGCCAGCCGCCGAGGTACGTGCCGAGGGCGATGGCCACACCGGCCGAGACGATGACCCACATCGGGGGGTTCGCGCCGGGGTTCAGGACGCCGCCGGTGACCAGGGCGAGCGTGATGATGCCCATGGTCTTCTGCGCGTCGTTCGTGCCGTGGGCCAGCGAGACCAGGCCCGCGGAGGCGATCTGGCCCGCGCGGTAGCCCTTGGCGGTGGCCTTGGTGTCGGTGTTGCGGCCGATCCGGTACGTCAGGCGCGTGGCCAGCGCCGCGGCGATGCCCGCCACGAGCGGCGCGGCGAGCGCCGGGATCAGGATCTTGGTGACGACGGTGCCGCCGTCGATCGACGACCAGCCCATCGACATGACCGCGGCGCCGATGAGGCCGCCGAAGAGGGCGTGGGAGGAACTGGAGGGCAGGCCCACCAGCCAGGTCAGGAGGTTCCAGAGGATCGCGCCGACGAGCGCGGCGAAGATGACCTCTGTCTTGAGGCCGTCCTCGTTGACGATCCCGCCTGAGATCGTCTTGGCGACTTCGACGGAGAGGAAGGCTCCGACGAGGTTGAGCACGGCGGACATGGCCACCGCCGTCTTGGGCTTGAGAGCGCCGGTCGAGATGGTCGTCGCCATCGCGTTGGCAGTGTCGTGGAAACCGTTCGTGAAATCGAACACGAGAGCGGTGACGATCACGATCCCGAGGAGAAGCGTGATGTGTTCCATTTACCCAGGCTTCTGTTGGACGTCAGTGGCATGTGGAACGTAGGCAACCTGGGTGAACGGAAAGTGAACTGAGCCGGGCGGTGCGGTGACCCGAAGTGGAGTGCCGTCGCTCCGAATGGACCAGGTGTACGAAGACGATCGTACGGATCAGGGGCGGGAAGCCTGCAAATCGGGCGGAATACTGTGCTCCGCCATCCGGCGGGCACCCTTCGCGCGCCCTGCCGCCACCGGCGCGGCGACCCGCCGAAGAGATACTGATCACGCCGGACCCCCAGAAACCGGAACCGCCCGGCTGGCAGGATCGCCGCATGACTGAGCAGCGGCACGACGAGGGCCGGGACGGGGCGCGCGACGCCGTGCGGGAAGCCTGGGCCGAGCTGGTCCTGACGGCTCGCAGGACGGTGCGGGACGGCCTGGTCGTCGGCACCTCGGGCAACGTCTCCGTACGCGTCGGCGGGACCGTCCTCGTCACCCCGAGCGGAGTGCCCTACGACCGGCTGCGGCCCGCGGACGCGGTCGGCGTCGACCTCGATGGGCAGCGGCTCTTCGGCGACCTCGCGCCGACCAGCGAACTCCCCATGCACCTCGCGATCTACCGCACCACCTCCGCGGGCGCCGTCGTCCACACCCACGCCGTGCACGCCACGGCCGTCTCGATGCTGGTCCCCGAGCTCCCGGCCGTCCACTACATGACCGGCGCCCTCGGCGGCCCGGTCCGCGTCGCGCCCTACGCGCTCTACGGAACCGACGAGCTGGCCGGGCACATGCTCCACGCCCTGCGCGACCGCACCGGCTGCCTCCTCCAGAACCACGGAACGATCACCTACGGAGACGACCTCTCCCAGGCGTACGACCGCACCGCCCAGCTGGAATGGATGGCCCGCCTCTGGCTCACGGCCGCCGCGGTCCCCGGCCACGCCCCGACACTCCTCTCCCCGCAACAGCTGCGCGAAGCGGCGGAGAAACTGCGCGGCTACGGTCAGCCCGCGGACTGAGCCGGCACATCACTCCGGAGGCATCGCCCACTGGCCCCGGAGCCCTCGGCCCCGGACACTGGGACGGTGCGCCCAGCCAAAGCGACGGCAGCGGCCGTCACCGCAGCAACAGCCGCCCTGGGGACGGCCGCGGCCGCCATCGCGGCGGGCCGTTTCGCCAGCGACGCCGCCCTCAAGACGCCACCCGGCCGCCGCCTGCCGACCGAACCCCGCCTCACCGTGCACGCCACGGCCGCGGGACAGATCAGCCTCACGCGCGCCCTCGCCAGCCGCCGCCCCGGCACGTACGGCCTGAGCGGCCCCGGCACCCACGCGGTCGTCGGCCCCGTCCTGGAGTCCGCCCCGCACGAGGCGGACACGGTCGTACGCCGCCTCGAAGCCGTCACCCGCGGCTCCCTGGAACCGGGCGACCGCGTCTGGCTCACCCCGCAGGTCCACATCGGGGACCCGCGCACGGCCCTCGGTCTCGACCACGCGGACGTCGCCATCGCCGGCGAGCTCGGCGCCCTGCCCGCCTGGTTCGTGCCCGGCGCCCGGGCCACCTGGGTCATCACCGTCCACGGCCTCGGCACCACCCGCGAACACCCCATGGTCGTCATGGACTTCCTCCACCGCCTGCGGGTCCCGGTCCTCGACCTCGCCTACCGCGGCGACCCCGGCGCGCCCCGCTCCCCGGACGGCCTCGGCCACCTCGGCGAGACGGAGTGGCGCGACCTGGACGCCGCCATCCGCCACGCCGTGCGCCACGGCGCCGAGCGCGTCGTCCTGCACGGCTGGTCCACCGGCGCCGCCATGTGCCTGCACGCCGCCGCGCACTCGGCGCTCCGCGACCGCGTCGGCGGCCTCGTCCTCGACTCCCCGGTGCTGAACTGGGAGACCACCCTGCGCGCCCTCGCCGGCGCCCGGCGCACCCCCGGACCCCTCCTTCCGCTTGCGGTCCGCGCCGCCCAAGGCCGCACCGGCCTGCGCGGCGACCGGCTGCCGGCCGCGGCGGACCCCGGCGCCCTGCGGGTGCCGACCCTCCTCGTGCACGGCCCCGACGACGCCGTCGCACCCTGGGCCCTCTCCCGCCGGCTGGCCGAACAGCGCCCGGACCTGGTCACGTTGCACCCGGTGCAGGACGCCCCGCACGGCGCCATGTGGAACGCCGACCCCGCGGGCTACGAAGAGGCGCTGCGCCGCTTCCTCACCCCCCTGCTGTGACGCTGCGCCGTCATTCCGTTTGGGTTTTCGGACCGTCAACAGGAAGACTGCCCCCGTGACGTCCCGTACCCCGCGCGACTCCAGGCTCCGACTTGTCCGCGCGCCCCGCCCGAGGGCCGAAGAGCGAGGAGAGGCCCGGCGCGACGCGACACGACCCCTCTCCGCCGCGCCCGGCGCGATGAGCAACCGCCGCACGCGCCGCCCCGCGCCCCGGCCCCCCGAGGGCACACCCGCCCCCGCGGAGCTGGCGCGCGGCGCCCGCGCCTGCCTCGCCGCCGCCGCCCGGGTCGCCCGCTGGGCCGACGCCGCCCTGCGCCCGGGGCCCGGCCGCACCGGCGCGACCCCCGACGGCAAGGGCACGCTCTCCGACGCCACCGCCGAACGGGCCGCCGCCGAACTGGGGCTGACCCCCGGTCAGGTCCGAGCCGACTGGGACACCGCCCGCCTCGCCGGCCTCATCGAGGTGCACGGTGACAGCGCGCGCCCCGGCTGGCGCCTGCGGGCCTGGGACCGCGACGACACCGCCGTGCTGCGCGGCTGGGTCGCCCTCTTCGACGCCTGGTCGCTGGCGCACCCGGCGCCGGACGACCTCGCCCCCGCGGCCGTCGCCGAGACCGTCGAGGCCATGCCGCAGGTCCTCTCCTTCCTCCAGCTGTCCGCGGGCCCCGTCCCCGTGCCGCAACTGCTCGACCTCTTGGACCAGCGCGTCACCGAACTGCGCACCGAGCGCTGCGAGATCCCCTACGAGTCCCAGCCGCGGCCCGACGCCGCCGCCCCGGCCGAACGCCCCCGGGACGACGCCCCGCTGCCGGCCCTCCTCGACTGGGCGCTGCACGGCCTCGCCGCCGTCGGCGCCCTCACCTACGCCGACGGACAGGCCACGCTCACCCCCCTCGGCAGCTGGGCCGTCTGGGTCAAGCTGGAGCAGATCTGCGTCGCCGCGCAGAGCCCGGCCGGACACATCGAGCAGTCCGCCGAGGACATGCTGCGCGGCTGCGCCCGGCTCCGCCCCAACGCGGCCCGCGCCGAGTACCGCGCCTGGCTGGCCGCCCGCACCGTCGGCAGCGCCGTCACCGACCTCCTCACCGCCGCCCGCGGCGAGGACGCCCTGCTGCGCGGCCTCGCCTTCGAGGCGCTCCGCGTCGTCGGCGCCCCGGCCGAGGCGGAGGTCAGGGCCGTCGTCGACGAGACCCCCCTGCGGCCCTACGCCCTGCTCTGGCTCGCCGAGCAGGAGGGCGCCGACCCCGAGGACGTCCACCTCGTGCTGACCCGCGAGGAGTCCACCTGGCTCTGGGTCGACACCGCGGCGGCCGTCGCCGACCACGGGGAGGCCGATCTCCTCGTCCGCCACCTGGAGTCGGCGGTCCAGCCCACCGTGCCCGCACTCCTCGACGAGGTGCGCCGCGTCGGGCACCCCCGCACCGTGCAGGTCCTGGTCGCCCTCGCCGCCGCCCACCCCGACCCGGCGCTCGCCAAGGCCGTGCGCCGGGCGGCCTTCCAGGTCCACACCGGCGGCGAGTGAGCGGCGGCGTACCGGCGGCTCAGCGGAAGGTGTCGCACCGGCCCATGTCGCCGGTGCGGTAGCCCTCGTAGAACCACTGCTGGCGCTGCTCGGCCGAGCCGTGCGTCCAGGACTCCGGGGTGACCCGGCCCTGGAACTTCTCCTGGATCCGGTCGTCGCCCACCGCGGCCGCCGCGTCCAGGCCGTCGCGGATGTCGTTGTCGTCGAGGCTGGTGATCAGCGGCCTGCCCGTGCGGTCGTCGGGGCTGCGCGTCGCGTGCCGCGCCCAGACCCCGGCGTAGCAGTCGGCCTGAAGCTCGACCTTCACGGCGTTGCTGTCGCGGCCCGTCCGCCCGTCCTGGGAACGCCGCAGGACCCCCGTCAGGTTCTGCACGTGGTGCCCGTACTCGTGGGCCACGACGTACGCCTGCGCGAAGGGCCCGCCGGTGGAGCCGAACTTGGTGCGCAGTTCGTCGAAGAAGCCCAGGTCCAGATAGACCTTCCGGTCGCCGGGGCAGTAGAACGGGCCGACCGCGGACGACGCGGCGCCGCAGGCGGTGCCCACGCGGCTGGTGAACAGCACGGTCTGAGCGGGGGAGTAGGAGGCCCGCCGGCGCTGGAACTCCGGGCGCCAGTAGTCCTGGAGGCTGTTGACCACCGCCACGATGTGGCAGTCCTCCTTGCTGTTCGCGTCCCGCCCCGTGCGGCAGCTCTGCTGCACCTGCGCGAGGGAGGACGACGACGCCTCCGGCTCCTCGTCGCCCGAGGAGAGCCCCAGCTGGTCGGGGCCCACGCCGAAGAAGAGCCCCAGGAGCAGGGCGATGAGCCCGGCGACGCCGCCGCCCACCGTCGCCCGGCCGCCGGGGATCCGACTGCCGCGCACATCCCGCACCTCCGAGGTGTCCAGGTTGGCGTCGTCGTCGAACTGCATGGGCGCACCCCTCTGCCGCGCATCCGGAACGGCATACGCCGCCCCGCGCCGGACCACCGGCCACTTCATCCTGATATGCCCGCCCCCGCCCGGCGTCGGACGGAGGGCCGAACGAGGGACACGGCCCGCTTCCCGCGCCGTGTCGCCCCGCCCTACGACGGCTGCCCCGACCTCCCGCGGCTACGCTCTGCGCCTGATCCGTGGGCAGTGGTACCGAAGGGGGCGACATGTCCGCTCTGCCGCGCGCCGGGACCTCAGAGCCCCCGCACGAGCCGTCCCCCACCCCGCACGAGCCGTCCCCCGCCCCGGACCGCCGCGGCACCCGCATCGCCCTGCCCATGGCCCTCGCGCTGCTCGCCCTGCCGCTCATCACCGCCGCCCACCACTCGCGGCCCGTCCCCTACGGAGACCACCTCACCGTCCACGCGCGCGTGGACGACACCGCACCCGCCCCCGCCGACGAACCCGCACTGCGCACGCGGGGCCCGGCCGTCGAGGCGTACGACACGGAGAGCGGCACCCCCCGCTGGACGTACACGCGCGCGGGACGCCGCCCCGTCACGCTCCTGCCCGCACCCGGACACGCCTTCACGCTCTGGAACGACGGTTTCGTCACCGACACCGCACGCGCCGACGGCGGCTCCGTGCGCTGGCACCGCGCCATCCCCGGCGCCGCCGACTGGCTGCGCACCCCGGGCGCCCGCGGCGGCGCCGGCGTCCTGCGGCCGCTCACCCCCGGCGCCCGCATGCTGGCCGTCGTCACCCCGCACCGCATCGCCGCCTACCGCACCGCGGACGGCGACCTGCGCTGGGTGCTGCCCGCCCGCCCCGGCTGCGCCTTCGAACCGGCGCGCTCCGTGCGCCGCGGCGAAGCACTCCTGATCGCCCAGCCCTGCGCGGGCCCGGCCGCCCCGTGGACCGCCCAGGTCGTGGCCGTGGACGACTACGGAAGGATCGCTCCCGGCCGCACCCCGCTGGGCAACGGGGACTCCGAGCCGGGCCCCGGCGGCGGCAGCGGCCCGGAAAACTAGTTGCGACGGCCCGTTAGACTTGCTGCCATGGCAGCTCCTCTCCTCAGTTGGACGGCATAGACACCGGTCCCGAGCACCTCAGTCGTCCCACTCGCCGTCCACTCTGTTCAGGAGTACCCCCGTGATCACCGCTTCCGGCATCGAGCTGCGCGCCGGCGCCCGCATCCTCATCGAGAACGCCTCCTTCCGTATCGCGAAGGGCGACCGTGTCGGCCTCGTCGGCCGCAACGGCGCGGGCAAGACCACCCTCACCAAGTGCCTGGCGGGTGAGGGCGTCCCCGCGGGCGGCACGATCACCCGCTCCGGAGAGGTCGGCTATCTCCCGCAGGACCCCCGCACCGGCGACCTCGACGTGCTGGCCCGCGACCGGATCCTCTCCGCCCGCGGCCTCGACGTACTGATCCGCAAGATGCGCGAGAACGAACAGCGCATCGCGAACGGCCAGGGCGCCACGCGCGACAAGGCCATGAAGCAGTACGAGCGCCAGGAGACGGAGTTCCTCACCAAGGGCGGGTACGCCGCCGAGGCCGAGGCCGCCACCATCGCCGCCGCGCTCAACCTCCCGGACCGCGTGCTCGGCCAGCCCCTGCACACGCTCTCCGGCGGTCAGCGCCGCCGCATCGAGCTGGCCCGCATCCTCTTCTCGGACGCCGACACGCTCCTCCTCGACGAGCCGACCAACCACCTCGACGCCGACTCGATCGTCTGGCTGCGCGACTACCTGAAGACGTACCGCGGCGGCTTCATCGTGATCTCCCACGACGTCGAGCTCGTCGAGACGGTCGTCAACAAGGTCTTCTACCTGGACGCCAACCGCTCCGCGATCGACGTCTACAACATGGGCTGGAAGCTCTACCAGCAGCAGCGCGAGTCCGACGAGAAGCGCCGCAAGCGCGAGCGGCAGAACGCCGAGAAGAAGGCCGCCGCCCTGCACTCGCAGGCCGACAAGATGCGCGCGAAGGCCACCAAGACCGTCGCCGCGCAGAACATGGCGCGCCGCGCCGACAAGCTCCTCGCGGGCCTCGACGAGGTGCGCCAGAGCGACAAGGTCGCCAAGCTCCGCTTCCCCGAGCCCGCGCCGTGCGGCAAGACGCCGCTCATGGCCGAGGGCCTGTCGAAGTCGTACGGCTCGCTGGAGATCTTCACCGACGTCGACCTCGCCATCGACAAGGGCTCGCGCGTCGTCATCCTCGGACTCAACGGCGCGGGCAAGACCACCCTGCTGCGGCTCCTCGGCGGCGCCGAGAAGCCCGACACCGGCCAGGTCATCGAGGGCCACGGCCTCAAGCTCGGCTACTACGCGCAGGAGCACGAGACCCTCGACCCGGACCGCACGGTCCTGGAGAACATGCGCTCGGCCGCCCCCGACCTCGACCTGGTCGAGGTCCGCAAGACACTCGGCTCGTTCCTCTTCTCCGGAGACGACGTCGACAAGCCCGCCGGTGTGCTCTCCGGTGGTGAGAAGACCCGGCTCGCCCTCGCGACCCTGGTCGTCTCCTCGGCCAACGTCCTCCTCCTCGACGAGCCCACCAACAACCTCGACCCGGCGAGCCGCGCGGAGATCCTCGGCGCACTGCGCACCTACAAGGGCGCGGTCGTCCTCGTCACGCACGACGAGGGCGCGGTGGAGGCCCTCCAGCCGGAGCGCATCATCCTGCTGCCGGACGGCGTCGAGGACCTGTGGGGTCAGGACTACGCGGACCTCGTCGCCCTCGCTTGATCGAACCGGTGATCCACTGCGTATGGATCATTCGGCCGAGCCGTGATCCCTCATCTGTGTGAGCTGTCCTCGTACCGAGGTGTGGCATACACGGATTTCGCCGCCGATCTGCGATGAGGCCCGACCCGTCGCCCGGCACGGCGCTGACCTGGCCGTTCGCCGCGTTCGCTCGTCGATCGCGCGGAATCCGGTGTGCGGAATATGCGACTCCGCTCGTGATGGATGCCGTCTGAGCGGCAAACATCGACGTACGGACCTTGTCGAATGGGTGGCCAGGAAGCCCGGAAGGGGTGATCATGAGAAGTCCAGAGCGCACTTCCCATGAGGAGGCACGGGTGGCCGAGACTCTGAAGAAGGGCAGCCGGGTGACCGGCGCCGCGCGCGACAAGCTCGCGGCAGACCTGAAGAAGAAGTACGACGGCGGTGCGAGCATCCGGGCGTTGGCCGAGGAGACCGGCCGCTCGTACGGGTTCGTGCACCGCATGCTCAGCGAATCGGGTGTCACGCTGCGGGGACGCGGCGGGGCGACGCGAGGCAAGAAGGCCGCCGCCGGCTGACGGCGGCGACACTCAGTACCGGTGGTCCAGTGGTGGCCACCCGGTCGGTCGGCTGATCGACCGGGTGGTTACTGTGCAGTCACTTACGGGCGCTCCAGCGCGTCCGGCCCGACCGCACCCACTCGGAGGCACCCATGGCTTCGTCCGACAGCGAGCTCGCACCGGTTCTCGACAAGGACGGCGTACGCCTCACCATCGACGAGGCCGTCGCCACGGTGACGCTGACCAATCCGGCCAAGCGCAACGCCCAATCTCCCGCGCTGTGGAGGGCGTTGACCGAGGCAGGTCAGCTGCTGCCCGGCAGTGTCCGCGTCGTGGTGCTGCGCGGCGAGGGCAAGTCCTTCTCCGCGGGCCTCGACCGGCAGGCGTTCACGCCCGAGGGCTTCGACGGCGAGCCGTCCTTCATCGATCTCGCACGCGGTGAGGACGGCGTCCTCGACGCCACGATCAGCGAGTACCAAGAGGCCTTCACTTGGTGGCGGCGGAGCGACATCGTCTCCATCGCCGCCGTCCAGGGCCACGCCATCGGCGCCGGCTTCCAGCTCGCGCTCGCCTGCGACCTGCGGATCGCGGCGGACGACGTGCAGTTCGCCATGCGCGAGACCAGCCTGGGCCTCGTCCCCGACCTCACCGGCACACACCCGCTGGTCGGGCTCGTCGGCTACGCCCGCGCACTGGAGATCTGCGCCACCGGCCGCTTCGTCCACGCCGACGAGGCCGAGCGGGTCGGCCTCGCCAACCTCGTCGTACCCGCCGACCAGCTCGACGCCGCCGCCAAGGACCTGGCCGCCGCGCTCGTCGCCGCGCCGCGCGACGCCGTCATCGAGACCAAGGCGCTGCTCCAGGGCGCGACCGGCCGCTCCTACGAGGAGCAGCGCGTCGCCGAGCGCGCCGCGCAGGGCCGCCGACTGCGCGACCTCGCGGGCCTCGGCGACTGACGCGCCCCGCACGCCACCTACCCCACGTCGGTCACCAGCACGGCCACCGAAGGGTGGTCGGGCAGGGCGGCGCCGACCGCCGCGCGGACCGCGAGCGCCACGTCCAGGGCGCGGTGGCCGCGGTCCGTCGCGATCTCCACACGCGCGTGGCGGCGCGGCAGCGTGTCCGTCGCGGGGCGCTGCTCCAGGTGCACGGCCCCGCCGAGCGCCCCGAGTACGCCGGTCAGCCGGGCCACCCCGGGCACCGCCAGGGCCGCCCGCCCGGCGCGCGCCTCGTCCGTGTCGTCGGCGGTGGCGGCGTCATCGGCGGCGGTGGCGCCGGCCCCCGGCCGCGGGTCTTCTTCCGGGTGTACGCCCCCGGGGTCCGCGCCCGCGTCGAGCAGGGCCGTCACCCGCAGATCCACCTCTTCCACCACCAGACCGAGCCGGTCCGCCGCCGCTCCGGCCAGCGCGGCGCGCAGCCGGTCCGCCACCGCGGGCAGGGAATCGCCGACGGCGGCGGCGAAGTCCGCGGTGATCCGCAGCGGCCCCGGCGGCAGCGCGCTCGGCGGTGCCGGTACGGCCGCGACGTACACCCTCCGCGTTCTCTCCGGACGCGCGGGCGCGATGCGGACCGTGCCGAGCCGCGCCCCGGCAACCCCGTCAGCCATCTGGCGCAACGCGCCCTGCGCCGCGGATTCCGTCACCCACGCGCCGTCCGCCGCACCGCCCAGCGGCAGTACCCGGCCGAGCCGCAGCTGCCGCCGTACCGCCTGCGTCCAACCCTCGCCCGTCATGGCTCCACCCTGCCGCATCCCGGGCGCGCGGGCGCGGGGCCGCGCTTAATGTGAGCGGAGAAGCAGCACTCCACGGATCAGCTCCCCTTTCGAAAGGAACGGGACGATGAGCGACACCGGACAGCGGAACGCGTCTCAGACGCTGCACAAGGACTCCCCGAAGGAGAGCGCGGCGAAGTCCGCGCCAGGACGGGGCGGCGGTGACCCCGGCGGCCGGGGCCGCACCACCATCGCGGACGGCGTCGTCGAGAAGATCGCCGGGCTCGCCGCGCGCGACGTGGAGGGCGTGCACGCGATGGGCGGCGGCCTCGCGCGGACCTTCGGCGCCGTGCGCGACCGGGTCCCCGGCGGCTCGAAGTCCGTGTCGCGCGGCGTGAAGGCCGAGGTCGGCGAGGTGCAGACCGCGCTCGACCTGGAGATCGTCGTCGAGTACGGCGTACCGATCGCGGACGTCGCGCAGGACGTGCGGGAGAACGTGATCGCGGCCGTCGAGCGCATGACCGGGCTCGAGGTCGTCGAGGTCAACATCGCGGTGAGCGATGTGAAGCTGCCGGACGAGGACGACGAAGAGCCGCAGGGACGCCTTCAGTAGCACGTCCCGCCGGGCGATCCGCAGGCATCCAAGCGAGCGATCCAAAGGCATCCAAGCGATCCACAGGCATTCAGAAGGAGCGCACGATGAGCATGGCCGTGATCGGCATGGTGGCCGGAATGGCTCTGGGCTTCGCCGGGTACTTCGGCGGATTCGGGGCGTTCCTCCTGGTGGCCGCCCTGGGCGCCATCGGTTTCGTGGCCGGGCGGTTCCTGGAGGGGGACCTGGAGCCCGGCGACCTCTTCCGCGGCCGCGGCGACCGGGGGCGGTGAGCGGTGGCGGCGCAGGTCGCACCCGGCGAGCGCGGCGCGACCCGGATCGCCGACCGCGTCGTCGCGAAGATCGCCGCACGGGCGGCACGTGAGGCGGTGGACGCGGTCCCGCCCGACGGCCCGCCGCCACGCGCCACGGTCTCCGTCCGCCACGAGTCCGCCCGGATCCGCGTCAGCGTCGAGCTGGACTACCCCTGCGACATCGGCGGGCAGTGCGGCGCGGTGCGTCGCCAAGTCGCCGAGCGGGTGAGGGAGTTGGCGGGGATGGAGGTGCCCGAGGTGGCCGTCCAGGTGGAGCGGCTGCACTCGGCGCAGGTCCGCGCGGCGGCACAGGGGAGGATCCGATGAGCGAACCGCACGCGGACGGCACCCGACCGCTGCCCGTCCTCGAACAGGAGGACGAACCGGACCGGGCGGCCTCCGCGAACGCCCACCAGCCGCCGCCCACGCTCTCCGGCGACGAGAAGGCCCCCCGCTTCTGGTCGCGCCGACGGGTGCCCGCGGCCCTCCTCGCCCTGCTGGTCGTCGGCGGCACCGGGCTGCTCCTCTACGACGTCGTCGCCGTCCGGGCCGACCACCCCGCGATGTGCTGGCGCCGCGACCTGGCCCACGAGCTCGGCCGGCGGCCCCTCGACGACACCGCCGTGCTCGCCGGGGCCGCCCTGGCCGCCCTCGTCGGGATCTGGCTCCTCGTGCTCGCCGTGACCCCCGGGCAGCGCGGCCTCCTGCCGATGCGGCGCACCCACCCGGACGCGCGTGCGGGCCTGTACCGCGGCGCCGCCGCCACGGTGCTGCGCGACCGCGCCATGGACGTACCCGGCGTGCAGTCCGTGCGGGTCCGCGTGAAGCGCTCCAAGGTGGACGTGCGCGCGGTCTCGCACTTCCGCGAACTCGACGACGTACGCGGCGACCTGGACGACACGATGGCCGACGGCATCCGCGAGCTGGGCCTCGCGCGCACCCCCGGCCTCGACGTCCGGGTGGCCCGGCCCGGCAGAAAGGCGTGAGCGCGATGCTGCGCACGGTCAACCGCGTACTCCTCGCCCTCGCCGGGCTCGTGCTGCTCGTCCTCGGCGGCTCCGTGCTCGCCGTCGGACTCGGCGTGTCGCCCCCGTCGTGGTGGATCCACGACGGCCGGCACGATGTGCTGGTCAGCGCCGCCGACCGGACGCGCTGGCGGGACGAGGGATGGTTCTGGCCCGTGGTCATCGCCGCCCTCGCCGTCCTGCTGCTGCTCTCCCTGTGGTGGCTCTCCGCGCAGCTGCGCAGGCGCCGCCTCGCGGAGGTCCTGGTGGAGACCGGGGACGGCGAGGGCGCGCTGCTGCGCGGCCGGGCCGTGGAGAGCGTGCTGGCCGCCGAGGCGGAGACGCTGGACGGCGTCGAGCGCGCCCACGCCGTCCTGACCGGCCGACGCGGCGCGCCCCGGGCCCGCGTGGACGCGGTCCTCGCCCCGCACGCCGCCCCGTCCGACGTCCTCCACGAGCTCGCCGCCCGGCCCCTGGCCCACGCCCGGGAGTCGGCGGGCCTGCGGAGCCTGCCCACGACGGTGCGCCTGCGGGCCCGCAAGCACCAAGCGGAACGCGTGAGCTGACGGGCGCCGGGTCAGAAGCCCGCCCGGGCACCGCCGTCCACCGGGACCATGATCCCCGTCAGGTAGGACGCGGCGGGGGAGAGCAGGAAGGCGGCTGTGCGGCCGAACTCCTGGGGGGTGCCGTAGCGCCGCAGGGGGATGGCCGACTCGTTCGCGGCGCGGGTGGCCGCCGGGTCGGGGGAGAGGCCGTCGAGCTGGCGCATGCGGTCGGTGCCGATCCGGCCGGGGAGGACGCCGACGACGCGGATGCCTCGCGGGCCGAGCTCGTCCGCGAGGGACTTGGCGAAGCCGGCGAGTCCGGGCCGCAGGCCGTTCGAGATCGTCAGGCCCGCGATCGGCTCGTACACCGACCCGGAGAGCACGAAGCCGATGACGCCGCCCTCGCCGAGCCGCGCGGCCGCCGCGCGGGCGAGCCGCACGGCGCCGAGGAAGACCGACTCGAACGCCGCCTGCCACTGCTCGTCGGTGTTGTCCGCGACGAAGCCGGGGGCGGGGCCGCCGACGCTGATCAGCACGCCGTCGAAGCCGCCGAAGTGCTCACGGGCCGCGGCGATCAGGGTGTCCGCGGCGGCGGGGTCGGCGTTGTCGGCGGCCACGCCCACCGCGTTCGGGCCGAGCTCGGCGGCCGCCTCGGCGACGGTCTTCTCGTCGCGGCCGGTGACGACGACCTTCGCGCCGTCCGCGACCAGTTCCCGCGCGGTGGCGTTGCCGAGGCCACGGGTGGCGCCGGTGACTACGTAGACACGGTCCTTCAGTCCAAGATCCATGGCCCCTATCCTCCCGCGTCCGCCCCGTGGAGCGCGAGGGCCGTATTGACCAGGCCGATGTGGCTGAATGCCTGCGGGAAGTTGCCCAGCTGCCGGCGCGACGCGGGGTCGTACTCCTCCGCGAGGAGCCCCACGTCGTTGCGGAGCGCGAGCAGGCGGTCGAACAGGGCGCGTGCCTCCTCGGTGCGGCCCGTCATGTGCAGCGCGTCGGCGAGCCAGAACGAGCAGGCGAGGAAGGTGGCCTCGCCGCCCGGCAGCCCGTCGATGCGCCGCTCGTCCGCGCTGTACCGCCGAACGAACCCGTCGCGGCCCAGCTCCCGGTGGATCGCGTCCACCGTGCCGACGACGCGCGGATCGTCCGGCGGCAGGAACCCCACGCGGGGGATGAGCAGGAGGGACGCGTCCAGCTCGGCGGAGCCGTAGAACTGCGTGAACGTGTTGCGCTCGGCGTCGTACCCGCGCTCGCACACCTCCCGGTGCACCTCGTCGCGCATCTTGCGCCAGCGCTCGACGTCCCCGAGGTTGTCGGCCAGGCCGGGATCCTCCTCCAGCGCCCGCACGGTCCGGTCGGCGGCGACCCACGCCATCACCTTCGAGTGCACGAAGTGCCGGCGCGGACCGCGGACCTCCCACAGGCCCTCGTCCGGCTCGCGCCACTTCTCCTCCAGGAACTCCAGCATGCACCGCTGGAGGTTCCAGGCGTGCGGACGAGGGGCCAGGCCCTTCGCGCGGGCCATCGTGAGGGAGTCGATGACCTCGCCGTACACGTCGAGCTGCAACTGGTTCACGGCGTCGTTGCCGATGCGCACCGGGGCCGAGTCCTCGTACCCGCCGAGCCACGGCACCTCGTACTCGGGAAGCCGCCGCTCACCGCATATCCCGTACATGATCTGGAGGTCGGCGGTGTTGCCGGCGACCGCGCGCAGCAGCCAGTCGCGCCACGCCTCGGCCTCCTCCAGATAGCCGGCCGCGACCAGGGCGCCGAGGGTGAGGGTGGAGTCGCGCAGCCAGGAGTAGCGGTAGTCCCAGTTGCGTACGCCGCCGATCTCCTCGGGCAGGGAGGTGGTGGGGGCGGCCACGATGCCGCCGGTCGGGGCGTAGGTGAGGGCCTTGAGGGTGATGAGGGAGCGTACGACCGCGTCGCGGTGCGGCCCGTCGTAGCGGCAGCGGGCGGTCCACTCCCGCCAGTCGGCGAGGCTGTCGCGCAGCGCCTCATAGGGCTCGACGAGGGTGGGGCGCGGCTCGTGCGAGGGGTGCCAGGTGAGGACGAAGGCCACCTTCTCGCCCGCCTCCACCGTGAACTCGGAGTGCGTGCTGAACCCCTCGCCCCAGGTGCGCACCTCGGGCTCGCTGCGCAGCCACACCGCGTCGGGGCCCGCGACGGCCACGCGGAGCCCGTCGGTCCTGCGCATCCACGGCACGACCGAGCCGTAGTCGAAACGGAGGCGGAGCGTACTGCGGACCGTCACGCTGCCCGTCAGGCCTTCGACGATGCGGACGACATCGGGCGCGCGGTCGCGCTGCGGCATGAAGTCGGTGACGCGGACGGCACCGTCCTCGGTCTCCCACTCCGAGTCGAGCACGAGGGTGCCCGGCCGGTAGGCGCGCCGGGTGCAGGGGCCCGCGTCCGCCGGCGCGATGCGCCAGTGGCCGTTCTCCTCGTCGCCGAGCAGCGCGGCGAAGCAGGCGGCCGAGTCGAACCGGGGCAGGCAGAGCCAGTCCAGAGAGCCGTCCCTGCCGACGAGGGCGGCGGTCTGGAGGTCGCCGATGAGCGCGTAGTCCTCGATGGGGTGATGCACGCAGAACGGCTTCCCGGGATGAGGCCCCGTCAATCTGACCCGGTGCCGCGCGGATGTGCGGGACTCGGGCTCAGGCGTTCGCCGGTGTCGCCTCGGGCGCGGGTGCCGCCGCGGCCGCCGCGCGGTCGCGGCGCTCCCTGCGGACCAGGACCACCCAGCCGACGGGGACGCCGGAGGCGAACAGCCACCACTGGACCGCGTACGCCATGTGCGCGCCGATGCTGCTGTGGTCGGGCTCGCCGATCAGTTCGGGGGAGCCGTCGTCCGGCTCGGGCGAGGTCTGCTCGACGTAACCGCCGAGGACCTGCTTGCCGAGGCTGTCGGCCTGCTGGCCGCTGCTGATCAGCATGATCTGACGGTCCGGCAGGCCGCGGACGTTCTTGATGCCGCTGGCCGCGGACGTTTCGTCGGCCTTGAGGCGGCCGGTGATGGTGATCTCGCCCTTCGGCGGGGCCGGGATCTTGGGGAAGGCGGTCTGCGGGCCGTCGGCCGGGATCCAGCCGCGGTTGACGAGCAGGACCTTGCCGTCCGCGAGGACGAAGGGCGTCAGGACGTGGAAGCCGACCTCGTCGTCGGAGTTGGTGCGGCGCCGCACGACCACCTCGTGCGCCGGGTCGTACGTCCCCTTGGCGCTCACCCGGCGGTACAGGTCCTTCTTGGGCACCTCGTGGCCGGGTGAGGTGAGCTTCTCCGCCGGGACCGGGGCGGCGGCCAGCGCGTCGGAGACCCGCTGGTTCTGCGCGACGCGGTTCTGGTGGCGGTGCAGCTGCCAGAAACCCAGCTCGACCATCACGGGGATGAGGACGAGGGCGATGAGGGTGAGGATCACCCACTGCCGGGTCAGGAGGAAGCGGTACACCCCACGACCGTACCTCTAGGTCCGTGGGGTGCCTGCCCGGGGGTGGGGTCGGTGCCCGCCCGGAGGCGGGGTGGGTCGGACCTTGTCGATGCGGGCCTGGTCAGACCTTGTCGATGATGCCCACCCGCCCCTCCGCGCGCGAGCAGTGGGCGCCGCAGTACCAGTGCCCCTCCACCTCGACGCCCTGGCCGATGATGCGGCACCGGCAGTGCTCGCAGATGGGCGCCATGCGGTGGATGGCGCAGGAGAAGCAGTCGAAGACGTGCACCGCGCCCTGCGCGTGCACTTCGAAGGACATGCCGTAGTCGTTTCCGCAGACCTCGCAACGTGCCATGCGCCACAGGGTGGGTCGCCGCGGCGGTGCGGGGCGAGCGGTCGGCGGGCGAGTCGCCCGCAATCACCCGACTGACGCCCGCGCGGTCACGATTCGGTGGCGGGCGTCACGTCCTGGAGGAGCTGTCCGAACGCCGCCTCGTCGATCACGGGCGTGCCGAACGAGCGGGCCTTGACGGTCTTGGAGGTGCCGGAGTCCGGGTCGTTCGTGACGAGGAGGCTCGTGAGACGGGACACACTCGTCGCGATGTGCAGTCCGGCCTCGACCGCCCGGTCCTCCAGGAGTTCCCGCTCCACGGAGGTGTCTCCCGAAAACGCCACCCGCATGCCCTGCTTGAGTGGTTTGCCCGGTTCGTAACGCCCCGGGTTCGGATACGGGCACGGCGGGCGCTTGCGCGAAGGGCGCCAACTGCCCGGCCGGTACGAGGAGGAGGGCGCGGGTCCCGTCGACTGGCGGACGACGCGCGGCGCGCCGTCGGACCACTCGGTCAGCGGACGGCACTCAAGCAGGGGCAGGCGGACATTGCCGCCCGCCGCCGCGTGCAGGCTCGGGCGGAACGCCTCGGCGAGCACGCGGGCGTCGTCGAGCGCGTTGTGCGCGTGGCGCTGCTCGACGCCGAAGTGCGCGGCCAGGGACTCCAGCTTGTGGTTGGGCAGCGGGAGCGCCAGCTCCTTGGAGAGGGCGATGGTGCACAGGCGTTGGCGCACGGGGGCCTGGCGCTGCGCACGCGCGTACTCCCGGGCGATCATCGACCAGTCGAAGACCGCGTTGTGCGCGACGAGGACGCGGCCGTCCAGGCGCCCCGCGAACTCCTCGGCGATGTCCTTGAAGAGCGGCGCGTCCGCGAGCATCTCGCTGGTGAGCCCGTGGATCCAGACCGGGCCCGGATCGCGCTGGGGGTTGACCAGCGTGTACCAGTGGTCCTCGATCTCGCCCCGCGCGTCCACGCGGTAGACGGCGGCCGACACTATGCGGTCGTCGCGGGCCAGGCCGGTGGTCTCCACGTCGACGACCGCGTACCCCTTGGGATACGCGGGCGGCCAGGGCACTGCGGACGCTGCGGTCGTGCGGTCTTCGAGCATGGTCCATGAGGATACGGGCCGCGACTGACAGTCAGGGTGCCGGTCCGAGAAGCCCGGCCACCAGAGCCTTGACGGAGGTGGCGAAGAGCGCCTCCGCGTCGACGGGTCCGGCCAGCGCGCGGGCGAGCGCGCCGTCCTGCTCGGCCGCCTGCGCCGTCCACAGCTCGTCCTCGCCGGGGTGCTGCTCGGGGGCGCGTTCGCGGTAGCGCTCGACCAGGACGTGGCCGACGACGTGGACCTGGACGGCGCGCACGGCCTCGGCGGCGCGGACGCCGCGCAACCCCGCTTGGTGGATCTCGTGGACGAGGGTCCGCTGGGCGGGCAGGAACATCCGTTCCGTCAGGCCGCGTTCGTGGACCATCGCGACGAGGTGCGGGTGGTCGAGGAGCTGGTGGCGCAAGGCGCGGGCCACGGAGGCGACGCGCTGCGCGGGGGTGCGGCCGGTGGCGCGGATCTCGCCGAGGTCGGCGAGGGTGCGCTCGACGAGGGCGGCCAGGAGCGACTCGCGGTTGCCGACGTGCCAGTAGATCGAGGTGACGGCGGTGCCGAGCTCGGCGGCGAGCGCGCGCATCGTCAGGGCCCGCGGGCCCTGCCGCTTGACGAGGCGCGCGGCCGTGTCGAGAACCTGCTCCCGGTCAAGCTGCGCACGGGACGTCTCTTTACCCTTCACGGGTCCTGTTGTAACTGTGTTACAGAACCGCCGCAAGTCCCGGCCGCGGGCCCGAGTCCGCGCTGACGAAGGGTGGTACGACATGGCACGCATCCGCTACGGAGCGCGCGACGAGGCGGAGATCGCCGCCTCGCGCACCGCGGGTTCCAAGCTTCCCGACATCTGGTCCACGGGCGTGGTGGCCGTCTGGGAGAGCGATCCGGACGTGGTCGCGGCGGTCCTGCCGCCGCCGCTGAAACCCACCGGGCGGCCCCTGGTGCGGGTGAACATCAGCAAGGTCGACCTGCCGGGCTACCCGCTGGGCGCGGGCTCCGTCGCCGTCGCGGCCGAGCACGCGGGAGTGGCGGGCTGGTATCCGCTGGTGATGCCGATGACCCACGAGCGGGCCCTGATCGGCGGGCGGGAGGTCTTCGGCGAGCCGAAGAAGCTCGGCGAGGTGGAGGTCGAGCGCGACGGCCTGGTGGTGCGGGCCCGGCTCGCCCGGCACGGCATCGCGTTCGTGGAGGTGCGCGGCGCGGTCAGCGGCGCCCTGCCGCTGCCGGAGCCGACGCGGAAGACCGACTTCTACTTCAAGTTCCTGCCCGCCGTGGACGGTTCGGGCTTCGACGCGGACCCCGTGCTCGTGCACTGCGTACGGAACGAGAAGGTCCGCAAGCTGGAGGCCGTCACCGGGGACGTCGTGCTGCGCGAGTCGATGTACGACCCCGTGGCCGACCTGCCGATCCGCTCCCTCGTCGAGATCACCATCGGCGAGAAGACCACCGACCAGCAGGGCCGCGTCGTCGAACGCGTCAGCGCCCAGGCACTGCTGCCCTACATCCACCAGCGCTACGACGACCCGGCGCAGATCCTCGACGGGCCGCCAGAGGGGAGCGTCTGAGATGGAGCTGCGTGAGGGGCGGGTCGCCGTCGTCACGGGCGCGGCGAGCGGCATCGGGCTCGCCATGGCGCGGCGGTTCGCGGCGGACGGCCTGACGGTGGTCCTCGCGGACGTCGAGGCCGGTGCCCTGGAGAAGGCCGCGGCGGAACTGCGCGAGGACGGCGCGACCGTGCACGCGCGCGTGGTCGACGTCGGGGTGCGCGAGCAGGTCTTCGCCCTCGCAGAAGAGGCGTACGACAGGTTCGGCGCCGTCCACGTGCTCTGCAACAACGCGGGGGTCGGCTCGGGCGCCGAGGGCCGCATGTGGGAGCACGACCCGAACGACTGGAAGTGGGCCTTCGAAGTCAACGTCTGGGGCGTCTTCCACGGCATCCAGGCCTTCGTGCCCCGGATGATCGCGGGCGGCGAGCCGGGCCACGTCGTCAACACCTCCTCCGGGGACGGCGGTATCGCCCCGCTGCCCACCGCCTCCGTGTACGCCGTCACCAAGGCCGCCGTGGTGACGATGACCGAGTCGCTGTACGCCCATCTGAAGGCGGAGCACGCGCGCGTGGGCGCCTCCGTGCTTTTCCCAGGACCCCACATGCTCCGCACCGGCCTGTGGGAGTCGCACCGCAACCGGCCCGACCGGTACGCCAAGTCCCGCCCCCGCAGGACCCCTTACCGCAGCCTCGGCCAGTGGGAGGCCGCCATGCGGGAGGCGGGCGAGGAGGTGCGGTTCACGCCCGTCGAGGAGGTCGCGGACTTCGTGGCCGAGGGCATCGCCGCCGGCCGTTTCTGGCTGCTCCCGGCGAGCGAGCACAGCGACCGGCAGATCCGGGCGCGGTCGAGGTCGATGCTCGACCGGTCCGACCCCGCGTACCTGGAACGCTTCATCCTGGACTGAGTGAGGGACGTGCCATGACGGACCAGCGGAACGACCCGTACCTGATCATCTCCTCCGACTGCCACGCCGGGCTCCCCACCGAGGAGTACCGGCCCTACCTCGACAGCCGCTTCCACCGGGACTTCGACGCCTTCCTCGGCGAGCGCGGCGCCCGCCGCGAGGAGGCGACCCGGCTCGGCATCCGCAACGACGCGTTCGCCGCCAAGTGGTTCCAGGACAACGAAGAGGGCCTGCGCGGCGGCTGGGACAGCGCGCAGCGCCTCAAGGAACTGGACGGCGACGGAGTGGCCGCCGAGGTCGTCTTCCCCGACGCGGACGCCGTCGACAGCCAGACCGCCGCGCCCTTCGGAGTGGGGCTCGGCCTCTCCGGAGACCAGGACCCGGAGCTCGGCATGGCGGGCGCCCAGGCGCACAACCGCTGGCTGGCCGACTTCGTATCCGAGCATCCCGAGCGGCACTGTGGCGTTGCCCTGTTGCCCGTCACCGGAGAGGTCGACCGCGTCGTCGCCGAGGTGCACCGCGCCAAGGAGTCCGGTCTCGGCGCGCTGATGATCCCCTCCATGTGGGTCGACAAGGCGCCCTACCACGACCGGCGCTACGACCCCGTGTGGGCCGCGGCCGCCGAGTGCGCGATGCCCGTGGTCACCCACTCCGGAGCGGCGCCCCGCCACGAGTACGGCGACCACCTCGGGATCTACGTCTCCGAAGTGACCTGGTGGCCCGCGCGGCCGCTGTGGTTCATGCTCTGGTCCGGCGTCTTCGAACGCCATCCCGGGCTCAGATTCGGCGTCGCGGAGTCCGGCTGCTGGTGGCTGCCGAACCTCCTGTGGTTCATGGACCGCCTCTACCTGGGCGCGCACGGCGGCAAGAAGCTCTCCCCCTTCGAGGAACTGAAGCGCCCGCCGCACGAGTACCTGGACCGGCAGATCTTCGTCTGCGCCACCAACACCAAGCGCCGCGAGCTCGCCCAGCGGTACGAGATCGGCGTCGACAACATCCTCTGGGGCAGCGACTTCCCGCACCCCGAGGGCACCTGGCCCGACACGCGCGCGTGGCTGAGGAAGACCTTCCACGACATCCCGGTCGCGGAGACCCGCCGCATGCTGGGCCTCGCCGCCGCGGAGGTCTTCGGCTTCGACACGGAGAAGCTCGCGCCACTGGCGCGCCGCATCGGCCCCACCCCGGCCGACCTGGGCCAGGACGCCGACCAGAGCGCCGTGGAGGCCTCCTGGGCGCGCTCGCGCGAGGTCGGCCGCCACTGGCTGACCGACCACGACTTCCCGACGCTGGGGGTGACCCGATGACCGGGGACCGCTACACCGTCATCTCCGCGGACTGCCACGCGGGCGCCGATCTCCTCGACTACAGGCCCTACTTGGAGTCGCGCCACCACGACGCGTTCGACGCGTGGGCGGCCACCTACGTCAATCCGTACGAGGACCTCCTCGCCGACACCGCGGACCGCAACTGGAACTCGGACCGCCGCGTCGCCGAGCTCGAAGCGGACGGCATCGTCGCCGAGGTCGTCTTCCCCAACACCATCCCGCCGTTCTTCCCCTCGGCCTCCCTGATGGCCCCACCGCCCACCCGTGAGGAGTTCGAGCGGCGCTGGGCGGGCCTGCGCGCCCACAACCGGTGGCTCGCGGACTTCTGCGCCGCCGCGCCGGGCCGCAGGGCGGGCGTCTTCCAGATCCTCCTCAACGACGTCGACCGGGCGGTCGAGGAGATCCGCCGATCGGTGAAGGCGGGCCTCACCGGAGGCCTGATGCTGCCCGGCACCCCACCGGGCTCCGGTCTGCCCGAGCTCTACTCGTCGACGTACGACCCGATCTGGGCGGCCTGCGCCGAACTGGGCGTGCCGGTCAACCACCACGCGGGCTCGGCCTCACCGCCGCTCGGCGAGGAGCCGGCCGCCCGCGCGGTGTTCATGGTCGAGACGACGTGGTTCTCGCACCGCGCGCTGTGGCACCTCGTCTTCGGCGGGGCCTTCCGCCGCCACCCGGAGCTCAGGCTCGTCCTCACCGAGCAGGGCTCGGGCTGGGTCCCCGGAGTGCTCGACATGCTGGACTACTACCACGGGCGGCTCGTCGCGGCGGCGCGGAGGGCGGGCGGCGCGGGCACGGCCGAGGCGAAGTTCGGCGCGGGTCTCGCCGACGCGATGGGCAAGGGGCCCTCCGAGGTGTGGCGCGACAACTGCTTCGTGGGCGCGAGCTTCATGCGCCCCCACGAGGCGGCCCTGCGCGACCGGATCGGCCTCGACAAGATCATGTGGGGCAGCGACTACCCGCACGACGAGGGCACGTACCCCTACTCGCGCGAAGGGCTCCGCACCGCCTACGCCGGCCTCCCCAGGGAGGAGATCGCGGCCATGGTCGGCGGCAACGCGGCCCGCGTCTACGGCTTCGACCTGGAACGGCTCGGACGCATCGCCGCGCGCGTGGGACCCACGGTCCAGGAACTGGACGAACCCCTCGAGGAGGCCCCCGCCGACGCGACCAGCCCGGTCTTCGCTTCGGGGGCGTCGGTACGGGTCTGGTGAGCGCCTGAGGGCTCGGGGGCGGTGCCCGGCACCCGGCACCGCCCCCGGCCCCCCCGCGGGGCCTTTGGCGAGGATCACCAACAACCGCTCCCGTACCGCCGGTAATACTTGTCGGTAACAACCTCTAGTCGTGGGCCCGCGGCCGTTCTACGGTGCACGCATGTCCCCGAACCTGCCCGATGTCGTGCTGTGGTCCATCCCGGCTTTCGTGCTGCTCACCGTCGTCGAGATCGTCAGCCACCGGATCCATCCCGACGAGGACGCCGCCGGGTACGAGACGAAGGACGCCGCCACCAGCATCACCATGGGGCTCGGCAGCCTCTTCTTCGACCTGCTGTGGAAGATCCCGATCGTCGCGATCTACTCGGGCGTCTACGCGCTGACACCGCTGCGCGTGCCCGTCCTGTGGTGGACCGTCCCGCTGATGCTCCTCGCCCAGGACTTCTTCTACTACTGGTCGCACCGGGGCCACCACGTCATCCGCATCCTGTGGGCCTGCCACGTCGTGCACCACTCCAGCCGCAAGTTCAACCTCACGACGGCACTGCGCCAGCCCTGGACGAGCCTCACGGTGTGGCCGTTCTACCTGCCGCTCATCGCCTGCGGCGTCCACCCGGCGGCGCTCGCGTTCTGCTCGTCGGCCAACCTGGTCTACCAGTTCTGGATCCACACCGAGCGCATCGGGAAGCTGCCCCGCCCCATCGAGTACGTCTTCAACACGCCCTCCCACCACCGCGTGCACCACGCGTCCCAGGGCGGCTACCTGGACCGTAACTTCGGCGGCATCCTCATCGTCTGGGACCGGCTCTTCGGCTCCTGGGTCGCCGAGACCGACCGTCCCGTGTACGGACTGACGAAGAACATCGACACGTACAACCCCCTGCGCGTGGCGACCCACGAGTACGTCGCCATCGCCAAGGACCTGCGCGCCGCCGCGGGTTGGCGGGAGCGGGCCGGTCGGGTCTTCCGCGGCCCCGGCTGGCAGCCGCAGGCTCCCGAGGCGCCCCCGGCGGCCCTGCCCGCCCCCGACGCGCCGGTCCAGGAGCGGGCGGCGTGACCGGGCGGCCGCCGCCGGCCCTGCTCCTCGGCGCCTTCGCCGCCGCCGCGCTCGGCGACCTCGTCGCGCTCCTCGCCGCCCTTGGCCCCGGCCACGCGGTCTTCAAGCCCCTGCTCATGCCCCTCCTCGCGGCGTACGTCGCCACGCGGAAGGGCCCCCGGCTGCTGATCGCCGCCCTCCTCTTCGGCTGCGGCGGCGACACCCTCCTGCTCTTCGACGCCGAGCCCGCGTTCCTCGCCGGGATGGGGTCCTTCGCCGCCGGACACGTCTGCTATCTCGTGCTCTTCAAGCGGTACGGCGAGCGGCTCGGCGGAACCCGCGGGTACGCGCGAGGTGCGGTCCTCGCGGCCGCGTACGCCCTCGCGCTCGGCGCGACCACGCTCGGCACCACGGCGGCCGCGGGCGGGGCGCTCTTCCTGCTCTCGGACACCCTGATCGCGACCGGCGTCGCCGACTGGCCGCAGCTGCCGAGGCCCGACTTCGCGATCATGCTCACGTATCTGGCGGCCCAGGCCCTGTTGGCCAGGGGAGTGCTGACGGCCGCCGCGGCCGGCCCCGGCCACTCCTCGGGGACGAGGAGGGCCGGGCGGCCACCGAGCCGCCCGGCCCTCCCCACCGCTCCGCGGTGATCTGGTGCTGCTCGCCCGCTACTTGCGCACGGCGTCCAACGCGTCGGCCATGCCCACGCCGTAGAAGCCGTTCTTGTTCCGGCCGCCCTCGCAGACCGCGTCCACCTTGCCGTCGCCGTCGAAGTCGTACGGGTCGGTGCAGGCCATCGCGTCGGCCTGGCGGTGGAGCAGTTCCTTGATCCGCTTCGGCGAGGCGTGCGGATGCGTCGACTTGAGCAGCGCGGCCACGCCCGCGACGTGCGGCGACGCCATCGATGTGCCGCCCTTGTAGCCGAACTTGCCGCCCGGCAGCGTGGAGAGGATCCGGCCGTCGACGGCCGGCGGGTTCGGCGCCTGGTACTTGGTCGAGTCACCGCCCGGTGCCGTGATGTCGATGACGCCGTGGCCGTAGTTCGAGTACGACGCCTTGATGCCCTTCGCACCGGTGGCGGAGACCGTCACGACCCCCGGAAGCTGCGACGGGAGGTCGAAGCAGTCCTTGGTCTTGATGGTCCGCGGCACCGGAGTGGTGTCGTTGGGACTCGTCGTGTCGATGATCTCGTCCTGGGCCAGGTCGGTCTTCGAGTTGCCCGCGGCCGCGACGTTGACGGCGCCCTTGCGCTCCGCGTACTTCGAGGCCCGCCCGACCGCGTCGACCAGCGCCTTCTGGTCGGCGTCCGTCGTGCAGTTGAACAGCCACGGGTCGGTGTAATAGCTGTTGTTGGTGACGTCGACGCCGTGGTCGGCCGCCCACACGAAGCCGCAGACCACGGCCTCCGTGTAGTACAGGCCGGTCTTGGGCTCCGCCACCTTCAGGCTCGCGACCTTCACGCCCGGCGCGACGCCGGTGACACCGGTGCCGTTCTTCGCGGCGGCGACCGTGCCCGCCACGTGCATGCCGTGGTCGCTCTCACCGGCCACCGGCCGCCACGCGTCGCCCTTCTGCACCGGCACGCCGCCCAGGCAGCTCGCGGACGCCTCGCGGTCGAAGTTCGGCGCGATGTCGGGGTGCGTGTCGTCGACACCGGAGTCGAGCACGCCGACCGTGACCTTGCGGCTGCCGAGGGAGACCTCGTGCGCCTTGTCCGCCTTCATGGCGGGCAGGTCCCACTGCAACGGCTCCAGCTCGTCCTGGCCCGCCGCGGCCTTCCCGGCCGCGGCCTTCGCCTCCGCGGCGGTCAGCGGCCGCTCCGACTCCAGGGCGTTGTCGGACTGGGCGGAGAGCGGTGCCGTCCGGGTCGCGCCCGCCGAGTCGACGCCCTTCACCTTGCGCATCGTCTTCGCGAAGTCGGGGTTCGCCGAGTGGACGACGATGACGCCGATCTTGTCGTACGCGATGACGACCTTGCCGTCGGCCTTGGCGATCGCCCTCTTGGCGCGCTCCGAACTGCCCTTCCCGGGGCGGACGTTCACCACGTAGCTCATGGAGGAGGCGTCCGTGGCGGCCGCTGCCGCCGCCGGGACCGACGCCGGAGCGTCCGGCACCGCGGCGGGCCGCGCGGTCGCCGTGCCCGGCAGGAAGGCGACGGCGGAGACCATCGCGACACCGAGCGGCAGGGCCAGCGCACGGCGGGAGCGCAGGAGGGCTGCGGCGGATATGTGGGACTTGGTGGACTTGCTCACGTGTCGTCTCCCCGTCACTTCTTCTTCACGGCGTCGAGCGCGTCGACGAGCCCGCTGCCGTAGAAGCCGTTGTTGTGCGCGCCGCCGCTCTCGCAGACCGCGTCGACGTCACCGTCACCGTCGGGGTCGTACGGCGTGGTGGGGCACTCCAGACGGTCGGCCTGCTTCTTCAGGATCCGCTGGAGCTCGGCCGGGCCCGCCTTGGGGTGGGTCGACTTGATCAGCGCGGCGACACCCGAGGCGTGCGGCGCGGCCATCGACGTGCCGCGCAGCCAGCCGTACTCGCCGCCCGGCATGGTTGAGAGGATGTTGCCGTTCTTCGACGGGGTGTCGGTCGGCAGCTGGTAGCGGTCGCCGCCCGGGGCCGTCACGTCGACGACGCCCTTGCCGTAGCTGGAGTACGACGACTTGAGGTTCTTGACGCCCGTCGCGCTGGTCGTGACGACGCCCGGCAGCTGGGTCGGCACGTCGAGGCACTCGTGCGGGTCGATGGTGCGGGTCACCGGGGTGGAGTCGTCCGGGCTGGAGTCGTCGACGATCGCGTCCGCGTCCAGGTCGTGGTTGGAGTTGCCCGCGGAGGCGACGTTGAGGGTGCCCTTCTTCTGCGCGTACAGCTGCGCGCGGTTGACCGCGTCGAGGATCGCCTTCTGGTCCGGGTCGTCCTTGCAGTTGTACAGCCACGGGTCCACGTAGTAGCTGTTGTTGGTGATCTCGACGCTGTGCTCGGCGGCGAACACGAAGGCGCAGACCACGTTCTCCGGGTAGAACAGCTCGTCGACCGGGTCGGCCACCTTGATGCCCGCGATCTTCACGCCGGGCGCCACGCCCGCGACGCCGACGCCGTTGCGTGCGGCGCCGATCTCACCGGCCACGTGCGTGCCGTGGTAGTGCTCCTTCTTCGCCGGGCGCCAGGCCCCGGGCGAGGTGTCCAGCTTGCCGCCGACACAGCTCGCGGACTGCTTCGCCGAGAAGTTCGGGGCCAGGTCCGGGTGGGTGTCGTCGACGCCGGTGTCGATCACGGCGACGGTGACCTTCTTGCTGCCCGGGTTGATCTTCGCGGCCTTGTCGGCGCCGATCGCCCGCAGGTCCCACTGGTCGGCTTCCATCGGCTCGGTGCCCGGAGCGGCGCTCTTGCGCAGGGCCTTGGCCTCGGCCGCGGAGAGCATCTTCGCCTTGCCGTCGTCCGTGGTGGCGGCCGACTTCAGTGGCGCGGTGTGGGTCGCGCCCGCCGACTGGACGCCGCGCACGGCGCGTATTCGCTTGCCGAAGTCCTGGTCCGTGGAGTGGACGACGATGACGCCGATCTTCTCGTGCGTGACGACGACGGAACCGCCGGCCCTGGCTATCGCCTTCTTGACGTACGCGAGCGTCTTGCGGTCCGTGCGGGTGTTGACGACGTACGCGTAGACGGGGGCGTCCTTCGCGGTCTGCGCCGACACGGGGGCGGGGGGCTCGTTCGGGGCCGCGGTCGCGGCGCCGGGCGCGAAGCCGACCGAGGCGGCGAGCGCGAGGCCGAGCGGCACGGTGAGCGCCGTACGACGTCTGGAAGGCAGATGAGCCATGGGATCTCCACATCATCCGGATACGGAACTGCCCGAACACAGCTGGTGCTCGGGCAGGTACATGACGGGCGTGCAGGGGTGAAGCTATCCCCCGAACTCCCAGGCCAGCAATGGCTGCTGACTGCCTTCTGGCTGCGTTCCAGAAGAAACCGGGCAGCCGGGGCGCGTCGTGCGCCGCGCGGGGACGTTGAGCAGACAACGGAAGCAACATCAACCCCTGTCGGATCACGTCCCGTGGCCTTAGCATCGCCATCCGTGGCTCACGTGATCCGTGTCACGCCGGATGTGAGGCCAGAGCACGCATGGAACAACTGTCCGTCCCCACCCCACCCGCACCACGAGGAGACTCCGTGGCCACCGACGCACCGCCCCCTTCGAAGGGTGGCGAAGGAAAAGAACCCGCTCTGCACGCGCCCTCCACGGAGGAGTACATCGAGGTGCAGGAGAGCGCGGAATTCGGTGAACTGCGCCGCTCGCACCGCTCGTTCGCCTTCCCGCTCACCATCGCCTTCATCGCCTGGTACCTCGTGTACGTCCTGCTCTCCAACTACGCGGGCGGATTCATGGGCACCAAGCTCTTCGGCAACATCAACGTGGCCCTGGTCCTCGGCCTCGGGCAGTTCCTGACCACCTTCCTCATCGCCTGGTTCTACTCGCGCCACGCGGCGGCGCAGCTCGACCCGAAGGCCGAGGGGATCAAGTCCCGCATGGAGACCCGCATGGAGGGCGACGCATGAGCCCCGCGCACACCGCCGTGATCGACCTGGCGGCGGCCTCCGACGCCTCCGAGCACCGGCCGCTGATCATCAGCCTCTTCGCCGCCTTCGTCGTCGCCACCCTCTTCATCACCGTGTGGGCCGGGCGGCAGACCAAGAGCGCCGCCGACTTCTACGCGGGCGGCCGCCAGTTCACCGGCTTCCAGAACGGCCTGGCGATCTCCGGCGACTACATGTCCGCCGCGTCCTTCCTCGGCATCGCCGGCGCCATCGCCCTCTTCGGCTACGACGGCTTCCTCTACTCCATCGGCTTCCTGGTCGCCTGGCTGGTGGCGCTCCTCCTGGTCGCCGAGCCGCTGCGCAACTCCGGGCGCTACACGATGGGCGACGTCCTCGCCTACCGCATGCGCCAGCGCCCGGTCCGCACCGCCGCGGGCACCTCCACCATCGTCGTGTCGATCTTCTACCTGCTCGCGCAGATGGCGGGCGCCGGCGTCCTGGTCTCACTGCTGCTCGGCATCACCAGCGACGCGGGCAAGATCCTCATCGTCGCCCTCGTCGGCGTCCTGATGATCGTCTACGTCACCATCGGCGGCATGAAGGGCACCACCTGGGTGCAGATGGTCAAGGCGGTCCTGCTCATCACCGGCACCGTCCTGATCACCTTCCTCATCCTGCTGAAGTTCAACTTCAACGTCTCCGACCTGCTCGGCACGGCCGCCTCCAACAGCGGCAAGGGCTCCGCCTTCCTGGAGCCCGGCCTCAAGTACGGCGTCTCCGGCACCTCGAAGCTGGACTTCATCTCCCTCGGCATCGCCCTCGTCCTCGGCACCGCCGGCCTGCCGCACATCCTGATCCGCTTCTACACCGTGCCGACGTCCAAGGCCGCCCGTAAGTCCGTGAACTGGGCGATCGGCATCATCGGCGCCTTCTACCTGATGACGATCGTCCTCGGCTTCGGCGCCGCAGCCCTGCTCAAGCCCGGCGAGATCATCGCCTCCAACAAGGCGGGCAACACGGCCGCCCCGCTCGCCGCCCTGGAGATCGGCGGTGGCGGTGACTCGACCGGCGGCGCGATCCTGCTCGCGGTGATCTCGGCGGTCGCCTTCGCCACGATCCTCGCGGTCGTCGCGGGCCTCACCCTCGCCTCGTCGTCCTCCTTCGCGCACGACATCTACGCGAACGTCATCCGCAAGGGCAAGGCCACCGAGAAGGAGGAGATGAAGGCGGCCCGCTGGTCGACCGTGTTCATCGGCATCGTCTCCATCGCGCTCGGCGCCCTGGCCCGCGACCTGAACGTGGCGGGCCTCGTCGCCCTCGCCTTCGCGGTCGCCGCATCCGCCAACCTGCCGACGATCCTCTACAGCCTCTTCTGGAAGAGGTTCACCACGCAGGGTGCGCTCTGGTCGATCTACGGCGGCCTCATCGCCGCCGTCGGCCTGGTGCTGTTCTCACCGGTCGTCTCCGGGAAGCCGTCCTCGATGTTCCCCGACGCGAACTTCGACTTCTTCCCGCTGGAGAACCCGGGCCTCATCTCCATCCCGCTGGGCTTCCTGCTCGGCTGGCTCGGCTCGCTCCTCTCCAAGGAGGAGCCGGACAAGGGCAAGTACGCAGAGCTGGAGGTCAAGTCCCTCACCGGCGTCGGAGCCCACTGACCGGCATTTGTTCACACGTTCGTAGCGGCCGCGTCGTAGAGTCCTACGACGCGGCCGTACCGTTCCTCGTGGCAAATGGCCCATGGCGTTGTCAGAGGTGTCGCGTAAGGTCGAAGGCAGTGGGACACATGAGAATCCGACCGCCGGGGAGGGGGCCGCAGTGCTCATCGACACGTTTGGCCGCGTAGCCACTGACCTGCGCGTATCGCTGACCGACCGCTGCAATCTGCGGTGCACGTACTGCATGCCGGAAGAGGGCCTCCAGTGGCTCGCCAAGCCGGACCTCCTGACCGACGACGAGATCGTCCGCCTCATCCGGATCGCCGTCACCCACCTGGGCATCCGCGAGGTCCGCTTCACCGGCGGCGAGCCCCTGCTGCGCCCCGGCCTCGTCGGCATCGTCGAGCGCTGCGCCCAGCTGGAGCCCCGCCCGAAGATGTCCCTGACGACGAACGGCATCGGCCTCAAGCGCACCGCGAAGGCCCTCAAGGCCGCCGGCCTCGACCGGGTCAACGTCTCCCTGGACACCCTGCGCCCCGACGTCTTCAAGACGCTCACCCGCCGCGACCGCCACAAGGACGTCCTCGAAGGCCTCGAAGCGGCCCGCGACGCCGGCCTCACCCCGGTCAAGGTCAACACCGTCCTGATGCCGGGCCTGAACGACGACGAGGCCCCCGACCTCCTGGCCTGGGCGGTGGAGAACGACTACGAACTCCGCTTCATCGAGCAGATGCCCCTCGACGCCCAGCACGGCTGGAAGCGCGACGGCATGATCACCGCAGGTGACATCCTGGAGTCCCTGCGCACCCGCTTCGAGCTCACCGAAGAAGGCTCGGGGGAGCGCGGCTCCGCGCCCGCCGAGCGCTGGATCGTCGACGGCGGCCCGCACCGCGTCGGCGTCATCGCCTCCGTCACCCGCCCCTTCTGCTCGGCCTGCGACCGCACCCGGCTCACCGCCGACGGCCAGGTGCGCACCTGCCTCTTCGCCACCGAGGAGACCGATCTCCGCGCGGCCCTGCGCGCCGCGCCCGAGGACACGGCGGACGGCGCGGACGAGGAGATCGCCCGCATATGGAAGCTCGCGATGTGGGGCAAGAAGGCGGGCTCCGGCCTGGACGACCCGTCGTTCTTGCAGCCGGACCGCCCGATGTCGGCGATCGGCGGGTGACTTAACCGCGAGGCGCCGCGCGCTGTACTATTCCAGCGGTCGTGGACGGTCGATGCCGGTCACGACGGAAGGCCCCGCTCCTGCCAGAGCGAGGCCCTCCGCGCAGTTGTTCACGAGCCCGGTCGTCCATCACTCGACCGGGCTCGCTGCGTGCGCAGCACCGGTCACGACGGCCTCATGGGTGGGCGCCCTACTGGACGAACTGCCCCACACATCCCGTGATCGCTACGAGTAAGCCGAGCAGTGCGAGCGAGACCTGCCACCTCTCGGGACCGGTCCAGCGCCTGCGCGACTTCACAGGACGATCATTCATTTGTCACCCCCCTTCGCCGCGAGTGCGTCGCTCCGACGGGGGACGCGGAGCGCTCGCAGTATGGCAGGGAGGGTCGCCGGATCGGCACCGGAACGTCGTGATTGATCTGAGCTTTTCTTGAGCTTCGCGGGGTTACGGAGAACCCGGCGGGCGCTGGGGGGAAGACAGCTGACCGTCGTCCCGGGACTCCCACTCGGCCAGCGGCACGACGTCCTTCAGCATGCCGCGTACGCCGAGGAACTGGGTGAGGTGCTCGCGGTGTTCTTCGCACGCGAGCCACGTCTTGCGCCGCTCCGGGGTGTGGATCTTGGGGTTGTTCCAGGCCAGTACCCAGACCGCGGAGACGCGGCAGCCCTTGGCGGAACAGATCGGGTTTTCGTCACTCACAGTCGCGTCCAAGTGCTGCGAACAAGGCGACGCCGAGCAGCCACGGGGGGAGCTGCCCGGCGTCGGTCTGTCGCTCCGACGGGGGATGCGGAGCGCGTACGAAGTATGTCATGGGGGACCCTCGGACTGGCACCGGAACTACATGATTGATCTGAGCTTTTCTTGAGCTTGGCGCAACGTCGTCGGTCAGTTCGGCTCGTGCGCGGCGCCGCGCCGCTGGTCGTGAGCGGGGCCCAGGGGATCTTCCGGGACGGATTCCGCGGCGGCGGCCGCGACGGGCGGCGCGAGCATTGGCCGAGAAGGAGCGGGCACGAACGTCGAGGGCAGCGAAGGCGGCGACTCCCGGCCGGCGTTGGCGATCACGACGGAGATGTACGGCAGGAGGACCCCGAGCACCAGAGCGACGAGCGCGACGTGGCGCTCGACGTTCCACAGCACGGCGGCGGCCACCACCGACACCGTACGGACCGACATCGAGATCACATACCGTCGCTGCCTGCCCCGCACGTCCTCCGCGAGACCCTGCCGGGCCCCCGTGATCCGGAAGACCTGGCCGCTGCTCTGCTTCCGCATCACATTCCACCGCCCTGTCCGCTGTGCCGGACTCTCCGCGGTACCTGCCCCGGCCCGGCCCCTCAACGTTACGCCGCGGCTGCGCAGCCTACGAGACCGGGGCGGGCCTCATCCCGTTGCCCCTCCTGCGCCGCGCCACGTATGGACGAGCCCGACATGCGCCGTATGGCGGACGGGTCGAGACTGGCCGTAATGCTCATCTGAGCCGTACTAGGAGGCAGCTATGGGCTGGTTGTGGGCCATCATCGTGGGTTTCGTACTGGGACTGATCGCCAAGGCGATCCTCCCCGGGAAGCAGCACAGTCCACTCTGGCTGACCACGGTGTTCGGCATCATCGGAGCCGTTCTGGGCAACTGGCTCGCGACTCAGTTCGGCATCAACGAGACCAAGGGCATCGACTGGGGCAGGCACGCGCTCCAGCTGGTAGCGGCTCTCGTGGTCGTCGGCCTCGGTGACGCGGCGTACACGATGCTCCGGGGCAACAAACGGCGGGCTTAGCCCCACACGGAGGCTTAACCGCACACGGAGGGGCCGGTCCGCGCGGACCGGCCCCTCCGTGTGCGCGGGGTGGGGGCGGCTCAGCCTCCCGTGACCTCGACCGCGGCCAGGTTCTTCTTGCCGCGGCGCAGGACCAGCCACCGCCCGTGCAGCAGATCCTCGCGGGCCGGCACGGCGTCCTCGGCGGTGACCTTCACGTTGTTCACGTAGGCACCGCCCTCCTTGACCGTGCGCCGGGCGGCGGACTTGCTCGCCACCAGGCCGACCTCGGCGAACAGGTCCACGACCGGGCCGAGCTCGGCGACCTCGACGCGCGGCAGCTCGGAGAGGGCCGCGGCCAGTGTCGCCTCGTCGAGACCGGCGAGCTCACCCTGGCCGAAGAGCGCCTTGGACGCGGCGATGACCGCGGCGCACTGGTCCGCGCCGTGCACCAGCGTGGTCAGCTCCTCGGCCAGCGCGCGCTGCGCGGCACGCGCCTGCGGACGCTCCTCCGTCTGCTTCTCGATCTCCTCGAGCTCCTCGCGGGACTTGAAGGACAGGATCCGCATGTACGTCGAGATGTCCCGGTCGTCCGTGTTCAGCCAGAACTGGTAGAACGCGTACGGCGTGGTCATCGCCGGGTCGAGCCAGACCGCGCCGCCCTCGGACTTGCCGAACTTGGTGCCGTCCGACTTGAGCATCAGCGGCGTGCCCATGGCGTGCACCGCGGCGTCCGGCTCCAGGCGGTGGATCAGGTCGATGCCCGCCGTGAGGTTGCCCCACTGGTCGCTGCCGCCGGTCTGAAGCGTGCAGCCGTACCGCCGGTAGAGCTCCAGGAAGTCCATGCCCTGGAGGAGCTGGTAGCTGAACTCCGTGTACGAGATGCCTTCCTGGGACTCCAGGCGGCGGGCCACGGAGTCCTTGGTCAGCATCTTGTTCACCCGGAAGTGCTTGCCGATGTCGCGCAGGAACTCGATCGCGGACATCCCCGCGGTCCAGTCGAGGTTGTTGACCATCGTCGCGGCGTTCTCGCCCTCGAAGGACAGGTACGGCTCGATCTGCGAGCGCAGCCGGGCCACCCAGTTCGCGACCGTCTCCGGGTCGTTCAGGGTGCGCTCGGCGGTCGGCCGCGGGTCGCCGATCTGGCCGGTCGCCCCGCCCACCAGCGCCAGCGGACGGTGCCCCGCCTGCTGGAGCCGCCGGACGGTGAGGACCTGCACGAGGTGTCCCACGTGCAGGCTCGCCGCGGTCGGGTCGAAGCCGCAATAGAACGTGACGGGACCGTCCGCGAGCGCCTTGCGCAGTGCGTCTTCATCGGTGGACAGGGCGAACAGCCCCCGCCACTTCAGCTCGTCGACGATGTCCGTCACGGGTCTCGCGTCTCCTTGGATGTACGGAAGGGTGCACAGGTGAGTGCAGGGTCCGAGGTTATACGCCCTGGCTGACCGAACTCATATTGAAATCGGGGACGCGCAGCGCGGGCGTCGCGGCGCGGGTGAAGTAGTCGCCCCACTCGCGGGGCAGCGTCTTCTCCGTACGGCCCGCCTCCGTCGCCCGCCCGAGCAGGTCCACGGGTGACTCGTTGAACCGGAAGTTGTTCACCTCGCCCACCACCTCGCCGTTCTCGACGAGGTACACGCCGTCCCTGGTCAACCCGGTGAGCAGCAGCGTCGCCGGGTCGACCTCGCGGATGTACCAGAGGCAGGTCAGCAGCAGCCCGCGCTCGGTGGCCGCGACCATCTCGGCCAGGGAGCGGTCGCCGCCCCCGTCCAGGACGAGGTTGTCGACGGCCGGTGTCACCGGCAGCCCGGTCAGTCCCGCGCTGTGCCGGCTGGTCGCCAGGTGAGCGAGCTCACCGGCGCGGATCCACTCGGTGGCGGACAGCGGCAGACCGTTGTCGAAGACGGAGGCGTCACCGCCCGAGGAGTGCGCGAGCACGAACGGCGCCGACTCCAGACCCGGCTCGTACGGGTCGCTGCGCAGCGTCAGCGGCAGCTCGGTGAGGCGCTCGCCGAGGCGCGTGGCGCCGCCCGGCTTGGAGAACACCGTGCGGCCCTCGGCGGCGTCGCGGGCCGACGACGACCAGTACTGGTAGATCAGCAGGTCGGCGACGGCGGTCGGCGGCAGCAGCGTCTCGTACCGCCCGGCGGGCAGGTCGATGCGGCGCTCCGCCCACCCGAGGCGCTGCGCGAGCTCCGCGTCGAGGGCGGCCGGGTCGACGTCCTTGAAGTCACGGGTGGCGCGCCCCGCCCACGCGGACCGGGTGCGGTCGGGCGACTTGGCGTTGAGCTCCAGGGTGCCGTTGGGCTGGTCGTGGCGGAGGCGGAGCCCCGTCGACGTACCGAGGTAGCTGGAAACGAACTCGTGGTTCGCGAAGCCGTACAGCTCCCGGCCGCCCGCACGGGCCCGCGCGAACGCCTCACCGAGCGCGGGCGCGAAGTCCGTGAAGACCGCGGACGAGGTCTCCACGGGCGCCTCGGTGAAATCGGGGGAGGCGGCGGTGCCGGTCACCAGCGGCTGCGCGTCCTCGGCGGGAGCCGCCCCGCGCGCCGCCTCCTCGGCGGCCCGCACCAGCGGCTCCAGGTCGTCGGCGGTCACGGCCGAGCGCGTCACGACACCGGAGGCGGTGCCCTCCTTGCCGTCGACGGTCGCGATGACGGTGAGGGTGCGCCCGCGCGTGACGCCGTTGGTGGTCAGCGCGTTGCCCGCCCAGCGCAGGTTCGCCGTGGACTCCTCGTCGGCGATGACGACGCAGCCGTCGGCGGTGGACAGGTCGAGGGCGCGCTCGACGATCTCATGCGGCTTGGTGGCGCTGCGGCTCATCGGCCGGCCTCCTGCGTGGTGTTCAGAATGTTCACGCCCCGGAACAGGGCGGACGGGCAGCCGTGCGACACCGCGGCGACCTGGCCGGGCTGGGCCTTGCCGCAGTTGAAGGCGCCACCGAGGACGTACGTCTGCGGGCCGCCGACCGCGGCCATCGAGCCCCAGAAGTCGGTCGTCGTCGCCTGGTAGGCGACGTCCCGCAGCTGCCCGGCGAGCCGCCCGTTCTCGATCCTGTAGAAGCGCTGCCCAGTGAACTGGAAGTTGTACCTCTGCATGTCGATGGACCACGACCGGTCGCCGACCACGTAGATGCCGCGGTCGACGCCCGCGATCAGGTCCTCCGTGGAGAGCCCGCCCGGGTCCGGCTTGAGCGACACGTTCGCCATGCGCTGCACCGGCACATGGCCGGGGGAGTCGGCGTACGCGCAGCCGTTGGACCGCTCGAAGCCGGTGAGCCTCGCGATCCGCCGGTCCAGCTGGTAGCCGACCAGCGTGCCGTCCTTGACCAGGTCCCAGGACTGCGCGGCCACGCCCTCGTCGTCGTACCCGATCGTCGCGAGCCCGTGCTCCGCCGTCCGGTCGCCCGTCACGTTCATCAGCGAGGAGCCGTACGCCAGCTTGCCGAGCTGGTCGAAGGTGGCGAAGGACGTGCCCGCGTACGCCGCCTCGTAGCCGAGGGCGCGGTCCAGCTCGGTGGCGTGCCCGATGGACTCGTGGATCGTCAGCCAGAGGTTGGACGGGTCGACGACGAGGTCGTACGAACCGGCCTGGACACTCGGCGCCCGCATCTTCTCCGCCAATTGCTCGGGAATCCGCGCGAGCTCGCCCTCCCAGTCCCAGCCGGTCCCCGTGAGGTACTCCCAGCCGCGGCCGACCGGCGGCGCGATGGTCCGCATCGAGTCGAACTCGCCGCTCGACCCGTCGACGGCCACCGCGGTCAGCTGCGGGTGCAGCCGCACGCGCTGTTGCGTCGTCGTCGTTCCCGCCGTGTCCGCGTAGAACTTGTTCTCGTGCACGGTCATCAGCGACGCGTCGACGTGCGTGACCCCGTCGGCGGCGAGCAGCCGCGCGCTCCAGTCGGCGAGCAGCCCCGCCTTCTCCTCGTCCGGCACGGAGAACGGATCGATCTCGTACGAGGAGATCCACGTCTTGTCCGCGTGCACCGGCTCGTCCGCGAGCTCCACCCGCTCGTCCGACCCGGCCGCCTTGATGACCTGCGCGGACAGCTTCGCCATGGCCACGGCCTGCGAGGCGACGCGCGCCGCCGCGTCCATCGTCATGTCGACGCCGGAGGCGAACCCCCAGGTGCCGCCGTGCACCACACGGACCGCGTAGCCGAGGTCCGTCGAGTCGGAGCTGCCGGACGGCCTGGCGTCGCGCAGCTGCCAGGAGGCGCTGCGCACCCGCTCCAGGCGGAAGTCCGCGTGGTCGGCGCCGAGCGCCCGCGCGCGGGCCAGCGCGGCGTCGGCGAGAGCCCGCAGCGGCAGTGCCGTGAAGGCTTCATCGATGGAATGAGGCACGGATGTCTCCCTGCTGTCGGCACCGGTCAGGTCCGATCATGTCGCGCACCACGGCTCCAGGGCCAGGGTTTTCTGTAGGGACCCGACAGCGACTCCTCCGAGCCACTGTCGGTCGTCGATTCTCCGTATCGCGGGAGGTACCGATAGGTTTTCGAGGTACCAGACCGCTATCGAAAGGGTGATCCGTTGAGCCGCTCGGTTCTCGTCACCGGAGGAAACCGGGGCATCGGCCTCGCCATCGCCAGCGCCTTCGCCGACGCCGGCGACAAGGTCGCGATCACCTACCGCTCGGGCGAGCCGCCGAAGGTCCTCACCGACGCCGGCGTCCTCGCCGTCAAGTGCGACATCACCGACGCCGAGCAGGTGGAGCAGGCCTACAAGGAGATCGAGGAGAAGCACGGGAACGTCGAGGTCCTGGTCGCCAACGCGGGCATCACCAAGGACCAGCTCCTGATGCGCATGTCCGAGGACGACTTCACGTCCGTCCTCGACACCAACCTCACCGGCACCTTCCGCGTCGTCAAGCGCGCCAACCGCGGCATGCTGCGCGCCAAGAAGGGCCGCGTCGTCCTCATCTCCTCCGTCGTCGGCCTGCTGGGCGGCGCGGGGCAGGCGAACTACGCCGCCTCCAAGGCGGGTCTGGTCGGCTTCGCCCGCTCGCTCGCCCGCGAGCTCGGTTCGCGCAACCTCACCTTCAACGTCGTCGCCCCCGGTTTTGTCGACACCGACATGACCAAGGTGCTGACGGACGAGCAGCGCGAGGGCATCGTCTCTCAGGTGCCGCTCGGCCGTTACGCGCAGCCCGAGGAGATCGCCGCCGCGGTGAAGTTCCTCGCGTCCGACGACGCCTCGTACATCACTGGAGCCGTCATCCCCGTTGACGGCGGATTGGGCATGGGTCACTGATCACATGAGCGGAATCCTCGACGGCAAGCGCATCCTCATCACGGGTGTGCTGATGGAGTCCTCCATCGCCTTCCACGCGGCGAAGGTCGCTCAGGAGCAGGGCGCGGAGGTCATCCTGACCGCCTTCCCGCGGCCCACCCTCACCGAGCGCATCGCCAAGAAGCTCCCGAAGCCCGCCAAGGTCATCGAGCTCGACGTGACCAACCAGGAGCACCTGGACCGCCTGGAGGGCCTGGTCCGCGAGGAGCTCGGCGGCCTGGACGGCGTCGTGCACTCCATCGGCTTCGCCCCGCAGGACGCCCTCGGCGGCAACTTCCTGAACACGCCGTTCGAGTCGGTCTCCACGGCCATGCACGTCTCGGCGTACTCCCTGAAGTCGCTCACCATGGCCTGCCTGCCGCTGATGCCGGAGGAGGGCGGCTCGGTCGTCGGTCTGACCTTCGACGCGCAGTTCGCCTGGCCGCAGTACGACTGGATGGGCCCGGCCAAGGCCGCCCTGGAGGCCACCAGCCGCTACCTGGCACGTGACCTCGGCTCGCGCGACATCCGCTGCAACCTGATCTCCGCGGGGCCGATCGGCTCCATGGCCGCCAAGTCCATCCCGGGCTTCGGCGAGCTCGCCAAGGTCTGGGACAGCCGCTCCCCGCTGAACTGGGACATGGCCGACCCCGAGCCCGCGGGCCGCGGCATCGTCGCCCTGCTCTCGGACTTCTTCCCGAAGACCACCGGCGAGATCATCCACGTCGACGGCGGCGTGCACATGATGGGCGCCTGACCGAGTCGTACGTCTTCGTGGTACGTCTTTGAGGCCCCGTCCCCCGCAACGCGCGGGAGGCGGGGCCTCGCGCCTGTGCCGTCACCCGTTCGGCCCCCAGGCCGGGCGGCAGCGGGGGAGTGTCGCGCACCCTGAAGTGTGCGTCTCTCCGGTGCGGTGCCCGCGGCTCTCGCTCTTGTGGTCGCCGCGCCGAGCGCCGCGCCGCAAGAACCTCCCCACGCGCGCGTGGGGGACGTCCGCAGGGGAGTGGACGCGCAGGCGGAGAAGCCCCGGCCCTTCGGTTCGGAGTGCCGCACCGGCGTCGTCGGCTCCCACGCCGTCGCGTACTGCCACAACCCCTACCCCGAGACCGACCGGGTCCGCCTCCACGTGGAGTGCTACCGGTGGTGGGACATCGACACCGACTCCCGCCCCGTCGAGGCGGCGCCCGCGATGACGGTGCGCCTCACCGGACGGTGCTGGAAAGAGGTCCGCGCGGTCTGGGTCAGCCACGAGAAGTGAGCCGCCGCGTCAGCCCCCGGAAGCGAGCCTCTCGGGGCGGCACATGAAGGGGTAGCCCGCCGCCTCCGAAGCGGCGGCCTCCGCGTCGCCCGCGCGGATCGCGTCCACCAGACGGGCGTGGTCCATGTGGGTCTCCGGGGTCAGCTCATCGCCGATGTCGTCGCGCAGCCAGTCCCGCAGCACCTCGCCGAGGTCCGCGTACAGGGCCGTCATGACGTCGTTGTGCGACGCGGCGACGACGGCCATGTGGAACGTCGCGTCGGCCGTCACGAACGCCTCCGCGTCCCCGGACGCCCAGACCTCCTCGCGGCGTGCCAGCAGCACGTCGAGCTGCTTGAGGTCGCGCTCGGTGCGGCGCTCGGCGGCGAGCTTCGCGGCGCTGGACTCCAGCGTGCTGCGCAGCTCGGCGATGTGCCGCGGGTCCGCGTCGGCGAACCGGCGCTGCATCACACCCGCGAGCTCGCTCGTCGCCACCACGTAGGTACCGGAGCCCTGCCGGATGTCGAGCAGGCCGTTGTGCGCGAGGGCGCGCACCGCCTCCCTGACCGTGTTCCTGGCCACGCCCAGCTGCTCGACGAGCTCGGGCTCGGTGGGGATGCGGGAGCCGACCGGCCACTCGCCCGACGAGATCTGGTTGCGCAGCTCGGAGATGACCTGCTCCGAGAGCGCCGAACGGCGAGGGGTGGTCAGCGGCATGACGCTCCTTCGTGCGGAGACCTGTGTGAGCTACATGAGTTACGTGAGCGGTGTGAGCAGTGTGACGCAAACGATTGGACAGTCAATCATCCCATGATTCTATGATGGCCCCATGGCTAGCGAGGAAACCGGGACGATGACGCCGACAGCAACACCCCCGACACGTACGGAAGCGACCGGGAAACCGGCCCCCACGCGCGCGTGGGCCACGCGACTCGTCGTCGTGGGCATCGTCCTGGCGGCCATGAACCTCCGCCCCGCCATCACCAGCCTCGGTGCCCTCCTCGAAGAGGTGCGCGACGGCCTCGGCATGAGCGGCACCCTCGCCGGACTGCTCACCTCCGTGCCGCCGCTCTGCTTCGCGTTCTTCGGCGTGATGGCGCCCCGCCTGGCCCGGCGCTTCGGGCCGAGCGCGGTGGTCTGCGTCGGCATGGCCGCCATCGCTTCGGGCCTGCTGATCAGGCCCTTCATCGGCGGCACCGCGGGCTTCCTCGCGGCCACCGCCCTCGCCCTCGCGGGCATCGCCGTCAGCAACGTCCTGATGCCGGTCATCGTCAAGCGCTGGTTCCCCGACCGGGTCGGTTCCATGACCGGCCTGTACTCGATGGCCCTCGCGTTCGGCACCTCCGTCGCGGCGGCCGCCACCGTGCCCCTCACCGACGGCCTCGGCGGCCGCTGGCAGACCGGCCTCGCCGTGTGGGCGGTGCTCGCCGTCGTCGCCGTCGTGCCGTGGATCCCGCTCATCCGCGACCGGGGCACGGCCGCCACCGAGCCCCCGGAGCACATCAGCCCCGCCGTACGCCAGGAGGACGCGGGGCTGCGCATCACCCACAGCCGCACCGCGTGGGCGCTCGCCGTCTTCTTCGGCCTCCAGGCCACGGCCGCGTACATCACGATGGGCTGGATGCCGCAGATCTTCCGCGACGCGGGCGTCCCCGCGAGTGAGGCGGGCGTGTTGCTCGCCGTCACGATGGCCATGGGCGTGCCCCTGGCGTTCGTCATCCCACGGGTCGCCACCCGCCTGACCAACCAGGGCCCGGTCGTGATCGTCCTCGGCGCGTGCGGACTCGCCGGCTACGCGGGCCTCTACCTCGCCCCCGCCGGCGGCGCGTGGGCCTGGGCGCTGCTGCTCGGCATCTCCAACTGCGCCTTCCCGCTCGCCCTCACGATGGTCGGGATGCGGGCCAAGAGCAGCGTCGGCGTGGCCAAGCTGTCCGCCTTCGCGCAGAGCACGGGCTATCTGATCTCGATCCCCGGGCCGCTCCTCGTGGGCGTGCTCTACCAGCACAGCGGCGGCTGGGGCCTGCCGATCGCGCTCATGGCGGCCCTGATGGTGCCGCAGATCGTCATCGGTACGCTCGCGGGCCGCAACCGCACGGTCGAGGACGAGGTGGCGGCCAGGGCCGCGAAGGCCTGACCCCGGCGGCTAGGCCCTGTCGTCAAATTCCCGCCTGCCCGGCGGGCGGACGACGGGAATGTGACGACAGGACCTAGGGGCCCGGCCCGGCGACGGGGGAGGCCTGCCCAGGCGCTGCGGGGGAGGCTCGACCCCGGGGGCGGACGGGCGGGCGCAGGGTGCGAGACTTGCCGTATGCCCGTCCTCGACCCGAACCCCCAGAACGGCCAGAAGAAGCTGCTCATCGTGCTCGGCGCGATGCTGGCCATCACCGTGATCATCGGCATCATCGCCTCCATCGCGTCGCCGTGAACCGGCCCCCGGCGGGGCGATGGTGGGGCTAGCACCCCCATCCCCTAGGGGGCCAGTATCAGGGTCAAGTGGGTGGACCTCCGGATGGGGTGAGGGGCGCCGATCACCTAACTTCGAGTTGTGCCCGCGAAGAGCGGCACGGACCACTCGAGGACCACGGAGGCGGCATGTCGGCCCGATCGCACACCCGGCGCGACCCGGCCCAGTCGGGCAGCGTAGAGATCCAGCTCCCCTGGTGGGCCATCGCCCTCCCCGCCGTGGCCTTCGCGGCCCTGCTCCTGCTCATCCTGAACCCCGTGGACGCGCACGCGGCGACCGGCGAGCCGGCCGTCACCCACCTCCTGGAGCGGATACGGACGCTGGTCCTGCGCACGGCCTCCTGACCCCCCTGTCACCGGGCCCGTCACCCGCGCCGGGGCACCACGCCAACTCCCTGCGCCCCGTGGCACGTTTCATGCGAAGCTGGGATGCATGAGCGTCGCAGAACCCCGCAGGATTGTCCTCTTCCGGCATGCGAAGGCCGACTGGCCGCAGGTTTCCGACCACGAGCGGCCGCTCGCGGAGCGAGGCCGCCGGGACGCCCCCGTCGCCGGGCGCAAGCTGGCCGACAGCGGCATCGCCTTCGACCAGGCCCTCTGCTCGACCGCCACCCGGACCCGCGAGACCTGGAAGCTCGCCGTCCAGGAGCTGCCGCAGCGGCCGAAGACCGTCTACGAGGAGCGGTTGTACGAAGCCTCTCCCGGTGAGCTGATCGCCGTGCTCAACGAAACCCCGGACGACGTGCAGAACCTCGTCCTGATCGGCCACAACCCCGGCGTGCAGGGCCTGGCCGACGTCCTCGCCGGGGACGCCGAGGGCGACGCCAGAGTGCGGCTGAACCGCAGGGGCTTCCCGACCGCGGCCTTCGCCGTCCTGACGTACTCCGGTTCCTGGAAGGCGCTCGAACCGGGCGTGGCCACCCTCGTCGACTACTGGGCGCCCTCCGAGTAGCCCGCTCCCCGTCCACCGTGAAGGGCCCGGCACCCCAGGTGCCGGGCCCTTCGTGCGGGTGCGGATCAGCGGGTGCGGATCAGTCAGTCCAGGTGCATGTCGGCCGCCTCGACCTCTTCCCGGGTGATTCCGAGGAGGTAGAGGACGGTGTCCAGGAAGGGGACGTTCACCGCGGTGTGCGCGGCCTCGCGGACCACGGGCTTGGCGTTGAAGGCGACCCCGAGGCCCGCCGCGTTCAGCATGTCGAGGTCGTTCGCGCCGTCACCGATCGCGACGGTCTGCTCCAGCGGCACCCCGGCCTCCCTGGCGAACCGGCGCAGCAGCCTGGCCTTGCCCGCCCGGTCGACGATCTCGCCGGTCACCTTGCCGGTCAGCTTGCCGTCGACGATCTCCAGGGTGTTGGCCTGCGCGAAGTCGAGGCCGAGACGTTCCTTCAGGTCGTCGGTGACCTGCGTGAACCCGCCGGAGACGACGCCCACTTGGTAGCCGAGGCGCTTGAGGGTGCGGATGAGGGTGCGGGCACCCGGTGTGAGCCGTACCTCGGAGCGGACCTTGTCGACGACCGACGCGTCGAGCCCCGCGAGCAGCGCCACGCGGGCGTGCAGCGACTGCTCGAAGTCCAGCTCACCGCGCATCGCGGCCGCCGTCACCTCGGCGACCTCGGCCTCGCACCCGGCGTGCGCGGCGAAGAGCTCGATGACCTCGTCCTGGATGAGCGTCGAGTCGACGTCCATCACGACCAGGCGCTGGGCGCGGCGGTGCAGGCCCGTCGAGACGACCGCGACATCCACGCCGAGCCTCGCGGCCTCTATGGCGAGGGCCGTGCGCAGCGTCTCGGTCTCGGTGCCGGAGACCGCGAACTCGACGGCGGTGACCGGGTACTTGGCGAGCCGGAAGATACGGTCGATGTTGCCGCCGGTCGCCGTTATCCGGGCGGCGATCGCGGCCGTCGACTCCGACGTCAGCGGGTGGCCGAGCACAGTCACGAGCGAACGCCCGAGGCCGCGCGGCCGGTTGTCGCCGATACCCGAGATGATCTCGGCCTGCATCTTCATGGACTCCGCCCAGCTGTGGACGGTGGCCCGCAGGTCGCCCTCCAGACCGGCGGGCGGCTCGGTCACGAGCGCACACAGCACGATCCGGCCACGGGTGACGACCTGCTCGATGTCGACGACGTCGACGGAGTAGGCGGCGAGGGTGTCGAAGAGGCCGGCGGTGATGCCGGGGCGGTCCTTGCCGAAGATCTTGACGAGGAGCGTGGGGATGTCTGGGGGCTGAGGGGGCTGCGAAGCACTCATGGTGATCCCTACGGTATCCGCCCTCTTCCGGCCCCCGCCCCACCGGTCCGCCACCCGGACAGCCCCCCGCGGCCCGCCCACACACGCCACGCCAGGTCGCCCTACCTTGCCCCGATCGGTCCTTCTCTGCTGCGCAGGGCGGGGCCGTGCGGGGAGCGTTCCTGCGGTGCCGGCCCCGTCGCGGCGACCCTGTCCCGCCGCTACGCGGCGGATCCCTCCCACCCACCCGTTTACCCCGCGACACCGCCTCACTGTAGGGGCCAACCGTGCCTCGCCGAGAGCGGTCCGATCCGTTGCCGCTGCGACTAGTACTGGTTCCCCCGGGCGGCCTCCTCGGCGTGGGGGCGGGTGTGGCTCGCTGAGGATGGGGCGGGGCCGGTTCCGTCGCGGGCGGGGGGCTGCGGGCGGCACCGGTTGTTTCGTGGGGCCTCCTCCGCGTGGAGGCCCGGCGTGGCTCGCTCAGGGGTAGAGGAGTCGGTTCCCCGTTGTGGGCAGGCGGGCCGCGGGCGGCACGGGTGGGCACAACCCGCGGTGCCGGGTGCGGGCTAGTCGGGCCTGCGTGGGGTCTTTGGGGGAGGTGGGGGAGGAGGAGGTGGTGGGGGCCAGTCGGAGGAGTGGGAGCGGCGGCGGGGCGGTGGGGGTGGGGGGACCACCGGGCCCATGACCGTCGGGGCGCCGGAGACGTCGTGGGGCGTGGGTGGTGGTGGACGTAGGTAAGGGTTCGTGTCGGGGTTCGGGGGGCGGTGCGGAGTACCTGGGGCGTACGGCCCGGTGCCGGGGGTGCCCGGAGTGCCCGGAGTGCCCGGAGTGCCCGGAGTGCCCGGAGTGCCCGGAGTGCCCGGAGTGCCCGGAGTGCCCGGAGTGCCCGGCGTACCTGGTGCGCCGGATGGTGATTCGGGTGACCCGGTCGTCGGCCCGCCCACCGGCGAAGAGAACGGATCCTGCGGCCCCGCCGGCGTCACACGCACCGCCGACGCGAACCGCGCCACCCCACCCCCCGCCGCCCCGAAAACCACCGCGAGCAGCGCCCCCGCAACCCCCGCCCCCAACCCCCACGCCGCCCCCAGCACCGCCGCCATCCCGAGCCGCCCGTGCAGCTCGACCCCCGCGCCGAACGCGTCGAAGCCGAAGACGGAGAGCGACGCATCGGCGGAGACCGCGGACAGCCACGCCAGGAGGGGCAGCCCGACCGCCGTCACCACCCCGAGCCGCACCCCGCACAGCCCCACGAACCCCGGAACGGATGTCTTGGCTCCCACCCCACCCGCATCAGGCACACCGCCTACGCCACGCACCGCACGTATATAAGGAGTCCGAACAGCCGTCAGCACCCCCGCGAACAACATCGCCACCCCCGCCGCCACCCCCAACAACCAGACCCTGTCGTCCAGTTCCGCCAGCCGCCCGAGCGTGAGCGCCTTGTCGGACGGGCCCGTCAGGAGGTCGTCCACCGGGTCCGGCAGGAACCGCCGGAGCTCGCCCGTCGCCCTGCCGTCCCACGGCACGAAGAGCCCGACGGGCAGGCCGAGCCACACGCCGTTCGGCGCCCCGAGCAGCGCCGCGCCGGCGATCCGCTTGGGGTGGTCGTCGCCGACCATCGCGTACGCCGCCGCGGCGAGCCCCGCCGCGACCGCCACCAGCACCACCGTGACCAGCGCGGAGACGGCCGGCCGTACCACCCGGTGCAGTGCGCCGAGGGCGCGCGGCAGCGGCGTGCGCCGTGACGCGAGCAGCGCGATGAGCAGGACGCCGGTCACCCAGACCGCCCCACCGAGCAGCGTCGGCCCGGTGTCGACGGTGAAGCCGACCGAGGCCTCCGCCTCGACCAGGTCCCCGAGCCGGTCGGGGAGGAGCCCGCCGATGTCGTCGCCGATCCCGCCGGGCAGCTTGTCGCCGATGCCGTCCGGCAGTCCGTCGATGCCCCCCTCGATGCCCTCCTCGATCCCCTTGTCGATGCCGAGCTGCTTGCCGTCGATCGTGATGACGTCGTGCCCCGCCCAGGCGAGCCCCGCGAGCATCGCGAGGAAGAGGGCGACCACCGCGGCCGCACGCGCGGCGAGTTCGGCGGGGGCGATGACGGCGCCCGCCCCGCGCAAGGAGCGCAGGAAGAAGTGCGCGAGGAACAGCGCGCCGACCAAACCCACACCGAGTGGCGCAATATCGACTGTCGTGGTCGCCTCGGCACCGTTCAGGCCGAACGCCGAGACGTCGCCGGACGGCGTGACCGAACCTCCCGCTGCCAGCGCGACGGTCGCCGCCGTCATCGGCCCGAGCGCGCCGACCGCGTCCGCGCCGAGCAGGTGCAGACCGAGCGCGGCCGTCCCGGCCATGCCGACCAGCGCCCAACTGACCGCGGCGATCGCGGAGAGCAGCACGTCACCCCACCGCACACCCGGGCTGCCGCCTCGGTGGACGCCTTTGTGATCGTCGGCCTGCATCAGGACCCCCCGGACCGCGGCGCGTTGCCCAGAACGCTTGCCCTGAATGCACTTAATGCTCCCAATGAGCATGATCCGTATGCACTGATGGGCACTGATGGGCGCTTCCTACTCTCCGGGCCGATTTCTTCCCCGTCAACGGGGCAACCCGTCACGCGCGTACGCAGTCTTCACAAGGCCCGACTTTCGGTCAGAGCCCTCCTCCTGAAATAGTTCCTCCCGATGTTCGACATCCCTAGACTCCCCATCGATGGGGGCTAGCTCGGGGGACAACTCAGTGGGGCATGGAGTGCCGGAACTCGTACTGGAATTGAATGGCAGGACCTGGACGCTGGACGCGTCCAGGCCGTACACCCTTGGACGTGATCCGCAGGGGGATATCTCGCTTGACGACGCCAGGGTCTCCTGGCGGCACGCGACGATCAGCTGGAGCGGGCGCAGCTGGGTCATCGAGGACCACGGCAGTACCAATGGCACCTTCATACAGGGCCAGCGGATCCACCAGATGGAAATCGGCCCCGGTTCGGCGGTGTACCTCGGCAACGCGACCGACGGCCCGCGGGTGAACGTGTCCGGTGGCGCCCCGGGCGCGGCCGCGGCCGCCGTCTCGGCACCGCAGCAGCACGCCCAGCAGCACCAGCAGCACCAGCAGGAGGCTCCCGGCTGGGCCGCGCAGGCCCAGCAGCAGGCACCCCAGCAGCAGGCCCCGTACCAGCCGCAGCAGCAAGGCTGGCAGCAGCAGCCGCAACAACAGCAGCCGCCGCAACAGCACCAGCAGCACCAGCCGAACGTGCCCCAGCAGGGCGGCCCGTCCGAGCAGTACGCGCAGAAGACTCCCGGTTCCGGCGGTGTCGCGGGGGCCCCGCCGGTCTACGGCGACCGCAGCCCGACGACGTTCCACCAGCTGGCCCTCGGCCGCAAGATGCGCATCGGCCGCGCCCTGGAGAACGAACTGGTCGTCTCCGACCTTCAGGTCTCGCGCCACCACGCCGAGTTCACCGCGACGCCCGACGGCCGTTTCGAGATCCACGACCTCGGCTCGCACAACGGCACGTACGTCAACGGCCAGCCGATCGCGAAGTCCTCGACCGTCCTGATCGGCCCGAACGACATCGTCGGCGTCGGCCACTCGACCTTCCGCCTCGTCGGCGGGCAGCTCGAGGAGTTCGTCGACACCGGTGACGTCTCCTTCTCGGCCCGCCACCTCACGGTCACGGTCGACGGCGGCAAGCAGATCCTCAAGGACGTCTCCTTCGGCGTCCCCGAGAAGTCGCTCATCGCGGTCATCGGCCCCTCCGGTTCCGGCAAGTCCACCCTGCTCAAGGCGCTCACCGGCTACCGGCCCGCCAACCAGGGCGACGTCCTCTACGACAACCGGAATCTGTACAAGCAGTTCGCCGAGCTGCGGCAGCGCATCGGTCTGGTCCCGCAGGACGACATCCTGCACAAGGAGCTGACCGTCAAGAAGGCCCTCAAGTACGCGGCCAAGCTGCGCTTCCCGGCCGACACCACGGAGGCCGAGCGCGAGTCCCGCATCGACGAGGTGCTGCGCGAGCTCAAGCTGGACATCCACAAGGAGAAGAAGGTCACCTCCCTCTCCGGTGGCCAGCGCAAGCGCGTGTCGGTCGCCCTTGAGCTGCTGACCAAGCCCTCGCTGATCTTCCTGGACGAGCCGACCTCCGGCCTCGACCCGGGCATGGACCGCGACGTCATGCAGCTCCTGCGCGGCCTCGCCGACGACGGCCGCACGGTCCTCGTCGTCACGCACTCGGTCGCCGAGCTGGCGATCTGCGACAAGCTCCTGGTGATGGCGCCGGGCGGTTCGGTGGCGTACTTCGGCCCGCCGGAGGAAGCCCTGAACTTCTTCGGCTACAGCACCTGGGCCGACGTCTTCTCCGCCTTCGAGAACTACCGCGACTACGACTGGGCGGGCCGCTGGAAGGGCTCGCAGCACTACCAGATGTACGCAGCGGACATCGACGCCGTCGCCGCGCAGTCCGTACAGATGCCGCCGCCCCAGGCGGTGAAACCGCCGAAGCCGCAGGGCTGGGGTTCGCAGCTGTGGACCCTGATCCGCCGCTACACCTCGGTGATCGCCTCCGACAAGGGCTTCATGGGCCTGATGGTGATCCTGCCCGCGGTCCTCGGCATCGTCAGCGTCGTGATCCCGGCCGACTTCGGCCTCGCCCCGCCGAAACCGCCGGTCAAGTTCAACGGCGACGCGGGCACGATCATGCTCATCCTCGCGGTCGGCATGTGCTTCTCGGGCGCGGCCAACTCCGTACGTGAGCTGATCAAGGAACGCGTCATCTACGAACGGGAACGGGCCACCGGCCTCTCCCGCTCGGCGTACCTGATGTCGAAGGTCATCGTCCTCGGCGTCATCACGGCCGTCCAGGGCGTCATCATCTGCGCCATCGGCTTCGCCCCGCGCGAGCTGCCGGAGGAAGGCCTGATCATGCCGCCGGCGGCGGAGATCTGCCTGACGATCATCGCGCTCGGCTTCACCTCGATGATGTTCGGCCTGGTCATCTCCTCGCTGGTGAAGACCGCCGAGAAGACCATGCCGCTCCTGGTCATGTTCGCGATCGTCCAGGTCGTGTTCACCGGCGTCCTCTTCCAGGTCTACGGCTCGCCCGGCCTGGAGCAGTTCGCCTGGCTGATGCCCTCCCGCTGGGCCATCGCCGGCGCGGGCGCCACCCTCGACCTGGCGCACCTGATGCCGCCGTGGGACCCGAAGAACCCGAACGATCTCGACCCGCTGTGGGAGCACTCCGCGAGCCAGTGGGGCATCAACATCACCATCCTGCTCGCGCTCGGCGTCATCTGCGGCATCGCGGTCGCGCGCCTGCTGCGCCGCCACGAGCCGGAGGTCATGCGCAAGTAGGCGCGTCCCGTCCCGTACGACGAGAAGGGCGGCACCCCGCACGGGGTGCCGCCCTTCGGCGTCTTGAGAACCTCATCTTCGGCTGAAGAGGTCCAGTGATCAGGCGATCAAGGCTCAGTAGGCGCCGTTCACGTTGTCCATCGAGCCGTACCGGTCGGCGGCGTAGTTGGCCGCGGCCGTGATGTTGGCGACCGGGTCGTAGATGTTCGTCGAGGTGCCCTCGACGTGGTACGCGTCGAACGTCGGCTTGATGACCTGGAGCAGGCCGATCGACGGGGTGCCGTTGATGGCGTTGATGTCCCAGCCGTTCACGGCCTGCGGGTTGCCGGAGGACTCGCGGATGATGTTGCGGTGCAGGCCCTCGTAGGTGCCGGGGATGCCCTTGGCCTTCATGATGTCCAGGGACTGGCGGATCCAGCCGTCGAGGTTGTTGGCGTAGACGGGCTTGCGGGCGGCGGCGCGGCTCGCGGCCTCCTTGGCCTTCCGCTCGTCCTCGGCCTTCTTCTTCGCGGCGGCCTCGTCGGCGGCCTTCTTGGCCTCCTCGGCCTTCTTCTTCTCGGCGGCCTTCGCGGCGGCGTCCTTGGCCTGCTTGTCGGCGCTGCTGTGCTGCTTGATGACACCGGCGCGGACGGCCTGCTCGGCGTCGACGTTCTGCTTGAAGGCCACCGGGGCGGCATCGAGGCTCTGGGCCTCGGTTCCCGCGTCGGCGCTGCCCGGCACGAGGGAGAACGCGAGGGCAGCGGCGCCGAGCGTGGCGACACCGGCGATCGAGAACTTCTGGGCCTTGGTCACGGTGGAACGACTGTGACCAGGGGTGCTGTGCATGGACATACGAGTTGGACCTCTTCGAATAGCGGAGGTCGCTCCGGCCGGCGGGGACATGGTGCTTTCCAGCGAAACGCCGCGGTCGGGGAAGACCGCGGCGCCGAGCGACGGAAGCAATTCTTAGCGGCCGCAAAAATGTGTGGCAAAGATGTGACGTACGATGCGAGGTAGTGGATCAGGGGGTGCACAGACGCCCGATTCGGGCGCTTACCCCGTTTGCGTAAAGGGATTCCTCATCAACTAGGGGTCTTCGTACGTGATGTGCGTCCTATGCGCGGCCTCACATCAGCGCCGTAACGGTCTCACCAGGAGTTGCCGTCGCAATGCTCTTAGTGAGGTCCCTCATCCGGGAGGATGAGGTGCACGTCGCCGAACTCGTGCCACAGGTAGAGACGGTCTACCGCCTCCGTATAACCCCGCTCGATCGCCGCCCGCCCCGCGACGGCCTCCAGCATCAGCAGATGCGAGGCCTCCGGCGCGTGGAGCCCGGTCAGCAGCCCGTCCACCACGCGCACCCCCCGCTCCGGAGTCACTACCAGCTCGGTCCGGCCCGCCGCCGCCCGCACCACCCCGTCGGGCCCCGCGGCGGACTCCACGGCGCGCACGGCCGTCGTACCGACCGCCACGACCCGGCCCCCGGCCGCCCGCGCGGCATTGATCAGCCGCGCCGACACCTCCGACACCTCGAAGAGCTCCGGGTACGGCGGCTCGTGCGCCTCCTGGGAGGCGACACCGGTGTGCAGCACCACCGGCGCGAACTGCACACCCCTGCTCACGAGCCCGGCCACCATCGACGCGGTGAACGGCCGCCCCGCACTCGGCATCTCCGCACTCCCCGCCCCGTCCGCCGACGGCAGCGCGAACACCGTCTGATAGGCGGAGAGCGGCTGGTCCCTCTCTGTATAGGAGTAACGAATGGGACGCCCGTGCCGCCGCAGCACCTCGGGCACGTCGCCCGACACCCGCACCCACCACAGCCGCGGGCTCCCCACCGCTATCGGCTCCTCATATACGAGGCGTACGTCCCCCGGCAGCCGCACGACCGAGCCGGCCGGACCACCGGCACGCGCGCGTGTCGTGCCCCTCCCGTCCGGATCCCGCAGCTCCACGGCCCACCGTCCGTCCGCACCCCGGGTGGAGAAATGCACCACCACGCGCGCGTGCCCGAGTCTTCCGTCCACCGCCGCGGGCAGGGTCCTGGACGTGTTGACGACCAGCAGGTCCCCGGCCCGCAGCAGCTCCGGCAGCTCCGTGAACGCGCGGTGCGTGACCTCGGTGCCGTGCGACACCAGCAGCCGCACCGCGTCCCTGCCGAGCCCCTGGCCCCGCTGCTCGGCCGGCACCCGGGCCACGAGGGAGTCCGGCACGCACAGCGGCGCGCCCAGCACGCTCACCGCGCACCCGCCGACAGCGCGGACGCCGTATAGCGGCCACTGGCGGGCCGCTCGACGACCACCCGCAGGAAGGCGGGCACCACGGTCTCCGGAAGCGGTCGCCCGGACTGATCGTCCAGGGGTACCGCCGCCCGGTACAGATCCGTCCGCATGTCCCCGGGATCCACCGCCCACACCCGCACGCCGGGCTCCTCCTCGGCGAGAACCGCGGAAAGGTGGTCCAGGGCGGCCTTCGAAGCGCCGTACCCGCCCCACGTCTCGTACGCCTCCACCGCCGCGTCGGAGCTGATGTTCAGCACCGCCCCCGCCGACTCCCGCAACAGCGGCAGCGCCTCCTGCACCAGCCCCAGGGCCGCCACCACATTCGTCTCCAGCGCCGCCCGCAGCCCGTCGAGCCCAAGCCCGTCCAGCCGTACGAGAGGCTCCGCACCCAGCGCGCTCGCGTTGTTCACCAGCAGATCGAGCCCGCCGAGCCGCCGCGCCGCGGCCACCAGCTCCGCCCGGTGCCCCGCGTCGGTGACGTCCCCGGCGAGCGCCGCCACGCGCGTGCCGTACCCGCTCAGCTCGCGCGCCGACTCCTCGAGGACCGCGGCGGTCCTCGCGTCGAGCACGAGATCCCAGCCGGACTCCGCGAGAGCCGCGCCCAACGCGCGCCCCAGCCCCTTCGAAGCCCCCGTGATGATCGCTACCGGCATGCCATCCGTCCCCTCGGTCCGTTCCCTCGGCCCGTCCGTTCTCTCGGCCCGTCCGGCCACCACCGTAGGAACGGGCCCGCCCCCGACACCTCGTGCGAGAGCCGCAACTCCCCGGGGCCCTTCGCCCTAGTCCCGGGCCACGGACCGCGGACCTAGGCCCCGGGACGTAGGCGGGGGCCTCCACTGGTCGGATACGCACTGTCACACCCCACCGGTACGGTTGTGACCATGAGTCAAGGACCCCGATCCGGGCTGACCGCGGTGAGTTCCGCGCTCCTCGCCATGAGCAGGCACCTGGAGGTGCGCGACGTCCTCAAGACGATCGTCGCCTCGGCCCGCGAGCTGCTCGACGCGGAGTACGCCGCGCTCGGAGTCCCCGACGACCACGGCGGCTTCGCCCAGTTCGTCGTCGACGGCGTCAGCGAGGACCAGTGGAAGGCCATCGGCCCCCTGCCCCGGCAGCACGGCATCCTCGCCTCGATGCTCCAGAAGGGCGAGACCGTCCGCCTCGGAGACGTGCGCGAGGACCCGCGCTTCGGAGGCTGGCCCTCCGCCCACCCGGACATGTCCGACTTCCTCGGCGTGCCCATCCACTCCGACGACGAGACACTCGGCGCGCTCTTCCTCGCCAACAAGAACTGCCCCAAGCCCCAGGGCGGTTGCGGCTTCACCGAGGACGACGCGGAGCTCCTCGCCATCCTCGCCCAGCACGCCGCCATCGCCCTCACCAACGCCCGCCTGTACGAGCGCAGCCGCGAACTGACCATCGCCGAGGAGCGTTCGCGCCTCGCCCACGAACTGCACGACGCGGTGAGCCAGAAGCTCTTCTCACTGCGCCTGACGGCCCAGGCGGCCACCGCCCTGGTGGACCGTGACCCGTCCCGCGCCAAGGGTGAGCTACAACAGGTGGCGGTGCTCGCGGCCGAGGCGGCGGACGAACTGCGCGCGGCCGTCGTCGAGTTGCGCCCCGCCGCCCTCGACGAGGACGGCCTGGTGGCCACCCTGCGCACCCACACGCACGTGCTGGACCGCGCCCACTCCGCACACGTCACCTTCGAGAGCAACGGCGTGCGGGCGCTGCCGGCCTCGCAGGAGGAAGCCATGCTGCGGGTCGCCCAGGAGGCCCTGCACAACGCGCTGCGCCACTCCGGCGCGGAGCACGTCGCCGTGCTGCTGGACAAGCGCGGCACCGGAGCCGTCCTGCGCGTCGTCGACGACGGTTCGGGCTTCGACCCGAAGTCGACCCGGCGCGCGGGGCGGCACCTGGGCCTGGTCTCCATGCGGGACCGGGCGAGCGGGGTCGGCGGACGGCTGACCGTGGAATCGGAGCCCGGCAAGGGCACAACGATCGAGATGGAGGTCCCCGGTGGCTGACGCTGTGGTCCACACGAAGGCAGGGATCCGGGTGCTGCTGGTCGACGACCACCAGGTGGTCCGCCGCGGTCTGCGCACGTTCCTGGAGATCCAGGACGACATCGACGTCGTCGGCGAGGCGTCCGACGGCGCCGAAGGAGTCGCACAGGCCGAGGAGTTGAAGCCGGACGTCGTCCTGATGGACGTCAAGATGCCCGGCATGGACGGCGTCGAGGCGCTGCGCAAGCTCCGCGAGCTCGCCAACCCCGCGCGCGTGCTCATCGTCACCAGCTTCACCGAGCAGCGCACGGTCGTCCCGGCCCTGCGCGCCGGCGCCGCGGGATATGTGTACAAGGACGTCGACCCGGACGCCCTCGCCGGCGCCATCCGCTCCGTGCACGCGGGGCACGTCCTGCTCCAGCCCGAGGTGGCGGGCGCACTGCTCTCGCAGGAGGAGACGGGCGGCGGGCAGGGGAGGGGCGGTTCGCTCACCGAGCGCGAGCGCGAGGTCCTCGGCCTGATCGCCGACGGCCGTTCGAACCGCGAGATCGCCCGCGCCCTCGTCCTCTCCGAGAAGACCGTCAAGACGCACGTTTCGAACATCCTGATGAAGCTGGACCTGGCCGACCGCACCCAGGCCGCGCTCTGGGCCGTGCGGCACGGCGTGACCGGCTGATCAGGCCGCCGACGGCCGCCCCCGCAAGCCGCGCCGGGGCCGACGCGGATCGTCGCCTTCCGGACTGAGATTCATACCGTCGTGTAGATGTCCCCCAGTTGGCGTATCCCGCGCGCCGGTCGGGCGTTCTCCAGTGCGTGCTGCGGCGGCTGGCCGCAGCTTCCGCTCAGGAGGATCGTAGAAGTGAAGAACCTGAAGAAGGCCGCCGCTGTCACGATGGTGGCCGGTGGCCTGGTCGCCGCCGGCGCCGGCATGGCCTCCGCCCACGGCGGCGCGCAGGCCGACGGTGTCGCGAAGAACTCCCCCGGCGTCCTCTCCGGGAATCTGGTCCAGGCCCCGGTCCACATCCCGGTGAACGCCTGCGGCAACACCGTCACCGTCATCGGCGCCCTGAACCCGACGTTCGGCAACGTCTGCGAGAACCTCTGATCGCACCCTGCGATCCACCGGCCGCCCGCGCGGCCGGTTCCTGACCTCGCCGCAACAGAGGTCACCCATGTCAGCAGGAGGAGCACGTCCCATGAACAGCATCGCCAAGAAGGCCGCTCTGGCCGTCGTCACCGCCGGCCTCGCCGCGGGCGCGTCCGCCGGAGCCGCGTCCGCCGCCACGGACGCCCAGGCCAGTGGCGCCGCCAAGAACTCCCCGGGCGTCGGCTCCGGCAACCTCGTCCAGGTGCCGGTCCACGTCCCGGTCAACGTCACCGGCAACAGCGTGAACGTGATCGGCGCCCTCAACCCGGCGTTCGGCAACGCGACGGCGAACCACTGAGGCACAGCCCTCGGCACGGGCCCCGCGGACCGGTCGGGTCCGCGGGGCCCGCGGCGTCACGCCACTGGCGGATGCCGCCCCGACGCCCCCCACGGCACCGCGGACGGCCTCAGCGCCCGCCCCGCTCCCGCTCCTCGACGTACGAGTTGAACGCGGCCACCTGCGCCCGCCGTGCCGTCCGCTCCACGGGACGCAGCGCCTCGACCCGGGCGGCCATCTCCGCAGCGCTCACGGCCCCACCGTGCCCGTTCTCGTACGCCAGCGAGATCAGCAGGCCCACCCGCTGCGCCAGCTCCAGAACCCGGACCGCACGCGGCGGATAACCCGGCGCGAGCAGCTCACGCCCCCGCTCGGCCCGCGCCCGGTACGCGTCGAGCGCCGCCTCCGCGACCGGCCCCGACCCCGCCACATCGAGCCGCGACAGCACCTGCGTCGCCTCCCGCAGCGCCTCCGCGAGCTCCCGCTCCGCCTCGCCCAGCGAGGGCACGTCGGCGGGCGGCGCCTCCCGCACGGGCAGGCAGTGCCAGACGACCTCCACATGCACATCGCCGTCGGGCCCCGCCTCGTACACCTCGGGCACGAGCCCGTACGGCGCGCCGAAACCGACGACGGCCTCCTCCGCCTCCAGGGCGCGCGCGTTGAACTCGGGCGGCCCGCTCAGCCCGAGCGGATGCCCCGGCGCGGGCAGCGCCACCCGCAGAGCGGTCACCCCCAGCGACCGCAGCCGCCCCATGGCGAGCGTCAGCCCGACCGGGCGCGACTCGCCGGGCAGTCCTTCGACCCGGTGCACCGCGTCCTCGCCGACCATCGCGAGCACCGCGTCATCCGGAGAAACAAGTCCGGCCAAAAGGGCATTTCCCCATGCGGCCAGACGTCCTGAGCGTGGTTCCGAGAGCATGCACACAGCCTAAGGACCGGCCTCACGACAGGAACGGTCGGCCGGTGGCGTAGGTTTTATCCGGGGGCCGCGTCCACAGGCGCGAGCGACGACCGAGACTGCAATGGGAGACAGCGCGCTCATGAGCGATGTACTGGAGCTTGAGGACGTATCTGTGGTCCGCGAGGGCCGGGCTCTGGTGGACCAGGTCTCCTGGTCGGTCAAGGAGGGGGAGCGCTGGGTCATCCTCGGCCCGAACGGCGCAGGCAAGACCACCCTCCTCAATGTCGCGTCCAGCTACCTCTACCCGAGCACCGGCACCGCCACCATCCTCGGCGAGACCCTCGGCAAGCCCGGCACGGACGTCTTCGAGCTGCGCCCGCGCATCGGTGTCGCCGGCATCGCGATGGCCGAGAAGCTGCCCAAGCGCCAGACCGTCCTCCAGACGGTCCTCACCGCCGCGTACGGCATGACCGCCGGCTGGCACGAGGACTACGAGGACGTCGACGAGCAGCGCGCCCGCGCCTTCCTCGACCGCCTCGGCATGAGCGAGTACCTGGACCGCAGGTTCGGCACGCTCTCCGAGGGCGAGCGCAAGCGCACCCTGATCGCCCGCGCCCTGATGACCGACCCCGAGCTGCTCCTCCTCGACGAGCCCGCCGCGGGTCTCGACCTCGGCGGCCGCGAAGACCTCGTGCGCCGGCTCGGCCGCCTCGCCCGCGACCCGATCGCCCCCTCGATGATCATGGTCACGCACCACGTCGAGGAGATCGCCCCCGGCTTCACGCACGTGCTGATGATCCGCCAGGGCAAGGTCCTCGCCGCGGGCCCGCTGGAGCTGGAGCTCACCTCGCGGAACCTCTCCCTCTGCTTCGGCCTCCCGCTGGTCGTCGAGCAGCGGAACGACCGCTGGACCGCCACGGGCCTTCCGCTCAGCTGATCGGCGCCCTGTCCCGGAGGGGACCCGCGGTCCTACCATGACCGGGTGGACATCGACGCATGGGTGTGGTGGCTCATCGGAGCCGCCGCGCTCGGAATCCCGCTCGTACTGACCGCGATGCCGGAGCTCGGCATGCTCGCCGTGGGCGCCGTCGCCGCCGCCGTGACCGCGGGCGTCGGCGGCGGCATGGTGTTGCAGGTCGCGGTCTTCGCCGCGGTCTCGGTGGCTCTCATCGCCGTCGTACGCCCCGTCGCGGCCCGGCACCGCGCCCAGCGCCCCGAACTGACCACGGGCGTGGAGGCGTTGAAGGGCAGAACGGCCGTCGTCCTCGAACGGGTCGACGGCTCCGGCGGCCGCATCAAGCTCGCGGGTGAGATCTGGTCGGCCCGCGCACTCGACACGGACCGCGCCTTCGAAGCGGGCCAGGCCGTGGACGTCGTCGAGATCGACGGAGCGACGGCCGTCGTCATGTGAATGCCCCACGGGCCGGATGACGGTCTGACAGACTCGACCAGCAAGATCTTCGCCGAGGCAAGAGGGGTACGGGGAACACGATGCAACCAATCATCATCGTCCTGGTCATTCTGGTGGTGCTGGTCTTCATCGCCCTGATCAAGACCATCCAGGTCATCCCGCAGGCGAGCGCCGCCATCGTCGAGCGCTTCGGCCGCTACACCCGCACGTTGAACGCGGGCCTGAACATCGTCGTCCCGTTCATCGACTCGATCCGCAACCGCATCGACCTCCGTGAACAGGTCGTCCCCTTCCCGCCCCAGCCGGTGATCACCCAGGACAACCTCGTGGTGAACATCGACACCGTCATCTACTACCAGGTGACCGACGCCCGCGCCGCGACCTACGAGGTCGCCAGCTACATCCAGGCGATCGAGCAGCTCACCGTCACCACCCTGCGCAACATCATCGGCGGCATGGACCTGGAGCGGACCCTGACCTCCCGCGAGGAGATCAACGCGGCCCTGCGCGGCGTCCTCGACGAGGCCACCGGCAAGTGGGGCATCCGCGTCAACCGCGTCGAGCTCAAGGCGATCGAGCCGCCGACCTCCATCCAGGACTCGATGGAGAAGCAGATGCGCGCCGACCGCGACAAGCGCGCCGCGATCCTCCAGGCCGAAGGTGTACGGCAGTCGGAGATCCTCCGCGCCGAAGGTGAGAAGCAGTCCGCGATCCTGCGCGCCGAGGGTGAGGCCAAGGCCGCGGCCCTGCGCGCCGAGGGCGAGGCCCAGGCGATCCGCACGGTCTTCGAGTCCATCCACGCCGGCGACCCGGACCAGAAGCTGCTCTCCTACCAGTACCTCCAGATGCTCCCGAAGATCGCCGAGGGCGACGCCAACAAGCTCTGGATCGTGCCCAGCGAGATCGGCGACGCCCTCAAGGGCCTCGGCGGCGCACTCGGCAACTTCGGCCCGCTGGGAGGCGGCGGCGGTTCGGTGCCCGCACAGGGCAAGGAGCGCCGCGAACAGCCGCCGATCGACTGACGCACCCCGAAAAGGCCGGACACCGATCGGTGTCCGGCCACGGGCGTGGTGCTAGGCGGCGGGTTGCGCGAGCCACCCGGGCAGCGAGGCCAACTGGTCCTTGCCCAGCGACAGGAGCATCGCGTCGGCGGGCGTCGGTTCGAACGGCTGGCGGAGCAGCGGCATACCGGCCTCTTCCGGGGTCCGGTTCGCCTTGCGGTGATTGTCCATCGCGCACGACGCCACCGTGTTCAGCCAGGAGTCGGCGCCGCCCTGCGACCGCGGGACCACATGGTCCACCGTCGTGGCGCGCCTGCCGCAGTACGCGCAGCGGTGCTGGTCCCGCACCAGGACACCCCGCCGTGACCATGGAGCCTGTCTTCGGAACGGCACGCGCACGTACCTGCACAGTCTGATGACGCGGGGCACGGGAATGTCGATCGCCGCGGCGCGCACACGCAGTCCGGGGTGGGCGTGCTCGACCACGGCCTTGTCCTGGAGCACCAGAACGACGGCCCGGTTGAGCGACACCGTCGAGAGCGGCTCGAAGCTCGCGTTCAGCACCAGCGTGTCCCGCATCAACCTGCCCACCTCCCGCTATGCACCGGCCCACCGCCTGGCGGGCTGGGATCAACTCTGGCCGGGCACGCCGAGATGGACAACGCAATAAAAAATGCCCGCCTCTGATCACTTCCATGACCAGAGGCGGGCAAACAATCGGTGAACGCTCAGTATCTGAGGGTCACTCAGCTCTCCGCCGGAGCCGCGTACTCCGCGATCACCTGAGCACGCGCCAGCGTGTGGAACCGGAGGTTGAAACCCACGACCGCGGGCGTGGCGTCCGAGTCCGGACCCAGCTTCTCCTGGTCCACCGCGTACACGGTGAACACATAGCGGTGCGCCGGGTCGCCGGGCGGCGGCGCCGCACCCACGAACTCCTTCGCCCCGTAGTCGTTGCGCACCTGCACGGCACCCTCGGGCAGCCCTTCGAACTTCCCGCTGCCCGCACCGCCCGGCAGCTCGGTCACCGAGACCGGGATGTCGAAGACGGTCCAGTGCCAGAACCCGCTCCCCGTGGGGGCGTCCGGGTCGAAGCACGTCACGGCGAAGCTCTTGGTCTCCGGCGGGAAGCCCTCCCACCGCAGCTGCGGCGAGGTGTTCCCGGCCGCCTGGACCTGAGCGTCCTTAAGGACCGCACCCGGCTCGAAGTCCTCGCTCACGACCGTGAACGACGGCACGGACGGATGGAAGTCATGGGGCAGCGGCGGCCTCTTGAGCTCGCTCACGTAGGCACCTCCTGGTTGATTGCTGGTCCTCGCTGATCCGCTCCGAGCCTAGAACCAGTTGCGCTTGCTGCCGACCTGGGACAGCCACTCGTTCAGGTACGCCGCCCAGTCGGTGCCGTGGAAGTCGTTCAGACCGACCTTGAACGAACGGAACGAGTCGCTGCTCTCGCTGAACAGACCCGGCTTCTTGTCCATCTCGAGGACGACGTCCATCTCGCGGTCGTCGGCGACGAAGCTCAGCTCGACCTGGTTGAGCCCGCGGTACTGCTGCGGCGGGTAGAACTCGATCTCCTGGTAGAACGGCAGCTTCTGCCGCGTACCGCGGATGTGGCCGCGCTCCATGTCCGCGCTCTTGAAGCGGAAGCCCAGCTGGATGAAGGCGTCGAGGATGGCCTGCTGCGCCGGCAGCGGGTGCACGATGATCGGGTCCAGGTCGCTGGAGTCCACGGCGCGCGCGATCTCCAGCTCGGTGGTCACACCGATGTCCATGCCGCGCAGCTGCTGCCCGTCGATGCTCGTGACCGGGGTCTCCCAGGGGATGTCCAGGCTGAACTGCACGGCGTGCACCTGATTGGCCTGAAGCGTGAAGGCGCCACCGAGCCGCTGCTTGATGAACTCGATGTCCTGCTTGGTCTCCTGGTCGTTGCCCTCGACCTCGACCCGGGCCTGAAGACCGACGGAGAGCCCCTCGATCTGCTGGTCCACGGACCCGCCCTGGATCCGCACCTCACCCTGGACCACGCCGCCCGGGACCACGTTGACCTCGGTCAGCACGGTCTCCACCGAGGCACCGCCGGCCCCGAGACTCGCGAGCAGCTTCTTGAACCCCATGACACTCCATCCCCAGGCCGCCGCCTGTGGCTCGTCGACTTGAATGCTTGATCGATAGAAACGCGAGGGGACCGCCCGCGGTTCCGCACCACCACCCTGGCAACGGGGCGGCCCGAGGACCACCCGTGAACCAGGACGAGGTGCAGTACGCTCGTACGGCATGATCGCGACCCCTGACCGTACGCCTCTCACCCGTGACTTCTTCGACCGCCCGGTCCTGGAGGTCGCCCCGGACCTGCTCGGCCGCATCCTCGTGCGCGACTCGGCGGCCGGCCCGATCGAAGTCCGCCTGACGGAGGTGGAGGCCTACGCGGGCGAGGTCGACCCCGGCTCACACGCGTACCGCGGCCGCACGGCCCGAAACAGCGTGATGTTCGGACAGCCGGGACACATGTACGTCTACTTCACCTACGGCATGTGGCACTGCATGAACCTGGTGTGCGGCCCCGAGGGCATGGCGAGCGCGGTGCTGCTCCGCGCGGGAGAGATCACCGAGGGCGTGGAACTGGCCCGCGAGCGTCGACTCTCGGCCCGCAACGACAAAGAACTGGCCAAAGGCCCCGCACGCCTGGCCACCGCCCTTGACGTGGACCGCCAGCTAGACGGCACCGACGTCTGCGGTGACCCGTCCTCCCCCTTCTCCGTACTGACCGGCACCCCGGTCCCGTCCGACCAGGTCAGCAGCGGACCCCGCACAGGAGTGTCGGGCGAGGGCGGCGTCCACCCGTGGCGCTTCTGGGTGGCCAACGACCCTACGGTGAGCCCTTATCGGGCCCATACGCCCCGTCGCCGCCGGACTTGACGCGGGTTCGGTGCCTCCGTAAGGTAGTCCGAGTCGCTTGAACCGGGTACGGCAATCTGCCAGCAGCCGGAAGCGGCCAACCACTACCAAACGACTTCCCCTCGGCGGGGTCCTATTCCGCGTGCCCGCATGCCGGAATTCGAACTCGCGGGACTCGATTATGAGTCGCGGAGGGAATCCGCTAAAGTAGTGGACACGCCGAAAGGCAGCCGAAAGGCAAAGGCCCTCCAACGGCCACCGGAAATGAAATCCGAACCGGGAACGGAACGGAAAACGGATCTGGTAAGGTTGGAAACACGAAACACCGAAGGGAAGCGCCCGGAGGAAAGCCCGAGAGGGTGAGTACAAAGGAAGCGTCCGTTCCTTGAGAACTCAACAGCGTGCCAAAAGTCA
>NZ_JBVICF010000005.1:0-619041 GCF_055572995.1 Streptomyces sp. NPDC030245 | reverse complement strand
AAACGCCCGGTTACATTCCGAACCCGGAAGCTAAGCCTCATAGCGCCGATGGTACTGCAGGGGGGACCCTGTGGGAGAGTAGGACGCCGCCGAACAATTTTTGGAGGACCCTTGGTCCCAGCGTCCACGCTGGGACCAAGGGTCCTTTTGTTTTTGTCGAAGCGCGCCGGCCTCCAGGCTGCGCGAGAATGACTGCGGTACCGAAGACTAGGAGTCACCGATGTCCCCCAACTCTCCCGACGAGCGTCCGGAGCGCGAGCAGCGCGGCCGGGACGGTGGTGACCGGGGCGGATACCGCGGGGCTCCCCGTCGTGACAACAACCGTGGCGACCGTGGTGGTTTCCGCGGCCGCGACGACCGCCGCGACGGCAACCGTGGTGATAGCCGTGGCGACAACCGCAGTGGTGGCTACCGAGGTCGCGACGACAGCCGTGGCGACCGTCGCGAGGGGGACCGGGACCGCGGTGGGCGTCCCCCGTTCCGGCGTGACGACCGGCCGAGCAGTGGGCCGCGCCGTGACGACCGTGACCGTGGCGGCTTCCGTGGCCGGGACGACCGTCGTGACGGTGACCGTCCCGCCTTCCGCCGCGATGACCGGCGCGATGGCGACCGGCCCGCGTTCCGTCGTGACGACCGCAGGGACGATCGTCGTGACAACGACCGCGGCGACCGTGGCGGCTTCCGTCGCGACGACAACCGTGACAACCGTGGTGGCGGCTTCCGCGGGCGCGATGACCGCCGCGACGGGGACCGCGGTGGCTTCCGCCGCGACGACCGGCCGAGCAGTGGGCCGCGCCGTGACGACCGTGACCGTGGCGGCTTCCGTGGCCGGGACGATCGCCGTGACGGTGACCGTCCCGCCTTCCGCCGCGACGACCGGCGCGATGACCGCCGTGATGACCGGCGGGACAACGACCGTGGCGACCGTGGCGGCTTCCGTCGTGATGACCGTGACCGTGGTGGCTTCCGCGGCCGCGACGACCGCCGCGATGACCGTCGTGACGGTGACCGTGGTGGCTTCCGTCGCGACGACCGGCCGTACGAGCGTCGTGACGATCGTCGGGACGACCGGCGTGACGGTGACCGCGGTGGGTTCCGTGGTGGGCGTGACGACAACCGTGGTGGCGGTGGCTACCGGGGCCGTGACGACCGTGGGCGTGGACCGCGCCGTGACGACCGTGGCGGGCGCCCCGGTGGGTTCCGTGGGCGCGACGACCGGCGGGACGGCGACCGCGGTGGATACCGTGGTGGGCGCGACGACCGCGACCGTGACCGCGAGCCGATCAGGCGGCTGCCGATCCCCGAGGACGTCACCGGTCACGAGATCGACAAGGACGTACAGCAGGAGCTGCAGAGCCTTCCCAAGGGGCTTGCCGAGGACGTCGCCAAGAACCTGGTGATGGTCGCCAAGCTCATCGACGAGGACCCCGAGCAGGCCTACGCCTACTCGCGGATCGCCCTGCGGCTGGCCTCCAGGGTCGCCGCCGTGCGCGAGGCCGCCGGCTTCGCCGCGTACGCGAACCAGAAGTACAGCGAGGCGCTCGCCGAGTTCCGGGCGGCCCGGCGGATGACCGGCAGCGTCGAGCTGTGGCCCGTCATGGCGGACTGCGAGCGCGGCCTCGGCCGGCCCGAGAAGGCGCTGGAGATGGCGGGCGCGCCCGAGGTGCACAAGCTCGACAAGGCGGGGCAGGTCGAGATGCGGCTCGTCGCCGCCGGAGCCCGCCGCGACATGGACCAGATCGACGCGGCCATCGTGACCCTCCAGAGCCCCGAGCTGGCGTCGAACTCCGTGCAGCCCTGGACCGCGCGGCTGCGGTACGCGTACGCCGACGCGCTGCTCTCGGCCGGGCGCGAGGACGAGGCGCGGGAGTGGTTCGCGAAGGTCGTCGAGTCCGACAAGGACGGCAGCACCGACGCGTCGGACCGGCTCGCCGAGCTCGACGGCGTCGAGTTCGTGGACGCGCTGGGCGATGACGAGGACGCCGTGGAAGTGGTTGCCCCCGACGCCGACGGCCTCGACGACAGCGACATCGACGAGCGCGACAAGGACTGACGCGGGCAGTAGGCAGTAGGCAGGAAAGGGCGGGCTCCCTTGAAGGGGCCCGCCCTTTTTTGCGTACTGGCGGTCAGAACGTGAGGTCGCGCAGGACCAGGCCCGAAGCCGGCTTCGGGCCGAAGGACGTCGACTTGCGGGGCATCGTGACGCCCTGCCGGGCCAGCTCGCGGACCACCTCTTCGCGGACCGGGTGCATCAGGACCGCGGTGCCGCCGTCGCGCTCCGCCTTCTCGACCGTCGCCGCCGTGTCGTGGATGTACGCGATGTGCTCCGGGGTGTCGGGGATCCGCCACACGTGGTCGAGCAGGGTGGAGTGCAGGACCGTCGCGTCGAGGGTGCGCCAGGCCTCCGGGCGGTCGTCCGGGATCGTCCGGGCGAGGAGGTCCGGGGACGGATGGTGCACGAGGTGGAAGGCTCCGTCGCCCGCGAGGACGAAGGCGTTGCTCTTCGCCGCGGCCTCGGCCAAGGCTTCGAGGGCGTGGTCGAGCGGGCCCTCGACCGTACGTATGCGGAAGGAGTCACCGAGGGCCTGGAGAGCGTCGGCCACCGGCAGCCTGTGGAGGTAGCGGTGGATGGCACGGACTCGCAGCGGGTAGCGGGCGGTGTCCACCAGAAGGACGAGGCCGTAGTCCCAGGCGCTCGGTGACGGGTGCTCCGCGCGCAGGCGCAGATTGGTCGCCCAGCGGTGGTGGCCGTCCGCGATAAGGGCCTGGTGGTGGGCGAGGTCCGACCGGATCTCGGCGATCTCGGCGGGGTCCGTGACGGACCACAGGCGGTGGTGGAAGCCGTCCTCCGTAGTGGTCGACAGGAGAGGCTCGCGCAGGGCGGTCCGCTCGATGACGGCCATCGCGCCGCCGGCCTCGGGCCGCCCCGAGCCGTCCTCGTCGTCCCCGCTGTCACTGCGGTAGGTCAGGAGCAGCGGCTCCAGGTTGGCGGAGGTGGCCCGCATCAGGGCGGCGCGGTCCTCGACGACATGGGGCATGACGCCCTCATGCGGCAGGACGATGCCGTCCGCCGCCTCCGACAGGCGGAGCGCGCCGATGACGCCGCGCTGAAGGATGTCGCTGTCGCGCTGTTCGTAGACGTACAGGCTGGGCTCGGTGTCGGGGGCGAGGATGCCCTCGGCGAGCCAGGTGTGCAGGGTGTCCGCGGCCTGTTGGTTGCGGACGGCCGGGGTGGTGGCCTGGGGAAGGATCAGTCGGACGATGTTGTGCGGGTCGGCGGACTCCAGGTGCAGCAGGCCGTCCGGCCGTACGACCACGTCGTACGGCGGTGAGGTCACCGCGGCGAGACTGCCGACCCGTTCGGGGACATAGCGCACGCCCCGGAACGGGATCAGGTCGAGGCCGCTGTCGTCGGTGTGACCCGCTGTGTTCATTAGGGCATCGTATGTGTGTCAGTGGCATGAGCGATGATCGGGGGAGTGGGATCGAGCGAGGAGCGATGTGTAATGAGCCAGACCGCGGGCCGCAGTGCCGACAAGGCCGCGAGGACACGGCCGCAGGGCAGCGGTAGGGCGCTGAGTGAGGCCTACGACACGGCTCTGCTCGACCTGGACGGGGTGGTGTACGCGGGCGGCCGGGCCATCGCGCACGCGGTGGAGTCGCTGGGCACGGCGCGCGACGGCGGCATGCACCTCGCGTACGTCACGAACAACGCGCTGCGCACCCCGGACGCGGTGGCGGAGCATCTGACGGAGCTCGGGATCCCGACCGACGGCTCGGACGTCATCACGTCGGCGCAGGCGGCGGCCCGCCTGGTGAGCGAGCAGGTGCCCGAGGGGGCGCGGGTGCTGGTGATCGGCGGTGAGGGGCTGCGGGTCGCGCTGCGCGAGCGGGGGCTGGAGCCGGTCGAGTCGGCGGACGACGACCCGGTGGCGGTCGTGCAGGGGTACGGGGGGCCGGACCTGGCGTGGGGGCGCTTCGCGGAGGCCTGTTACGCGATCGCGCGCGGGGTGCCGTGGTTCGCTTCGAACACGGACCTGACGATCCCGAGCGCCCGCGGCATCGCGCCCGGCAACGGCGCGGCGGTCGAGGTCGTCCGGATCGCGACGGGCGCCGAGCCGCAGGTCGCGGGCAAGCCGCTGCCGCCGATGCACCGGGAGACGATCCTGCGGACCGGCGCCGAGCGGCCGCTGGTGGTGGGCGACCGGCTGGACACCGACATCGAGGGGGCGTTCGCCGGGGAGGTGGACTCGCTGCTCGTGCTGACCGGTGTCACGGACGGCGCGCAGCTGCTGGCCGCGCGGCCCGAGCACCGGCCGACGTACGTGGACGCGGATCTGCGCGGGATGCTCACCGGCCAGCCCGAAGTCGGCCCGGTGCAGGGCGGGTTCGGCTGCGGCGGGTGGACCGCCTCGGTGCGCGGCGAGGAGCTCGCGCTGGACGGCGAGGGCGAGGCCATGGACGGGCTGCGGGCGCTGTGCGCGGCGGCCTGGACGCAGGCCGGCGACGGCGTGTGCGAGCTGGACGCGGGGAAGGCGCTGTCCCGGCTGGGGCTGTGAGTCCGGGATGTGCGGCCCGGCGCGGGCCGTGACGGAAAGCGCCCGCTCAGGAGGAGGGTCCTGGCGGGCGCGGTACCGGTGCGGCGGTTTCGGTGTCAGGCTTCTTCGCCGCTGTCGATGAGCTGGTCCGTCGTCGTCCCCTTGCGCCAGTAGCCCGAGAACGACACCTTCTTGCGGTCGAAGCCGCGTTCGCCGACGAGGTGGCGGCGGACGGCCTTGACGGTGGAGGATTCGCCGGCGATCCAGGCGTAGGGGGTGCCTTCGGGAAGGTCCGCCCCGCGGATCGCGTCCGTGGTGGCGCCCTCGCGGGTGAGCCAGTGGATCTCCGCGTCGGCCGCGGTGGGCAGGTCCTGGCGGTCGGCGAGGTCGTGGACCTCGATCCAGACGCGGGTCGGCAGGCCCGCCGGCAGCTTCTCGAGGATGTTCGCGACGGCGGGCAGCGCCGACTCGTCGGCGGCGAGGAGCAGCCAGTCGGTCTCCTGCGGCAGGCGGAAGTCGTACGCCGCGTTCTCCTCCTCGACCGGGCCGAGGACGCCGATGCGGGCGCCGGGGCGCGCGGTCCTGGCCCAGCTGGTCGCCGGGCCGTCGGCGGGCGAGGGCGCCGGGTCGTGGACGGCGAAGTCGACGATCAGCTCGTCCGGGTCGCGGCGCAGCTGCCGGGTCGTGTACGTGCGCATGATGCCGCGCACCGACGGGTCGAGGGCGCACCACGCGGCGTACCAGGCGGCGGTGTCCCCGGAGTCGGTGTCGGGCATGACCGGGCTGTCCTGGCCGGGGTGCGGCAGGAAGATCTTGATGCGCTGGTCGGGGCCGCCCGCCGCCATGCCGGACAGGTCGGCGCCGCCGAGGACCACCCTGATCATGGCGGGGGTGACCTGCTCGGTGCGCAGCACCTGGACGTCGAAGTACTGGTACGGGGAGTCGGTCATCGCGGGGGCCTCGGGGTGCGCCGGGCTGCGTGCATGGGTGGTGCTTCTCTCGTCGGAGTCTCTCGTCGAAGGCGAGTGCGAGGGTAGGCTAACCTAACCCGGTGTTGGTCGACAGTCCCCCTGGAAGCCGCGCGGCGACCGCCCCCGCGCCCCCCGCACGCCGGGCGATACGCAGCGTCGGGCTGCTCGTCTCGGTGGCCGTCCTGCTGCTCGTCTTCCTGACGAGCGTCGCGGTCGGCGCCAAATCGATGTCCATGGACCAGGTCTGGCACGGACTGTTCCACGACACGGGGACGTATGCGGACGTCGTGGTCGGCGAGCGGCTCGCGCGCAGCCTGCTCGGGGTCCTCGCCGGAGTCGCCCTCGGCCTCTCCGGCGCCGTCCTCCAGGCGCTCACCCGCAACCCGCTGGCCGACCCCGGACTCCTCGGCATCAACCTCGGCGCCTCGGCCGCGGTCGTCAGCGCGATCAGCTTCTTCGGCGTCACCTCGCTGAGCGGCTACGTGTGGTTCGCGTTCGTGGGGGCGCTGCTCGTCGGCGTACTGCTCTACCTCCTCGGCGGCTCGCGCGGAGCGACCCCGGTGCGGCTCGCGCTGGCCGGCACCGCGCTCAGCGCGGCGCTCTACGGCTATCTGCAAGCCGTCATGATCATGGACGGTGCCGCGCTCAACAAGATGCGCTTCTGGACCGTCGGCTCCCTCGCCTCCGCCAACATGGACACCATCCAGCAGGTGCTGCCCTTCCTCGCGATCGGCACCGTGCTCGCCCTCGGCCTTGCCCGGCCGCTGAACGCCATGGCCATGGGCGACGACACCGCCCGCGCGCTCGGCGCCCACCTCACCCGCACGCGGATCCTGGCCATGGCGGCGGCGACGCTGCTGTGCGGGGCCGCGACCGCCGCCTGCGGGCCGATCGTGTTCGTCGGCCTGATGGTGCCGCACATCGTGCGCTCCTTCACCGGGCCCGACATGCGCTGGATCCTGCCGTACGCGGCCGTCCTCTCGCCGGTCCTGCTGCTCGGCGCGGACGTCGTCGGACGCGTCGTGACGCGGCCCTCGGAGCTCCAGGTGGGCATCGTGACCGCGGTCATCGGCGCGCCGGTCTTCATCTTCCTCGTACGCCGTCGGAAGGTGGCCCAGCTGTGAAGGCGATACGCACCAGGGGCGGCCTCTCCGTCCGGCTCGACGTCCGCACGGCCGTGGTCGTCACCCTCCTCGTCGTCGCCGCGCTCACCGCGAGCGTTGCCCTGATCGGCACCGGCGACTTCCCCATCCCGGCCGCCGACGTCGTCCGCACCCTCCTCGGCAACGGCGACGCCGGGCAGGAGTTCATCATCAACGACCTGCGGCTGCCGCGGGTCCTGGTCGGACTCCTGGTGGGCGCGGCCCTCGGGCTCGGCGGCGCGCTCTTCCAGTCCATCGCCCGCAACCCGCTGGGCAGCCCCGACGTGCTCGGCCTCGGCCAGGGCTCGACCGCCGGGGCGCTCACCATGATCGTCCTGTTCCAGGGCAGCGCGGCCGAGGTCGCGGGCGGCGCGCTCGTCGGCGGTCTCGTCACCGGCCTCGCCATCTATCTGCTCGCCTGGAAGCGCGGCGTGCACGGCTACCGTCTCGTCCTCGTCGGCATCGGCGTCTCCGCGTTCATCACGGCCATCAACGGCTATCTGCTCACCAAGGCGGACTTCGTCGACGCCGCCCGTTCCGTGGTCTGGATGACCGGCTCCCTCAACGGCCGCGACCGGGAGCAGGTGTGGCCGCTGCTCGTGCTCTGCGCCGTCCTCGTACCGCTCGTGCTCGTGTACGGGCGTCCGCTGCGGATGCTGGAGATGGGCGACGACGTCGCCAACTCCCTCGGCGTACGCGTCGAACGCACCCGGCTCGTCCTGCTGACGGCCTCCGTGCTGCTCACCGCGGCCGCCACCGCCGCCGCCGGACCGGTCAGCTTCGTCGCGCTCACCGCGCCGCAGCTGGCGCGCCGGCTCACGCGCTCGCCGGGCCCCAACCTCATGCCCGCCATGTTCATGGGCGCCACGCTCCTGATCGTCGCGGACTGGGCCTCGCAGCGGGCCTTCGGCGCGGACCAGCTGCCCGTCGGCGTCGTCACCGGCGTGCTCGGCGGCGTCTATCTGCTCTGGCTGCTCGTCACCCAGCGCAAGGCGGGCCGCATATGAAGTCCCGCCGCGACCCCGCCACGGACCCGAACCAGACCAAGAACCAGAAGCAGGAGCGTGCTGCTGTGAACCGGCTCGTCGCCGACGACGTCACCCTCGGCTATGACCAGCGCGTCATCGCGTCGAAGCTGTCCGTCGAGATCCCCGACAACTCCTTCACCGTGATCGTGGGCCCCAACGCCTGCGGCAAGTCCACCCTGCTGCGCGCCCTGTCCCGGATGCTCAAGCCGTCCGCGGGCCGGGTGCTGCTCGACGGGCACGTCATCCAGTCGATGCCCGCGAAGAAGGTCGCCAAGACGCTCGGCCTGCTGCCGCAGTCGTCCATCGCGCCCGACGGCATCACGGTCGGCGACCTCGTCGCCCGCGGCCGCTACCCCCACCAGGGGCTGCTGCGGCAGTGGTCGGAGGACGACGAGCGGATCGTCGACGAGTCGATGGCGGCGACCGGGGTGCGCGAACTCGCCGAGCGCTACGTCGACGAACTCTCCGGCGGTCAGCGCCAGCGCGTCTGGATCGCCATGGCACTCGCCCAGCAGACCCCGCTGCTGCTCCTCGACGAGCCGACGACCTTCCTCGACATCCAGCACCAGCTCGACGTCCTCGACCTCTGCGCCGAGCTCCACGAGGAGCAGGGCCGCACGCTCGTCGCCGTCCTGCACGACCTGAACCACGCCGCCCGCTACGCCACGCACCTCATCGCGCTGCGCGACGGCGCGGTGCTCGCCGAGGGCCCGCCGTCCGAGATCGTCACGGCGGAGCTGGTGGAGCAGGCCTTCGGGATCCAGTGCCGGGTCGTCGACGACCCGGAGACGGGGACCCCGCTGGTGATCCCGGCCGCCCGCGCCGGGCGGCGGGCCCCGGCTAAAGCAGCGACCTGAGCTTCAGCAGGTCCCGGAAGCCCGCCTCCAGGCGGACCCGGCCGGACGCCCAGGCCTTCGCGAAGTTGAGCTCGCCGCCCACCATCGACACCAGGTCGTCGCCCGTCATCGCGAGGCGGATCTGCGCCTTCTCGCGCGGCGGGCCCGGGTGGTCGTCGACCACCGTGATCCGGCCGTTCCCGAGACGGCCGGTGAAGGTGGCGTCGAGATCGGTGATGTGGCAGCTCAGCGAGCGGTCGAGGGCAGCGGCACCGCGCACGTCGCCGTCGGCGGACGCGAGCGTGTCCGAGAGTCTGTCGAGTGCGGTACGGCACTCCGCCATGGTCGCCATCGTGATCGACGGTACCCCAGGCCTTCGGGGTAGCGTCGTGCCATGAGCGACTCATACGCGGGCCCCGGGGAAGGGGAGGCGGTACGACCGGAGCTTCACGCTCCGGACGAGCCGTCGTACGACCCCGCGGCCCCCGCCCCCCTCGGCGTCGAGCGCACCCCCACCGGCAACGCCGAGGTGGACGCCTCGCTCGCCCGGCTCGGTGACGCCGACCACCTCGCCACGGACGGCCACATCGAGGTGTACGAGGATGTACACCGGGGCCTGCGGGACGCGCTGACCGCGCTCGACGCGCGCCCCGGCCCACCGGCACCCACCGGGGCGCCGCCATCATCCTCGTACGACAACAGGAGCTGAACCGAACGTGGCAGGAGTGGCACGACGCCGCCTCGACGCCGAGCTCGTCCGCAGGAAGCTCGCGCGCTCGCGCGAGCACGCGAGCCAGCTGATCGCCGCAGGCCGGGTCGCGGTCGGCAAGACCGTCGCGACCAAGGCGGCGACCCAGGTCGAGACGGCCGCCGCGATCGTGGTCTCGCAGGACGACAGCGACCCCGACTACGTGTCGCGCGGCGGGCACAAGCTCGCGGGCGCCCTCGCCGCCTTCGCGCCCCAGGGGCTCGTCGTCGAGGGGCGGCGCGCGCTGGACGCCGGCGCCTCCACCGGCGGCTTCACCGACGTGCTGCTGCGCGCGGGCGCCGCACACGTCGTCGCCGTCGACGTCGGCTACGGCCAGCTCGCGTGGTCGCTTCAGAGCGACGACCGGGTCACCGTGAAGGACCGCACGAACGTACGCGAGCTGACGCTCGAAGCCATCGACGACATCCCCGTCGACGTGGTCGTCGGGGATCTCTCCTTCATCCCGCTCGGCCTCGTGCTCCCCGCCCTCGTGCGGTGCGCGGCGCCCGACGCGGACCTCGTCCTGATGGTCAAACCGCAGTTCGAGGTGGGCAAGGAGCGGCTCGGCAGCGGTGGTGTGGTGCGCAGCGCCGAGCTGCGGGCCGACGCCGTGCGCAACGTGGCACGGCAGGCGTGGGGGCTCGGCCTCGGGGTGCGCGGCGTGACCGCGAGCCCGCTGCCCGGACCCTCCGGGAACGTCGAGTACTTTCTGTGGCTGCGCGCCGGGGCCGATGAGCTGGACCCGGCGGACGTTGACCGTGCCGTGGCGGAGGGGCCCCGTTGACCCAGACCCGAGTGACCCAGACCCGAGCTCGTACCGTCTTCCTGCTCGCGCACACCGGACGGCCCGCGGCCATCCGCAGCGCCGAGCTCGTCGTGCAGGGGCTGCTGCGCAGCGGCATCGGCGTGCGGGTCCTGGACGCGGAGGCGGTGGACCTGACGCTGCCCGCGGAGGTCCAGACGGTCGAGGAGGCCACCGCCGAGTGCATCGACGACTGCGAGCTGATCGTCGTCCTCGGCGGTGACGGGACGCTGCTGCGCGGCGCCGAGTTCGCCCGGGCGTCCGGGGTGCCGATGCTCGGGGTGAACCTCGGGCGCGTGGGCTTCCTCGCGGAGGCCGAGCGCGACGACCTCGACAAGGTCGTCGACCGGGTGGTCACCAGGGCGTACGAGGTCGAGGAGCGCATGACGATCGACGTCGTCGTGCACCGCAACGGCGACGTCGTGCACCGCGACTGGGCGCTGAACGAGGCGGCCGTGCAGAAGGTGTCGCCCGAGCGGATGCTGGAGGTCGTCCTGGAGATCGACGGGCGGCCCGTCACCGGCTTCGGCTGCGACGGCATCGTGTGCGCGACGCCGACCGGCTCGACGGCGTACGCGTTCTCCGCGGGCGGGCCCGTGGTGTGGCCGGAGGTCGAGGCGCTGCTCATGGTGCCGATCAGCGCGCACGCCCTGTTCGCCAAGCCCCTGGTGACCTCGCCGGACTCCGTGCTCGCCGTCGAGGTGCAGCCGGACACACCGCACGGGGTGCTGTGGTGCGACGGGCGCCGGACGCTGGAGCTGCCCTCCGGGGCGCGGGTGGAGGTGCGCAGGGGGGCGGTGCCGGTGCGGCTTGCGCGGCTGCACCATGCGTCGTTCACGGATCGGCTCGTCGCGAAGTTCGCGCTGCCGGTTTCGGGGTGGCGCGGGGCGCCCCACTAGGTCTCGCCGGGGGCGGTTGTGCGGTGCGGGTCGTGTGTGGCTGGGCGCGCAGTTCCCCGCGCCCCTTGGTTACCCTTCGCCCCCGGCGCTTTTACGTATTGCTCAGTACGGAGACTGCTCGTCTGCGCATCACTGCGCGTACCGGGACGCCCGTGGCCAGGAGCGTGAGGAGCAGCGTGCCTGTCGCCACTGCCGCCGGTACCGGCCACGGGAGGTACGGGACCGCCGAGCCGAACGCCGTGCTGAGGATCGGCGCCAGCGTGCCCAGTGCGATCGCCGTGCCCAGGAGCAGGGCCGTTCCCGCCACCACCACCGCCTCCCAGGCCGCCATCGCGCCCACCTGCCCCCGCCGGCTGCCGACGACCCGCAGCAGCGCCACGTCGCGGCGGCGTTCGAACGAGATCATGGCGAGGGTGTTCGCCGCGGCGATGGCGGCGAAGCCCGCGTACAGCCCCGTGCCCACGTAGTCGAGCCAGACCTCGCCCGCGCTGCCCGCGGATCCTGTGTGGTGCTGGGCCGTCGTGTGCATGCCGATCTTGGTGAGGCCGAAGCCCACGACCAGGACGAGGGGGACGACCGCGGCGGAGAAGCGGCGGGGCTGCGAGCGGACGTTGAGCATCGCCAGGCGTGCGCCGGGGCCGAACCGGCCGACGGCCGCCGAGACCAGCCAGGCCGCGGGGCCGATGAGGCGCGGGCCGAGCAGACCGGTGCCGACGCAGAAGAGGATGAGGACGAGGAAGGCGCCCTCGCCCGCCTCGCCCGCGGGCTGCTCCGACAGGAGCACGGAGACGAAGCAGGCCCCCGCCACCGCGAGCACGCCGAGCGGCGCCCGCAGGATGCCGAGCCCGCGGCGGCCCGTGGCGGCCTCGCTCAGGGCGCGGGCCGGGCGCAGCAGCGAGAACCGCAGGGCGGACAGGAGCGCGGCGACGGCCGTCGTCACCACGGCCACGCCGACGCACACCGGCAGGGCGAGCCAGCTGAAGCGGAAGCCGGCCTCGGCGGGCAGCAGCCCGTGGTCGACCATGCCGGCGTGCCACCACCGGGCCGCGAAGCCGCCGAGCACGAAGCCGGCGAGCGCGGCGGGGACCGACGCGGCGAGGGCCTGGACGGCCACCGCGCGGCGGACCTGGCGGGGCCTGGCGCCGATGGAACGCACCAGCGCGAGCTCGCGGTGCTGCTGCGCGACGGCCGTGCCCATCGTCGAGACGACCACGAAAATCGACATGTAGATGGAGCCGATCAGGAGGACGACCGCCATGTCGCCCACGCCGTTCTCCGCGATCTGCCTGCGGGCCGGTGCGGAGAGCCCGGCGCGGTCGGTGCTCGTCGTGCCGAGCATCATCGTCGACGCGCTCACCACGGTCGCCGCGAAGAGCGCGGCCACCCCCGTGCCCACAAATGCCGGGCGGTGCGCGCGCAGCGCCGCCCGTGCCAGTCCTGTCGTCATGTGGATCATGGTCGCCGCGGGTGTGGGCGCGGAGCCATGCGGCGAGCTGGTGGATCTTGCTGGGGATAACCCCACCCCCCACTCCAGCAGGTGCCCACCCCCACTCCAGCGGGTGACAGCGGCCGCGGATGCGCCGTTTCGACCTGCGCCTTCGCGGCCGGAGGCCAGGGCCCGTCGCACACCGGGCCTCAGACCTCGTAAGGTCGTGTCCGTGTTGGAGGAGATGCGGATACGGTCGCTCGGAGTCATCGACGACGCGGTCGTCGAGCTGTCGCCGGGCTTCACCGCCGTGACGGGTGAGACCGGTGCGGGCAAGACGATGGTGGTCACCAGCCTTGGCCTGCTGCTCGGCGGCCGTGCGGATCCCGCCCTGGTGCGGATCGGCGCGAAGTCGGCGGTGGTGGAGGGGCGCCTCGCCGTGCCCGCCGACGCCGCGGCGGTGGTGCGTGCCGAGGAGGCCGGGGCCGAACTCGACGACGGGGCGCTGCTCATCAGCAGGACCGTCTCGGCGGAAGGGCGCTCGCGGGCGCACCTCGGGGGCCGCTCGGTGCCGGTCGGGCTGCTCTCCGAACTCGCCGACGACCTCGTCGCCGTGCACGGCCAGACCGACCAGCAGGGTCTGCTCAAGCCCGCCCGGCAGCGCGCCGCCCTCGACCGGTACGCGGGCGACGCGGTCTCGGTGCCGCTCGCCAAGTACACGGCCGCCTACCGCAGGCTGCGGGCCGTCACCACCGAGGTCGAGGAGATCACCACGCGCGCGCGGGAGCGCGCCCAGGAAGCGGATCTGCTCCGCTTCGGCCTCGACGAGATCGCGGGGGTCGAGCCGCGCGCGGGCGAGGACGTCGAACTCGCGGCCGAGGCCGAGCGGCTCGGCCACGCGGAGGCCCTCGCCTCCGCCGCCACCGCCGCGCACGCCGCGCTCGCGGGCAACCCCGAGGACCCCGAGGTCGTCGACGCCTCGACGCTGGTCGCGGGCGCCTCACGGGCCCTCGAAGCCGTCCGCTCCCACGATCCCGCCCTGTCCGCCCTCGCCGACCGCCTCGGCGAGATCGGGATCCTGCTCGGCGACGTGGCGGGCGAGCTCGCCGGATACGCCGACGACCTGGACGCCGACCCGCTGCGGCTCTCCGCCGTCGAGGAGCGCAGGGCCGCGCTGACCCAGCTCACCCGGAAGTACGGCGCGGACATCGACGCCGTGCTCGCCTGGGCCGAGCAGGGCGCGGCGCGCCTCACCGAACTGGAGGGCGACGACGACCGGTTGGCGGAGCTGACCGCCGAACGGGACGCGCTGCGCGCCGAACTCGCCGGGCTCGCCCAGGCGCTGACCGACGCGCGGCAGGAGGCGGCGTCGCGGTTCGCCGCGGCCGTCACCGAGGAGCTCGCCTCGCTGGCGATGCCGCACGCGCGCGTGTCGATCGCCATCAGCAGCACGGAGGTGCCCGAGGGGTCCGACGGCGTGGAGGTCGGGGGCCGCACCGTGGCGTACGGTCCCGCGGGCGTCGACGAGGTCGAGCTGCTCCTCGCCCCGCACCCGGGCGCCCCGCCCCGGCCCATCGCCAAGGGCGCGTCGGGCGGTGAGCTGTCGCGTGTGATGCTCGCCGTCGAGGTGGTCTTCGCGGGCACGGACCCGGTGCCCACGTACCTTTTCGACGAGGTCGACGCGGGCGTCGGCGGCAAGGCGGCCGTCGAGATCGGCCGGCGCCTGGCACGCCTCGCCAAGTCGGCGCAGGTCGTGGTCGTCACGCACCTCCCGCAGGTCGCGGCGTTCGCCGACCGTCAGTTGCTCGTCGAGAAGACGAACGACGGGATGGTGACCCGCTCCGGGGTCCAGGTCCTTGAGGGCGAGGCGCGGGTGCGGGAGCTGTCGCGGATGCTGGCGGGCCAGGAGGACTCCGAGACGGCCCGTGCGCACGCGGAGGAGCTGCTTGCCACGGCCCGGGGCGACGGCCGGATCGCCCGCTGAGCGGCCGGACGTAGGGTGATCGCATGATCGAATCCGAGTCCGGCCGACGGCTCGGCGCGCTGGTCGCCGCCGCCGTCGTCACCCGTGCCGCGAGTGCCGCGCTGCGCTCGCGCGCGCCCGGCGGGGCCGCCCGGTGGACGCGGCGGAACTACGCGGGACAGAGCGTCGAGCTGTACGCCGGGCCCGCTGCCGCCGTCGGCGCCGCGGCCGGTGCCGCCGTGCTGCCCGCCCGTCCGCGGGCGGCCGCCGCCCTGGCCGTGCTCGCGGCCGGTGCCTGCGGGGCGTACGACGACATGGTGGGAGCCGGAGACCCGCGCCGCGGGTTCCGCGCGCACCTGGGCGCGCTGCGCGGCGGCGAGGTCACCAGCGGCGCCGTGAAGCTGTTCGGCATCGCGACGGCGGGGCTCGCCGCCGGGGCACTGCTCAAGGAGCGTCCCGTGGACAAGGTCCTCGCGGGCGTGGTGATCGCCGGGTCCGCGCACTTCGTGAACCTCGTCGACGTGCGGCCGGGACGGGCCTGCGCGACCGTGCTCGCCCTCGCCGGGCCGGGGCTGCTGCGCAAGGGGCCGGGCGCGGTCGTCGCCGCCGCGTCCATGGGGGCCGCGGCAGCCGTGCTCCCCGACGACATCGCCGAGCGCGCGATGACCGGCGACACCGGCGCACACGCGCTGGGCGCGGCCCTCGGCACCGCCGTCGCCGCGGGCAACGGCCGTTTGGGCCTGGCCCTGCACGCCGCGGCGCTGGTGGCCGCGGCGGTGTACGGGGACGGGCTCAGCCGGGCGGCGGGGGCGGAGCTCGGCTGATCCGGGAACCGAAGTACGGACGGGCGAGGTGTGGCAGCCGTCCGGCGCCGCGGCCGTCGTGCCGCTCGAAGCCGGCGTCTGGCTGTCCATGGCCTTTCCGCGCGTCCAGTTGCCCGTGCCCGTGACGGGTGGCATGCCCGAAGGTGCCCACCGGCGACGATCCGCTGCCGCCGTATCCCTTCCGGCTGTTCACGCCCGACCGGCGGGTGTTCCTCAGTACGCCGGCGCGGTTGCCCGCCGTCCGCGAGCCCTGGCTGTGCGAATTTCACGACCGTTTCCAGCACGGTCCGTACGCGTGTCCGTTCTGAGCGCCATCACCCATGTGGGTGATCCCGTCCGCTGAGTTGCCCGTCCAAATGCGGAAGTGACCTTTCGGCAGTGCCGGAACGCCCGTACGGACTGGCATCCTTGGCGCAGCATCTGCCCGAGTACCAGTCCGAGCACCGCCCGACGCAGACCCAGGAGCCCCGGCCACGTGAGCCACGTGAGCAGCCACTCGCCGCACGGACAGACGCCGCTGCACACCGTTCAAGTTCTCGGCGGGGGCAGCGCGGGCAGCAGCGCGCACGTCAGGTCACTGGCCGCGGGGCTCACCGCCAGGGGCGTGCGAGTCACGGTGTGCGCCCCCGAAGAGGCCGCCCGCACCTACGACCTCACAGGAACCGGCGCCCGGCACGTCCCCGTGCCCCGCAGCGGCGACCCCGCCGCCGTGGCCGCTCTCCGCGCGGCCTGCGCCGACGCCGACCTCGTCCACGCGCACGGACTGCACGCCGCCCTCCGCGCCGCCCTCGCCCTCACCGGGCGCCGCACCCCGCTCGTCGTCACCTGGCACACCCGTGCCCACGCCGAGGGAGCGCGCGCCCGCCTCCTGCGCCTCCTGGAGCGGCGCGTCGCGAAGGCCGCGGCCGTCGTCCTCGGGACCTCGTCCGACCTCGTCGACCGGGCCCGCAGCAGGGGCGCGCGCGACGCCCGCCTCGCGCCCATCGCCCTGCCCGCGCCGCGCCGCCCGGAACCGACGGACGAGACCGACTCCCTGTTCCACAAGGCCCGCGCCGAACTCGGCGCCGTGGAGCGCCCGTTGATCCTGGCCGTCGGCGCCCTCGAACAGAACCGTGGATACGACGTACTCCTGGACGCCACGCGCGCGTGGCGGCACCTGGACCCGCTGCCGCTCCTCGTCGTCGCGGGGGAGGGGCCCGCACGGGCCGCCCTCCAGCGCCGCATCGAGGAGGAGCAGCTCCCGGCCCGCCTCGTCGGACGGCGCGACGACGTCCCCGAACTCCTCGCGGCCGCCGACCTCGCGGTGCTGCCCAGCAGTTGGGAGTCCCGCTCCGTACTCGTCCAGGAAGCCCTCCACGCGCGCGTGCCGCTCGTGGCGCCCGCGGTCGGCGGCGTGCCCGAACTGGTCGGCGACGCGGCGGAACTCGTCGCGTACGGCGACGCGGAGGCCCTCGCCACCGCGGTCGTACGCCTCCTCGCCGACCCCGTCCGCCGGGCGGAGCTGAAGGACCGGGGCGCGGCCCAAGCGGCCACCTGGCCGACCGAGGACGACACGGTCACCCAAGTCCTCAGCGTCTACGACGAGTTGACCCAGCCCCAGCCGTACAGCTGACCGCGCCGCGGGGTCACGCCACGTGCCTGCGCGCCCGCAGCGCCAGGCTCAGCGCGAGCACCGTCTGCGGGTCGTCGAGATCGGTGCCGAGGAGCTCGCTGATCCGGGCGAGCCGGTTGTAGAGGGTCTGGCGGTTGAGATGCAGCTCGCGGGCGGTCTCCGCCTTGCGGCCCGCGTGCGCCAGATACGTTTGCAGCGTGGGCAGCAGCGGCGGCTTCGACCGCTCGTCGTGGGCGCGCAGCGGGCCGATCGCCCGGTCCACGAACGCCGCGAGGACCCCGTCCTCGTCATGCCGGTGCAGCCGCCACAGCAGCAGGTCGATGTCGAGGCGCCGCGCGTCGTACCAAGGGCGGTCGGAGAGCCCCTGCGCGGCCGTCGCCGTCTCCGCCGCGTGCCGCAGCCCCGCCGACGCCGCCGCCCAGCCGCCCGCGACCCCGACCACCACGACCGGCGGCTGCGCCCCGGGCCGCCGCATCCCGGCCCGCTCGACCCCGGCCCGCAGCGCGGCGGCGACCCGGTCGGCGACCGCGGTCCGCTCGGACTCCGACCGCAGCCCGAGCAGCACCGGCACACGGCCCTCCACGGGACGCACACCGAGCAGCGCGGGCACCCCCACCGACGCCAGCTCCTCCGCGACCGCCCGCGCGAGCACCGCCCAGCCGCCGCCGGTCGGCAGCCCGTCCGCGAGCCGCATCACCACCGGCAGGAGCGGGCTGTCGGCCGACCCCGGCTTGAAACCGAGGACGCGCGCCTGCGCGGGGGCGTCCTCGGCGGCGATCCGGCCCTCCGCGAGGTCGGTCAGGAAGTCGCCCCGGCCGCGCGCCGCGAGCTCCTCCTCCTGGCGGGCCTGCATCAGCACCACCGCGAGGCTGCTCGCCGCCCGCTCCGCCGCGATGCGGTGCACCGGCAGCGGCGCCGACTCCACGGCGAGCAGCACGAGCCGGGCCCGCACCGAACCGCCGCCGGGGCCGCCGCCCGGCACGTCCACGATGACCGCGCTCGCGGGCGGCCCCTCCCGGTCGACGGCACGGCCCCGCAGCCCCTCCCACACCTGGAGCGGATCCGCGCACTCGGTGCCCGCCCCGGCGGCGTACAGGAGCTGCCCGTCCGCCGTCTCCAGGAACACCGGATTGCCGCTGAACTCCGCGAGGACGGCGAGGACCTGCGGTATGCCGCCCCCGCCGAGCAGCGCCTCCGTGCAGCGCCGGTGGACCTCCTCGGCCCGCCGCAGCAGCGCGTAGTGGCCGTTGACGATCTCGGTGTGCACCTCTTCGGTGACCGTCACGAACGGCACCTCGCGGTGCAGCTGCACCAGCGGGAGGCCGGCCGCCCGCGCGGTCTCCACGATCGCCGCGGGCAGCCGCGTGAAGCGCGGCCCGAGCTCGACGACGAGCGCCGCGATGCCCCGCTCGGCGAGCTTGCGCACGAAGGCGCGCTGCTCGGCCGGGCGCGCGCCGAGCCCGAGCCCCGTGGTGAGCAGCAGCTCGCCGCCCTTGAGCAGCGAGGCGATGTTGGGCACCTCGCCCGCGTGCACCCACCGCACCGTCCGGTGCAGCCGCTCCGCGCCCGCCACGATCTCGGGGAGCCCACCGCGCAGCCCCGGAAGTTCCAGCGCGCGCTGCACGGTGATGCCGCCCTGAGTGCCCTGACTGTCCATGGCGCGGACGCTACCGCCGCGCCCGTCCGCGGCACATCTCCGGCCGATCACGGCGCAGGCCGCCGACCCTCGCGGCCCGACAACTCGTCGTGCCCGCGCGGCAATTACGCGACCCTCTGCCGGTTGTGGCGTACGTCACTCGACGGCAGGGTGCCCGCCATGCCAGAGCAACCCAGCACACCCGAGGTCCACCGTCTCAAAGCGAACTCCGTCGGGGTCGTCGGCGTCGTCTTCATGGCGGTCGCCACCGCGGCGCCCATCACGGCGATGACCGGCAACCTCCCGATAGCCGTCGGCGCGGGCAACGGCACCGGAGCCCCCGCCGGCTACCTCTTCGCGACGCTCGTCCTGACGGTCTTCTCCGTCGGATACGTCGCCATGGCCAAGCGGATCACCGCCGCGGGCGCCTTCTACGGCTACATCTCGCACGGCCTCGGCCGCATCGCCGGCATGGCGTCGGGAATGCTCGCCGTCCTCGCCTACATCGTCTTCGAGGCGTCCATCGTGGGCGTCTTCGCGTACTTCGCGCAGACCACCGTCCTCGACCAGCTGGGCGTCGACCTGCCGTGGGTGCTGTACGCGGCCGTGATGCTCGCGGCGACCGCGGTCCTGTCGTACTTCGACATCAACCTCACCGCGAAGGCGCTCGGCGTGATGCTCGTCGCGGAGATCGCCGTCCTCTTCGCGGTGGCCACGGCCGTCCTGGTGCACGGCGGGGGCCCCGACGGCATCCCCGTCGAGCCGGTCGACCCGAGGAACGCGTTCACCGGCACCTCCGCCGGGCTCGGCCTGTTCTTCGCCTTCTGGTCGTGGGTCGGCTTCGAGTCGACCGCGATGTACGGCGAGGAGTCCCGCGACCCCAAACGCGTCATCCCGCGCGCCACACTCGTCTCCGTCGTCGGCGTCGGCCTCTTCTACATCTACGTCTCCTGGATGACCATCGCGGGCAGCGGCCTGAGCGGCTCGGTCGAGGTCTCCCGGTCGGCGGGCCCGCTCGACCTGTTCTTCGACCCGGCGCACCGCTTCATCGGCGCCTGGGCGGTCGACACCTTCCAGTGGCTGCTCATCACGGGCTCGTTCGCCTGCGGCATGGCCTTCCACCAGTGCGCGTCGCGCTATCTGTACGCGATCGGCCGGGAGGGCTTCCTGCACCCCGCGCTCGGCCGGACCCACCCCGCGCACGGCTCGCCGTACATCGCCTCGTACGTCCAGTCCGTCATCGCCGTCGCCCTCGTGGCCGCCTTCTGGCTCACCGGACAGGACCCGTACATCCACCTGTACACGCTGCTCGCGATCCTCGGCACGATGGCGATCCTCATCGTCCAGACGCTCTGCTCCTTCGCGGTGATCGGCTACTTCCGGCGCAACCACCCCGAGGACCGGCACTGGTTCAGGACGTTCCTCGCGCCGCTCCTGGGCGGCCTCGGCATGATCGCCGTCGTCGTCCTGCTGGTGATCAACATGGACACCGCGGCGGGCTCGGCGGCCGGCTCGCTCCTGTTCGAGGCCATCCCCTGGATCGTCGGCCTGGTCTTCCTCGGGGGCCTCGGGCTCGGCCTGTACCTGCGGGTCAGGCACCCGCGGCGCTACGAGATCATCGGCCGCATCGTCCTGGAGGACGTGGCCGAACGCACGGACGGCGACGGGCAGCGGCCCGTCGCCGTCCGGAGCCGGAGCTGACGGCCCTAGCCGCCGTACGCCCCCGACGCCGTCAGCCGCAGCGCCGTGTCGATCAGCGGCACGTGGCTGAACGCCTGCGGGAAGTTGCCCACCTGGCGCTGGAGCTTGGAGTCCCATTCCTCGGCGAGGAGCCCCAGGTCGTTGCGGAGCGCCAGGAGCTTCTCGAAGAGCTTGCGGGCCTCGTCGACCCGGCCGATCATCGCGAGGTCGTCGGCCATCCAGAACGAGCAGGCCAAGAAGGCCCCCTCGTCACCCTCCAGGCCGTCCAGGTTCTCCTCGTCGTCGGCCGTGGGGTAGCGCAGGATGAAGCCGTCCGGCGTCGAGAGCTCCCGCTGGATCGCCTCGATCGTGCCGATGACCCGCTTGTCGTCGGGCGGCAGGAAGCCCATCTGCGGAATCAGCAGCAGCGAGGCGTCCAGCTCCTTCGAGCCGTACGACTGCGTGAAGGTGTTCCGCTCCTTGTCGTAGCCCTTCTCGCAGACGTCCCGGTGGATGTCGTCGCGCAGCTCGCGCCACTTCTCCAGCGGGCCGTCCGCGTCACCGGACTCGATGAGCTTGATGGTGCGGTCCACGGCGACCCAGGCCATCACCTTCGAGTGCACGAAGTGGCGGCGCGGGCCGCGCACCTCCCAGATGCCCTCGTCCGGCTCGTTCCAGTGGTCCTCCAGGTAGCGGATCAGCTTGAGCTGGAGGAGTGAGGCGTAGTCGTTGCGGGCCAGGCCGGTCATGTGGGCCAGGTGGAGGGCCTCGGTGACCTCGCCGTACACGTCGAGCTGTAGCTGGCCCGCCGCGCCGTTGCCCGCCCGGACCGGCTGCGAGCCCTCGTACCCCGGCAGCCAGTCCAGCTCCGTCTCGCCGAGCTCGCGCTCGCCCGCGATGCCGTACATGATCTGAAGGTTCTCCGGGTCGCCCGCCACCGCGCGCAGCAGCCACTCGCGCCAGGCGCGGGCCTCCTCGCGGTAGCCCGTGCGCAGCAGCGACGAGAGCGTGATCGCGGCGTCGCGCAGCCAGGTGAAGCGGTAGTCCCAGTTCCGCGAGCCTCCGACGTCCTCGGGCAGTGAGGTGGTGGGGGCCGCGACGATTCCGCCGGTCGGCGCGTACGTCAGCGCCTTGAGCGTGATCAGCGAGCGGATCACGGCCTCGCGGTACGGGCCGTGGTACGTGCAGTGGTCGACCCACTCCCGCCAGAAGTCCTCCGTCGCGGTGAGCGCCGCCTCGGGCTCCGCGAGCGCGGGCTGCTCCTTGTGCGAGGGCTGCCACGAGATGGTGAACGCGATCCGCTCACCCGGCGAGACCGTGAAGTCGGCGTAGGTGGTGAGGTCCTTGCCGTAGGTCTCGGCGGTGGTGTCCAGCCAGACCGAGTCGGGGCCCGCGACGGCCACCGTGCGCCCGTCGAACTTGTGTACCCAGGGCACCACGCGGCCGTAGCTGAACCGCATCCGCAGGGCCGAGTGCATCGGCACCCGGCCGGTGACGCCCTCGACGATCCGCACCAGCTGCGGTGAGTCGCTGCCGCGCGGCGGCATGAAATCGATCACGCGGACCGTGCCGCGTGGCGTGTCCCACTCGGATTCCAGCACCAGTGAATCGCCGCGGTAGGTACGGCGCGCGGCAGTGGGTGGCTGCGCGTCCGGGCCGTACGCGGGCCCGAGGCGCCAGAAGCCGTGCTCCTCGGTGCCCAACAGGCCGGCGAAAACGGCGTGGGAGTCGAAGCGGGGCAGGCACAGCCAGTCGACTGTGCCGTCCCGGCAGACCAGGGCGGCGGTCTGCATGTCTCCGATGAGTGCGTAGTCCTCGATGCGCCCGGCCACGTCTATCTCCAGTCGAACGGCCACGTTCGCCCCGCGGGGCGCTTACAGATCAGGGATCAAGTGATCGTTGCCGAGCGCTTGTTCCGGGTGCAAGGCGGGATGATGCCGTGTGCCGGATGGGCTCGGCAGCGAGTGTTTGAGCAGGATACGACGCACCTCGGTGATCCGCGCGCCCCTCCCGGCAACGATGCTGCGCCGAACGGGTGAGCGCCAGGTGAGAGCGGGTGCGGGCGGAAAAAAGTGAGGGCGTGCGAGTCCGGTGACCACCTTGTGTGCGTCTGGTGGCGGAGCGTGGCCGGAAGCAGCCTCGTTCCGTCGCTGATACCCTGGTAGCCCGTGAGCCGGTGGTCATAGAACCCCCGAACCGCAGCGACGGCGCCTCCCCGAATCCCTGGTGAGGACGTCGGTACGCACCTCCAGACCGCGACCACGGGAGCCCCCTCTTGGCCATGCAGCCCGCTGCTTTCCGAAACAGCACAGCCACGACGACCAAGCACATCTTCGTCACCGGGGGTGTCGCCTCCTCGCTCGGTAAGGGTCTGACGGCGTCCAGTCTCGGCGCGCTGCTCAAGGCTAGGGGCTTGCGCGTCACGATGCAGAAGCTCGACCCGTATCTGAACGTGGACCCCGGCACGATGAACCCCTTCCAGCACGGTGAGGTGTTCGTCACCAACGACGGCGCCGAGACCGACCTGGACATCGGCCACTACGAGCGCTTCCTCGACGTCGACCTCGACGGCTCGGCGAACGTGACCACCGGCCAGGTCTACTCCCAGGTGATCGCCAAGGAGCGGCGCGGCGAGTACCTCGGCGACACCGTGCAGGTCATCCCGCACATCACCAACGAGATCAAGCACCGCATCCGCCGCATGGCCACCGACGACGTCGACGTCGTCATCACCGAGGTCGGCGGCACGGTCGGCGACATCGAGTCGCTGCCGTTCCTGGAGACCGTCCGCCAGGTCCGCCACGAGGTCGGCCGGGACAACGTCTTCGTCGTGCACATCTCGCTGCTGCCCTACATCGGCCCCTCCGGCGAGCTCAAGACCAAGCCGACCCAGCACTCCGTGGCCGCCCTGCGCAACATCGGTATCCAGCCGGACGCCATCGTGCTGCGCGCCGACCGCGACGTGCCGACCGCGATCAAGCGCAAGATCTCGCTGATGTGCGACGTCGACGAGGCCGCCGTGGTCGCCGCCATCGACGCCAAGTCGATCTACGACATCCCGAAGGTGCTGCACACCGAGGGCCTCGACGCGTACGTCGTGCGCAAGCTCGACCTGCCGTTCCGCGACGTCGACTGGGCCCAGTGGGACGACCTGCTCGACCGGGTGCACAACCCGAAGCACGAGGTCACCGTCGCGCTGGTCGGCAAGTACATCGACCTGCCCGACGCCTACCTCTCGGTGACCGAGGCGATGCGCGCGGGCGGCTTCGCGAACAAGGCCCGCGTCAAGGTGAAGTGGGTCACCTCCGACGAGTGCAAGACCCCGGCGGGCGCCAAGAAGCAGCTCGGCGACGTCGACGCGATCCTGATCCCCGGCGGCTTCGGCGAGCGCGGCGTCGACGGCAAGGTCAGCGCCATCCGGTACGCCCGCGAGAACAAGGTGCCGCTGCTCGGCATCTGCCTCGGCCTCCAGTGCATCGTCATCGAGGCCGCCCGCAACCTCGCGGACATCCCGGACGCCAACTCCACGGAGTTCGACGCCGCCACCGCCCACCCGGTGATCTCCACCATGGCCGAGCAGCTCGACATCGTCGCGGGCGAGGGCGACATGGGCGGCACCATGCGCCTGGGCATGTACCCGGCCAAGCTGGCCGAGGGCTCCATCGCCCGCGAGGTGTACGACGGCAAGGAGTACGTGGAGGAGCGCCACCGCCACCGCTACGAGGTGAACAACTCCTACCGCGCCGACCTGGAGAAGAAGGCGGGCATCCAGTTCTCCGGCACCTCCCCGGACGGCAAGCTCGTCGAGTACGTCGAGTACCCCCGCGAGGTGCACCCCTACCTGGTCGCCACCCAGGCGCACCCGGAGCTGCGCTCGCGGCCGACGCGCCCGCACCCGCTCTTCGCCGGTCTGGTGAAGGCGGCGGTCGAGCGCAAGACGGGCGCCAAGTCCGGTAAGTGACACCTGAGCGATACGGTTGCCGGGGTACACGCCTTGTGGGGCGCGTACCCCGGTTTTCGTTTGCACGTGTGGGAGGACAGGGCGACATGACGATCAAGGACACCGCCGAGGAGTGGCAGGTCACGGCGACGGAGACCCCCTTCGTCGGGAACAAGACCTCCGTGCGCACCGACGACGTGGTCATGCCCGACGGGTCCGTCGTCCGCCGCGACTACCAGGTCCACCCCGGCTCGGTGGCCGTCCTCGCGCTCGACGGCGAGGGCCGCGTCCTGGTCATCCGCCAGTACCGCCACCCGGTCCGCGAGAAGCTCTGGGAGATCCCCGCGGGCCTCCTCGACGTCCCCGGCGAGAACCCCCTGCACGCCGCCCAGCGCGAGCTCTACGAAGAGGCACACGTCAAGGCGGAGGACTGGCGTGTCCTCACCGACGTCTACACCACCCCCGGCGGCTGCGACGAGGCCGTGCGGATCTTCCTCGCCCGCGACCTCGCGGAGGCCGAGGGCGAGCGGTTCGAGGTCTTCGAGGAGGAGGCCGACATGGAGCTCTCCCGGGTCCCCCTCGAAGAGCTCGTGCGCGGTGTGCTCGCCGGTGAGCTGCACAACAACTGCCTGGTGGTGGGCGCCCTCTCGCTGTACGCGGCCCTCAACGGCGACGGCCTCGACGCGCTGCGCCCGGCCGAGGCCCCCTGGCCGGCCCGGCCCTTCGAGGCGTAGCACCCCTTGAGGCCCCAGCTCCTTCCGATATGACGATCTGCTGATCCGATCGGGTGACTTGTGCGTGCTGCGCGACCGGGAGGGACGCGGGGCCTGAACTAGGCTCTGAAAGCGTCCCGCCCGAAGTCCCGGCGGGTTCGTGCGCAGGCGGACGGGAGCGTGGCCCGTGACGGATCAGGCGGTCGACACGGACGGTGTCGCGGGCGGCGCGGTGCCGCCGCCCGCGAGTGCCCCGGTGGAGCCGACGAGGAGTCAGTTCATCGGCAGACGCCGGGAACTGAAGGAACTCCGCGCCGACATCGACCGGGCGGGCCTCGACACCCTCTCCGGCCGCAAGGCCCCCCGCGCGCGCGTGCTGCTGATCGCGGGCCGCCCCGGCTCGGGCCGCACCTCGCTCGCCGGGGAACTCGCCCGGCAGCTCGCCGGCGACTACCCCGACGGGGTGCTGCGCGCCCGCCTCACGGAGCCCGACGGCAGCCGGGTGCCCACGGAGCGCACCGCCCGTGAACTCCTCGACGCCCTGCGCGTGCCCGCACCCCCTGGCGCGGCCGAGGACGACCTCACCGGCCTCCTCCGGGAGGCACTTTCCGGCCGCAGGGTGCTGCTGCTCCTCGACGACGCCGCCGACGCCGAACAGGTCGACCCGCTGCTTCCGGAGACGCCCGACTGCCTGGTCGTCGCGGTCTCCGAGGGACCGCTCACCGGCATCCCCGACGTGCGGCCCTGCACCCTCGGCGGCCTGGACAAGGAGGCCGCCGTCGAGCTCCTCGCCCGCGCCGCGGGACCCGTCCGCATCACCGTCGACCCGCGCGCCGCGGAATCCCTCGTCGAGGCGTGCGCGGCGCATCCCGCCGCGCTCGTCCTCGCCGGCGGCTGGCTCGCGGCGCGGCCCAAGGCGGCCGTCGCCGACCTCGCCAAGCGGGTGCACGACATGCCCGACGAGGGCTCGGCCCTGGCACGTGTCTTCGCTCACACCTACGCCTCGCTGCCCTCGGCCGCCGCGCGGATACTGCGGTTCCTCTCCCTCGCCCCGGCCGGGGACATCGACGCGCACACCGCCTCCGCGCTCGCGGGCTGCTCGGTCTCCGCGGCCGGGACGACGCTCGACGACTTCGTGGCCCTCGGGCTCCTGCGGGCCGTGGACTCCCCGCTCCCGCAGTACGAGGTGCCGGGCTGCCTGGTCCCGCTGCTCAGGGCTCGTACCGGGAGCCAGGACCGCCCCGCCGAGATCCAGCTGGCCAGGGCGCGGATGCTGGAGCGGACCGTGCGCCTGCTCCAGTCCTGCCGGGCCGTCACGGAACCGGACACCTCCGCCGCGCGCAAGAAGCTCGCGGGGCTGCCGCGCGCCCTGCGCTTCCCCGGACCGCCCGCCGCCGCCGAGTGGCTGCGCGTCCGGCAGCCGGCGCTGCTCGCCGCCGCCCGGCTCGCGGTGGCCGACGGCGAGCTCGACACCCTCGCGCGGCGCCTGATGGCGGCGCTGGTCAGGGCGCTGGTCGCACACCGCGGCACCGAGGCCGCGGCCCCCGAGCTGTACGGCATCCACCGCCTCGTCCTGGACGTGGCCGAGCGGCGCGACCTGCCGCGCGAGCAGGCGGCGGCGCTCCTGAACCTCGCGGACCTGGACGCGTGGACGGGGCGGACCCGGGACGCGCTGGTCCGCTACCGCGCGGCGCTCGACGCGGGACGCGCGGCGAACGATCCGTACGCGACCGGGCGCGCGATGGAATCCGTAGGCGGCGCCTATCAGGAGCTGGGGGACTGGCCGCGGGCCTCCGACTGGTTCGGCCGCGCACTGGTCCAGCGCCTGGCCCGCGACGAGCGCGCGGACGCCGCCAGGCTGTACGGCCGGATCGGCGCGGTGCACACCTACGCCGGGCGCTACGGCGAGGCGCTGCGCAACTGGAGTTCGGCGGTCACCGGGCACCGCAGGAACGGCGATGTGCCCGCCCAGGCAAGGGCGTTGAGCGAGCTGGCCCGGGTGCAGGAGTACGCGGGACGGCCCGAGGAGTCGTTGCGCACCTGCCAGGAAGCCGTCGAGCTGGCGCGGCACGCCAAGGACGTCCGCCTCCAGGCGGCGTTGCAGCTCCGCCTCGCCGACACCCTGGAGCGGCTCGGGGACCCGGCGGCCGCCCGGCTGCACCGGGCCGCGGCCGAGCGCATGCTGGGAAGTGAGCTCTCCCCGGGGCCGAGGCTTGAAACAAATGGTGGAGCGGAGCCTTCCGCCTGCGAAATCCGTAGTGCATCTGCGGAAGATTGAAGTATTGAAAGGCTAGACAGCGCGAAATCCTTCATTAGACTGGCTCCGCCGCATACCTCTGCGGTGTCTCCCGCTGCGCCCCCACGCGCACCGGTATGCGTTGCATTGCCCGAAAAATCCCCTGAGCCAAGGACCGTGATCGACGATGAAGGTCGGCATCCCCCGCGAGGTCAAGAACAACGAGTTCCGGGTGGCCATCACCCCCGCCGGTGTGCACGAGCTGGTGCGCCACGGCCACCAGGTCGTCATCGAGCGGAACGCCGGGGTCGGCTCCTCGATCACGGACGCCGAGTACGTCTCGGCCGGCGCCACGATCCTGGACACCGCCGACGAGGTCTGGGCCACCGCGGACCTGCTCCTCAAGGTCAAGGAGCCCATCGCGGAGGAGTACCACCGCCTCCGCAAGGACCAGACCCTCTTCACCTACCTGCACCTGGCCGCGTCCAAGGAGTGCACGGACGCGCTCCTGGAGTCGGGCACCACCGCCATCGCGTACGAGACCGTCGAGACCGCGGGCCGCGCGCTCCCGCTGCTCGCCCCGATGTCCGAGGTCGCGGGCCGTCTCGCCCCGCAGGTCGGCGCCTACCACCTGATGGCCGCCAACGGCGGCCGCGGCGTCCTGCCGGGCGGCGTCCCGGGCGTGGCCGCGGGCAAGGCCGTCGTCATCGGCGGCGGCGTCTCCGGCTGGAACGCCGCGCAGATCGCCATCGGCATGGGCTTCCACGTGACCCTGCTCGACAAGGACATCAACAAGCTCAAGGAAGCGGACAAGATCTTCGGTACGAAGATCCAGACCGTCGTCTCCAACGTCTTCGAGCTGGAGAAGGCGTGCCTGGAGGCCGACCTCGTCATCGGCGCCGTCCTCATCCCGGGCGCCAAGGCCCCGAAGCTGGTCACCAACGAGCTCGTCTCCCGCATGAAGCCGGGAAGTGTCCTTGTCGACATCGCGATCGACCAGGGCGGCTGCTTCGAGGACTCGCGCCCGACCACGCACGCCGAGCCGAGCTTCCCGGTCCACAACTCGGTCTTCTACTGCGTCGCCAACATGCCCGGCGCGGTGCCGAACACCTCGACGTACGCGCTGACCAACGCGACCATGCCGTACATCGTCTCGCTGGCGAACAACGGCTGGGCCGAGGCGCTGCGCCGCGACCCCGCCCTCGCCCTGGGTCTCAACACCCATGACGGCAAGGTCGTTTACAAGGAGGTCGCGGAGGCCCACGGTCTCGACCACGTCGAGCTGGAGTCGCTCCTCGGCTGAACCTGACCGCTTTCGTCAACGAAAGTCGTCAATCTCACGCCCACGGCCGGACCTTGAGAGGGGTCCGGCCGTGTGCGTATCAGTGCGGACACGCTCAACTGGCCTTGAACGTAACCCTTTAACCGTTTCGCCCACCCCGGAAATGTGTCGATGGCGGGCCGCATGCCCTTGACACAAGGGTGTTCCATTGCCGACACATCGGGCCGGGTCCGGCGGATTGTGTTGCTGTGGACCGGTGACACGCCATAGAGTCGCCAACCGTCGGCATGGTGCCACGCTGACCTATCGAGAAATTTCCTGGTCACCAAGGAGGTAAGACGACTTGTGAATGAGTCGACATTTGCTCCCGGGGGTGGTCAACCAGGAACGTCTGCACGGGACCAGGGTCCCGTGGGGCTCGAGGCCGTCGGCTCGGTCGCTGTCCGCACCTTCGAAGCCCGGCAGAGCCCAAAGCCGACACAGTCAGCACCCCAGAGCATGGATGGCCATCACGTGAACGCCATGGCCGGCGACCGGAGTGGCGATAACACCCACACCCACCTCGCCGACTACGAGGAACTGCCCCAGGGGCACTTCTACGACCCCGACGCCGAGTACGAGCCCGATCCGGAGTACGCGGCCACGCTCGCGCCCGACGCGGCCCGCCAGCGCCGCGAGCGCATCGGCCCCACGGGGCGCCCGCTGCCGTACTTCCCGATCCCGGGCCCGCTGACGGACCACGGGCCCGCCAAGATCATCGCGATGTGCAACCAGAAGGGCGGCGTCGGCAAGACGACGTCGACCATCAACCTGGGCGCGGCCCTCGCGGAGTACGGACGCCGGGTCCTGCTCGTCGACTTCGACCCGCAGGGCGCCCTCTCGGTCGGCCTCGGCGTCAACCCGATGGAGCTGGACCTCACGGTCTACAACCTCCTCATGGAGCGCGGCATGGCCGCGGACGAGGTGCTGTTGAAGACGGCGGTCCCCAACATGGACCTGCTGCCCAGCAACATCGACCTGTCCGCGGCCGAGGTCCAGCTGGTGAGCGAGGTCGCGCGCGAGTCCACGCTCCAGCGCGCGCTGAAGCCGCTGATGCAGGACTACGACTACATCGTGATCGACTGCCAGCCCTCGCTCGGCCTGCTCACCGTGAACGCCCTGACGGCCGCTCACAAGGTGATAGTGCCGCTCGAGTGCGAGTTCTTCGCGCTGCGCGGGGTGGCCCTCCTGACGGAGACCATCGAGAAGGTCCAGGAGCGGCTCAACCCCGACCTGGAGCTCGACGGCATCCTCGCGACCATGTACGACTCCCGCACGGTGCACAGCCGTGAGGTGCTCGCGCGCGTGGTCGAGGCCTTCGACGACCACGTCTACCACACGGTCATCGGGCGCACGGTCCGCTTCCCGGAGACCACGGTCGCCGGTGAGCCGATCACGACGTACGCCTCCAACTCGGTCGGCGCGGCCGCCTATCGCCAGCTCGCCAGGGAGGTGCTCGCCCGGTGTCACGCCGAGTGAGTCTGCCCGGGGCCGACGAACTGTTCCGTACGACCGGGGGGATGGCGCTCCAGTCGTCGTCCCCGCGCCGCCAGGCGAACGGCGAGGCGAAGGTGCCCGCGCCGGCGGGCGAGAGCGACGAGACGGCCGCGTCGGCCGAGGAGACGGCGGCGCAGGGCGACGGCGGTGACCCCGCCGAACACGCGGCCACCGACGCGGAGTCCGGCTCCGGCGAGTCCCGCAGCCGTACCGCGGGCGACGCCGACAAGGGCGCCGGACGGCGCTCGGCGTCGGGGGCGTCCTCGGCGCAGGAAGGTTCGGCCGCCCAGGGCGGCGGCAAGTCCGGCTCCTCGACCGCGCAGGCGCGGCGGCGGGCGCGGGCGGCCAACCGGCGGCCCAGCGGGCGCGAGCGGCACGACGAGAAGATCACCGTGTACGTCTCCGCCGAAGAGCTGATGGACCTCGAACACGCGCGGCTCGTGCTGCGCGGCGAGCACGGGCTCGCGGTCGACCGCGGGCGGATCGTGCGGGAGGCCGTCGCGGTCGTCCTCGCCGATCTGGAGTCCCGCGGGGACGCGAGCATTCTCGTACGACGGCTGCGCGGGCGGTAGGGGTAGCGTTTCTGGCCTCATGGCCTCGAACAGTGCATCCGTACCGCCCCCGCCCTCCCGCCGCCGCGCCCTGGGCCGCGGGCCCGGCGCGGCGCCCGTGGAGCGGGTCGCGGTGGAGGAACCGACCTCGGCCCCGGAACCCCCGGCCGACTCCGTCGAGCCCGCGGAACCCGCCGAACCCCTGGAACCCGCCGAACTTGCCGACGGGCGGTTCAAGGTTCGCCTCGCGAACTTCGAAGGGCCCTTCGATCTGCTGCTCCAGCTGATCTCGAAGCACAAGCTGGACGTCACCGAGGTCGCCCTGTCGAAGGTGACCGACGAGTTCATGGCGCACATCCGGGCCATGGGGGCCGACTGGGACCTGGACCAGACGACCGAGTTCCTGGTCGTCGCCGCCACCCTGCTCGACCTCAAGGCGGCGCGGCTGCTGCCCGCCGCCGAGGTCGAGGACGAGGCCGATTTGGCGCTCCTGGAGGCACGGGACCTGCTGTTCGCGCGGCTGCTGCAATATCGCGCGTACAAACAGGTCGCGGACATCCTCAGCGGGCGGCTCGACGACGAGGCGCGGCGTTATCCGCGGACCGTGGGCCTTGAGCCGCACCACGCCGAGCTGCTGCCGGAAGTCGTCATCAGCATCGGGGCGGAAGGATTCGCCAGGCTCGCCGTGAAGGCGATGCAGCCCCGCGCGAAGCCACAGGTGTACGTGGAGCACATCCACGCCCCGCTCGTCTCCGTGCAGGAACAGGCCGGGCTCGTCGTCGCCCGGCTGCGGGAGCGGGGCGAGGCCAGCTTCCAGGTGCTCGTCGCGGACGCGGGGGACACCCTCACGGTCGTGGCCCGCTTCCTCGCCCTCCTGGAGCTCTACCGCGAGAAGGCCGTCGCCCTGGACCAGGAGGACCCGCTGGGCGAGCTGATGGTGCGGTGGACCGGCGGGGACGGCGCCGGGGAGCCGGCCGTGACCGACGAGTTCGACCGGGCCCCCGAACCGATGGAGGAGAAGGCGTGAACGAGCACCCCGCGGGGCCGGGCGGTGTCGCGGACCTGGAGCTGCGGCCCGCCCTGGAAGCCGTTCTGATGGTCGTCGACGAGCCGGCCACCGAGGAGCACCTCGCGAAGATCCTCCAGCGGCCCAGACGGGCCGTCGCGGACGCGCTGCGGGAGCTGGCCGACGAGTACACCGTCCAGAAGCGCGGTTTCGAGCTGCGGCTCGTCGCGGGCGGGTGGCGGTTCTACACGCGCCCGGAGTACGCCGCCGCGGTGGAGGGCTTCGTCCTCGACGGGCAGCAGGCGCGGCTCACCCAGGCGGCCCTGGAGACCCTCGCGGTCGTCGCGTACCGCCAGCCGGTCAGCCGTTCCAGGGTCTCCGCGGTGCGCGGCGTGAACTGTGACGGCGTGATGCGCACCCTGCTCCAGAGGGGTCTGGTGGCGGAGGCGGGCGCGGAACCCGAAACAGGTGCGATCCTGTACAGGACGACGAACTACTTCCTGGAGCGGATGGGCCTGCGCGGCCTCGACGAGCTCCCGGAGCTCGCGCCCTTCCTCCCCGAGGCGGACGCGATCGAGGGAGAGACGCAGGAAGGCGTTCCGTCGTTCGACCCGGACGCACCCGATGCGCCGGGGTACGAGTACACCCAGGACTCAGCCGACTAGACGGAACTTTTGATGCGAAGCAGCAGCGGCAGGAACAGCAGCGGAAACAACGGCGGGAGCCGTGGTGGCAACAGCGGCGGCCGCGGCGGGAGCAGCGGTGGCCGCGGTAACCACCGCGGGGCCGGGAACAACCGCGATGACAAGCAGGGCGGCTCCGGCCGTCCGAAGAAGCCGCGTCCGGAGGAGCGGCGCTACGACGTGGGTGCCGACGGCACGCGCAACGGTCCGAAGTCGGGCCGCGGCGCCTCGGCGCGCGGCGGCGCCAAGGGCGGGCCCAAGCAGGGCCAGGGCAGCGGACGGGGCCGCTGGGCCCCTGCCACCTCCCGTGAGTACGACGCGCGGGCCGAGGAGCGCAACCGCGAGCGGTACGCGGGCAAGCCGAAGACCAGCCTGCCCAAGACCTTCCCGGGTGCCGAGCAGGAGGGCGAGCGGTTGCAGAAGGTCCTGGCCCGTGCCGGGTACGGCTCGCGCCGCGCCTGCGAGGAGCTGGTCGAGCAGGCGCGCGTCGAGGTCAACGGCGAGATCGTCCTGGAGCAGGGCATGCGCGTCGACCCCGAGAAGGACGAGATCAAGGTCGACGGTCTGACCGTGGCCACGCAGTCGTACCAGTTCTTCGCGCTGAACAAGCCCGCCGGTGTCGTCTCCACCATGGAGGACACCGAGGGTCGCCAGTGCCTGGGGGACTACGTGACCAACCGCGAGACGCGGCTGTTCCACGTGGGGCGGCTCGACACCGAGACCGAGGGTGTCATCCTGCTCACCAACCACGGCGAGCTGGCGCACCGCCTGACCCACCCCAAGTACGGCGTGAAGAAGGTCTACCTCGCGCACATCGTGGGCCCGATCCCGCGTGACCTGGGCAAGCAGCTCAAGGACGGCATCCAGCTGGAGGACGGGTACGCCCGCGCGGACCACTTCCGCGTCGTCGAGCAGACCGGCAAGAACTACCTCGTCGAGGTCACCCTCCACGAGGGCCGCAAGCACATCGTGCGGCGCATGCTCGCCGAGGCGGGCTTCCCCGTCGACAAGCTGGTGCGGGTGGCGTTCGGGCCGATCACCCTGGGCGATCAGAAGTCGGGCTGGCTGCGGCGGCTTTCCAACACGGAGGTCGGCATGCTGATGCAGGAAGTCGACCTGTAGGAATCGCTTGCCTGAACCACCCCCCTCTCTTTATAGTCATCAAGACCATAAAGAGAGGGGGGTGGTTGTGCATGCAGGGATACGACAAGTACGCCTTCGAGCCCTTTGCCGTCACCGTCGACCTGGCGGTGTTCACCGTCCGGGACGGCGCGCTGCACGTGCTGCTCGTCGAGCGGGGCCAGGAGCCGTACGCGGGGCGCTGGGCGCTGCCCGGCGGATTCGTGCTGCCCGACGAGTCGGCCGAGCAGGCGGCGGGGCGTGAGCTCGCCGAGGAGACCGGGATCGCGGACGTCGGGCGGCTGCACCTGGAACAGGTGCGCACCTACAGCGACCCGGACCGTGACCCGCGCATGCGGGTCGTCTCCGTCGCCTTCGCCGCGCTGGTGCCGGACCCGCCGGAGGTCCGCGGCGGCGGTGACGCGGCCCGCGCCGCCTGGCTGCCGTACAGCCCGGCCACGTACCGGCCGCTCGCCTTCGACCACGACCGGATCCTCGCCGACGCCCACGACCGGGTCGGCGCCAAGCTGGAGTACACCGGGCTCGCCACGGCCTTCTGCGCTCCCGAGTTCACGCTCGGCGAGCTGCGCCAGGTCTACGAGGCGGTGTGGGGCGCCGAGCTCGACCCCGCCAACTTCCGGCGCAAGGTCGTCGGCACCGCCGGGCTCGTCGAGGCGATCCCCGGCGCGGCCCGGCTGACCGGCGGACGCGGCAAGCCCGCGGCCCTCTTCCGGGCCGGCACCGCCACCGCCCTGCACCCGCCGCTGCTCCGCCCCGCCCCGGAAGGACGGCCCTCATGAAGCGCGCCGCCACCGGCTCCCTCCTGGGCCTCGCCCTCGGGGACGCACTCGGCTTCCCCACGGAGTTCAACGACGTACCGTCGATCCTCGCCAAGTGCGGGCCCTGGCGCGGGATGGAGCTGCCGAAACCCGCGTTCATCACGGACGACACCCAGATGACGCTCGCGCTCGGCCGCGGGTTGCGCACCGCCATGGACCGCGGCCTCCTCGGTCCGAAGCGGCTGGAGCGGCCGCTGCGCGAGGAGTTCGTGGCGTGGTACCAGTCGCCGGAGAACAACCGCGCGCCCGGCAACACCTGCCTGAAGGCCTGCTACCTCCTCAAGACCGGCAAGCCCTGGGAGGAGGCCGGCCAGGTGCACTCCAAGGGCTGCGGCGCCAACATGCGCGTCGCGCCGCTCGGACTCGCGCCCGGCCTGAGTGACGAGCAGCGGGCGGGCGCCGCCCAGCTCCAGTCCGCCCTCACCCACGGCCACCCGACCGCGCTCGCCGCCTCCGACCTCACCGCCCGCGCCGTGCGGCTGCTCGCCGAGGGCGCCGAGCCGACGGGACTCGTCGGACTGCTGCGGTCGTACGCGTACGAGAACCGCGAGACGTACCACGAGCGCTGGCTCGGCGAGCTGTGGACGCGGGGCGGGGACGCGACGCCCCAGGCCTTCATCGCGCGCGGCTGGGACGAGTGCCTGGGCGTGCTGGCGCGGCTGAGGGACGCGCTGCGCTCGCCCTCCCCCGAGACCGACCCCTGCCTCGCCACCGGTGAGGGCTGGATCGCGGAAGAGGCCCTCGCCACCGGCCTGCTGTGCTTCCTGATGTTCGTCGACGACCCGGTCACCGCCCTGCGCAGGGCGGCCTGCACATCGGGCGACTCGGACTCGATCGCCTGCCTCACCGGCGCCTTCGCGGGCGCCCACCTCGGCGCGGACGCCTGGCCCACGGAGTGGACGGCCCGAATAGAACACGGGGCCGAGCTCCAGGAGCTCGGGGCGCTCTGGGACGCTTGACCGATGCCTGTGGACCTGAGCCCCGACCTGCACATCGACCTCACCTCCGTCGTCGCCGAGCAGCGCGACCCGCTGCTCTTCGCGACGGTCTCCGGAGCGCACCTGTACGGCTTCCCGTCCCAGGACTCGGACGTGGACCTGCGCGGAGTGCACCTCCTTCCGGTGGCCGACCTGGTGGGGCTCAGGGAGCCGGACGAGACCCGGTCCCGGATGTGGCACCGGGACGGGGTCGAGCTGGACCTCGTCACGCACGACCTGCGCAAGTTCGTCCGGCTGATGCTGCGGAACAACGGCTACGTCCTGGAGCAGCTGCTCTCCCCGCTGGTCGTGCACACCACCGACGCGCACGCGGAGCTCGTCGCGCTCGCGCCGGCCGTGCTCACCAGCCACCACGCCCACCACTACCGCGGGTTCGCCGGGACCCAGTGGCGGCTCTTCGAGAAGAACGGCGAGCTCAAGCCGCTGCTCTACACCTTCCGGGTGCTGCTCACCGGCATCCACCTGATGCGCAGCGGACAGCTCGTCGCCCAGCTGCCCGCGCTGCTGGCGGAGGTGGCGGACGCTCCCGCGTATCTGGCGGAGCTGATCGACGCCAAGCGCGCGGCCGAGCACGGCGGTGCCGATGTGGACCACGCGCGCGTGGCCGGCGATGTGGAGCGGCTGCACGGCCTCCTCGACGAGGCGCAGGCGGGGTCAGCGCTGCCCGGGGCCCACACGGCGTACGACGCCCTGCACGACTTCGTCGTCCGCGTGCGGCTCCAGGGCTGACGTCCGGCGCGTGCGGAACAGGAAGTCGGCGATCCGTTCGCGGTCGGGCTCCGGCGGGAGCGGGCTGTGCTCGGCCGCCGCCTCCGCTTCGGCCGCGAGCCGGTTCATCCAGGACTCGACCTGCGGCCAGGAGAGCTCGCCGCGCTTCACCGCGAGCAGCGGCTCGCGCTGATCGCCGACGTCGAGCGTCAGCTCACCGGTGCGCAGCAGGTCGCGGCAGGACATCAGGAGCCGCAGCAGGTGCATGGCGTGCTTCCAGCGCGGGGCGCCGTGCGTGCGGACGTCGGCGTCGAGCTTCTTGCGCTGGCCCAGCGCGTACCGGGCGAAGGTGTCGTGGGCCTGCCGGGAGAGGAACGCGTCGCGCAGCGCGAGGAGTTCGCGGCCGGTGTCGGTGACGTGCTCCACGAGCGGCGAGTGCAGGCACTCCAGCACGTTCGGATTGGCGCGCAGGGCGAGCTCGCAGAAGCGTTCCAGCTCCCAGCTGAACTGCTCCTCGGCCGGCCCGTCGACGTGCGTCGGAGGCTTCTCGAAGCGCCAGAACAGCGGGGTGGGGGCCAGGAAGATGCCCCTGCGGTCGGTGTCGCTGCCGTCCGTCGCCAGGCCGAAGGCGCGCGAACCCATCACACAGGAGTAGACCGTGTGGTCGCGTACCAGGTCCTGAGGGTGCATGGGGCGAGCGTACGAGCCTGCTCCACGGCTCGTACGGCCAGGTCCGTACGGGCCCCGATAGGCTTGCCTCCACATCTATGGCGTGCGCGGTACGAGAAGGGGCAGCGACGTGGCGGTACGAGCGGTTCGGGGTGCCGTCCAGCTGGAGAGGGACGAGGCCGGGCACATGGGCGAGCAGGTCAGCGCGCTGCTCACCGCCCTCCTGGAGCGGAACGGGCTGACGGGGGACGACCTGATCAGCATCTGGTTCACGGCCACGCCCGACCTGCACTCCGACTTCCCGGCGGCCGCCGCCCGCGGCCTCGGCATCGGCCTCTCCGACGTGCCGCTGATCTGCGCCCAGGAACTGGACGTGGCGGGCGCCATGCCCCGCGTCGTCCGCGTCCTCGCCCACATCGACACCGACCGCCCCCGCTCCGAGATCACCCACGTGTACCTCGGCGCCGCGGCCGCACTCCGCAAGGACATCGCCCAGTGAGAACCGCCCTCGTCATCGGCACCGGCCTGATCGGCACGTCCGCGGCCCTCGCCCTCGCCTCCCGCGGCGTCGCCGTCCACCTCGCCGACCACGACCCGGAGCAGGCCCGCACCGCGGCCGCCCTCGGCGCCGGTACGGACGAGCCGCCCGAGGGCCCCGTGGACCTCTGCGTCGTCGCCGTGCCGCCCGCGCACGTCGCCGCCACGCTGGCCGACGGCATACGGCGCGGCACCGCGCGCGCCTACCTCGACGTGGCGAGCGTGAAGGGCGGCCCGCGCCGCGAGCTGGAGGCCCTCGGCCTCGACCTGACCACGTACATCGGCACGCACCCCATGTCGGGCCGCGAGCGCAGCGGCCCGCTGGCCGCCACGGCCGACCTCTTCGAGGGCCGGCCGTGGGTGCTGACCCCGACCAGGGACACCGACACCGAGGTGCTCAACCTCGCCCTGGAGCTCGTCGCCTTCTGCCGTGCCGTGCCCGTCGTCATGGAGGCCGACGCCCACGACCACGCGGTCGCCCTCGTCTCGCACATGCCGCACCTGGTCTCCAGCATGGTCGCGGCCCGCCTGGAGAACGCCGACGAGACGGCGGTCAGGCTCTGCGGCCAGGGCATCCGCGACGTCACGCGGATCGCCGCGTCCGACCCGCGGATGTGGATCGACATCCTCGCCGCCAACCCCGGCCCCGTCGCCGACCTGCTCGCCGACGTCGCGTCCGACCTGGCGGAGACGGTCACCGCGCTGCGCGCGTTGCAGTCCGCCGACGGGGCGGAGCGGTCGCAGGGCGCGGCCGACGTCGAGAGCGTGCTGCGGCGCGGCAACGCGGGCCGGTCCCGGGTGCCCGGCAAGCACGGGGCGGGTCCCGCGGCGTACGAGATCGTCGCGGTGCTCATCGACGACAAGGCGGGCCAGCTGGCCCGGATCTTCGCCGACGCGGACTCGGCGGGGGTCAACATCGAGGACGTCCGCATCGAGCACGCCACCGGCCGGCAGGCGGGTCTGGTGCAGCTCATGGTCGAGCCGGCGTCCGCGCCGGTGCTGAGCGCGGCGCTGCGGGAGCGGGGCTGGTCGATCAGGCAGTAGGCCACCCACCCGCGCGCTGCCGCGCCCCGGCGTGCTCCGCGAAGGCCCGCCCGTGTTCTCCGCGAGGGCCGTCGCACGTTCTTCGCAGGGGCTGTCGGGGCAGGGTGTGCGAGCCAGTAACCTTGTGCGGGGCGCGGTCGCGTCCCGCTTCCCTGGCCCGCGTACAGCGAAAGGTGCCCACCGCCCCGTGGAAACAGCCGAAACCGCCGCCCCGGCAGCCGTGATCGTCGCCATCGACGGACCGTCCGGCACGGGCAAGTCGAGCACCTCGAAGGCCGTTGCCGCCCAGCTCGGTCTCAGCTACCTGGACACGGGCGCCCAGTACCGGGCCATCACGTGGTGGATGGTCCACAACGGCATCGATCTCACGGACCCGACGGCGATCGCCGCCGTGGCGGGCAAGCCCGAGATCGTCTCCGGCACCGACCCGGCCGCCCCGACCATCACGGTCGACGGCACGGACGTCGCGGGCCCGATCCGCACCACCGACGTCACCTCGAAGGTCAGCGCGGTCAGCGCCGTCCCCGAGGTGCGCGCCCGCATCACGGAGCTCCAGCGCTCCATCGCGGTGTCGGCGGAGAAGGGCATCGTCGTCGAGGGCCGTGACATCGGTACGACGGTGCTGCCCGACGCCGACCTGAAGATCTTCCTCACCGCCTCCCCCGAGGCGCGCGCCGCCCGCCGCTCCGGCGAGCTGAAGGGCGCCGACATCAAGGCGACCCAGGAGGCCCTGATCAAGCGGGACGCGGCCGACTCCAGCCGCAAGACGTCCCCGCTGGCCAAGGCCGACGACGCCGTCGAGGTCGACACCACCGAGCTCACGCTCCAGCAGGTCATCGAGTGCGTCGTCACCCTCGTCGGGGAGAAGCGGGCCGCGAAGTGAGCGAGGCTCCCTCCGAGCGGGGTGCCGAGGTCGGCCGCCGGATCGGCGTCGGCCTGATGTACGGGCTCTGGAAGCCGCGCGTCCTCGGCGCGTGGCGCGTGCCCGTGAGCGGACCGGTCATCCTGGCCGTCAACCACTCGCACAACGTCGACGGCCCGATGGTCATGGGCGTCGCGCCCCGGCCGACACACTTCCTGATCAAGAAGGAAGCGTTCATCGGCCCGCTCGGCTCCTTCCTGCACGGCATCGGCCAGCTGAAGGTGGACCGCTCGGTCGCCGACCGCACGGCCATCACCCGCGCCCTGGGCGTCCTGGAGCAGGGCGGCGTCCTCGGGATCTTCCCGGAGGGCACCCGGGGGGACGGCGACTTCGCGTCGCTGCGGGCCGGCCTCGCGTACTTCGCGGTGCGGGCCGGAGCCCCGATCGTGCCGGTCGCGGTGCTGGGAAGCACCGAGCGCCCCGGACGGTTGATAAAGCAGCTGCCGCCGCTGCGCAGCCGCGTCGACGTCGTCTTCGGCGACCCCTTCGACGCGGGTGACGGAAGCGGGCGGCGCACGCGCAAGGCGCTGGACGAGGCGACCGTGCGCATCCAGGAGCGGCTCACCGCCCACCTGGAAAACGCCAGGCGCCTGACCGGGCGCTGAGCGAGACTTATCAGTAGTGCCCCGGCCCGACAGGCAGGACGGTGCACCGATCACCACGATGAACGACGAGGTACGGACTTCATGAACGACCAGATCCAGCCCGAGGGCGACGGCTTTGCCGAGCACGACCACGGGGCGCTCGGCGACGCCGAGTACGCACAGTTCATGGAGCTCGCCGCCGAAGAGGGCTTCGACATCGAGGACGTCGAGGGCGCCATCGAGGAGGCGGGCCACGGCCCGCTGCCCGTCCTCGCCGTCATCGGCCGCCCCAATGTCGGCAAGTCGACTCTGGTGAACCGCATCATCGGCCGCCGCGAGGCCGTCGTGGAGGACCGCCCCGGCGTCACCCGCGACCGCGTCACCTATGAGGCCGAGTGGGCGGGCCGCCGTTTCAAGCTCGTCGACACCGGCGGCTGGGAGCAGGACGTCCTCGGCATCGACGCGTCCGTCGCCGCCCAGGCGGAGTACGCGATCGAGGCCGCGGACGCCGTCGTCTTCGTCGTCGACGCCACGGTCGGCGCCACCGACACCGACGAGGCGGTCGTCCGCCTCCTGCGCAAGGCCGGCAAGCCCGTCGTGCTCTGCGCCAACAAGGTCGACGGCCCGTCCGGCGAGGCCGACGCCACCGCCCTGTGGGCCCTCGGCCTCGGCGAGCCGCACCCCGTCTCCGCGCTGCACGGCCGCGGCACCGGCGACATGCTGGACGCCGTCCTGGAGGCGCTGCCGGAGGCGCCCGCGCAGACCTTCGGCACGGCCATCGGCGGCCCGCGCCGCATCGCGCTCATCGGCCGGCCGAACGTGGGCAAGTCCTCCCTGCTCAACAAGGTGGCGAACGAGGACCGCGTGGTCGTCAACGAGCTCGCGGGCACCACCCGCGACCCGGTCGACGAGCTCATCGAACTCGGCGGCATCACCTGGAAGTTCGTCGACACGGCGGGCATCCGCAAGCGCGTCCACCTCCAGCAGGGCGCCGACTACTACGCCTCGCTGCGCACGGCGGCCGCCGTGGAGAAGGCGGAGGTCGCGGTGATCCTCATCGACGCCTCCGACACCATCTCGGTCCAGGACCAGCGCATCGTGACGATGGCCGTCGAGGCGGGCCGCGCCATCGTCGTCGCGTACAACAAGTGGGACACCCTCGACGAGGAGCGCCGCTACTACCTGGAGCGGGAGATCGAGACCGAGCTCGGCCAGGTCGCCTGGGCGCCGCGGGTGAACGTCTCGGCGGCCACCGGGCGCCACATGGAGAAGCTGGTCCCGGCGATCGAGACGGCGCTGGAGGGCTGGGAGACGCGCGTGCCGACCGGCCGGCTCAACGCGTTCCTCGGCGAGATCGTCGCCTCCCACCCGCACCCGGTCCGCGGCGGCAAGCAGCCCCGCATCCTCTTCGGCACGCAGGCGGGCACCAAGCCGCCGCGGTTCGTCTTCTTCGCCTCCGGCTTCATCGAGGCGGGCTACCGCCGCTTCCTGGAGCGCCGCCTGCGCGAGGAGTTCGGCTTCGAGGGGACGCCGATCCATATCTCGGTGCGGGTGCGCGAGAAGCGCGGCCGCAAGAAGTAGAAGGACTGACGAGGCACGGGAATGCCCGGCCTCCCCTCGCGGGAGGCCGGGCATTCGGCTGTCCGGGTGCGGCTCGGCTCAGTGCTCGCGGCGCGGCCCCGGCGGCAGCGCCGCGGGAAACTGGTAGTGACCCGTGGCGTAGTGGTCCTGCTGGCTGTGGCGGGCCATGTGGAACTGGCCGTAGGAGTTGTGGCGCGGTTCGTGCCGTCCGTCGGTGCGGTGCTGGACGCCGTACTGCCCCGAGCCGAAGGAGACGAACCCCAGATCCTCCTCGCCGGACCGGTCGCCCGGCAGGGCCCTGAAGGACCTGAGGTACTCCGAGTACAGCGTGTCGTAGATGGGTGTGGCCGAGTGGCTGCCCGCGGTGTCCGGCGCGGTGCGCATGGACGGGATGGGGCTCTGGTACGCGGGCCGGTGACGGGAGGGGTCGTATGGGTGCACGACTGTGCCAACGAAACGACCGCTCTACGGATGCGGGGGCCGCGCCGCTTTCGCCGGTCCGGCAGGGGTGTGACCGGCACTTTCGGGGTCCGGGGCGGCCCTCCGACGCCTCCCGGAAGCTCAGGTTCCGGCGAGCGGCATGGTGGCCGCGACGAGCCGGCCGTGGGTCGCGGCCTTGTCCAGGGCAGCCCGCAGCATGTCCTCGCGGGGCTGCCGGCCGATGGAGCCGACGGGCGCCGCGAAGAGCAGCACGGTCTGCGTCTTGTTGGCCGCGGTCCGCCAGTCCTCGGTGACCTGGAGCGGGTGGTGCGCCTGCCACCAGGCGACGGGGGAGCCGCCGCCGGTGCCGGGCTGTAGGACGGCGTGCAGCTGGCCCATGGCGAGCAGCACGGACCAGCCGGGCAGCGCGGGCGGCGGGGAGTCGAGCGAGGCCACCGGCGTGAAGCCCTGCTCGATCAGGAGCGGCAGGAAGTCGTCGCCGCCGCCCGGCGCGGCGCCGGGGCGGGCGATGGGGCCGGTCGGTTCGACGACGAGCGCCGGGCGCAGCTCGCCCTCGATCAGGACGAGGCCGCTGGTCACGCCGAGGACGGCCTGGGTCGGCGGCGCCTCGGAGGGTGTCCCGGGCGCCGCCTCGGGCGCCGCTTCGCCGTCGTCCCCGGTGATCGAGCGCACGGCGCCCTGCAACTGCTCCTCGGAGACCGTGACGATCTGGGAGGGCAGGCAGCTGGAGTGGGCGAAGGCCAGTACGGCCGTCTCCTCGCCGACGAACAGGACGGTGCTGGTGCGCTCCTGTTCGGCGTCGCCCGGGGTGCGGCAGGACGTGCAGTCGTAACTGCCCGGGGTGTTGTCTCCGGCGAGCAGCCGGTCGGCTTCTTCGTCGCCGATCTCGGCGCGTACGTCGTCGCTGAGGTCGAGCATGCGCGGCACGGGTGGCTCCTCGGGATCGTCTTCTGGGGTGCATGGGGAAGGTGCGCCGAGCCGGACGGTGTCCGGCTCGTAAGAAGACAACGGTGGATCAGTGGCGCAAGTCACGCGTGGAGGCGAACGGAATCGAACCATCCGCAGCGGAGGGTGAGACGGCTCCTCGAATCCGTCACTCCGCGCCAACAGGTGGTGGGGGCACGGAAGTTGGGGCGGTGAGGTGAGTCACAGATCGGCAGGGTGAGGGGTCGACAAATGCCGATATCAGCTCATGAAGTGGGTGGCTGAAACTCGCCGATACCGCAGGTAACACTCAACTGGCCTGGAATGACAAGGACTTGGTTGATACCGGGCGAGGGGACTCCTACATTCCACCGCCGTGTGCAGCGAGCACCGCTCGGGTACGTCCGCCGGTCGCACCAGCCAGCTCGAAGCGACGACACCGCCGGACGGGGCCGCCCGGGCCCTGAGCGCCGGATGCGTGAGGGGCCCGCACGGTCAGGGGGAGCCCGGGTCCTCCGAGAGGGAAATACATGTCCGCACGTCCCAAGAGCACGCGCACCACGGCAGTGATCGGAGGGGCCGCACTCCTGGCCCCGCTGGGGCTGCTCGCCGCGACCGGCCAGGCCGGCGCGGCCGACAGCGGAGTGTGGGACCGCATCGCGCGGTGCGAGAGCGGCGGGAACTGGCACATCAACACGGGCAACGGCTACTACGGCGGATTGCAGTTCTCCGCCGGTACGTGGCACGCGTTCGGCGGCGGGGCCTACGCGCCGACCGCCGACAAGGCGTCGAAGGCGCAGCAGATCGCAGTCGCCACCAAGGTCCAGCGTGCCCAGGGATGGGGCGCGTGGCCCACCTGTGCGGCCAGGGCGGGCGCGTACGGCAGCGCGCCGTCCGCCGCCGCGCCGGTCCCGAAGGCCGCGAAGCCGGCGCCGAAGGCCGTGCAGCAGCGGCCGGGCGAGGCGCCGGGACGGTCCGACCGCGGGGCCTCCCGTGCCGCCGGCGACTACACCGTCCGGCAGGGCGACACCCTCAGCCGCATCGCGGCCCGGTACGGCACCGACTGGCGGCGGCTCTACGCCGCCAACCGGCAGGTCATCGGCGGTGACCCGGACGTGATCGTGCCCGGACAGCGATTGAGCGTCTGATCCGATAGTCCGACCGGGTGGGCGCGGCTCCGCGGCGGGCGCGGCACACTCAGGGCCCGCCGCGGAGCTGCCTAGCGTGACCCGATGCACCTGATGCAACGGAAGTTGACCAAGCGTGCCCGGTCCGTGTCCCTGGTCCTCGGCGCGGTCCTGGCGACGGCGGCACTGCCGTCGGCCCCCGCGTCCGCGGCTCCGCCGTCGAAGCCGGGGGCCGCCTCCGCCGCTTCCAGGGCGGACGACTGTTCCGTCACCGATGGACCGTGGGAGTGCCTCGCCGAGTGCGAGAGCAACGGCCGATGGCACGCCAATACGGGAAACGGCTTCTACGGTGGGCTCCAGTTCTGGCAGCCCACCTGGGAGGCCCACGGCGGGCTCAAGTACGCGCCGCGCGCCGATCTCGCCACCAAGGAGGAGCAGATCAAGGTCGCCGAGAAAGTCCTGCGCACGCAGGGCTGGGGCGCCTGGCCCGCCTGCTCCAGGAAACTGCGCCTCCAGCGGCTCGACAGTGACGCCCACACGGTGAAGACGGGCGAGACGCTGAGCTCGATCGCGGGCCGGTACGGGGTGAAGGGAGGGTGGCAGGCCCTCTACAGGGCCAACCGCGACAAGGTCGGGAGCAGCCCCGACCGGATCGGCGTGGGCACCCTCCTCGTCATTCCGGGGCGCGCCGCGTCGGGACGGAACTGACCTCTCCCGCCTCCCCGCTGAACACGACCTCGCCGCGGCGCAGTTCGTGCACCACCGCCGTCCGGCTCGCGCCCTCGCGCAAGGCGGGCGGCAGGCGCTGCTCGGCCAGGACCACACACGCGTCCAGACCGGCCAGGAGGGCGTGGGTCCGGGCCGTGACGGCGGGCGACATGCCCTGTGTCGGCTCGTCCGCGAGGACGACCCGCACGGTCGGGAGCAGCGCCCGCGTCAGGGCCAGCATGCGCTGTTCGCCTCCCGAGAGGGTGCCCGCGCGGCGGTGCAGCAGCGGGCGCAGCTCGGGGTAGGCGTCCAGCGGGCGGGTGAAGTCGCCCGCCGGGTACGCCAGGCGCAGGTTCTCCGCGACGGTGAGGGAGGCGAACACCGCCCGGCGGTCCGGTACGAAGCACACGCCGTGCGCCGCACGTTCGTGGGCGGGCCGGCGTGTGATGTCGCGGCCGTCGTGGAGCACCGCGCCCGAGGAGAGGGCGACCGTGCCCGCCAGGGCGCGCAGGACCGTGGTGCGGCCGGCACCGTTGCGGCCCAGGAGCACGGTGACGGCGGTGGCGGGGGCGGCCAGGGTCACGCCGTGCAGGGCCTCCAGCGGGCCGTAGCGGACGCGGGCCTCGCGCAGTTCGATGCCTGCTCGCATGTCAGCGGACCTCTTCCAGTGCCTGGCCCGCGGGGCCCGTGGTCACGATGCGGCCCGCCGCCATCACGTGCACGGTGTCGGCGAGGCCCGCCACGAGGTCGAGGTCGTGCTCGACGACCAGGAGCGCCGTGCCGTCGGCCGCGAGGGCGCGCAACAGGGTGGCCAGCGCCGTCACTTCGGCCGCGTCCAGGCCCGCGGCCGGCTCGTCGAGGAGGAGGGTGTGGGGATTGCCCGCGAGGGCCCTGGCGAGTTCCGTGCGTCTGAGGGCGCCGGTGGAGAGGTCGGCGGCGGGGTGGCTGCCGAGGGGCGTGAGGGCCAGGAGGCGGAGGGCGTCGGCGGTGGCCCGGGTGTGCCGACCGGGAGTTCGGTCCGCGCCCACCTGGATGTTCTCGGCGACCGTCAGCGACGGGAAGACCGCCGGTTGCTGGAAGGTGCGGGCCAGGCCGGTGCGGGTGCGGGCGTGGGCGGGGAGCGCGGTGATGTCGCGGGGGCCCAGGGTGACGCGTCCGGAGGTGGGGCGGAGGGTGCCGGCCAGGCAGTGGAAGAGGGTGCTCTTGCCCGCGCCGTTGGGGCCCACTATCGCGGTGATGCGGCCGGGCGGGACGGTGAGGCTCACGTCGTCGAGCGCCTTGAAGCCGTCGTAGGTGAGGGTGAGGTGGTGGGCGGTCAGGGGGTGGTTCGGGCGGGTGGGTGCGGGTGCCGTCCGGGTGGGGCCACGGGTCGGCCGGCGCCGGTTCGGCGGTTGCGGGGATTCTGGGGCGGCCGTCTTCTCGGGCGCGCCGGTACGTGCGGGTGTGCGGCTCGCGTGATCGTCCGTGCGTGGCGTCCGGGTGGAGTGCGGGGCTGTGGGGGTGGCCTTCTTCTCGTTCGTGATCGTGTGTGGGTGAGTGCGGCTCGCGTGGACCGCCTCGCGTGGCGTCCGGGTGGGGTGCGGGGCCGCGGGGGTGTCTGCGTGCTCGCCATCCCTGCGGCCCGGCCCCCTTGGTTCGGCTCCGGCAGCGTTGGCTCGGTGCTGCGCTCGCAGAAACCCCCACGTCCCCTCCCGTGGGTTCGGCGGCTGCGGGACGGTGGTGCTTCCGGTGCCCACCAGCCTCGCGCGGGCCGCCCGGCCCGCCGGAGTCAGGCGTGGGGTGCTGCGGAGTCTGCGGGTGGCCGTGTGCAGGGCCTCGTACGGGCCGCCGGGGAAGCGGCCGATCAGGACGGCCAGGAGGCCGATCACGGCGGCCGCCATACCGCCTTGCGTTCCCGCGTCCAGGCCGACGAGGAGCGCTGCCGCGCCCAGGGCGCCGAGGACGCTGTCCGAGCCGAGGACCACGACCGCGGCGAACCAGAGGAGTCCGCGCACGGGGTCGTACGCGCCCGCGTCGAACGCCCGGTGGCCCATGGCGAGCATCCCGCCGCCGAGCGCGGCGAGCGCCGCCCCCGTGACGAACGCGGCGAGTTTCAGGGCGGGGACCGGCACCCCGGCGGCCGCCGCGCCCGCCTCGTGGTCCCGCATCGCCGCGAGGGCCCGGCCCGTGCGGCCCCGGCGCAACGCGGTGACCAGGAGCGACGCGCCCGCGAGGAGTACGAGTTCGAGGACGTAGTACGCGCGGTCGCCCGTGAAGCCCGCGGGCCGGTCCAGGGTCAGGCCCGCCGTCGCGTACGGCTGGGTGAAGACGAAGCGGCTCACGCCCACGCCGACCGCGAAGGTCGCGAGGGCCAGCGCCAGGCCGTGCCTGCTGATCGCGGGTCGGCCCGTGAGCAGCCCCAGGGGCGCGACGAGGAGGACCGCGACGGCGAGAGCGGGCAGGTGCGGGAGTTCGGGGAGGCCGGGGAAGCGGCCCGCCGCGAGGAGCGCCGTGAAGAGGGCGCCCAGACCCGCGTACGCCGCCTGGCCCAGGGAGATCTGGCCGCCCCGGCCCGTGACGATCACGAGCGAGAGGAGGATCACCGCGAGCGCCGGGACCTGCACCGACGTCGTGAGGTCGCGGCCCGCGAAGCCCAGCGGGATGAGGAAGAGGACCGCCGCCACGATCCAGGCGCCCGGGGGCGTGGGGACGCGGGCCGTCGCCGTGCGGGGGAGGGCGTCCCGGGAGCCGATGCCGGGCAGGACGAGCGCCGCGACGAGCAGGGCGATCACGAAGAGGTTGGCGCCCGCCGTCTGGAGGAGCTGTTCCTGCCAGTCCCCGGGGTGCAGGCGCGTCAGCTGGCTCTGCGCCACGCCCAGGCCGAGGGCGACCGCCACGGCGACGGGCAGGCTGCGCATGCCGGCCGCCACGGCGACCGCCACCACCTCCATGACCAGCAGTGGCATGCCGTACGGGTCCAGGCGTACGTGGGGGGCGAGCAGGACGCCGGTGAGGCCGGCCGTGCAGGAGCCGAAGGCCCAGCCCGCCGCGGCCACCCGGTCCGCGTCGATGCCGGAGACCACGGCGAGATGGCGGTTGTCGACGACCGCGCGCAGCTCGCCGCCGAAGCGGGTCCAGCGGGTCAGCGCGCCCACGGCGGCGGCGAGGGCGACGGCCGTGCCGAGCTGCGCCCAGGGGTCGGCGGTGAGGAGTTCGGGCGCGTCGTCGCGGGCGCCGGGACCCCAGAGGAGGGCCGCTCCGCCGACGAGCAGGACGAAGACGCCGATCGAGGCGACCAGGGTCTGGGCGGGGTCGCTGCCCAGGACCGCGAGGGGGCGGAAGACCGCGCGGTCGAGGAGCAGGCCGATGGCGGGCGCGACGACGAGCAGGGTGACCGCGGCGGCCAGGGGGAGCGGCCAGTGCCATTCGGCTGTCAGCTGGCGCAGGACGTAGGCGCAGAGCATGGCGATCGCGCCGTGCGCGAAGTTGAGGACGCCGGTGGCGCGGTGGGTGACGATCAGGCCGATGCCGGTGAGGGCGGCGGCGCTGCCGACCGAGAGCCCGGCCAGTGTCAGGTCGTAGCTCAGGGACGCCACCGGGTCAGTGCTCCGACGCCGGTGCGGGGGCGGTCGGCGGGTCGTCGGGCTCCGGGGGACGCCCCGGTTCGCAGATCGGGCAGGGGGCCAGGGCGCCCGCGGCGACGACCGTGGCGTCGGCGGGGACGGCCGTCGGCTTCCCGGCGGCCAGCGGGCAGTCCGCGCGGTGCCAGAGCGTGCCGCCGGGGACCGTGAGGAGCGCGTCATCGGTCGCCACGGGGACCTGCTGCCGGTCCCCGGTGGGTGGGGGCTCCGCCGCCACCAGGAGTCCGTACAACTCCTCGACGCGCGCCGCCGCGAGGGCGCTCCTGCCGTGGGTGAGCAGCACCGCGCCCGCGACGATCAGGGCGGCGCCCGGCACCGTGCAGGAGGCGAGGTAGGGCAACTGCCGCTCGGCGAACCGCTCTCCGGAGACGCCGTACCAGCCGATCACGCAGAGCACCGCGCCGCCGGCGAGCGCCGCGAAGGCCGCCCACAGCACGGGGCGCACGGCGCGCGAGCGGTCCCGGCCGGACGCCCCGGCCGTCCGAACTGTCCGATCCGCCCCCATCGGAACCCCCCTGGGACACATCGTCGGTCACGTCAGTGACGTCAGTGGGCTGTCCATGTCAGCCGATGGCTTGCACTATGCCTCCTGGAAGCCGACGCTGAAAGCTCCGGGCCCGCGCGGCCCGGACCGACACCCGGTGGTGAGCCAGATGGTTCTCGGGAGCAGCCCAAGGCGGGGGACGCACCCCGGGCGGGGCAGGGCGCGGGGCGCGGCGCTGGCGGCCGCCGCGGTCCTGCTGATCGGACCGGCCGCCGTGGCCTGCGGCGACGACAGCGGGGGCGGGGACGGCGGCACGCCGCCCGAGCCGTCCGTGGAGAAGACGGCCGAGCGGACGACCGAGCCCGCGGAAGCGGACGCGCCCGCCGATCCGGCCGCCGCGGAGAACGAAGTCCGGGAGAACTGGGAGAAGTTCTTCGACCCGAAGACGTCTTTGAAGGAGAAGGAGACCGTCCTGGAGAACGGCGCCGAGATGCGCGCCGTGCTGCGGAGCTTCAGCGGCGACGAGCGGGGCGAGCAGGTCGCGGCCGAGGTCGGCGAGGTCGAGTTCAACTCCGCCACCGAGGCCGACGTGACGTACGCGCTGACGCTGAAGGGCGCCACCGCGCTGCCCGACGCCTCCGGAACGGCCGTCGACGAGGACGGCACCTGGAAGGTGTCGGTCAAGACCCTCTGCGCCCTGGTGAAGCTGAGCGGGAATGCGTCGCCCGGTCCGGGCTGCTGAGGCACTGTCCGCCGCCGCGCTCCTGGTGGCGTGCGCGGCCTGCGGGAGCCGGCTGCCGGAGAGCGACTTCGAGCGGCGCGGCACCGGGCCCGCCCCGGCCGGGGGAGCGCCGGTCAGGGTCGGCATCATCACCAGCGCGACCAGCCCGGTCGGCGGCGCCGCCTTCACCGGGCCACGGGACGGGGCCAAGGCCTATTTCGACCGGCTGAACGCGCGCGGCGGCATCGCAGGACGCAGGGTCGAGGTGCACACCTGCGACGACGGCGGCAGCGGCGTCGGCAACAACGACTGCGTGCGCAAGCTGGTCGAGGAGCAGCGCGTCGTCGCGCTCGTCGCCACGTCCTCGCTGGACTACGCGGGGGCGGCACGCGTCTCACGGGCGCGGGTGCCCGACATCGGGGGGCAGCCCATCGGCTCGGCCTACGACACGTATCCGTATCTGTACGGGATCTACGGCAGCCTCGCCCCGCGCAACGGGAAGCCGGGCTGGGACGGCAAGCTGTACGGCGGGACGGAGGTCTACCGCTACTTCAAGCGGGAGCACGGCGCGCGGACCGCCGCCGTCGTCGCCTACAACCAGGCCGCGTCCGCCGCGTACGCACGGCTCGTCACCCGGGGCCTGAAGGCCGAGGGGTACAAGGTGGTCACCGAACAGGTCGACTTCGCGCTGCCCAACTTCCGTGCCGCGGCGGCCGATCTGAAGGAGCAAGGCGCCGACCTCGTCTTCGACGCGATGGACACCCACGGCAACGCGCGGCTGTGCGAGGCGATGGACGACGTCGGCGCGCGGGTCACCGCCAAGGTCACCAACGTGCAGAACTGGACCTCGGCCGTCGCCGACGACTACAAGGACGCGCCCCGCTGCCGCAACGCCCTGTGGGCCACCGGGTCGAGCAGGAACCACGAGGACACCGGCCACCCGGCCGTACGCGAGTTCCGCGCGGCCATGCGGGGCGAGGCGCTCTCGCAGTGGCAGCTGGAGGGGTGGGCCGCCGCCATGTGGTTCACCGACGCGGCGCGGTCCTGCCCGGGCGGCGCCGACGTCACGCGCGCGTGCGTGGACCGTTTCATGCGCAGGGACGAGCCGTACTCCGCGCGGGGGCTGCTGGTGCCCGTGGAGTTCGAGCGGCGGAGGGAACCGCCCACGACGCGCAGGACGTGTGTGTCGGTGGCCCGCTGGCGGGACGGGCGGGGCTGGGTCACTCAGGGCGGCGACATGAACGAGAACTGTTTCGACGTCCCTCAGCTCTCTTACCAGCCTTGATGCACGCCATCGCGGAAAAGTTCCCATCCTTGGCTTGCGATCAGGCATCTGTTCGGAAACAGGATGGTGATGTCACCCAACCATTGGCCAGGATTCCCCGTCTAACCCTGCGGTAGGCGGACGAGGGGGACTGTCCGCATGGAAGCGCGGAATACGGGGACGCATGCACATTTCTTTCCTGATTCACAACGCGTACGGGATCGGAGGAACGATCCGGACGACGTACAACCTGGCGAACACGCTGGCCCAACAGCACGACGTCGAGGTCGTATCCGTCTTCCGGCACCGCGACGAGCCTGTCTTCGCGCCTGACCAGCGCGTCCGACTGAGCCACCTCGTCGACCTCCGCAAGGGCGCCCCCGGCTATGAGGGGGAGGATCCGGAGCACCTGCGTCCGGCCCGGACGTTCCCCGCCGCCGAGGGCCGCTACGACCAGTACAGCGCTCTGACCGACCGGCGTATCGCCGCCCACCTGGCGGCCCTCGAATCGGACGTCGTCGTCGGCACCCGGCCCGGCCTCAACGTGCACATCGCCCGTCAGACCGCGCGCGGTCCGCTGCGCGTCGGCCAGGAACACCTCACACTCGACAGCCACAGCAAGGAGCTGCGCCGCCAGCTGCGCAGCGTCTACCCGCGCCTCGACGTCCTGACCACGACGACCGAGGCCGACGCCCGCGCCTACACCCGCAAGATGCGGCTGCCCGGCGTGCACGTCCAGGCCGTGCCGAACCCCGTGCCCGCACCCGGCATAGAGCCCGCCGACGGCTCCCACAAGTGGGTCGTCGCGGCCGGACGCCTCGCCCCCGTCAAGCGGTACGACCTGCTGATCAGAGCCTTCGACAAGGTGCGGCGCGAGCGCCCCGACTGGCGGCTGCGGATCTACGGCGGCGGCAAGCAGAAGGAGAAGCTGCGCGCCCTGATCGACGAACTCGGCCTCTACAACCACGTCTTCCTCATGGGCCCCGCCCACCCGATCGAGCCCGAGTGGGCCAAGGGCTCCATCGCCGCCGTCACCTCCAGCCTGGAGTCCTTCGGCATGACGATCGTCGAGGCGATGCGCTGCGGACTCCCCGTGGTCGCCACCGACTGCCCGCACGGACCCGGCGAGATCATCGACAACGGTGTCGACGGGCGGCTCGTCGAGACGGGCAACGCCGACGCCATAGCGGGCGGCCTGCTCGAACTGATCAACAACGACTCGCTCCGGCAGCGGATGGCGGGCGCGGCGCTCCAGGACTCCGAGCGCTTCGACCCCGAACGCATAGCCGAGCGCTACGACGCGATGTTCTCCGGGATGCTCGCCCGCGGGAGCTCGATGGGGGGCCGGATGCGCGGCTCCCTGCACCGCACGCGAGGCGCGCTGCTCGGGGGCGCGTACGCCGTGCGTGATCTCGGCCGCATACAGACGAAGGGATCGACCGCATGACGGCCTTGGCCACCTCGCAGTCGGCGTCGCACGCCGGGGACGACCACGAGGCCGCGGGGGCGCCCCGCGCCGACTGCATCGCCGACTCCGCCGGGGGGCTCACCTTCGACGTCACGGACCCCGGCGAACCCGGCACGGCGGACGCCGCCCACCTGCTGCTGCGCCGCCGCGACGCCGCATCCCCCGAGGACTGCGTGCGGCTGCCGCTCTCCCCGTCGGCCGACGGCAGGCTGCGGGCCGCGCTGCCCAGCAGCGTCGAGCTCGCCGAGGGCCGCTGGAACGCGTACGCGCAGGTCGCGGGCGGCGAGCCGCGCCGCCTCATGCCGGGCGTCAACGACCTGCGCTCCCTGGTCGACCGCGCGCCCAGCGGCAGCCGAGGCCACGTCGCGGTACGCATCCCCTACGCCACCAAGCAGGGCAACCTCTCCGTGCGCAGCTGGCTGCGCGCGCCGCACGCCGAGGCCGGCGAGATCGAGATCACCGGCACCACCATGACCGCGCACGGCCGGGTGTACGGCACCGGGCTCACCCCCGCCGCGTACGTCGAGGCCGTCCGGCGCGCCGAGCCGGACGCCGTCCACCGCGCCGAAGTCACCGCGGACGGACCGGAGTTCACCTTCACGCTGCCGTACGGCCCCCTCGCCGCACACGGCGCGGGGCCCTGGGACCTGTGGCTGCTCCCGGCCGGCGGGAGCGGCCCGCGGGTGCGCCTGGCCCGCATCCTGGACGACGTCCCGGACAAGAAGACGATCTTCACCTACCCGGTCGTGCCGTGCGCGACGGAGCGGCACGGCACGCTGGAGACGGGCCCGTACTACACCCTCGACAACGACCTGTCCGTGCGCGTCCGCGAGACGCGCGGCGAGGAGGCGGCCGGCGAGGACGGCTGACGCCGCGGAGCGGCACCGCGGACCGTGGCTGTCCTCGGACACCGGCACAATCACGTCCATGTTGGAGACCTCGGCACGACTGCTCCGCCTGCTCTCCCTGTTGCAGGCCCACCGCGACTGGTCCGGCGCGGACCTCGCCGAACGGCTCGGGGTCACCCCGCGCACGGTCCGGCGCGACGTCGACCGGCTGCGCGGGCTCGGCTACCCCGTCAACGCCACCCCCGGCACCGGAGGCGGCTACCAGCTCGGCGCGGGGGCCGAGCTGCCGCCGCTCCTCCTCGACGACGACGAGGCGGTCGCGGTCGCCGTGGGCCTGCGCACCGCCGCGGGCCAGGGCGTCGAGGGCATCGGCGAGACCTCGGTCCGCGCCCTGTCCAAGCTCGAACAGGTGCTGCCGAGCAGGCTGCGCCGCCGCGTCGGCGCCCTGCACGCGTACACCGTGCCGATGCTGCGGACCCCGCAGCCGCAGGGCGTCGACCCGGCGGTCCTCACCGAACTCGCCGACCTCTGCCGGGACTGTGAGCGGCTGCGCTTCGACTACCGCGACCACGAGGGCACGTCGACCCGCAGGACCGTCGAACCGCACCGCCTGGTCTGCACCGAGCGGCGCTGGTACCTCGTCGCCTGGGACCTCGACCGCGACGACTGGCGCACGTTCCGCGCGGACCGCATCGAGCCGAGGCCGCCGCACGGGCCGCGCTTCGCGCCGCGCACCCCGCCCGCCGAGGATCTCGCCGCGTACGTCGCGAAGGGCGTCTCCACGCGCGTGTACGCCACCCACGCCGTGGTCCGGCTCCTCGTCCCGCTCGCCGAGGCGGCCCAGCGGATCACGCCCGCCGACGGCACCCTGGAGGCCGAGACCGAGGAGACCTGCCTGCTGCACACCGGCGCGACGAGCCTGGACGTGATGGTCTTCCATGTGCTGTTCATGGGCTTCGAGTTCGACATCGTCGAGCCCTTGGAGCTCGCCGACCGGGTCAGGTCGGCGAGGGACCTCCTGAGCCGGGCCCTGGACCGGGGTGCTCGGTCTGCGGGTCCTGACGCGGCCGGTCCTGGTCCCGCGCCTCGAACGCCGCGTACTCGGGATGGTGCAGGTCGAACGCAGGGGACTCCGAGCGGACCCGGGGCAGCGTGACGAAGTTGTGCCGCGGGGGCGGGCAGGAGGTCGCCCACTCCAGGGAGCGGCCGAAGCCCCAGGGGTCGTCGACGTCCACCTTCTTGCCGTACTTGGCGGTCTTCCAGACGTTGTAGAGGAACGGCAGCGTGGACAGGCCGAGCAGGAACGCCCCGATGGAGGAGACGGTGTTGAGCACCGTGAAGCCGTCCGCCGCCAGGTAGTCGGCGTACCGCCGCGGCATGCCCTCGGCGCCCAGCCAGTGCTGGACCAGGAACGTCGTGTGGAAGCCCACGAAGAGCGTCCAGAACTGGATCTTCCCGAGCCGCTCGTCGAGCATCTTGCCCGTCAGCTTCGGCCACCAGAAGAAGAAGCCGCCGAAGGTCGCGAAGACGACGGTGCCGAACACGACGTAGTGGAAGTGCGCGACGACGAAGTACGAGTCGGTGACGTGGAAGTCGAGCGGCGGCGAGGCCAGGATGACACCGGTCAGGCCGCCGAAGAGGAAGCTCACCAGGAAGCCGACTGCCCACAGCATGGGCGTCTCGAAGGAGAGCGAGCCCTTGAGCATCGTGCCCGTCCAGTTGAAGAACTTCACGCCCGTCGGCACCGCGATGAGGAAGGACATGAAGGCGAAGAAGGGCAGCAGGACCGCGCCGGTGGCGAACATGTGGTGCGCCCACACGACCACGGAGAGCCCGGTGATGGCCATCGTCGCGCCGACCAGCGGCAGATAGCCGAAGATCGGCTTCCGGCTGAAGACCGGGATGATCTCCGTGATGATGCCGAAGAACGGCAGCGCGATGATGTAGACCTCGGGATGCCCGAAGAACCAGAACAGGTGCTGCCACAGCAGCGCACCGCCGTTCTCCGACGCGAAGACGAGCGAGTGGAAGCGGCGGTCGGCCTCCAGGACCAGCAGCGCGGCGGCGAGCACGGGGAACGCGATCAGCACCAGGATCGACGTGAACAGCACGTTCCAGGTGAAGACCGGCATCCGGAACATCGTCATGCCGGGCGCGCGCATCCCGATGATGGTGGTCAGGAAGTTCACCGCGCCGAGGATCGTGCCGAAGCCGGAGAGCGCGAGCCCCATGATCCACAGGTCGGCGCCGATGCCCGGCGAGCGCTCCATGCTGTTGAGCGGGGCGTACGCGAACCAGCCGAACGAGGCGGGCCCGCTCGGCACGATCAGCGAGCCGATGACCATCAGGCCGCCGAAGAGGAACAGCCAGTACGAGAGCATGTTCAGCCGTGGGAACGCCACGTCGGGCGAGCCGATCTGAAGCGGCATGATCTCGTTGGCGAACCCCGCGAACGTCGGCGTCGCGAAGAGCAGCAGCATGATCGTGCCGTGCATGGTGAAGGCCTGGTTGAACTCCTCGTTGCTCATCAGTTGCAGCCCGGGGCGGGCCAGTTCGGCCCGCATGAGCAGGGCCAGCGCGCCGGCGAGGAGGAAGAAGACGAACGACGTGATCAGGTAGAGGTGCCCGATCTTCTTGTGGTCCGTGGTGGTCAGCCAGTCGACGACCACCCGGCCGGGGCGCTGCTGCCGCACCGGCCGTCCGGTCTCCCGCGCCGTCTCGGTCCCCATCGCTCGCCCCTTCGCCGTCGCGTCCCGGGCCCCGCTCGCAGGCTGTTCGAAGCTCACGCCATGATGCTCGCGTCGCGGCGGGTTCGACAGGGGGCGTACGTCGGTTCCGGGTGACCGGTGAGCGGACACCGATGCCGGAATGCGTAATTCCCCCATGCGCCGTCACATCCCGTGCGGGCGCCCGGATTCGGAAATGCGGAGAGTTCGTAAAGACCCCTCCGCCTCATTCGGGCAGCGCTTTTCCGGGGGTGGGGAAGGGACGGGGAAGAAGCCTTCCGAGTGACGTGAAGACGCCGTCGAATTACGTCGGTAGAAGGACGGAACCGCCCGTTCGTGTGACGGAGTTCGGCCGAAACACACGTGCTGATCCTGTGACAGAAGCGTGACCGGAGAGGTACCGGTGACGCATGGTGTGCGCCTGACGGGCTTCCCCCGTCGGTGCCGCGCCGCCTAACGTGGCGGCCATGGCACCTATTCCGACCCCTCCCACCGAGCCCCAGGACAGCCCGGACAGCTACGTGGGCCTGACGGCCGACGCGGCCGGGCAGCAGGCGCGCGAGCGCGGCTGGTCCACCGTCAGATCGCTGCCCCCGGGCTCGATCATCACCATGGAGTACCTCGCGGGACGGCTCAACTTCGAGGTCGAGGACGGCGTCGTGAAGCGCTGCTGGAAGGGCTGAGGCGCACATACGGCGGAAGGCCCCGGTTCCTGAATGAGGGAACCGGGGCCTTCGCGGTGCGGGGGGTGGGCTGTGCGTACCGGCCCCCGCCGTCCGTGGGGTCAGCCGCCCGCCAGCGGGCGGGCCGGCGTGGTGCCGCGGGTGACGCGGTCGGAGTGCGGCGGGCGGCGGCTGCCCGCCGGGGTGACCGGGGTGCGCTCGGAGCGGGCCGTGTGCGGGCCCGGGGCCAGATAGGCCGCGGGGCGGCCGCCGCGGGCGGCGCCGACCGGCTCGCGCGCGGGCGCGCTGTCGTCCGCGGCGGGCCGCTGCGGCACCATCGCGGGGGCGGCGCCGACCGGCGACGACGCAGGCTCGGGCACCGTGATGATCTGGGTGCGGCGGGCCCGCCAGGAGTCGCGGAGGCGGAAGATGCCGGCCTCGACCCGGGCGATCAGCGACTCGAACCAGGGCAGCGCAAGCAGGATGAGCAGGCCCGCGGCCCAGCCGAGGAAGACATCGCTCAGCCAGTGCGTACCGAGGTAGACGGTGGTGAGGCCGACGCTCAGCGAGACCACCGCGGACAGGGCCGACAGATAGCGGCGGGTGCGCGGGGTGGAGGCGAGATAGGCCAGGATTCCCCAGGTCACGACGGCGTTGGCGGTGTGGCCCGAAGGGAATATATCGCCGCCGAGCCACATCTCGTTCGAGCCGATCGCGGTGGCGTAGTGCGGGCCGAGGCGGCCCATGCCGAGCTTGGCGGCGCCGACGGTGACGTTCAGCAGGAGGAGCGAGGCGCCGAACATCAGGAGCGGGCGCAGCGTGTGCTGGCGCCAGGAGCGCCAGCCGAGCCAGGCCGCGACCATGACGGCGGTCGGGCCGCGCTGGCCGAGGACGACCCAGTAGTCGAGGAACGCGTGGATCTCCGGCCACTGCTGGTAGGGCCGGAAGAACATGACCTGCCAGTCGAACCGCACCAGCCACGAGGTGGTCAGCACGGCGACGACGATGGCCAGGTAGAAGGCCAGGGTCGCGCCGAAGAGCACGACCCTGTGCCGGCTCATCCTCGGCATGGTGAGGTGGGCCGGTCGTTCCGGCTCACGGTCCAGCCGGGCGAAGACCCGGTCAAGACGGGTGAGGTTTCGTTCGGTACGCACCCAATCGACGTTACAGCGAGTGAGTGCGGCACTAGGCCGAATCAGTGGCTTTGTGATGACGATGTGATGTGGGATTGATCTCAGGAAGAGGTTTATTCCTCATGGTTTCTTTATTGTGTGCCGACCGCTTACCCAATTCGTTGATCATTTCCGGTGCTGTTTTATAGCCCTTTTGAATTGGTTCACCGGGGGCTGGTGCGGAATTTCCCGTTCGATCACCGGCGGGCCGCCGAAATGATCATGACGTGATCAGGGCGGCCCCGAGCCGTGCAGCCAGAACGCCCCGTAGACCGCGCTCACCACCGCCACACCGCCCAGGACCAGCGCCGACCTGGACGTACGCAGCCGGGCCAGCGCCACCGCGACCGGCAGCAGGAGCGGGAACGCGGGCATCAGGAGCCGCGGCTTCGAGCCGAAGTAGCCGGCCGCGCACAGGGCGAGCACGACGACGATCCCGCAGTAGACCAGCAGCGGCACGGGCTGCTTTCCGCGTACGCCGAGGACGTACAGCCAGACCACCGCGGCGACACCGGCGATGAGGCCGAGGCCCGCGAGGGCGCCGGGGACCGACGTGAACTTCTCCCCGACGAACCGCGCGAACGCATAGCCGAAGTCGAAGCCGTTGCCCCACCCCGCCTGGACGTCGAGATAGCCGAAGAGACCGCCCCCGGTGCGGTGGCCCACCCACAGGACGTAGCCCGCGGCGCCGAGCGGAGCCAGGACCACCCCGAGGAGCATGCGCCCGCCGGCCCGCCGCTCCCGGTACACCCGCACGGCCACCGCCACCCAGATCGCGGCGACCACCGCGGCGCCCACCGGCCGGGTCAGCCCCGCACACGAGGCGAGCAGACCCGCCGCCACCCAGCGCTCCGTGAGCACCGCGTACAGCGACCAGGCGGCGAGCGCCGTGAACAGGGACTCGCTGTACGCCATCGACTGCACGATGCCGACCGGAAGCACCGCCCACAGCGCGGCCGCGCAGATCCCCGCCCGCCCGTCTCCCGCCACCGCCCTTCCAAGGCCGCGCTTCGCGCCTTCTTCTTCGCGCCCGTACACGTGGTCGGCGACCGCGAAGATCCCCGCGGCGGCGAAGAGCGACGCGAGCCAGCTCACCAGGAGACCCGCGTCGGCGTACGACAGCGGACCGACCGCCGCGACGAGCCGTTCCAGCCAGGGCAGCAGCGGGAAGAACGCGAGGTTCGAGTGGACGCTGCCGTCCGGGAGCGTCACTTCCCAGCCGTATCCGTGCTCGGCGACGCGGGTGTACCAGAGCGAGTCCCAGCGGGCGGTCAGCAGTGTGTGCGGACTGCGGCCGGCCACCGCGCCCCACACCGCGAGGACGGCGAGGCCCAGCGCACGCACCCCGGCGTACACGAGGACCGCGGGCGCCGCGCGGCGCAGCGCGCGGCCCGCCGGGGACGGCGTGCGGTGTTGATCAAGATCGGTCACGGGCTCGATTATCGGCCGTGGGGCCGGCCGGATGCCTCCGCGGGGCGCGGCCGGGCGCCTCCACGGGCGGGCTCGGACGCCTCCACCGGGCGGGCTTGGACGCCTCCACCGGGCGTGGCCGGGAAGTGACGGCGTGGTGCACACCACACCGCATCCGTACAACCGTGAGAGGTCCGCCACGCGCCTCAGGCGTGGACTCGCGTACTCTGACGGCTCACTCGCCTTGTCTGTGCCGCCGGAGCAGGGAGTTCCCATCCCGCAGGCCGCTGTCGCGAGGGACCACTGGGAGGTACGCACATGTCCGGGACGACCACGGCCGCAGCACCGCAGGGCCGTCGGGGATCCGGGGCCGGTGCCGGGGCCAACCGCTGGGTCGTGCTCGTCGTCCTCTGCGTCAGCCTGCTGCTCGTCGCCGTCGACGCCACCGTCCTGCACGTCGCGGTGCCCGCGGTCACCGAGGACCTGAAGCCCGGCGCGATCGAGCTGCTGTGGATCGTCGACATCTATCCACTGGTCTGCGCCTCGCTCCTCATCCTCTTCGGCACGCTCGGCGACCGCGTCGGCCGCAGACGCGTCCTCCTCCTCGGATACGCCCTCTTCGGCGTCGCCTCCGCGGTCGCGGCCCTCTCCGACAACGCGCAGGTCCTGATCGCGGCCCGCGCGCTGCTCGGCGTCGGCGGCGCGATGATCATGCCCGCGACCCTGTCGATCCTGCGCCAGGTCTTCCCCGACCGCCGCGAGCGGGCCCTCGCCATCGGCATCTGGAGCGCGGTGGCCGCGGTGGGCGCCGCCGTGGGACCGCTGCTCGGCGGGTTCCTCCTCGAACACTTCTGGTGGGGCTCTGTCTTCCTCATAAACATCCCGCTGATGCTGGTCAGCCTCCCCATCGGGCGCTGGCTGCTGCCCGAGTCGACCGGTGACAGGAACGGGCCGTGGGACGTCGTCGGCGCACTGATGGCCGCGGGCGGGCTCTTCGGCCTCGTCCTCGGGGTGAAGCGGCTCGGCGGCGGTGAGTCGCCGCTCGGTGCCACGACGCTGCTCTCCCTCGCCGTCGGCGGCGCCCTCCTCGTCGGCTTCGTCCGCCGGCAGCGGCGGCGCGAGCACCCACTCGTCGACCTGTCGATGTTCACGCGGCCCGCGTTCAGCACGTCGGTCGGCTGCATCGTCCTCGCCATGCTCGCCCTCGTGGGCCTCGAACTGATCGCCGCGCAGTACCTCCAGCTCGTGCTGGGGCTCTCCCCCCTGGAGACGGGGCTGCGGCTCGTGCCGCTCACCGTCGCCGCGATGGCCGCGGGGCTCGCGGGCTCGAAGATGCTCGGCGGCCTCGGGCCGCGCACGATGGTCTGCGCCGGGTTCTGCCTGACCGCGGCCGCCGTGCTGCTGCTCACCGGCATGGGCACCCACGCCGACGACACGCTGCTCCTCGTCGGGTTCGTGCTGCTCGGCTTCGGTCTGGAGACCACGCTCTTCGGGGCGTACGAGTCGATGCTGAGCGAGGCGCCGCCGGCGCAGGCGGGCGGTGCGGCGGCGATCGGCGAGACCTCGTACCAGTTGGGCGCGGGCATTGGCATCGCGCTGCTCGGCAGCGTCATGAACGCGGCGTACACGCCGGGGCTCTCCTCCGTGCCCGGGGTGTCCGCGGCGGACAGTGCCGCGGCGGGGCACTCGCTCGGCGAGGCGTACGAGGTCGCGGCGCGGCTCGGGGGGGATTCGGGGGCGGCGCTGCGGGCCGCTGCGCGGGACTCCTTTGTGCACGGGCTGCATGTGACGCTGCTTGTCAGTGCGGGGTTGTTGCTGGTTGGGGCGGTGGCGGCGTTGCGGTTGCCTCGGGGTATGGAGTGCGGGGAGCCGCCTGCGGGGCGGCTTGAGCAGGGGGTGCCGGGGCCTCGGGACCCGGCGCGGGTCGGGGCGGGGGTCTCCTCGTCCTCGTCCTCCTCCTCCGTGGATGCGTGAGCCTCTTTGGCGGGGTGGGTGGGTTCTTTGGGTGCGGTTGGGTTGTGGCTGGTCGCGCAGTTCCTCGCGCCCCTGGGTGGGCTGGCCTGGTTCTATGGGTGCGGATGGGTTGTGGCTGGTCGCGCAGTTCCCCGCGCCCCTGGGGGGCTTGCCCGTGTTCCTCGGGTGCGGGTCGGTTGTGGCTGGTCGCGCAGTTCCCCGCGCCCCTGACGGGGCCGCCGGCCCCGCGCTCCTGACGGGCCCGCGCCCCCGGCACCCTGACGGGGCCGCGCCCCCGTGTCCTCACGGGCCCGCGCCTCCGTGTCCTGACGGGGCCGCGCCCCGTGTCCTGATGGGGCCGCGCCCCTCGCGCCCTGGCGGGGCCGCGTCCCCCGTGCCCCGCCAGGGCCGCGCCCCGCGCCCCTGGCGGGGCCGGGTGGGGGAGTCTGGACGGGAAGGTGTGGGCGTCGTAACGTCGGCGCGAGTTGGAGTGGATTAGCGCTGCTAGTTTTGTGTGTCCGGAGGTTCGCATGTCCGTAAGTGCCCGCACCCCGCTGCCGTCGTTCGATCCCGCCGATCCCCTCGGGATTGATGACCTCCTCGGCCCGGAGGACCTCGCGATCCGTGACACCGTCCGGACCTGGGCGGCCGACCGGGTCCTGCCGCACATCGCCGACTGGTACGAGAGGGGCGAGCTGCCCGGGATCCGTGAGCTGGCGCGGGAGCTCGGCTCCATCGGGGCCCTCGGCATGTCGCTGGAGGGGTACGGGTGTGCGGGGGCCAGCGCCGTGCAGTACGGACTCGCCTGTCTGGAGCTGGAGGCCGCCGACTCCGGCATCCGCTCCCTCGTCTCCGTGCAGGGTTCCCTCGCCATGTACGCGATCCACCGCTTCGGTTCCGAGGAGCAGAAGCAGCGGTGGCTACCGGGCATGGCCGCCGGCGAGATCATCGGCTGCTTCGGGCTGACCGAGCCGGACCACGGCTCCGACCCGGCGTCCATGTGGACCCACGCCAAGAAGGACGGCACCGACTGGGTGCTCAGCGGGCGGAAGATGTGGATCACCAACGGCTCGGTGGCCGGGGTCGCCGTCGTCTGGGCGCAGACCGACGAGGGCATCAGGGGATTCGTCGTACCGACCGACAGTCCCGGTTTCTCCGCGCCCGAGATCAAGCACAAGTGGTCCCTGCGCGCGAGTGTCACCAGCGAACTGGTCCTCGACGAGGTGCGGCTGCCGGCGGATGCCGTGCTGCCCGGGGTGAGCGGCCTCAAGGGGCCGCTGAGCTGTCTCTCCCATGCCCGCTACGGCATCGTCTGGGGCGCCATGGGCGCGGCCCGCTCGTGCTTCGAGGCGGCCGTGGAGTACGCGAAGAGCCGTGAGCAGTTCGGCCGGCCCATCGGCGGTTTCCAGCTCACGCAGGCCAAGCTCGCCGACATGGCGGTCGAACTGCACAAGGGCGTTCTGCTCGCCCATCACCTGGGACGGCGCATGGACGCGGGCCGGCTCCGTCCCGAGCAGATCAGCTTCGGCAAGCTCAACAACGCCAGGGAAGCGATCGAGATCTGCCGCACGGCCAGGACGATCCTGGGCGCCAACGGCATCTCGCTCGAGTATCCCGTCATGCGGCACGCGACCAACCTGGAGTCGGTGCTCACCTACGAGGGCACCTCCGAGATGCACCAACTCGTACTGGGCAAGGCGCTCACCGGTCTCGACGCCTTCCGGTGACCGGCCCCGTGCCGACCCGGACTCCGATGAGCCGCCCTGCCCCTAGCTCTGATTGAAGAAACCGTCCGAGGGGCGACTCACGGCCTCGCCGTTGACGATCTGGGTGTCGGCGGGGGTGAGCAGGAAGACCCGCGTCGCCACGCGCTCGATCGAACCGCGCAGGCCGAAGGTGAGGCCGGCCGCGAAGTCGACCACGCGCTTGGCGTCGGTGGGCTCCATGGACGTGAGGTTCATGATGACCGGGACGCCGTCCCGGAAGAGCTCGCCGATGTGCCGCGCGTCCCGGAAGCTGTCCGGGGTCACGGTGCCGATCCGCTGCCCGTGGTCCTGGGCCGGCTCGCTCGCCACCCGCGCGCGCGGGTCCGTGACCCAGGCCTCCGGCTGGTCAGGTCCCTCGGCCCGGTCGTCTTCGTAGCCGTCGTCGTAGTAACGCTCGTCGTTGTTGTCGTCGACGAGGCCAAGCCAGGCACTCGCCTTGCGCACCGATCCCATGGACGCCTCCTCTCGCAGCGGTTTCCCTGAATTCCGCATCCCTATCGTCGTCCATGATGCGGATGATGCGCCAAGTGGATAGTCGCCGCGCGGGGTTTTCGTGACGGTACTGGTGCAGAGTCAACACGCCGATGTGCGGTGCGCTCCAAGGGTCGGACTGTGCACGGCTGCTGACTGTGAGTGAAATATGATTGTTCACGGCGTATGGGTGACGGCCGGTGCGTACGGGTGAACGAGCCGATGGCTACGATGCCGGGGTTGATCGCACACGGGCCGCGGCGACCACGGACAGTTCGCCCGCGTCGTCACCAACTACGACGGGCTCGTCATCTCGGTTCTGACGGAAGCTCAGGCCGAGCGGTCGACCGGTTGGCGGCGCACCGCGGGGCCCTGCCCGCTGAGGGGAATGCGGACCGCCTCCGTGGCCCAGGGGGAGGGGGCGCGGCTCGCCGCCGCCGTCTCGCTGGTGCTCGCTTCGGCGAAGGTCCGCGACGATGTCGTCGACGGCGACGGACTGCTGGCGCGCAGGCCGGTGGCCGTCGCCGCCCGGCGCGTCGCCAGGAAGTGGGACCGGGCGGGCGCGCGGACCGGCGCCGACGTGGGGTTCGACACCGCCGTCCTGGTCGACGCCGTCGAACGGCAGGCCGGTGTCGAGGCCTTGACGGGGCCCGTCAGCTCGCTGCTCACGGTCACCGAGCCGACCGAGACCGCGACCGCCGCCGCCTTCGCGCACACCGCCGTGCTCGCCGGGCGGCCCGGCAACGCGGAGCCGCTCGCCGAGGCGGGCCGGCTCTTCGGCAGGCTCGCCCACCTCCTCGACGCCGTCGAGGACAGGGAAGCTGACGCCGCGTCGGGAGCGTGGAACCCTCCCCCAAGCTCTTAAGGAGCAGGGGGGACCCCCAACCGCGACCGGCACGTCACTCGCCGAGGCGCGCCGTCTCGCCGACGACGCGCTGCACGGCATCCGGCTCGCGCTGCGCGACGCCGAGTTCACCGACGGCAAGCCGGCGCACATGCTGCTCGCGCACGAGCTGGGCACGTCGATCGACCGGGCCTTCGGCACCGTCGCGTGCGGGCACGCGCATGAGGTGACGGCTCATCAGGGTGGCTTCTTCGGGCCGCCGCAGCAGGGCGGGCCGTACGGGGCGCCGCCCGCCAGTGGCCCGTACGGATCGCAGAATCCGTACGGGGGTGGGGTGCCCGGCGGCCCCGGTGGACCGGTCGGCCCCGGTGGCTCGGGCGGTCCCGGTGGCTTCGGTGGTGGGCCCGCCTTCGAGCCGCAGCCCCCGAAGCCCGGCAGGCGCGGCTTCTGGGCGGGGTGTGCCGTCGCCATCGGGCTCTGCTGCACCTGCAAGATGTGCTGCGCCGACCAGTACGAAGGGCCCTGGTCCCGCAAGAAGCGCGAGGGCTGTTGCAGCAACTGCGGCGACTGCGACTGCGGCTGCTGCGGCATCTGTGAGTGTTGCTCCTGTTGTGACTGCGGCCTCTGAGCGGGGCGTCCGAGCGGACGTATGAGGGGAGGGGGTGTCACCGCTCGGACGGAGGAGCGGTGACGTACGCGTGTGAAGGCAGGGGCGACGGCGCGCGTCGGCGCGGACGTCGGACGTACGCGGAAGACCGGCCGGCCCGCGGCAGGAAAGAGAAGAAAAGGAGCGAGCCCGGGACGGGCTCGGCGCGCGGCGGGTCGGCTCAGGAGGGCATCAACAAGACGCCGACCACACTCGACCGAAGTCGATGTGGGAGCGCGTGACCAGCCACTGCTGCGAATGCATGGGCCAAGTGGAACAGGCATCCGTATCCGCGTCAACTGCCGTGAGACGTACGGCTCATATGCTGGACGGCCTTGACAGTGCGCGTGCAGGGGCCCGTAATCTCAAGGCGGACCGTGCTGAGGGGCTCGGTCCGCGTGAAGGCGTCACCCGTGTTCGATCTTCTGTATCCACGGAGCCTTCCGCATGTCCTCCGCCACCCTCGCCCCCCTTCCCGCCCCCGCCCGAGCGGCGACCGCCCCGCCGTCCCACTCGCTGGTCATCGTGGGAGCCGGGCCCCGCGGCACCGGAATCCTGGAGCGCATCGCCGCCAACGCGCCCTCGCCGTACGGGGGAGCGGGCCTGGACATCCACCTCGTCGACCCCTACCCGCCGGGCGGCGGGCGCGTCTGGCGGCACGACCAGTCGCCGCTGCTCTGGATGAACTCGCAGGCCCAGGACGTCACGATGTTCACCGACGACACGGTGGAGGTGGCGGGGCCCGTCCGGCCGGGGCCCGCCCTGCACGAGTGGACCGGGCGTGACGGGCGCGCCTTCCTCGCACGCCGCGAGCAGAGCGCCTATCTGCGCTGGGTGTACGAGAGGGCCGTGGCCGCCCTGCCCGCGGGCGTCACCGTCCACCACCACCGGCGCAGGGCGCTGCGCGTCACCGGAGCACACGACACCCGCCAGCACGTGCTCCTCGAGGGCGCCGACGAGCCGCTCACCGCCGACCTCGTCATCCTCGCCCAAGGGCACCTGGACGCCGAACCCGACCCGGAACAAGCCGAGTTGGCCGCGTACGCCGAGCGCAACGGACTCGTGTACCTGCCGCCCGACTTCACCGCCGACAGCGACCTGTCGCGGCTCGCGCCCGGCGCGCCCGTCGTCGTGCGCGGCTTCGGCCTCGCCTTCGTCGACCTGATGGTGCTGCTCACCGAGGGGCGCGGCGGACGGCACGAAGGTGACACGTACCACCCGTCGGGCCGTGAGCCCGTCCTGTACGTCGGCTCGCGGCGCGGCGTCCCCTACCACTCGAAGATCGGCTACGACTGGGGGCCCGGTGAACGCCCGCCGCTGCCGCGCTACTTGGGGCCGGCCGAGATCGACGGGCTCCTCGCCCGGCCCGGCGGGTTCGACTTCCGGCGGGACGTGTGGCCGCTCGTCGAGAAGGAGCTGGGCTTCGCCCACTACCACCGCCTCTTCACCGCACACCCCGAACGCACCCGGGCCGCCTGGACGGACTTCGACGAGAAGTACGAGGCCTGCGACCCCGGCAGCCCCGCACTGGACGCCCTCGTCGCCTCCGCCGTGCCCGACCCCGCCGACCGGCTCGACCTCACCGCGCTCGACCGCCCCCTGTCCGGAGTGCGCCACACCTCGTACGCGGCGCTCCAGGACGGGCTGCGCCGCCATGTCGCCGACGACCTCGCGCGCCGGCACGACCCCGGACACAGCCCCGACCTCGCCGTCTTCCACGGCCTCCTCTCCGTCTACGGACAGCTGGTGCGGCTCGGCGACGTGGGGCCCTGGTGGCACGGCTTCTTCAGCAGCCTCGCCTCCGGGCCGCCGGGACCCCGGCTGAGGCAGCTGCTCGCGCTCTCCCGCGCCGGAGTCGTGCGGTTCCTCGGCGCGGACGTCCGGGTCGACGCCGAGGGCGGGGTGTTCCGCGCGCGGAGCCCCACCCTGCCCGGCCAGGTCACCGAGGCCCGCGCGCTCGTCGAGGCGCGGCTGCCGCAGCCCACCCTCGCCCGCACCCGCGACCCGCTGCTGCGCGCCCTGTACGCCGAGGGCGCCGCGTCCACCGAGGCCGGGCTGCTCGCCGTCGACCCGGCCGACGGGCGGGTGCTCGACCGGGCCGGCGCGGCACACCCGCGCCGGTTCGCGCTCGGCCCGCACACCGACGCGCGCGGCGCGGGCGCGTTCACCCGGCCGCGCACCAACAGCCCCACCTTCCGGCAGAACGACGCCACCGCGCGCGCCGTACTCGACTTCCTGCACACCGCCACCCGGACCGGAGAAACCCGTGCCGCGGCCCAGTGATCCCCTCCCAGGTCCTTCAGGAGCCCCCCATATGCCTGCACCGCACACCCTCCACCTCGCCGTCGCCATCGACCGGCCCGAGGCCTACGAAGCCGACGCCTACACCGAGCCCGCGCTGCTCGCCGAGCGCGGGGCGATGGACTTCGTGACCCTCCACGACTCCTTCGCGCGGCCCGGTCCCGACGCGCTCGCCGTGGCCGCGCGGATCGCGCCCCGCACCGGACGCATCGGCCTCGTGCCGACCGTCACGACCACCCACACCGAGCCGTTCCACGTGCAGGCCGCCGTGGCGACCCTCGACTGGGTCAGCCACGGGCGGGCCGGCTGGACGGTCGACGTGTCGACGACCGAGGCCGAGGCCCGCCTCTTCGGACGGCGCCGCGCCGCGTCCCGCGAGGAGCTGTGGCGCGAGGCCGGTGAAGTGGCCGACGTCGCCGCCCGGTTGTGGGACAGCTGGGAGGACGACGCGGAGATACGGTCCGTGTCGACCGGCCGCTTCATCGACCGGGACAAGCTGCACTACGTCGACTTCCGGGGGCGCGGCTTCTCGGTGCGCGGCCCGTCCATCGTGCCGCGGCCGCCGCAGGGCCACCCCGTGCGGGTGGTCGACGCGACCGCCCCGCAGGCCCGTGAGACGGCCGCCCGGTACGCGGACGTCGCCCTGGTGCGGGTCGCGTCCGTCGAGCGGGCCGACGCCGCGCGGGCCGAACTGCGGGGCCTCGCGGCCCGGTCGGGGCGCGATCCGGGGACGCTGCTGGTGTTCGCCGCCCTCCACGTCGACCTCGGCGGCGGGGAGCACGCCGCGGAGCCGGGGCACGGGGGCGGGCCGCTGCCCACCGCCGAGGGGCCCGCCTACCGCGGCGGGCCCGTCGACCTGGCCGAGCTGATCGCCGACTGGCACCGCGCGGGCGCCGTCGACGGCTTCCACCTCACGCCCGCGGAGCCGCGCCGTGACCTGGAGCGGCTCGTCAACGGCACCGTCGCGCTGCTCCAGCACCGCGGCCTGTTCCGCACCTTCTATCCGGGCAGCACGCTCCGCGAACACCTGGGGCTCGCCCGGCCCGCCAACCGTTACGCCGCGCTCACGGGGGAGCCCTCATGACCCATCGACCCCTCAGAACTCATCGACCCCTTCGGTCCCGGTCACCCAGGCAGGTGCACCTGGCCGCCCACTTCCCGGGCGTCAACAACACCACCGTCTGGTCCGACCCGAGGTCCGGCTCGCACATCGACTTCTCGTCCTTCGAGGCGCTCGCCCGCACCGCCGAGCGCGGCCTCTTCGACTTCTTCTTCCTCGCCGAGGGGCTGCGGCTGCGCGAGCACAAGGGGCGGATCCACGACCTGGACGTGGTCGGACGGCCCGAGTCGCTGACCGTCCTGACCGCGCTCGCCGCCGTCACCGACCGGCTCGGCCTGGCCGGCACCGTCAACGCGACCTTCAACGAGCCCTTCGAACTGGCCCGCAGATTCGCCTCCCTCGACCATCTGAGCGCGGGCCGCGCCGCCTGGAACGTGGTCACCACCTCGGACGCCTTCACCGGTGAGAACTTCCGGCGCGGTGGCTACCTCGACCGCGCCGACCGGTACACGCGCGCCGCCGAGTTCCTGGCGACGGCGCGCGAGCTGTGGGACTCCTGGACGCCGCAGGGCCGGCCGCGGCCCTTCGCGCACCACGGCGAACACTTCACGATCGAGGGCCAGTTCACCCTGCCGCGCTCCCCGCAGGGGCACCCCGTGGTGATCCAGGCGGGCGACTCCCCGGAGGGGCGGGAGTTCGCCGCGTCGGCCGCCGACGTCGTCTTCACGCGGCACGGCACCCTGGAGGCCGGGCGGGAGTTCTACGCCGACGTGAAGGGGCGCCTCGCCAAGTACGGGCGGGCCGCCGACGACCTGAAGATCATGCCCGGCGTCACCTGCGTCCTCGGCGACACCGCCGCGGAGGCGCAGGAGAAGGCCGCCGAGATCCGCCGCAAGCAGGTCTCCCCGCAGAACGCGATCCTCGCCCTGGAACAGGTCTGGGGCGTGGACCTCTCCGCGTACGACCCGGACGGGCCGCTGCCCGACATCGACCCGGACCCGCACTCCCAGCTGGTCCAGGGCCGGGTGAAGACCGGCGACCCGGTCGCCGTCGCCGCGAAGTGGCGGGCGCTCTCCGAGGCCAAGGGGCTCTCCATCCGCCAGACCGTCATCGAGACCACGGCCCGCCAGTCCTTCATCGGCACCCCGGACCAGGTCGCCGCCGACCTGACGGAGTCCGTGCGCACCGAGGCCGCCGACGGCTTCATCCTGGTGCCGCACCTCACCCCGGGCGGCCTCGACGACTTCGTCGACCAGGTGGTGCCGCTGCTCCAGGAGCGCGGCGTGTTCCGCACGGAGTACGAGGGCGCGACGCTCCGCTCCCACCTCGGGCTGCCCGAGCCCGTATGGAAGGGTTGATCACCATGACGGACGACGCACAGGACTGGAAGCGCTGGCACGTGCAGCGGACGGAGACGGTGTCGGCCCCCTACGGGCCGCTCTCCCTCACCGGCACGCACTGGCTCGCGGACCACCCGGACGGACACCTGCCGGGCATCCCCGGGCACTGGGCCCCGGCGGCCGACGCGGTGGTCCTGACCGCCGGGGAGGACGACGGCCTCACCGTCGACGGGCGGCCCCCGGCCGGAGAGGTCCGGCTGGCCGCCGACAGCGGACCGGTCGCCGGTGCCCGCGTCGCGCACGGCGGGCGCTGGCTCGTCGTCATCCGGCGCGAAGGCCTCTGGGCGGTCCGCGACTTCGACCCGGACGCCGCCGCCCGCCGCGCCTTCCGGGGCATCGACGCCACCGCGTACGACGCCCGCTGGGCCGTGCCGGGCCGCTTCGTCCCGTACGCCGGGGAGCGCACCGTCACGGTCCCCAACGCGGACGGCAAGGAGCGCGGTCTCGGCCTCGGCGGTGAACTCTCCTTCCGCCTCGGGGGAGCCGAGCACACCCTCCGGGTGAGCGTCGAGGCGGACGGATCGCTCTGGGCCGTCTTCGCGGACGCCACCAGCGGGACGTCCAGCTACCGCTTCCGCTTCCTGCGGCCCGCCGCGCCCGACGCGGAAGGCCGCACCACCGTCGACTTCAACCGGTCACTGCTGCCGCCGTGCGCCTTCGCCGACCACTTCGTCTGCCCCTTCCCGCCGCCGGGGAACACCCTGGTCACCGAGGTCGCGGCGGGAGAGCGGAACCTTCTCGGCCGCTGAACAGGGGCCGGGCCGTGCCCGTCGGGCACGGCCGAAAGGCGCCCTTGTGCGGCTCGTGTCCGCCCCTCAATACTCCCGAGCAGCGCTTGTCAGGAGCACGGCGTAACCGGAATCCGGGCTTGCTCTTTGGCTGCGCCTCACGGGTCCTCAACCCACAAGGACCCACTGACTTCCCTCGGGAGGGAACAACGTGAGGATCAAGCGCACCATCCCCCACAGTGGCACGGCGAGACGCACCCGCCTGCTCGCCATGGCCACCGGACTCGTCGCCGCCGGAGCGCTCGCCGTGCCCGCGGCCAACGCGCAGGACGGCATGGCGTCCTTCAGCGCGTCCCAGCTGGAGCAGGCCAGTGACGCCGTCCTCGACGCCGATGTCGCGGGCACCGCCTGGGGTGTCGACCCGAAGACCAAGCAGGTCGTGGTGACCGCCGACAGCACGGTCTCCAAGGCCGAGATCGACCGGATCAAGGACGCGGCCGGGACCAACGCGGACGCCCTGAAGATCGAGCGCACGCCGGGCAAGTTCCAGAAGTACATCTCCGGCGGCGACGCGATCTACGCGAGCAGCTGGCGCTGCTCCCTCGGCTTCAACGTGCGCAACAGCGCGGGCGCCTACTACTTCCTGACCGCCGGGCACTGCACCGACGGGGCGACCACCTGGTACGCCAACTCGGCGCGGACCACCGTGCTCGGCACCACGTCGGGCTCCAGCTTCCCGACCAACGACTACGGCATCGTGCGCTACACCAACAACTCGATCACCAAGTCCGGCACCGTGGGCAGCCAGGACATCACCCGCGCCGCCGACCCCACCGTCGGGCAGAACGTCACCCGGCGCGGCTCCACGACCGGTACGCACAGCGGCCGCGTCACCGCGCTGAACCAGACGGTCAACTACGGCGGCGGCGACGTCGTCTACGGCATGATCAGGACGACGGTCTGCGCCGAGCCGGGCGACAGCGGCGGCCCGCTGTACTCGGGCACCACGGCGCTGGGCCTGACCTCCGGCGGCAGCGGCAACTGCTCGTCGGGCGGCACGACCTTCTTCCAGCCGGTCACCGAGGCGCTGCGCGCGTACAACGTGAACGTCTACTGAGGTCGAACGTCTACTGAGGTCAGCAGAGTCGAAAGCTGTGGCCAGCAGTGGGTGAGCCCCCGTCCGGACACCGGGCGGGGGCTCGCCCTCGTCCGGGGGGAGGGCTACCTTCGAAGGGAACGCCCGACACGCCCAATTCGGACCCCGGGGGGCCGGCATGGTCGAGGAGCTGGTGGCGGCGGGGCTGACCCTCGGGTCGGCCGGAGTGGTCTACGCGGCGGCGGCGGCGCGCGTCGTCAAGCAGTACGAGCGGGGCGTGGTGCTGCGCCTCGGCAAGCTGCAAAGCTCCGTGCGCGGGCCGGGGTTCACCATGATCGTGCCGTTCGTCGACCGGCTCCACAAGGTCAACATGCAGATCGTCACGATGCCGGTGCCGGCGCAGGACGGCATCACGCGCGACAACGTCACGGTCCGGGTCGACGCGGTCATCTACTTCAAGGTGGTCGACGCCGCCGAGGCGGTCGTGCAGGTGGAGGACTACCGCTTCGCGGTCTCGCAGATGGCGCAGACGTCGCTGCGCTCCATCATCGGCAAGAGCGACCTGGACGACCTGCTCTCCAACCGCGAGAAGCTCAACCAGGGCCTGGAGCTGATGATCGACTCCCCGGCCATCGGGTGGGGCGTGCAGATCGACCGCGTCGAGATCAAGGACGTGTCGCTGCCCGAGACCATGAAGCGATCCATGGCCCGGCAGGCCGAGGCCGACCGCGAGCGGCGCGCCCGCGTCATCAACGCCGACGCCGAGCTCCAGGCCTCCAAGAAGCTCGCCGAGGCCGCCCACGAGATGGCCGAGGAGCCCGCAGCGCTCCAACTCCGGTTGCTTCAGACCGTGGTGGCCGTCGCCGCCGAGAAGAACTCCACCCTCGTGCTGCCCTTCCCGGTGGAGCTGCTCCGCTTCCTGGAGCGGGCCCAGCAGGCCCTGCCGCACCAACAGCCGCCGCGTGTCGCGGAGTCCGCGGAGTCCGGGGAGTCGAGAACCGGACAGGACTAGTCCGCACGGGCCGACGCCCGTTGCTCGCGCGGGGTGTTTGCAACGGGAACCGGCGTCGTGTGACCGGGCTCACTCGACGTACGGGGGGCGCACTGTCGATCTCGCGTGCGCGTCCTGAAGTCGACCTTGTGTGCTACCGGTTGGCCTCGGGATAGTGGAAGAGGCAACTTTGGCATGGACGCGGCTTTTTCAGCGTGACAACTCCGTGCGCTGCACCCTTGCGGCCCGTCAGGCCCCCACGCCCGGCGAGCCGTTCCCCCCACAGGAGGTCGTGAGCTTTGAAGCACCGACGCATACCCAAGCGGCGTGCCGCCGTGGCAGGCGCGGGCATCGCCGCGCTCGTCACCGCGGGCATCACCTTCCAGACTGCGAACGCGAGCGAGAGCTCCCCGACGCCCACACCGGACACCCTCTCGGTGGCACAGGCCGGAAAGCTCGCCTCGTCCCTCGCCGAGGAGCTCGGCACGGACGCCGCGGGCACGTACTACGACGCGCAGGCCTCGGCCCTCGTCGTGAACGTGCTGGACAAGAGCGCCGCCGACACCGTCGAGTCGGCGGGCGGCAGGGCCAGAATCGTGCGGAACTCCCTCGCCGAACTGAAGAGCGCCCGCGCGACGCTCGACGAGAAGGCCGCCGTGCCCGGCACCTCATGGGCGATGGACCCGGCCGCGAACAAGATCGTCGTCACGGCGGACCGCACGGTCGGCGGCGCGAGGCTCGACAAGGTCGCCTCGATCGTCAGGAGTCTCGGCGGCAAAGCCGAACTGAGGCGCAGCAAGGGCGAGTTCAAGGCCTTCCTCGCCGGTGGCGACGCGATCTGGGGCGGCAGCTCGCGCTGCTCCCTCGGCTTCAACGTCGTCAGGGGCGGCGAGCCGCACTTCCTGACGGCCGGTCACTGCGGCAACGCGGTCAAGAGCTGGTCCGACTCGCAGGGCGGCCCGGAGATCGGCACCACGGAGGAGTCGAGCTTCCCGGGCAACGACTACGCCCTCGTGAAGTACACGGCCGACACCCCGCACCCCAGCGAGGTGAACCTCTACGACGGCACCTCCCAGCCGATCACCCAGGCCGGGGACGCCACGGTCGGTCAGGAGGTGACGCGCAGCGGCAGCACCACGCAGGTCCACGAGGGTGAGGTCACCGCGCTCGACGCGACGGTGAACTACCAGGAGGGCCGGGTCGACGGTCTGATCCAGACCACCGTCTGTGCCGAGCCCGGTGACAGCGGCGGCGCGCTCTTCGCCGGCGACACCGCGCTGGGGCTCACCTCGGGCGGCAGCGGTGACTGCTCCACCGGCGGGGAGACGTTCTTCCAGCCGGTTCCCGAGGCGCTGAGCGCGTACGGGGCCGAGATCGGCTGAGGCGGGCAGAGCCGGGCAGGACGCCTTGAGCCCCGCCCCCGTGAAAGCGGGGGCGGGGCTCTTCCGTGCCCGGTCCGACGGCTACGCGATGCCTCTGCCGTAGTTCGTGCCGCTCAGGTCGATGGAGCCGCTGCGCGTCCTGCGCCGGGTGGAGAGGGCGAGGGTGACGACGACGCCGAGGACCGCCCAGGCGGAGAGGACGAGGAGCGGCCGGGTGACCGAGTTCCCGTCGAAGTACGCGATGGAGCGTGCCACCCAGGTGCCGGCGCCCGGCGGCAGCCAGGGCCCGATCGCCTGCCAGAAGGGCGGCAGCATCGGCAGCGGGAAGGCACCGCCCGCGCTCGGGTTGCCCGCGATGACGACGAGGAGGACGGCGAGGCCGATGCCGACGATGCCGGTGAGCGCCTGGAGGGCGAGCGTGATCGCGCCGACCCCGAAGATCACCAGGGCGCCGAGGCCCCACAGGCCGAGGACGCTGCCCGGCAGGGCGCCGAGGATCGGTCCGATGATGACCGCGCCGCCGAGCCCGCCGACGATCGAGTAGAGCGCCATGGTGCCGAGTCTGATGACGGCGCGCGGCACGTTGGCGGCCCGGGAGCCCGCGCTGATCGCGAGGATCGACGCGCACAGATAACCGCCGACGCACCAGCCGACGACCAGGTAGAAGGACGAGAGGCCGTTGAAGTCCTGGTTCGACGCGGCGGCCACGTCGTCGGCCTTCACTGTGCGCTTCTGGGCGGCGTCGGCCTCGGAGACGAGCTCGGTGAGGGTCCTGGACAGGGCGGTGCCGCCGCCGGAGGCGACCAGGAGGGTGTCGGTGGTGCCGCGCGGGTCGACGAGCAGGGCGCCGTCGATGTCGCGGTTCATGATCTGGCGGCGGGCCGTGGCCTCGTCCTTGAGGACGCGGGGGTCGAGCGGGTCGCCGGGGAGCTTGTCGAGGCGGTCGGCCGTCTGCTCGGCCGCGGGGCCCGGGGCGACGACCCCGAAGGGCACGTCCCTCGGCTCCGGATGGTGCAGGGCCCCCACGTAGGAGGCGATGAACAGCAGTTGCAGGGCGAGTACGCCGATGACGAGCAGGGCTGCTCGCGGGGTGACGGCGCTCTTCAATTCATCGGCGAACCTCATGCCCTCACGCTCCGGGTCCCGGGGTGTTTCCGCAGGTGGGATGGGCCGAACGGACGACGGTACGGGCGGTCGGGCACGCCGGACCAGTGAATCGAACGTGTGTGTCGTACGTAAGTTCGAAACTGGTCTATGGTGGAGGCGGGGGATGTGAGAACGGATCGATTTCAGGGTTTCAGGAGGTGCGTGTGCCCGGGTTCACGCATCTGCACACCGTCTCCGGGTTCTCCCTGCGGTACGGCGCCTCGCACCCGGAGCGGCTCGCCGAGCGCGCCGCCGAGCGGGGCATGGACGCCCTCGCCCTCACCGACCGGGACACCCTCGCGGGCACCGTGCGGTTCGCCAAGGCCTGCGCCAAGGCGGGTGTGCGGCCGCTGTTCGGGGCCGAGCTCGCGGTGGGGGCGCCCGCCCCGGCCAAGGGCGAGCGGCGCCGGGCCCCCGTGCGCGGCGGTGCCTTCATCGACGAGTCGACCCCGCGCGTGACCTTCCTCGCCCGGGACGGCGCCGCCGGCTGGGCCGCGCTCTGCCGCCTGGTCACCGCCGCGCACCGCGACGGCGCGGCTCAGGGACAGAAGCAGGGGCAGGGGCAGCCCGTCCTGCCCTGGCAGGAGAACCACGGCGAGGGCCTCACCGTGCTGCTCGGCCCCGCCTCCGACGTGGGCCGCGCGCTCACCGCGGGCCGCCCCGACCGGGCCGCCCGCCTCCTCGCCCCCTGGCGCGAGCGGTACGGCGACGCGCTGCGCCTGGAATCCGTCTGGCACGGCCGCGAGGGCACCGGGCCCGGCTCGCTTCGCCTGGCCGCGCGGACCGTCGGCTTCGCCGCCGAGCAGGGCGTGCGCCCCGTCCTGACCAACGCCGTGCGCTACGCCGACCCCGGCCAGGGCCCCGTCGCCGACGTCCTCGACGCCGCCCGCCGCCTCGTCCCCGTCGACCCGACCAAGGAACTCGACAGCGGCGAGCGGTGGCTGAAGGGCGCGGACGCCATGCTGCGCGCCGCCGAGCGCGTCGTCGAGGCCGCGGGCTTCCGCCGCGACACCGCCCACCGCCTGCTCGAACAGACCCGGGCGACCGCCGCCGAGTGCCTCGTCGACGCCGAGGACCACATCGGCATCGGCTCCGTGCGCTTCCCCGAGCCCCACCTGGTCGGCGCCGGGCGCCGCACCGCGCAGCGCGTCCTCGCCTCGCGCGCGGCTGCCGGCATGGTGCTGCGCGGCTACGACTCCCGGCGCGAGTACTGGGAGCGCATGCACCACGAGCTGGACATCATCGACCACCACGGCTACGCCTCGTACTTCCTGACCGTGGCGCAGGTCGTCGACGACGTGCGCGACCTGGGCATCCGGGTCGCGGCGCGCGGCTCCGGCGCCGGGGCCCTCGTCAACCACCTCATCGGCATCGCGCACGCCGACCCCGTCGAGCACGGGCTGCTCATGGAGCGGTTCCTGTCCAAGCGGCGGCACGTCCTGCCGGACATCGACATCGACGTCGAGTCGGCCCGCCGCCTGGAGGTCTACCGCGCGATCATCGGCCGCTTCGGCGCCGAGCGCGTCGCGACGGTCGCCATGCCCGAGACCTACCGGGTCCGCCACGCCGTGCGCGACGTGGGCGCCGCCCTGTCCATGGACCCGGCCGAGATCGACCGGATCGCCAAGGCCTTCCCGCACATCCGCGCGCGCGACGCCCGCGCCGCGCTGGAGGAGCTGCCGGAGCTGCGGGCGGTCGCCGAGGAGCTGGGCGACCGCAAACGGCTCTGGGAGCTGGTCGAGGCGCTCGACGCGCTGCCGCGCGGCGTCGCCATGCACCCGTGCGGGGTGCTGCTCTCCGACGCCTCACTGCTCGCCCGTACGCCCGTGATGCCGACCAGCGGCGAAGGGCTGCCCATGTCGCAGTTCGACAAGGACGACGTCGAGGACCTCGGCCTGCTCAAGCTGGACGTCCTCGGGGTGCGGATGCAGTCGGCGATGGCGCACGCGGTGACGGAGGTCGAGCGGGCCACGGGGGAGCGGGTCGACCTGGACGCGGTGGAGCCGGGTGACCCGGCGACGTACCGGCTCATCCAGTCCACCGAGACGCTCGGCTGCTTCCAGATCGAGTCGCCGGGCCAGCGCGACCTGGTCGGGCGGCTCCAGCCCGCGACCTTCCACGACCTGGTGGTCGACATCTCGCTGTTCCGCCCGGGACCGGTCGCCGCCGACATGGTGCGGCCCTTCATCGAGGCCAGGCACGGCCGCGCGCCCGTCCGCTATCCCCACCCCGACCTCGCGGAGCCCCTGAAGGAGACGTACGGCGTCGTCGTCTTCCACGAGCAGGTCATCCAGATCGTGGACATCATGACCGGCTGCGGGCGCGACGAGGCGGACCGGGTGCGGCGCGGGCTCTCCGACCCCGAGTCGCAGGGCCGGATCCGCTTCTGGTTCGCGCAGCAGGCGGCGGCCAGGGGGTACGACGCGGAGACCATCGGCCGCACCTGGGAGATCGTCGAGGCCTTCGGGTCGTACGGCTTCTGCAAGGCGCACGCGGTGGCCTTCGCCGTGCCGACGTACCAGTCGGCGTGGCTGAAGGCCCATCACCCGGCCGCGTTCTACGCCGGGCTGCTCACGCACGACCCCGGGATGTACCCGAAGCGGCTGCTGCTCGCGGACGCGCGGCGCCGGGGGGTGCCGATCCTTCCGCTGGACGTGAACCGGTCGGCGGTCGCTCACCGTATCGAACTGGTGTCCGGTTCGGAGGGGGCGCCGGACCGGTGGGGGCTGCGGCTCGCCCTCGCCGACGTGCACGGCATCAGCGAGGCCGAGGCCGCGCGGATCGCCGACGGGCAGCCCTACGCCTCGCTCGTCGACTTCTGGGAACGGGCCAGGCCCGCCAAGCCGGTCGCGCAGCGGCTCGCCCAGGTCGGCGCGCTCGACATGTTCGGCGCCAACCGCCGCGACCTGCAACTGCACCTGGCCGAGCTGCGGCGGGGCGCACGCGGCGCCGCGGGCGCCCAACTGCCCCTGGCGGGCGGGCGGAAGACGGCACCCGCGGGCCTGCCCGACCTGGACGACGCGGAGCGGCTCAGCGCCGAACTGGGCGTCCTCGGCATGGACTCCTCGCGCCACCTCATGGCCGACCACCGCGCCTTCCTGGACGAGCTCGGCGCCCTCAGTGCCCGGCGGCTGCGCGAGGCCGAGCACGGCGCGACCGTCCTGGTCGCGGGCGCCAAGGCCGCCACGCAGACCCCGCCGATCCGCTCCGGCAAGCGCGTCATCTTCACCACCCTGGACGACGGCACGGGCCTGATCGACCTGGCCTTCTTCGACGACGCCCACGAGCGGTGCGCGCACACCGTCTTCCACTCCTGGCTGCTGCTCGTGCGCGGCGTGGTGCAGCGCCGCGGGCCGCGCAGCCTCAGCGTGGTGGGCGCGGCGGCGTGGAACCTGGCGGAGCTGGTGGAGCTGCGCGAGGAGGGCGGCCTCGACGCGGTGGCGCGGCGCTTGGCGGAGGCGGGTCCCAAGGGGGAGGAGGCGGGCGAGAACCCGGCCGGTGGCCGCCGCATCCGGCTGGCCAACGGGTACGAGATGCACCCCTGGGCGGACCTGCGCCCGGCGGGTGAAGGGACGGCATCGACACGGAAGCTGTGGCACCAGAGTCCGGGGAGCGCGGGATGAACGACGGCATCACCACCCTCTACGTACGGTTCCTGCTGCCGCCCATGCACGAGGCGCTGCTGCCGCAGCTGCTCGCCCTGCTCGGCGAGTTCTCCCCGCAGGTGGAGGCGGTGCCGCCCGACGCCGCGCTCGTCGACGTGCGGGGCGCGCGGCGGTACTTCGGGCGGAGCGCCGTCGACCTCGCCGCGCTGATCCGGGTGCGGGCGCTCGCGCTGTACGGGGTGGAGTGCGCGATCGGCGCGGGGCCCGGCCCGATGCTGGCGCGGATGGCCGCACGCGGCGCCGCCCCCGGCGTGACGCGTGCGGTGCCCGAAGGGCCGGACGGCGTACGGGAGTTCCTCGCCGACCGGCCGGTCGGCGAGCTGCCCGGCATCGGCCGCGCCACCGCCCGCACCCTGTGCGAGTACGGCCTCGACTCCCTCGGGAAGGTCGGCGCGGCGCCCCTGTCCACCCTCCAGCGGCTCGTCGGCGCCCGCGCGGGCCGCGAGCTCGGCGAGAAGGCGCGGGGTGTCGACCGCACCCGGGTGGTACCGAACGCCGCCGCACGCTCGCTCTCCGTCGAACGGCCCTTCCCCCGCGACGAGCTGGACCCCTTCCGGCACCGCCGCGCCCTGCTCTCCGGCGCCGAGGAGCTGGGCGCCAGGATGCGCGACGAGGGCCAGGTGTGCCGCACGCTGACCCTCACCGTGCGGTACGCGGACCGCAGCACGACCGTCCGGACCCGGGCCCTGCCCGAGCCGACCGCGCACTCCACCGCGCTGACCACGGCCGCGTACCGCATGTACGAGGCGCTGGGCCTGCAACGCGCCCGGGTGCGCGCCGTGTCCCTGCGCGCCGAGGGACTCGCCCCCGCCGAACAGGCCGTGCACCAGCTGACGTTCGACCCGGCGGACGAGAAGGCCCGCCGCATCGAGGAGGTGGCCGACCGGGCGCGGGAGAAGTTCGGACCCGGCGCGATCGTGCCGGGAACGCTGGCGGCCTGACCTGTCCGGTCACCCTGCCAGTGAACACTGGAAGTTTTGCCGACGCGCCGCTTCACTCCTCGCCTACCCGCGCGTAATTTGACGCGAGCACGACACGCTGCACTCCCCGCACGGCATCCCGTCGCACCTCCCTTGAGCCGCAAGGAGACCACACGATGCTGCCCTGGAGACGCGCGCTGCGCGCGCTCGCCGCCACCCTGCTCGTCACGGGCGCGGTCACCCTCGCCCCCGCCGCCACGGCCGCCGCCGACGAGCCGCGGACCTCGACGGCGACGGCGGTGTCACGGGGGTGGAACGACTACGCCTGCAAGCCGTCCGCCGCGCACCCCCGCCCCGTCGTCCTCGTGCACGGCACGTTCGGGAACTCCGTCGACAACTGGCTCGTCCTCGCGCCCTACCTCGTCAAGCGCGGCTACTGCGTCTACTCCCTGGACTACGGCCAGTTGGAGGGCGTGCCCTTCTTCCACGGGCTCGGCCCCATCGGCAAGTCGGCCGAGCAGCTCGACGGCTTCGTCGACAAGGTGCTCGCCTCGACGGGCGCGCAGGAGGTGGACCTCGTCGGCCACTCGCAGGGCGGCATGATGCCCCGCCACTACCTCAAGTTCCTCGGCGGCGCCGACGAGGTGAATGCCCTGATCGGCCTCGCCCCCGACAACCACGGCACCACCCTGCTCGGCCTCACCAGGCTGCTGCCGTACTTCCCTGGCATCGAGGACCTGCTGACCACGAAGACGCCGGCCCTCGCCGACCAGGTGGCGGGATCGCCCTTCCTGACCAAGCTCAACGAGGGCGGGGACACGGTGCCCGGGGTGCGCTACACCGTCATCGCCACCAAGTACGACGAGGTGGTCACCCCGTACCGCAGCCAGTTCCTCGACGGCCCCGGCGTGCGCAACGTGACCGTCCAGGACCTGTGCCCCGTCGACCTGTCGGAGCACGTCGCGGTCGGCATCCTGGACCGCGTCGCCCACCACGAGGTCGCGAACGCCCTCGATCCGGCGCACGCGACCCCGACCACCTGCCTGTCCTAGGACTTGTGTCGGCCGGCCGCGCGGCGGCGCGTCGTGGTGAACATCGCCGCGGCGCCGACGGCGAGAGCGGCGACACCGCCGATCGCGATGTACGGGGTGGTGCTGTCGCCGCCGGTCTCGGCGAGGTTGTCGTTCGCGGTGGTGACCGGCTTCTCGGCGCCGCCCTTCACCTCGGGGGCGTTGCCCGGGGCGTCCTCGGCATCGGCGGCCGGGGCGGCCTCGGTGACCTTGGCGCCCGTCCCGGCGTCGGCGTCACCGTGCCCGTGGTGCTCCACGGAGGACTTCTCGGCGCCCGCCTCGATCTCCCGGTCGGAGGGTGCGGAGGCGGCCGGTGCGGGCGCCGAGCCGGCACCGGAACCGCCGTCGTCCTTGCCGAAGACGACGTCGGAGCAGGTGTAGAACGCCTCGGGGGAATCCGAGCGCTGCCAGATCGAGTAGATCAGGTGACGGCCCTGGCGGGCGGGGATCCGGCCGTCGAAGACGTAGTCGCCGTTCTCCATCTTCGGGTCGGTGACCTTGACGAAGGGCTTCGCCTCCAGGTCCGACCACTTCAGGGGCTTCGTCGGGTCGTACGACTCCTTCGTGACGTACAGCTCGAAGGAACCCCTGTGCGGGGCGGTGCCCTTGTAGCGGAAGGTGTGGTTGCCCGCGGAGAGCCTGCTGGACGGCCAGTCGGCGCGCGGCAGGTCGAGGCCCTTGTATTTGTCGTTGTTCGCGCTGCACAGCTTGCCGTCGGGGATGATCTCCTTCGACTTGCCCGCGGCGTTGGCGATGTTCACGCCGTTCCAGTCGTAGAAGGCCTGCGTGCCACTGGCCGCGACAGCGGCCTTGCAGGCGGCCGACTTCGGGGCCTCCGGCCCCTCCTGGAAGCAGGCGGAGACCCGGCTGACCGGGTCCGTCATCGAGCCGTACGCGGCGGCGGGCGCGGCCGACAGGGCGGTCAGGGCGAGCGGCGCGACACCGACGGCGGCGAGGGCGGACATCTTGCGGTGGCGTGCGGTCATGGTGGTTCTCCTCGACGACGGTTCAGGGGGCGAGCAGCAAGCTAGCCCCTGAAATCCGTGAAATCCCCTGCTGAGGAGGGGGATCGGAGATCCTTATGGTCGCTTTAAGGGAGGGCTAACCGGGGGCTCAGGTAGAGCACGCCCTCACCCCACCCATCGGTACCGCCGCTCCGGCCGCCCCGTTCCCCCGTACCGCAGCGTCACCTCGGCCCTCCCCGTGGTCGTGAAGAACTCCAGGTAGCGGCGGGCGCTCACGCGGGAGAGGGCGCCCGCGCGGGCGCACTCCGAGGCCGAGAGGCCCTCCGGGTGGTCGCGCAGGGTCTGTCCCACCAGGTCCGCCGTGTGGGCCGCCAGGCCCTTCGGTAGTTCCCTCGACCCCGGCGGACGCGTGCCGAAGATCTGGTCGACGTCCTCCTGACGCGCCTCCGCGAGGCCGTCGAGGCGGGCCCGCAGCGCCGCCACATGCCGCAACTGCTCATGCAGGGCCGCCTGGTTGAACGGCTTGATCAGATAGTGCAGGGCGCCGGCCCGCAGCGCCGCCCGCACCACCTGCGCGTCCCGCGCCGCCGTGATGAACAGCGCGTCCACCGGCCGCCGCGCAGGATCGCGCTCCTCGGCCGCCCGCAGCTCACGCAGTACCGCGATGCCGTCCATGTCCGGCAGATACACGTCGAGGAGCACCAGGTCGGGGCGGAGCCGCTCCACCGCGTCGACCGCCTCCGCGCCGCTGTGGGCGACCCCGACCACGGCGCAGCCCTCCACCGCCGCGACGTACCGACTGTGCAGCTTGGCGACCATGAAGTCGTCGTCCACCACCAGCACCCTTGTCATCGCCGCAGGCTATGGGCGCGACCACAACGACCACAACGTCCGTTGATTCCGGAAGAGAGACAGGTTCTTAACGCCCGGGCAACATGTGGGCCACCTCACAACCGACTACACGCCGACAGGTGGTGGCACACGTGCGCCTGCGCACCCCCCTCGCCCTGCTCGGGGCCGCCCTCCTCGTGCTCGTGGCACCGCCGCTGCTCACCACGGGCAGCGGCGCCGACACCGGCACCCAGATCCCCGGCCTGCGCCTCATGGTCCCCAACACCCCCGGCGGCGGCTACGACATCACCGCCCGCACCGCCGCGAAGAACGCCGAGGACGCCGGACTCACCCACAACATCGAGGTGTTCAACCTGCCCGGCGCGGGCGGCACCGTCGGCCTCAGCCGGCTCGTCGGCGAGCACGGCAACGGCAAGCTCGCCATGTCCATGGGCCTCGGCGTCGTGGGCGCCGCCCGCTCCAACCACTCGCCCAGGACCCTCGCCGACACGACGCCCATCGCGCGCCTCACCGAGGAGCAGGACGTCGTCGTGGTCGCCAAGAACTCCCCGTACAAGACCATTGAGCAGCTCATGGACGCCTGGCGGAGGAACCCCGGCAAGGTGCCCGTCGGCGGCGGCTCGTCCCCCGGCGGCCCCGACCACCTCGCCCCGATGCTGATGGCCCGCGCCGCCGGCATCGACCCGAAGAAGGTCAACTACGTTCCCTTCGACGGCGGCGGCGAACTCCTCGCCTCCATCCTCGGCAGCAAGGTCGCCTTCGGCGTCTCCGGAGTGGGGGAGTACCTCGACCAGATCAAGTCGGGCGAGCTCAGACTGCTGGCCGTCACCGGACCGAAACGGGTGCGCGGCCTGAACGGGCCCACCCTCAAGGAGTCCGGATACGACGTGGACTTCACCAACTGGCGCGGCATCGTCGCCCCGCCCGGCCTCAGCGACGCCGAGCGGAAGAAACTCACCGGGCTCGTCAGGAAGCTGCACGCCTCGAAGGAGTGGCGCGACTCCCTGCGGAAGAACGGCTGGGACGACGCCTTCCTGACCGGCGACGACTTCGGCGACTTCCTCAAAGCCCAGGACAGGCGCGTCGTCTCGGTACTGAAGGAGCTCGGCCTGTGACCACCACCGACCTTCCCCACGAGCCGGCCGGCCGCCGCGCCTGGCTGCGCGAACACTCCGAGCTCGGCGTCTGCGTCCTGCTCCTCGCCCTCGGCGCGCTCGTCCTCACCGACGCCCTCACCATGGACGTCGAGCTCACCCAGCGCGGCCCCGTCGGCCCGAGGACCGTACCGATCGCGGTCGGCGCAGGACTGCTCGTCGTCGCCGTCCTGCTCGCCGTCGACGTGCTGCGCGGCGGCCGCGGCGAGGCCGAGGGCGGCGAGGACATCGACCTGTCCGAACCCGCCGACTGGCGCACCGTCCTGCTCCTGACCGGCGTCTTCCTCGCCACCGCCGCCCTCATCGAACCCACCGGCTTCCCCATCGCCGGGGCGCTGCTCTTCTGGGGCTCCGCCTACGCCCTCGGCAGCCGCCACCTCGACCGCGATCCGCTCATCGCCGCCGCACTTTCCGTCCTCACGTACGAGATCTTCAACAACCTGCTCGGCGTGCCCCTGCCGGGCGGCCCCCTGATGGGAGTGCTGTGACATGAACGCCTTCAACTCCCTCATGGACGGCTTCGGCACGGCCCTCACCCCGGTCAATCTCCTCTGGGCGGCCGTCGGCGTCCTCCTCGGCACCGCGATCGGCGTGCTGCCCGGCATCGGCCCGGCGATGGCCGTCGCCCTGCTGCTCCCGGTGACGTACGGACTCGAACCGACCGGCGCCTTCATCATGTTCGCCGGCATCTACTACGGCGCGATGTTCGGCGGCTCCACCACCTCCATCCTGCTCAACACACCGGGGGAGAGCGCGGCCGTCGTCGCGGCCATGGAAGGCCATCCGATGGCCAGGTCCGGGCGGGGCGCGCAGGCCCTCGCGGCCGCCGCCATCGGCCACTTCGCGGGCGGCATGATCGGCACGCTCCTGCTGGTGGCCCTGGCGCCCACCGTCGCCGACCTCGCCGTCGACATCGGCGCCCCCGACTACTTCGCCATCATGGTCCTCGCGTTCATCGCGGTCACCTCGGTGCTCGGCTCCTCCCGCGTCCGCGGCCTCGCCTCGCTCCTCATCGGCCTGACCATCGGCCTGGTCGGCCTGGACCAGATGACGGGCCAGCAGCGGCTCACGTTCGGCTCGCTCCAACTCGCCGACGGCGTCGACGTGGTGATCGTCGCGGTGGGCCTCTTCGCGATCGGCGAGGCCCTCTGGGTCGCCGCCCACCTGCGGCGCACCAGCGCGCGGGCCATCCCGGTCGGCCGCCCCTGGCTGGGCAGGGACGACGTCGAACGAAGCTGGAAGTCCTGGCTGCGCGGCCCCCTCATCGGCTTCCCGTTCGGCGCGATCCCGGCGGGCGGCGCGGAGATCCCGACGTTCCTGTCGTACGTCACGGAGAAGCGGCTGTCCAAGCACAAGGAGGAGTGGGGCAAGGGCGCCATCGAGGGCGTCGCGGGCCCCGAGTCGGCGTCCTCCGCATCGGCCGCGGGCACCCTCGTCTCCATGCTGACGCTCGGCCTGCCCACGACCGCCGTCGCCGCCGTCATGCTCGCCGCCTTCCAGCAGTACGGCATCCAGCCAGGACCGCTCCTCTTCGAACGCGAGGCCGACCTGGTCTGGGGCCTCATCGCCTCACTGTTCGTCGGCATGGTGCTGCTCCTGGCCCTGAACCTGCCCCTCGCCCCGCTCTGGGCGAAGCTCCTGCGCATCCCGCGCCCCTACCTCTACGCGGGCATCCTCTTCTTCGCCGCCGTGGGTGCCTACGCGGTCGGCGGCGAATCCCTCGACCTCGTCATCCTGCTCGTCATCGGCCTGATCGGCTTCGGCATGCGGCGCTACGGGCTGCCCGTGCTGCCCGCCGTCATCGGAGTCATCCTCGGTCCGAACGCGGAGCTCCAGCTGCGCAGGGCGCTACAGATCAGCGACGGCAGCGTGCGCGGCCTCGTCGACACCCCGTTCTCCGTGGCGGTCTATGGACTCATCGTCCTGATCCTGGCGTGGCCCTTGTTGAAGAAGGCGGTGTCGCGGGCGCGCCGGCGTGCCGTAGACGTAGAGGTATGACGACGCCCGAACACCCCAGGCAGCACACGGACATCCGGCTCGCCACCGCCGCCGACGTACCCGCCGTGCGGGCCGTCACGGACGCGGCGTACCACCACTACATCGAACGCATCGGGCGCGTCCCGAGCCCGATGGAGGCCGACCACGCGGCCGATGTGGCGGCGGGTTTCGTGCATGTCACCGGGGACCCCGTGGTGGGTCTCCTGGTGCTCGTCCCGCGTCCGTACGAGGGCCGGCTCCTCCTGGAGTCGATCGCGGTCCACCCCGCCGCCGCCGGGCAGGGGGTGGGCCGCCGCCTGCTGCACTTCGCGGACGACCACGCGCGTGCGCTGGGCCTGATCGAGATCCGCCTCTACACCAACGCGCTGATGTGGGAGAACCAGAAGATCTACCCCCGGTACGGATACGAGTTCGTCGAGCGGCGGGTGGACGGGCCCTACGACCGGTTCCACTACCGCAAGCGGCTGTAGCGCCCTTGAGGCGCTGTCACTACCTGACGGGGTCTCACCCGTCGGGCCACCAGGTCCGCTGGATGTCCTTGCGGACCTCGGGCCTCTCCTGGGGGCGCACCTCGGCCTCCTGGCGGTCCCGCACCCGGCGGCTGACGGACTTGCCCGCGGGTTTGTGCGTGGTCACTCGGCGCATGGCGGCCTCCCTGCCTTCCGATCCCCTGCCTTACCGATGTCCATTCGAGGACCGCCGTAGACCTCTTGGCGCCCGCTTTCTGATCGAGGGCCGATTGTCAGTGGCGGCTGCGAGCATCGGGGGATGACGAACACTGAGGCGAGCGCGGCCGTCGACTGGGACGCCGAGGCGGCCACCTTCGACGACGAACCGGACCACGGCCTGCGCGACGGGACGGTGCGCCTGGCGTGGGCGGAGCGCCTGCGGGACTGGCTGCCCGACACCCCCGGGGACGTCCTCGACCTGGGCTGCGGCACCGGCAGCCTCGCCCTGCTCGCCGCCGGGCGGGGCCACCGCGTCACCGCGGTCGACCTCTCGCCGGCCATGGTGGAGCGGGCCCGCGAGAAGCTGGCGGGCCGGGGCGCGGAGGTCCTGGTCGGCGACGCGGACCACCCGCCCGTCGAGGGGCGGAAGTTCGACGTCGTTCTGGCCCGGCACGTCCTGTGGATGCTGCCCGACCCCGAGGCGACCCTGCGGCGCTGGCGCGGACTGCTGCGCCCCGGCGGCCGGCTGGTCCTGATCGAGGGCGTGTGGGGGACGGTGGCGCCCGCCGGACTGCCGATGTCCCGCCTGGTGTCGGCCCTGACCCCGCTCGTCGCCCGCGTCCACTCCGAGCGCCTCTCGGGGGACGCGCGGCTGTGGGGCAGACAGGTCGACGACGAGCGGTACGCGGTGGTGGGCATGGCCCCGACCGCCCCGCCCCGGCACACCGAGATCGTCGACGTCCACCTGATCCTGCGCCGCGGCGACGAGGTCCTCCTCTCCCGCCGCACCGGGAGCGGGTACGGCGACGGTCTGCTGCACCTCCCGTCGGGCCACGTGGAGGACGGCGAGGACGTCCGCGCCGCCATGCTCAGGGAGGCACGCGAAGAGCTCGGCCTCGACCTGGCCCCCGCCGACCTGCGCGCGGAGGCGGTCGTCCAGCACCGCGGCCCCGGCGAGGCACCGCGCACCGGCTGGCTCTTCTCGGCGGAGCACGGCACGGGCGGCGAGCCGTTCAACGCCGAACCCCACAAATGTGCCGAGCTCGCCTGGCACCCCCTCTCCGCGCTGCCGCACGACATGGTGGCGTACTGCCGCGCGGCCCTGACCGCCTGGCAAGCGGGCGACCGCTTCCTCCTCCACTGGCAGCGGGACGACGAACCCGTCGCGTACGACGCCGACATCACGACGGCACCGGAGGGGTTGGCCCCGGTGGTGCGGCCCTCGCCGCGCGCCCCGGTCAGCTGAGGCCGAAGCCGTCGCCGCGGGCCATCGCCTCAAGGTCGTCCAGGGCGCGGACCGCCGCCGCGGCGGCAGCGGGGTCCGTGGTGGGCAGGCCGCTCGAGGTGAACTCGTCCTCGTCCAGGCGCAGTACGGTGGCGCCGTCCGCCGAGCACCACAGGTCCAGGTCGAGGTCCTCCACCGTGAGGACGGAGCCGTCGAGGACGGCGGGGCGGGTCACGTCGCAGTACCAGCCCTTCAGGGTGCCGTCCGCGGCGTACACCTCCTTGATCGCGTACCACCGGTCGCGCCAGTAGTGCTCGGTGAAGACGTCGCCCGGCTCGAAGCGCACGAAGCCGAAGTCGCGGACGCCGGGGGCCGCCCAGGGGGCGCGGACGGTGATCCGGGTCCCGTCGTCGTGCAGAAGCCGTGCCGGGTAGCGGATCTTGGTGCGGCCCGCCTTGACCAGGGCGATCTCCAGCGTGGCCGGCGGTGCCTGGTCAGCCGAGGGTGCGGACATGGCGGACCTCCGTCGCGCAGATCTCGTAACCGAACCACTCGTTGATCGCCAACATCGGCCCGTTCCCCGCGTCGTTCCCCGTGAACGCCTCCGTGCAGCCCGCCGCGCGGGCCCGGTGCAGGGAGTCGTTCTTGGCGAGCTTGGCCAGGCCGCGGCCGCGGTGGGCGCGCGCGGTGCCCGTCATGTTCGATCCGTAGCGGCCCGCGCCGTCCGTGCGGGCCAGGCTGAACGCCACGGGGCGGCCGTCCACCAGGACCACGCTCGTCAGCTCCTGGTCGACCAGCGGATGGTGCCAGGTCTCGGCGACCCAGTGCGCGTAGTCCGTGAACTCGGCCGCCACGTCGCTCGGTTCGTCCGCCACCGTCTCCGCGTCCAGCGCGAAGAGCGCGCGTGCGTCGTCCGCGAACACCGAACCGCTGACCAGCTCCACCCCGGCCGGCGGCTCCCGGCGGGGCGGCAGCGTGCCGTGCGCCAGGTCCAGGCGGAGGAAGTGCGCGCTGCGCCTGGCCCGGTAGCCGTGGCGCGCGGCGAAGGTGAGGTTCCCTGGCTCGTCCAGCACCCACGAGTAGACGGTCTGGGCGCCCGCGTCCGCGAGATGCTGCTCCGCGGTGCGCAGGAGCAGCGTGCCCGCGCCCCGGCCGAGCCGGTCCGGGTGGACGTAGACGTTGGCGTAGCCCTGGCCGGGCTCGGGGCTGTCGTAGGAAAGGCCCACCTGCGCCGTGCCGATGATCTCGCCGTCCGTCTCGGCGACCAACTGCCGGTAGGCGGAGTCCGGATGGGCGTGCGCCCGGTCGAACGCGACGGATTCGGGGGTGGCGAGCATGGCGGGTACGCAGGCCCTGCGTACGGCGGCGAAACCGGCGTCGTCCGCGGCGGCTGTCGGCGCGCCGTGGGCGAGGGCTCGGACGATCACTGTCATGGGGCCGCACGCTACGGGCGGGGCGCGCCGGGTCGCCTCCCATTTTCCGCCGCTGCGACTACTGCCGCGACGTGCGGGACAATCGTTCCGTGACTTTGAAGATCCACATTGATGGGGGCGCGAGCGACGCGCCGTACGAGCAGGTGCGGGCCCGGATCGCCGAGCAGGCGAGGTCCGGGGCGCTGCCGGTCGGCTACAAGCTGCCCACGGTCCGGGGGCTCGCCGAGTCGCTCGGGCTCGCCGCGAACACGGTGGCCAAGGCCTACCGGGCACTCGAGTCCGACGGGGTCATCGAGACGCGGGGGCGGAACGGGACGTTCGTCGCGGCGGCGGGTGACGCGGCTGCTCGGGCCGCGGCGGCCGAGGCGCAGTCCTTCGCCGAGCGGGCCCGCCGCCTCGGCCTCTCGGAGGAGGACGCGCTCGCCGCGGCCCGGGACGCGCTGCGCGCGGCTTACGGCACCTCCGGCTAGGCCTCCTCTGTCGGTACTCGGCACCGGGGGCTGTGCCCACCCTCCCCCAAGCTCTCGGCTGCGCTCGACCAGGGGGGACCCCCATCGCCGTGCGGAACGCCTGCCCGCAGCGGGAACGCCCACAGCGAGGGTGCCCGCAGCAGAGGCCTACAGGTACAGCCCCGAGTCCGCCCCATCCCGTTGGTCCGGTACCGAGGTCGGGGGTGTGCCGCGGCGCAGGGCGAAGAGTTCCGCGAGGGTGGCGCCCTCGCGGCCGACGCCCTCCTCCGTGCCGAGCCAGTCCACCGCCTCGGAGCGGGTCAGCGCGCCGACCTCGATGCGGGCCAGGCAGCGGCCGGGGCGGACCACGGCCGGGTGCAGGCGTTCCAGGTCCTCGTTGGTCGTCACGCCCACCAGAACGTTTCTCCCCTGGCCGAGCAGCCCGTCCGTGAGATTGAGCAGGCGCGAGAGCGCCTGCCCCGCCGTGTGCTTCGCCTCCCCGCGGATCAGTTCGTCGCAGTCCTCCAGGAGCAGCAGCCGCCACCGCCCCTTCCCCGTCCCGTCGTCCTCGCCGATCGCGATGTCCATGAGGTAACCGACGTCGCCGAACAGCCGCTCCGGGTCGAGCACGCAGTCCACCTGGCACCAGTCCCGCCACGACCGCGCGAGCGTCCGCAGCGCCGACGTCTTGCCCGTGCCCGGCGGCCCGTGGAGCAGGAGCAGCCGGCCCGAGATGTCCTCGGGCACCGTCTTCATCAGCTTGTCCATGGCGTCGGCGACGGGCGCCGTGTAGTTGGGCCGCACCTCCTCCCACGTACCGGCGGAGATCTGCCGGGTGGTGCGGTGCGGGCCGCGCCGCGGGGAGACGTACCAGAAGCCCATGGTCACGTTCTCCGGCTGGGGCTCGGGCTCGTCCTGCGCGCCGTCCGTGGCCTGCTTCAGGACCTTCTCGGCGAGCTCGGCGGTGGTCGCCGTCACCGTGACGTCCGCGCCCCGGTTCCAGCGGGAGACCAGCAGCGTCCAGCCGTCGCCCTCGGCGAGCGTCGCGCTGCGGTCGTCGTCGCGGGCCGCGCGCAGCACCTTCGCCGCGGGCGGCAGCAGCGTGGAACCGGACTTGACGCGGTCGATGTTCGCACTGTGCGAGAAGGGCTGCTCGCCCGTCGCGAAACGGCCGAGGAAGAGGGCGTCCACGACATCCGACGGGGAGTCGCTGTCGTCGACGTTGAGCCGGATCGGCAGGGCGTCCTGGGGGTTCGCAGACATGCCGACATGATCCGGCACGTACACGCCCCCGCGCACCCGGTTTGCTCAGGCGCTCCGCTTGCGCCGTTCGCACTTCCGAGCGCTGTGGCCGTGGTGCAGAGAGCCGTGGTGCGGAACCTGTCCTACCGCGTAAGGCCCCCGATACGCTTGTCGCTGATGGGACGTCATGGGTGGTTCTCACAAGCACGGCGGTGGCGACTCGCCGCACTGATCGGAGTCGGTCTGGCCGTCCTGGCCCTGGTGATCACGTTGATCGACACACTTCCCGGGGACGGTGGCAGCACCGAGGGCACCACCCGGGACGGCGGCAAGGTGCACGGCACGCCCGCGGTTCCCAAGGACGCCGAGCCGGAGGTCGGCTGGGGCTTCACCCACACCCAGTACAGCGCGGACGAGGGCGAGGACGAAGCCGTCGAGCGGGTCCGCGCCGAACTCGCGGGCCAGGGGCGGCCCGTCCCGCAGATCCAGCACATCATGGGCTGGGGCGCGGGCAACCCGGAGCCGGTCGACGGACGGTACGACTTCTCCGACATGGACCGCCGGATCGACTTCGTCCGGGCGAGCGAAGGCACACCCGTGGTCACCCTGTGCTGCGCACCGGACTGGATGAAGGGCGGCGAGCCCGGCGCGGACAACACCGACTGGAGCCAGCAGGCCCTGGAGACCGCCCCGGAGCCCGAGCACTACGACGACTTCGCGCGGCTCGCCGCGACGGTCGCCAAGCGCTATCCGGACGTACGCCACTTCATCGTCTGGAACGAGTTCAAGGGCTTCTGGAACGACGAAGAGGGCCGCTGGGACTACGAGGGGTACACCGAGCTCTACAACCTCGTCCACCGCGAGCTCAAGAAGGTCAACAAGGAGATCATGGTCGGCGGCCCCTACCTGGTCATGGACAGCGTCGACCCCCGCCAGACGCAGAACGCCTCCGAGGTGGAGGGGGACTGGGGCCGCCTCGACCAGCGGCCCCTCGACGCCTTCGAGTACTGGAACAAGCACAAGAGGGGCGCGGACTTCGTCGTCGTCGACGGCGCCAGTTACACCGCGGACGACGAGCTGCTGCCCGACGAGTTCAAGGCCACCGAGAAGTTCACGGCCGTCGGCGAGTGGGTGCGCGAGCGGACCGGTGACCTGCCCCTGTGGTGGGCCGAGTACTACGTGGAGCCCGGTGACAGCCAGGACAACCGCGACGACTGGTCCGAGGCGCACCGCGTGGCCGTCCACGCCTCGGGCCTGATGGCGATCGCCCGGGGCGGCGCCACCAGCGGCTTCTACTGGAACCCGCAGAAGCGGGGCGCGAAGTGCGCGGGCTGTCTGTGGACGGCCACCCAACAGGCGGACGGGGGAGAGAAGTTACCGATGCTGGAGCTCATCGAGCGGTTCGGCAAGGAGTTCGGCCCCGGCACCGCGTACGAGACGGTGACGGTCGCCGCCGACGACCGCGCCCACGTCCGCGTCCTCGCCGACGACGAGGCGGTCCTCGTGGTGAACACTCTCGACCGGAGGATCAGCACGAAGGTCGACGGGCGCCGCGTCGACCTGGCCGGGTACGAGGTGCGGTGGCTGAAGCGCTGAGCCGTCTCACGCCATCGTCACGAACCGCTGGGTCAGGGAAGCGAGGAGCACCGCGAGCAGCGGCAGCGAGAACCAGAAGCTGCCCTGGAGCCACCGCTGCTGCCGCACGCTCGGCGCGGCGGCGACCCGCACCACCTCGCGCGCCCCGAGCAGCAGCACGAGTGCCACGGCGGCGAGGCCGCCCACCACCGACCACGGCGTCCAGGTCACCCTCGGCCCGGCAGGCCCCGGATCGGCCCGCTCGACCGCGCCGTCCGGCCGCTCGCTCAGGGCGTAGACGGTCGCGTCGGCGTTGGCGAAGACCTTCTTGAGGTCCTTGCGGTCGTCGAGGTTGCGGACGAGCCGCGTCTCCCAGGTCTTCGAGTAGCCGGCGTCCAGCTGAAGGAAGGCCGTCTGGCTGCGGTTGATCATCAGGTACGAGTTGGGGCCCTCGTCCTTGAGGGCCTTCACCAGGCCGGACACCAGGACGGGGTCGGCGGGCGCCAGCGTCGGGACGTACTCCACCTTCTCCATGTCCCGGGAGCCCCACGGGATCGACGGCGTCACGTTGTTGACCGTGTCGTTGGTCATCCAGAGCAGCCGTGCCGTCGGCTCGTCGTGCGCGTACACGTACTCCATCGCCGCGACCTCGCCGGGGCGGACCCGCTCGAAGGGCTCGTTGCCCCAGCGGGCCACCAGGAAGCCGCCCATCAGGACGAGCCCGGCCAGCAGGGCGGCCAGCGGCGCGAGACTCACCCGGTCGCGGTCGCGCTCGTCCGCCGTGCCGCCCGCGCGCGGGAACAGCGCCAGGCCGGCGAGGAGGGCCGCGCCCGGCAGCGCGAACATGAAGACGCGCAGCGCCATCTCGCCGCCGTACGACTGCATGCCGAAGCCCAGGAACGGCACGAAGGTGAGGACGAGGAGCGAGCGTTCGCCGTACTTGTGGAAGCGCCGCCGCCACCAGCCCCAGCAGGCGAACGCCATGACGCCGCCGGCCATCGCCACGCGCACGTACAGCACCAGCTGGTGGGTGGAGCTGCCGCCCTCGATGCGTCCGGAGACCGACGAGGACACATTGCCGCCCACCCCGCCGACCCCGCCGAACAGTTCGCCGAAGTGCCCCGACCAGTACGGCTCGGCGAGGAAGCCGAGCCACACGACGACGAGCACCCCGAAGAGCAGCGGCAGGCCGCGCAGCTCCGAGCGGCCCACCAGGACGAGCACCGTAAGGACGCCGAGCATCACGAACGGGGTGAGCTGGTGCGCGGGGACCGTCGCGGCGAAGAGGCCGATCAGGACCAGGAGCAGCGCCGCGCGTTCCCCGCGGCCCGCCGGCTCGACCTCCGCCTCACCCGGGCGGCGCTTGGCCCACAGCACGCGCGGGGCGCGGAACCAGACCAGGAGCACGGCGACGAAGGCTATGTAGAGGAGGTACGTGAAGCCCTGCGGGGAGAAGTAGTCCTGACCGACCCAGCCGCTCAGGACGAAGATCCACAGACCCGCCCACTTGGCGCGCCAGGCCGCCCGCATGGACCGCACGAGCAGGAACATCGGGGCCAGGTAGAGCAGTTGGATCGCCGTCGGCCACCAGCGGATCACCTCGGTCATGTCCGAGACACCGCAGGCCTCGGCGACGAAGGTGGCCGCGGCGAAGAAGCCCGGCCAGCTCCAGCGCGCGTCCAGGTCGGGCACCGCGGTGCCCGTCCGGTCGATGTACTCCATGAAGCCCAGGTGCTGCCAGGCCGTGGCGAACCGCGGCTCGGCCTCGACGACCGCGGGCAGCGCGTGCAGCGACACGACGGTGGCGAGCAGGGTGAGCAGGAGGAGGCTCTTGACCGGCCGTTCCATCCAGAGCAGCGCGGCGAACACGACGATCAGGAGGGCGGCGCCGACCAGCGTCGGCGTCGGCAGCACGGAGATCAGTCCCAGCCCGCCCATGCCGTCCAGGTCCCGCTCCCCGAGCCCGAGGACGGGCACCCAGTACAGGGCGAGCGCGACGACGAGCAGCGCCGCCATGACGACCACGTGCCGCCGCACCGGGCGCGCCCCCGGCCCGCCACCGGCCGCGGACGCCTCGGTATCGGAGACCTCGCCTTGCACGACCGCAGCGGCCTCGCCCGCCCCGGCCGCAACGGACCCGGCCTGCGCCGGTCCGGCGCACCCGGGTCCGGCCTGCCCGGACCCCGCAGACCCAGGCCCGGCCTCCGCAGGCGAGGCCGGCCCAGGCCCGGCCTCCGCGGGGCCGGCCCCCACCGGCCCGGTCGGACCGGGGCCCGGCACGTGGTCCGTCGGTGTGGCGGGTGGGGTGTCCGGTACGGCCGGGGAGCGCAGTGCCCAGGTCGGCCGGTGGTCCATGTCATCCCCCTCGTTGCGCACCGCGGGTGTGCCCGCCGCGGGCGTGCCGGGGCCGGGGCGCACGTCCGGCCTGCGCTCCTGGTGTTCGAAGTCGAGCTGCACGGCGAGTTGCAGCGTGTCGGAGTCGAGCGACTCGCGCAACGCCCACGCGGGCCCGTGCCGCTCCTTGTGCGCCTTGCCCTCGCCCCGGTCCGAGACCCTGACGGGCAGCGTCGGCGTGTCCGGCGTCCCCAGGTCGGCCAGGTCCCCGTCCGGCGCCGCCGCCCCGGCCTTCCCCGAGGGTGCCGCCCGTACCACGCGGTACAGCTTCGGTGCCGCGATGGCCACGATCACCGCCAGGCTGCAAATCTCCGCGACGCCCGCACCGGTCAGCCCCATCCGCGGCAGCAGGATCAGCGTGAGGCCGAGCACCAGGACGCACAACAGGCCTTGGAGCCAGGCGATGCCGGAGGTCTTGCTCTGCGCGCGCTGCACCGCGAAGTACGTCTCCATGACGACCCGCAGCAGCGCACCCACCACGAACCAGCGCAGCAGCGGAGTGGCCGCGTCCGCGTACCCCCGGCCGAACATGCTCAGGATCAGCGGCGCGGCCAGGAAGAGGAGCCCGCACACCGGCAGCATGATCACGGCCATCCGGCGCAGCGCCGAGCGGGTGTTGGCGGCGAGCAGCGCCGGATCGTGCGCGCCCTCCACGGTCAGCGAGGCGCCCATGTTGATGGCGAGGAGGTTGATGGTGCTGCCGATGGTGGTGGTGATGTAGAAGTACGCGTTGTCGACCGAGCTGACCTGCGACGCCACGATCACCGGAACGAGGTAGACCACGGCGAGCGAGAAGAGCGAGCCGGTGTAGTCACCCGCGAGGAAACGGCCGATCTCGCGCAGCGTCGGCGGCTGCGCCTTCCCCTCGGTGGCCCGCACGTGCCGCGGCACCAGACGCCGGAAGACCAGCCAGCCGAGCGGGATCACCGACACGAGGATGGAGGCGACCCAGGAGACGAAGACGCCCGCGGTGGGGATCGCGGCGGCGATCGCGATGAGCAGCGCGAGCTTGGCGACCGAGAAGACGGTGTTGCCCACCGGCACCCAGAGCGCGCTGCGCAGCCCGGTCAGGACGCCGTCCTGCAACGTCAGGACCGACCAGGCCACCACGGCGAGGACGAAGCCGACACCGTGGACGGGGCCGTGCAGGAAGCGGTACGAGGGGCCCCAGAGGTCCAGCGTGAGCAGGAAGAGGACGGCGGCGAGCGCCACCACGGCCGAACTGCCCGCGTACGTACGGAAGATGAGCTTGCCCGTGGCGCGCCCCGCGATGGGGATGAACCGCGCGAGTGCGCCCATCAGCGTCAGCGCGGCGAGCCCCGCGAGGAGCTTCATCGCGGCGATCGCCGCCGAACCCTGGCCGACCGCCGACTCCGAGTAGTACCGGGCGGCGGCCAGCCAGAAGCCCACGCCGAGCACGCCGGAGATGCCGGTGTTGAGCATCAGCGCGTACGCGTTGCGGAACAGTGGGCTCTGGCCGTCTCCGCGGCCCCGCAGACCCATTCTGCGGGACCTGCCGGTCTTGCTGTCCTTGCCGGACGGCGACGGGCCCCCGGCGCTCGCGGAACCGGGGGCGCCGGCCTGGGCCGTGGTCGTGTCAGACACGGGAACGCATTGCCTTCCGACGGACCTGTCGGGCTCTGCGGACCACGGCGTACCCCTTGGTGAGGGCGCGGTCCTTGGCGAAGGTGCGGCCGATCGCGCGGCCCGTCACGAGCCGCTCGAACTCCTCGGCCCCGGTGGTGCGGCGCACGGTCACGCGCCGCAGCGCGTACGGCCCCTGCGTCCGGCAGGCCAGGCAGTTGCCGACGGCGAGTGCCTGGCCGAACCCCGTCTCGCGCACCGCCTCGCGCACCCGGCGGTCGGAGTAGCCGAACGGGTACGCGAAGGAGACGGGCCGGGTGCCCAGCTCGTCGGCGACGATGTCGCGGCAGCGCCGCAGCTCCGACCGGAGCCGGTCGTCGTCGAGCTGGTCGAGTTCGGGGTGCGTGTGGCTGTGCCCGCCGACCTCCGCACCGGCGGCCGCGAGCTCACGCACCTGGTCCCAGTCGAGCATGCGGTCCGGGGCGCCCCCGGTGTCGTGCTCCCCGCGCAGCCAGCCCGTGGCGAGGAACAGCGTCGACGCGAAGCCGTGCGCGGCGAGCACGGGCAGCGCGTACCGGTGCACGCCCTCGTAACCGTCGTCGAAGGTGATCAGGACGGGCCGCTCGGGCAGCGACCGGCACGAGACGCGCCAGAGGGCGGCGAGCCGGGCGGTCGTGAGCGGCGTGAAGCCCCGCTCGGCGAGCACCTTCATCTGGCGTTCGAAGGCGTCGGGCGAGACCGAGAGGTCGTGCGTCGCGGCGTTCGGCTCGTGGGCCACGGAGTGGTACATCAGTATCGGCACGGGTGCCGTGCTCATGCGGCAGCCCCCTCGCCGCCCGTCTCCGCCGTCCCGGCGATCTCCACGACCGAGAACGTCGCGCCTCCCCTGCGCGCACGGACGCTCCCCAGTACGTACCCCCCTGCCGCGCTGAGCACTCCCGCCACAATGGCGCCCGCGCGCCCCGCGCCGCCCGGCCGGCCGAGCGCCGCGTCGCGCAGACCGCGGCCGATCCCGGCGGGCAGCACGCGCGTGGTGTAGCGCCGTTCGGACTCGAGGCCCTTGGCGGCGCCGACACTCCGGGAGACGAGTGCCTTGGAGAGGCCTTCCGCGTACGTCCTCGTACGGAAGTAGCGGAATCGTTCCCGCGCGGCGGGCACCCGGTGGTGGATCACCGAGCGGTCGTCGATGAGCAGGACGGCGTCGGGTCTGGTGCGGGTGAGGCGGATGCAGAACTCCGTCTCCTCGCAGCCCAGCGGCCGCTTGTCGCCGTCCCGTCCGATGCCCGTGGCGAAGCCGCCCGCGGCGGCGAAGGCGGTGCGGCGGAACGCGGCGTTCCCGCCGAGGACGTTGCGCACCCGCACCCGCCCCGGGGGCAGTCCCCGGTACGTGCAGCCGACCACCCAGTCGAACTCCTCGGGGAACCAGCCGGGCCGCCTGCCGGACTCCCAGGCGGGCAGGGTGCGGCCGCCGACGGCCAGGACCCGCGGGTCCTCGAACGCCTCGGCGAAGTACCGCAGCCAGTCCCGCTCGGCGACGGCGTCGTCGTCGAGGAAGGCGATGACGTCGCCGCGGGCGGCGGCGATCCCGGTGTTGCGGCCCGCGGAGAGGCCGCGGGGGCCCGCGTTCGCGAGCACCCGCACGCCGTCGGTCTCCTTGTACTCCCTGGTGAGGCGGTCCAGGAGCGAGGCGTTGTGGTCGACCACGAGCAGTGTCTCCAGCGCCGCCCGGGACTGCGCGCGCACCGAGGAGACCGCCGCGAGGATGTCCTCCCAGCGGTCCTCGGTGTACACGCAGATGACGACGGAGGTCTCCGCGTTCAAGACACCTCTCCCTGACCGGCGCGGAGGGGCAGTCCCCGGCCGTCCTTGCGCCGCGCGCCGCGCCTGCCGCGGCTGGAGCGCTCGGAGAGGATCACCTTCAGTACGCGGATGCCGTCCCGGACGGCTCTGAGGTTGCTGGTGCCGTGGATCCGCAGGTACTCGTGGCTCGGGATCTCCTGGACCTTGAGCCCGGCCTTGACGACCCGGATGTTCATCAGGGTCTCGACCTCGAAGCCGGTGCAGTCGAGCTCGATCTTGTCGAGGCAGTGCCGCCAGAAGGCGTTGTAGCCGTAGCACAGGTCGGTGTAGCGCGCGCCGAACTTGGTGTTCACGACGGAGCACAGGATGTGGTTGCCGAGCTTGCGGATCGGCGTCATGTCGTCGGTGCCGCCGCCGTTGGCGAACCGGGAGCCCTTGGCGAAGTCGGCGCCCGAGACGAGGGCGGAGACGTAGGAGACGATCTCGTTGCCGTCGGCGGAACCGTCGGCGTCGACCATCACGATGATGTCGCCCGTGCACGCGGCGAAGCCGGTGATGAGAGCGTCGCCCTTGCCCTTGCCGAGCTGGCGGACGACCTTCACGTCCGGCCACAGCTCACGGGCGACGGCCACCGTGTCGTCGGTGGAATTGCCGTCCACGAGGACGACCTCGTGGATCCAGTCGGGCAGTGTCTTGAACACGTACGGAAGATTCTCCGCTTCGTTCATGGCCGGTATCACCACACTGACCGGCGGTGCGATCGCCAAGTGTGTGGAGATCGGTCGGTAGTTTCTCGCGATCTCTTCCCATGGGCCTTGTCCGGCGTCTGCCGGGCGCACAAAAGAAGTCATGAGTCCGGTGATCCCTCTCGTCCGGTGGACGGCCCGCCCCCGGGCAGTCCGGAAATTGATCCGGTTCGAAAGGGGGGTTCTCACTTGAGCGTGACGAAATGGATCTCCGTGCATGCCGAGTGAGCTGGCATTTGCGCGGGACGTGACCCGGTGAAGAGCGGACACCGAGCACGGCACCCCCCTACCGCGCCCGCACCGGCACCACCGCGATCTTGAGCCCTCCCCTTGATCGCAATTGCGTGATGGACCGTTGCGGGTGGATGTACGACGGTATTGATGAATGAGACTGTATGGCAAGACCTGGAGCGTGGTCCCACGTTTTTCACTATTTGAGTAATCTGTGCGATCGCATTCGGACGGTCTTATTCCCCGGCCCTAGATCGAATTCGGCCCAAACGCTTGAGCAGTTTGTCGGCCGGCTCGAACAATTCCGGTCGCGTCTGCACGGTGTTGCGCAGCGCCCTGACCGGGGCGCGACGTGCGCGGTGTCCGAACGCCACCGGGTGGCGGAGCGCCACCCACCCCTCGGACACGACGAGTTCACGCGTCTTGAGGGAGTCCTTGTAGGCCTTCTGGCCGCGGCCGAGATCGATGTACACGATCCCGTCGGCGGCGGCCCCCTCGGCCATGTGCAGGTGCATGATGAGGCCGGGCGAGTACTTCGCGTAGGCCGGGTCGTACGCCGGGAACCAGCAGGTGTGGATCCGCTCGGAGCGCAGCCCGAAGTGCGCGGCGATCGGCACGTCGGCGGCGTAGAGGACGGAGAGGACCCCGGCGAACGACTCGGTGCGGGTGTGGAAGAGCCGGCGCAGCAGCCGGACGATCCAGGGGCGCGCGAAGCGGTCGCTGCGGCCCGTCCTGCGGTACTGCGCGGACTTCCAGGCCATCAGCGTGGTGAGGACCGCGGGGTCGCGCTCGTCGTGCACGTACCGCACGGGTCCGTGGTCGCGGCTCAGCCTGCGCTCCTTGGCGAGCGTCGGCTTGATGAACTTCGGGGAGTGCTCGCGCAGCCCACGGAGGTAGGCGTCGTACCCCTGATCGAGATCGATGACGGGGGAGGCGAAGGTGCCGGAGGCGTGCGCCTCGAACGGCGCCTGACCGGCCACCAGATGGTCGAATTCCCACAGCGAGAGCCCGCAGGCCCGCACCAGTTCCCCGGCGTCCCAGTCGAAGCCCGGCCGGTGCACCAGGCCCTGGCAGTCGGAGATCCCGAGACCGATGGCCCGGCCGATGCCGGTGGCCGATCTCTGGAAGGGGAGGAACGCGGCGGGCTCGCCGTCCTCGCGTGCGACGGCTATCCGCACCCCGCGCCGCTCGTGCCCGATCGCGAGGGCGAAGTCGGGGGAGAGGAAGGGGTTGGCCAGACCGGTCGCGCCGTGGAGGTGCGCCTTGGACTGCAACGCGGTCCACGCCGCCCGGTCGGCGGCGGTGAGTTCGCCGGGGCGGTGCACGGTGATGTTCACGTCAGGTGGTCCACCTTCTCGCCGGACGGCCGCGCGGCCGTCGCACCACGGTCAGCAGGAGGATGAGCGAGCTGAGGACGGCGACCGCGGCGACACCGCCGCGCACCGACCACACGTGCAGCGCCAGCATGGCCTGGGCGACGAGCAGATCGACCGCCATGGCGCCGGACACGGACACCACGGCCCGGCCCCACGGCGTGAGGGTCCGCAGCGCCGCGCCGATCGCGGCCCCGGGCGCGGCGAGGAGGAAGAAGAGGGTGAACGGGCCGCGCAGCGGTGAGTCCAGGTCGAGCAGTGCGAGCACCGCGCCGACCCCGCCGACGGCGACGGCCGCTCCTGCGAGCAGCGGCACCAGGTCGTGGCGGGCGCCCCGTCCGGTGTGCTGCCCCGTGTCCGCTGGTGGTGCCTTGATCCCGATGGTCTGCATGGGCGACTTTGCCCCCCGACGCGCCGGATGCCGGGCTTCAATGTCGCCCACCGTGTGACGGCCCGTCAAGATGCGGAGTGGGTGTGCAGATGTTCTACGCCGACCCCTGTCGCAGCCGCGCCGGCAGCTGAACTCCCGGCGTCGGAAGCGGAATTGTTCAAGAACTTATTGACATGAACACTATCGACGGTCGGGGGTGCGTGCTACCACGGTCGTGGCAGAAACCCTGCTAAGGGAGGTTCCATGAAATTGGCCCGCATCACGGCATACATGTCCTCGCTCCTCCTCGCGGCCGCCTTCGCGCTCACCGGCGCGGCAGCGGCCCACGCCGGACAGTCCTCCGACCCGAAGGCCGCGGCCACCGGTTACGTGGCCCTCGGCGACTCCTACTCGTCGGGTGTCGGCGCCGGCAACTACGACAGCGGCAGCGGCAATTGCAAGCGCAGCAACCGCGCCTACCCCGCCCTGTGGGCAGCCGCCCACTCACCGTCGAGCTTCCATTTCACCGCTTGCTCGGGCGCTCGTACGGGTGATGTTCTGGCGAACCAGCTGGGCCCGCTCGGCGCCGGCACCGGCCTCGTCTCCCTCTCCGTCGGCGGCAACGACGCGGGCTTCGCCGACGTCATGTCGACCTGTGTGCTCCAGTCCGAGAGCAACTGTCTGGCCCGCATCGAGCGGGCGCGCCAGTACGTCGACTCCACGCTCCCCGGGAACCTCGACAGGGTGTACGACGCGATCAGCGCGAAGGCCCCCTCCGCCCGCGTCGTCGTCCTCGGCTACCCCCGCTTCTACAAGCTCAGCGGCAGCTGCGTCGCCGGCCTCTCCGAGCGCGAGCGGGCCGCCATCAACGGCGCCGCGGACTACCTCAACGCCGCCACCGAAAAGCGCGCCGCCGACCACGGCTTCGCCTTCGGTGACGTCACCCCCGCCTTCGCGGGGCACGAGATCTGCTCCGGCAGCCCCTGGCTGCACAGCGTGAACTGGCTCAACATCGGCGAGTCCTACCACCCCACCGCCGCCGGCCAGTCCGGTGGCTACCTCCCCGTGTTCACCGCGGCGGCCTGACCACCGCCGGCTGTCCGAAGCTATTCGGCGTGTAGGAGGCCCCGCCCGTCGGGGTCTCCTCCTCGCAGGTCACCGTGTACGCGACCGTGTTCGAGGTCGTCTCCACGGGCTTGCGCACCTGGACGCCGATCGCGTTCTCGTACGTCCCGCCACCCGTGTCGTACGCCGTCTCCACGTGATTGACCTGGCGCGTCCTGTTCCCCGCGGGGAAGGACAGCGTCTTCCAGCCGGGCTCGCTCGGCTCGCCGGACTTCGTCACCCAGCGGTACTCGACGGTGGCGGGGGCGCGCCCCACCGTGAACGTCGCGGTGAACGACGGTGCCTGACCGGCCGGCGGCGGGCAGACGCCCTCGTACCGCGTGTAGGCGCCCGAGACGTGCACCTTCACGGACTGCGGGGCAGCGGTGGTGCCCCCGCTTCCTCCGCTTCCGCCGTTCCCCCCGCTGCCTCCGCCGTTTCCCCCGCCTCCGTCGCCTCCGTCGGTGGAGCCGCCGTCGTCGCCGTTCCCGTCCGTGGAGCCGCCGGTCGACCCGCCACCGCCGGACCCGCCGTCCGAGCCCTCCGACGTACCGCCGCCACCGTCATCGGTCGAGCCGCCGCCGCTGTCACTTCCCGCACTGCCGCCGTCCTTGCCGTCGTCGCGGTCGACCAGGGCGTACGTGAGCCCGGCGAGCGCGAGCGCCAGCGCGACGAGCCCCGCCACCAGGGCGGCCACCGCCCGCCGTGACCGGCCGGCCCCGGCCGCCGAGGTGTCGGTGGTGGCCGTGGCCGGCCACGGCGCCGGGACGGGCAGGGGAGCGGGCGGTGTCGGCTCCGACGGGGGCCGCTCGGCCGTGGTCGTCGGCAGGTACGGGAGCGCTGTCCCGGTGCGCGCGGTGCCGCCCGCGGCCACGGCGCGCAGATCGCGCTCGGCGTCGGCCGCGGACATCCGCTCGTCCGGATCCTTGCGCAGCAGCCCCTCGACGACCGGCGTGAGCGGTCCTGCGTTGCGGGCGGGCGGCAGCGGCTCGTCGACCACCGCGCGCAGCGTGCTCAGCGGCGTGTCCTGGCGGAACGGCGAGCTGCCCTCCACCGCGGCGTACAGCAGCACGCCGAGCGACCACAGGTCGGACGCGGGACCCGGCCGATGCCCCAACGCCCGCTCCGGAGCGAGGAATTCGGGCGACCCGACGACCTCGCCGGTCATCGTCAGCGCCGAACTCCCCTCGACCAGGGCGATCCCGAAGTCCGTGAGGACGACCCGGCCGTCGTTCGCGATCAGTACGTTGCCGGGCTTGACGTCGCGGTGCAGGACCCCGGCGTCGTGGGCGGCGCGCAGGGCGCCCAGGATCTCGGCGCCGATCCGGGCGGCCCGCTGCGGGGTGAGCGCCCCTTCGGCGTCGAGGACGTCCGACAGGGAGAGGCCGCGGACCAGCTCCATGACGATCCAGGGGCGGCCGCTCTCGCTCGCGACGTCATAGACCGTCACCACGTTCCGGTGGGGGATGCGGGCGGCGGCCCAGGCCTCGCGCTCCAGGCGCGCGTACAACCGGTCGACCTCGCCCGCCGGGAGCCCGGCGGGGGCGCGCACTTCCTTGACGGCCACCTCACGGCCGAGCACCTCGTCACGGGCCCGATAGACGGTGCCCATGCCCCCCTCGCCCAACGGCGCCAGAAGGCGGTACCGCCCGGCGATCACGCGCTCTGGCTGGCTCACGGGCGCCCCCATCCGCAGCGGTGCGATTGTCCACAAAAGTAGCTCAACCGAGCGCTGTTGCGGCCCCCTTGAACACCAATCCACACCCAAGAGCGAGGACGACGCACGCCGAACCGAGCGGCAGGAACCGCCGGGCACAGCGCCGCGCCCACGCCGGACCGCGGCCGCGCCCCACGAGCGAGCCCGCGCGCACCACGAGGAAGCCGGCGGCCGTCAGCGCGGCGGCGAGCCCCACGCCGTACGCCACCACGAGCAGCAGCCCGAACCAGGCCTCACCGAGCGCGGCGGCGCCCACCAGCACGACCACGGCGGACGGGCTGGGCACGAGACCTCCGGCGAACCCGAGGAAGAGGGTGCCGCGCAGCCCACCGCCGTGGGAGTGCGCATGATGCCCGTGCCCGTGCCCGTGCCCGTGCCCGTGATCGTGGCCGTGATGGTGCACGTGGTCCGTCCGGCGTCGCTGCCACGCCCTGCGGACGAGCAGCACCCCCGCGCCCGTGACGAGCAGCCCGCTCACCGCACTGAGCCAGGCGACCACCGAAGGGCCCGCGGCGGAACCGCCGCTCACCAGCAGGCCGAGGGCGAGCACGCCCAGCGTGTGCGTGACCGTCACGGACGCGGCGAGCGGCAGCACATCGCGCGCGGAGGCACGGCCGCGGGCCGCCGCCGCGGCGGCCATCAGCGTCTTGCCGTGCCCCGGCGCGAGGGCGTGCAGCGCGCCCAGGAGCACGGCGGTGCCGAGGGCGACCGCCGCGAAGCCCGGTGTGAGCGGGTGCCGGCCGACGAGCCCGGTCAGGCGCTGCGCCCACCGGTCCGCGCCGCGCGGCAGCACGGTGGCCGCCCCTTCGGGAGCCGTGGCCCTGTCGTCGGTGAGGGCGGGCCCGCCGGGCGCGACCCGCAGTGACGCGGACATGGTGTCCGGCGGGGCGGAGAGCAACCGCTCCGGGTACCGGGTGAGCCGCCCGGACACGGAAGTCGCCGGTACGTCGGACCGGGTGAGGGTCGTCCGGTCGCCCCGGGCGGTGATCTCCCGCCAGCCGGTACGGTCGCGTGCTCCGCTGCGGAACCGGACGGTCACGTCGCCCTTTCCGGGCAGGGGAGCGCTGAGGGCGCACTCCACGCGGAGTGTGTCGAGCCCGGCCTGCCCCGGGCGCACGCTGACCCGGGAGGCGCCCGTGTCCAGCGCGACGCGGCGCCCGGCCACGTGCACACGGGCGTCGTCCGCGGCGGCCCGGCAGCGCTGCCCGGCCCACCGCGCGCGTCCCATCTCACGGATGCGGGGTGCGGCCTGGGCGGCCGGGATCTCCGCCAGGTCCTCCACGTGTTCGACCGTCAACCGCCCCGGTGCGACGACGAGCCCGTCGTACCGGCTGACGGTGAAGTTGCCCAGGGGGTGGGCGTGGGCGGTGCCGCCGGGGGCGCCCAGAGCGACCACCGCCCCCACCGCCACGCCCCCCAGGAGCAACCGCGCCCGCCCACGCCCGCCGGCCGGCCCGCCCCGAAGACCCCAGCCCCTCACGTGCCGCCACCCCCGCCCCCGACCGCCCGCAACGCCGCCCGCGCCGCCCGCGAACCCACCGGCGAGAAGCCGGGATTCAACCGCAGCGCCGCCTTCAGTGACCTCCGTGCCGCCCCGACCTCCCCCACGGCCCGCTCGATCATTCCTCGGTGGTACAGGAACGCCGCCTCCCGGAACCCCGTCCCCGTGGCCCGGCGCGCGTACCGCAGCGCCTCCTCGTCCCGCCCGTTCACATGCAGCGCCCAGCCGAGCGCGTCCGCCGTGTGCACCGTCCGGCGCCTGCCCCACTCCGCCCGCGCCGCCCGCAGTGCCTGCGCCCGGTCCCCGTGGTCGGCCGAGGCGAGCGCCGTGTCCAGGTCGGGCCGCACGCCGTTCGCGCGGGCCAGCGCGGCCCACGCGGCCACGAGGCGGTACTGCTCCCGGGCCCGCCCCGGCTCGCCCCGCGCCTCGTACAGTTCGCCGAGCGCCAGCGCGGGGCCCGGCAGCGGCTGCCGCGCCACGACCTCGCGCAGCCCGGCGATCGCCGCGCTGTGCTCGCCGCGCGCCGCCCGCGCCCGCGCCCGGCACTCCAGGGCGGGCAGGTGGGTGGCATCCGCGCGCAGAGCGGTCCCGCAGTGCCGCAGCGCGGCCCCGTAATCGCCCTGGCGCCAGGCCAGTTGCCCGAGCGCGGTCGCCACGTACGCGATGTCGCCGGGCGCCCTGGCCCCGTCGAGCGCCCGGCGCAGGACGCGCCGAGCGGCGGGCACGTCGCCGTGCAACTCCCGTACGTACGCGTACCGCGTGAAGACGGGCACCCCGGGCCGCCGCGCGTCCGCCTCGTCGGCCGCGCGGGACGCCGCGCCGTACCGCCCGAGTTCGACGAGGGCGTCGATGCGGGTGGCCAGCGCCCCCTCGCTGTAGGGGTTCTCGGCGAGCGCCGCCGTGGCGTACCGCAGGGCGCCGCGGAAGTCGTGCCGCGCGGCCGCGACGGCGGCGCGCCCCGCGAGCGCCGCGTCGTTGCCGGGGCGCAGCTCCAGGGAGCGGTCCAGGGCGCGGTCCGCCGCGCCGTACAGGGCCGGGTCGCCGCGGGTGCGGGCCTGTTCGACGTGGGCCGTCCCGAGCGCCGCCCAGGACGCGAAGTCCGCGGGGTGGTCGCGCAGCCGGGACCGGAGCGCGGCCACGCCTCGGTCGAGGTCCTGGCCGCGCAGGCCGTCGAGCGGCAGGGAGGGCCCCGCGGCGGCGGGAGCCGTCCGCCCCGCCCCGCCCTCGGGGCCGCTGAGCGCGACGGCGCCCGAGGTGAGGGCGAGCGCGAGGGCGACGACGGCGACGGAGTTCCGTACCAAGGTGCGTGCCATGCAAGAGACCAGCCTTCGTGCGGGGGAGGGATGGAAGGCGCGGCCCGCGGGGAATCCACCGCGGGCCGCGCCCGTCGTCGAGGGCCTCAGACGGTTCCGTCGAGCCCGTCGGCGGCCCCGCGCCCGCGGCCGCGCCACCAGGCGAGCCCGAGCCCCACGAGCAGCACCCCGGCGGTCCCGGCCGCCGCCGAGGCGATCAGCACCGTGTCGTCGGCTCCGCCGGACGGCGCGGAGGACGTGGCGGCCCCGGGCGCGGCGCCGCCCACGAGGGCGTCACGCGCCGATGTGTCGCCGCCGCCCTTGGCCGCCGGCGCGTGCGTCGGGGACGTGGGCAGCGCCACGTAGGGGAAGGTCTTGCCGAACGCCCGGTCATTGGCGTTCACCGCGTCGCCCAGGTCGTTCTCGGCGCCGACGAGTTCCCCCGCGACGGCCTGGAGCTCGATGTCGACGACGTCGTCGGCGAGCCGCCGCCCGTTCGGGAAGCCCGCGTTGTCGCCGTCGAGGACGCCGAGCCGCTTCGGGTCGGCGGACGGCTTGACGGAGGTGTTGAGGCGCAGGGCCTCTGCCGGGCGTACGCCGGGCGGCTGGTTGAGGTCCCGCACGCCGGTGAGGAAGACGGAGACCAGGTCCTTCCTGGGCTCGGCCGGGGCCTTGACGCCGTAGAACTTCTCCAGCAGCTTCGGCAGCTCGGGCTTCTGTACGTACGGCAGGAAGTCCGCGTCGTTCCACGGCGAGGACGCGTTGAACCTGTCCTTGTCGCGCAGCGGCACGACGACCTCGTTGACCAGCGGGTTGCCGAGCCGTGAGACCTGCGTCCAGTCGCCCTTGGCGTTCTTGCGCTGGGTCGTCGACCAGACGCCCACCGTCGGCTGCTTCGCCGACTGGCGTATCTCGGCGCTCGGCACCTGGAGCGCGACCGTGTTCACGTTGTAGCCCTTGAGGGTGTCCTTGCCGACCTGGGAGAGGTCGCCTCCGTAGAGCAGGTCGAACACCTGGAGGTCCAGGAAGAAGGGGTCGTCGGCCTGTCCGACGTACGACGTGCCGCCGCCCGCGACCTTCCGCACGGCCTGGTCGCGCAGCTTCTTGTAGTCGGGCATCGAGGCGTTGCCCACCCGCGACGGGGCGACCGGCAGGTCGTCGGCGAGCTTCTTCGTGGAGACGACCTTCTGGTCCTTCAGCTTCAGCAGATCGATGTCGTACGACTGCGTGATGTTGAGGTCGGGATCGTCGAGGTCGGTCACCGGGCCGGTGTTGTACAGGAAGGTGTTGCCGTTCTTGACCTTCGTGTCGAACGTCCACCGGTAGAGCAGGTCGCCCTGGGCGTCGCCGTCGCTGTCGATGTGGATGTCGTACTGGGCGTCCTCGGGGAACAGATAGAAGTTGGGGCCGCCCGCGGGCTCCTCGAAGGGGGTCCAGTTCGCCACGAGGGTCGTGGTGTCCGGCTTGTCGGGACTCACGAACGCGTACACGTCCGTGTTGTCGTACTGCGGCTGCCCCGAGATCAGCGGGGCCTCCCGGTGGCTGGAGGCCTGTGCGGCCCCTGGCTCAAGCGCACTCACCCCGGCGGCTGCGAGACCCCCGGTGGCGAGCGCGCAGCAGACCAGCGCGGCAAGGCCGCGACGGCCCGCCCCGCTCCTGGCGATTGCTGACATCGCATCCGTCCTTACGCGCCTGTTGTGCCTGACTGACACAGCGCATTCGGGGCGGAACGGCGTACGGATTGGCCGGGTTTCCGCGCGCGGCGGCCGGTGGCGGCCGGTGCCGGTCCAGGAGGAGACACGTGAGATGGCCCACGTCACCGGAGCGCCGTCGTGCTGCACGCGCCCCTTGCGTGACCCCCTGTGCGGCCCGGGTGCCGGGCCGGAGGCGGCTGGCGGTGCACGGTCAGGCCGAATGTCCAACTCGCCCTGGAATCAGTCGGATTCGGAGAGTAATCGTCAACCTCCTTGTGGGGTAGGTGAATCCTGAGCCCGGGATACACGCGTGTCAGGATGGGGCGATAGGGTTAACCTGCCCTGGGCCGGGTGCCCTCGTACGGGTGGGGAGTGACATGGAACAGATAACGGTGCGCAGCAGGGCGCGTGTCCCTGCGATCACTTGTGGCAGCAGCGCGAGCAGTTCGCGTCTCGACCGCCATCTCTCGGTGCTGGGCGGTCCCGCCGTCCCGCAGCGGGAGGCGCACGAGGCGACGCTGCTGATGCGTGAGCTGACCTCGCGTGACACCGCGCACGCCCGCAGCAGCAGGGGTGCCCGAGTGAGGCGAGTCTCGCTCTTCGCGCCACTGCGCCGGTTGCGGCGCTCGCTGTTCGGCGGACGCTGACCGCGGGTGGCCCCCGGGACTGAACCGCCGCTCCGCGGCGGGTCTTTCCCGCCACCCAGCTCTCCCCGTAAGCCCCACCAGAAGCCCCACCAGTACAGATTCAGTCGAACCGCACCGACCGCCGGGCCCACGCCCAGACTCCCCCGGTCGGTGCGTTCTGCTGTCAGCGCTCGCCGCGGGCGTACCGCCGGACGGCGAGCGGCACACAGAGTGCCAGCAGCGCCAGCGACCAGAGGACCGACCCCGCCACCGGATGGGTGACCGGCCAGGCCGCGTCCGTCGGGACGGGCGCGTTGCCGCACAGGTCGCGCACCGCCGTCGCCACCGCGCTGATCGGATTCCACTCGGCGACGGACCGCAGCCAGGACGGCAGCCCGTCGGTGGGCAGATACGCGTTCGACAGCAGCGGCAGCATGAACGTGGCGCTGCCCAGCTGGCCCGCCGCCTCCTCGCTCCGCGACGCGAGGCCCAGCAGGATCCCGACCCACGTGGTCGCGAACCGGAAGAGCATCAGCAGCCCGAACGCGCCGGCCGCCGCGAGCGGCCCGCCCTCGGTCCGCCACCCCATGGCGAGCCCCACGAGCACCAGCGGCACGAGCCCCGCCGCGGTGGTCACCAGATCGGCGAGCGCCTGCCCGAGCGGCACCGCGGCCCTGCTCACCGGCAGCGTCCTGAGCCGGTCCGTCACGCCCCGGTGGGTGTCCTGGGCGGCGGTGAACATCCCGTTCATGATGCCGCCCGCAGCGGTCGCGACGAGCATGCCGGGCACGAGGAAGGCCCGGTAGTCGGAGCCGGGCATCGCGAGGGCGCTGCCGAAGACGTAGCCGAAGAAGAGCAGGAAGACGATCGGCATGGTCTGGGTCATGACCAGGATCGCGGGCGCGTGCCGGACGCGTCGCAGGTGCCGGCCGAGCACGGCCGTGCCGTCGTACAGGAGGGCGTGCACGGGGGAGACCTCCGGGGGTCGGGGACCGCTCGTGCGGTCCTGGGCGGTGGCGGCAGTCGGGCTCACGGCACGAGCCGCAGGAAGACGTCGTCCAGCGACGGGCGGCGCAGGCTCGCGTCGACGACGGGAACCCCCGCCGCGTCCAGCTCGCGGACGAGCCGCGGCAGCGTGAGGGGCTGCGGCACGATGTCGCTGTACAACTACGTGCCGCGCAAGGAGGACCTGTACGAACTGATGGTCGACCTGGTCAGCGGTGAGTACGAGCTGTCCGAGGAGGCCGTGGGCGGCGACTGGTACGCGGAGATGCTCGCGCTCGGCCGGCAGACCCGGGCGATCCTGCGGCGGCACCCGTGGCTGGTGCACGTCATGTCGACGGTCTACGGATCGAGCCCGAACGCGCTGCGATATCTGGAGCACTGCCTCGGTGTCCTGGAGGGTCTCGACGCGCCCTGCGGCACCAAGATGGAGCTCATCGCGATGGTCAACGGCACGGCGATGACCGCCGTGGCCAACGAGATCGCCATCGCCGAGCGCGCGAGGGGTCTGCCGTGGTCGGCGCGGGAGGAGCAGGAGGCCAGGACGGCCTACCTGGTCCGGCAGGTGGCGGGCGGGGTGTACCCGCGACTGGCGGCCATGCTGGCACAGGCGCCACCGCCCGGCGACGCGGACGAGAGTTTCGAGCGGGCGCTGCGGCGCCTTCTCGACTCCTTCCGCTGAACGTTTCGCTGAGCGCTTCGGGGTGCTCGTGCGGGCCGGATGTGGCTGGTCGCGCAGTTCCCCGCGCCCCTTCAGGGGCGCGTCGGCGCGCCCCTCAGATCAGGGCGAACTGGCCGTCCGGGCCCTCCTCGTGGTGGTCGAGGACCGAGGCGGGGCGTCGTGCGGGGGTCGGTACGGGGAGGATGCCTGCGGCGTGCAGGGCGGCCGCGGGGAGTGGGGCGCCGGGGGATGCCGCCAACTCGGCCTGCTCCGGGGCGAGTTCCGCCAGCAGTGTGAGGACCGTGAGCAGTTCGAGGAGCTCGGAGGTCCACGGCTGGGGCCACGCCGGGGGCCGGATCGCCTCCAGCGTGCCCGCCTCGGCCGCCTCCGTGCGCCGTGCGAACCACCGCTCGACGACACGCACCCCGCTCACCTCGTACTCCCACGCCTCCCTCGCCACCGGCGAGATGACGCCCTCCTCGCCGACGCGCAGGGCCTCGTCATCGGCGTCGTACGCCAGGACGGCGGGCCGGGCGGGCAGCGGCGCCCGGACGTACGGCCTGCGGCCGCCCGGCAGCTTCGGGCGCTCGCCGTCGCCGCGCAGCTGGAGGCGCAGGAGCCGCTGCCCGAGCTCCACGCCCCGCGCCCAGACCCCGGCGTCGCGGGTGAGCGGCGCCCGGCAGCCCGCCGCGGAACCGGTGCCGACCGCGAGCACCCACGCGAGCAGGGCGCGCGCGGTGACCTCCTGGCCGAGCAGCTGCGAAAGGTGCGCGAGCAGCCCCGGCGCCACATTGGGCTCCCGGCCGCCGGGGCGGCGGAACAGCGGCCGTATCCGGCCCGGCCGTCCGGCGGGCGAGCGGCCGTCCGGCAGGACCGCCGACGCGAGGACGGCGGGCCCCGCGGCCCCGGGGACGTGCCCCTGCTCGACGGCGAAGAGCTGGCCTTCGCCCGCGACCCGCCACAGCTCGGGCCGGGCGACGTCGAGCAGGCGGTGGTCGGGGATCAGCCACTGCTCGTCGAACGGCCCGTGCAGGACGCGCACGGGCTCGGGGCAGGGGCCGGACTCCCTGGCCAGCCGGCCCGTGCCGCCGGTGTGGCCGGGCAGCTGGGCCACCGCGGTGTGCAGGGTGCGGGCGCGGGTGGGGCGGAAGAGGGCCTCGCGGTCCGGGCCCTCGGCGCGGACGAAGGCGTTCCAACGCGCCCGCAGGGATGCCGGGTCCGGGCCCATCGGCCACCCGCGGCCCGGCCGGAGCGGTGCGACGGACCACGGCATGAGGTCCGCGAGCAGCGGCGCTTCGTCGTGCGTCACGCCCGGCATCGTACGACGTGCCCGCCCGCGCCCGTCACGTCGCGTCGAGCGTGACCGAGAAGGAGAAGCGGTCGCCGCGGTAGTGGATGCGGGCCACGTCCAGGGTGCGGCCCTCCTCGTCGTACGTGACGCCGGTGTAGTGCAGGATCGGGCTGAGCAGCGGCACTTCGAGCAGCCGCGCGGTCTCCGGGTCGGCGAGCGTCGCCTCGACGGTGTCGGTGATGCGGCTGATGCGGACGCCCACCACGTCGCGCAGGACCTTCGTCATCGGCCAGCGCGCGAGGTCGGCGGGCTCGATGCGGGCGGCGAGGTCCGGGCGGACGTAGTTGCGGGCGTGGTTGGTGGGCTCGCCCGTCTTCTCGTCGCTGCGCAGCCGGTGGTACGTCGCGACCTCGGCCGCCCCGGGGAAGTGCCCGGCCAGTTCGGCGGGGAGCGGAGCGGTGCCGTGTTCAAGGAGCCGGGTGGTCATGCCCGACTGCTGGGCCACGATCGCGTCGACCGAGCCGAGCAGCCGGACGGGGGAGCCGCGCCGCGCGCTCGGCTCGATGAAGGTGCCGCGCCGCCGGTGGCGGGTGATCAGCCCCTCGTCCTCCAGCTCCTTCAGCGCCTGCCGCATGGTCAGCACGCTCACGCCGTAGTGCCCCGCCAGCTGCTCCTCGGTGGGCAGCCGGAGCGGGGCGTCGGGGGTGCGGCCCAGTATCGAGGCGCGCAGGGACTGTGACACCTGGTACCAGAGCGGCAGTTTCCGATTCAGGACGATCGAGTCCGGGGCGAAAGCGGTCACGGTCTCTCCGAATCAGGGTGCTGATACGTCAGTTGCGGAAGTGGCGCTCCAGACCCTGCCATACGTCGTCGTAACCGCGCTGGAGGTGGGACGCGGTGGCCGCCTGCTCCGTCGCCGTCACCGGCCAGCGCGTCTCGAACATGAAGGCGAGGCCGTCGTCGATCTTCTGCGGCTTCAGCTCGGCGGCCGACGCCCTCTCGAACGTCTCGCGGTCCGGACCGTGCGCCGACATCATGTTGTGCAGCGAGCCGCCGCCCGGCACGAAGCCCTCCGCCTTCGCGTCGTACGCGCCCTCGATCAGGCCCATGTACTCGCTCATCACGTTCCGGTGGAAGTACGGCGGCCGGAAGGTGTCCTCGCCCACCAGCCAGCGCGGGGCGAACACCACGAAGTCGACGCCCGCGAGGCCCGGGGTGTCGGACGGCGAGGTGAGCACCGTGAAGATCGACGGGTCCGGGTGGTCGTAGCTGATCGAGCCGATCACGTTGAAGCGGTGCAGGTCGTAGACGTACGGGACGTGGTTGCCGTGCCAGGCGACCACGTCGAGCGGGGAGTGGTCGTACGTCGCGCGCCAGAGGTTGCCGCAGAACTTGTTCACCACCTCGACCGGGCCCTCGACGTCCTCGTACGCGGCGACGGGCGCCCGGAAGTCCCGCGCGTTCGCCAGGCCGTTGGCGCCGATCGGGCCGAGGTCGGGGAGCTGGAAGGGGGTGCCGTAGTTCTCGCACACGTACCCGCGGGCGGTCGCGTCGAGGAGCTCCACGCGGAAGCGGACGCCGCGCGGGATCAGCGCGACCTCGCCGGGCTCGGCGTGCAGCAGCCCGAACTCGGTGCGCAGGAGCAGCCCGCCGCTCTCCGGCACGATCAGGAGCTCACCGTCCGCGTCGCTGAACACCCGCTGCGACATGGAGGAGTTGGCGTGGTAGAGGTGGATGCCCATGCCGGTGCGCTGCGTCGCGTCGCCGTTGCCGCCAAGGGTCCACAGGCCCGCCAGGAAGTCCGTGCCGGGCGCGGGCTCCGGGAGCGGGTTCCAGCGCAGCCGGTTCGGGTCGGGCACCGTCTCGGTGAAGGGGGCCGTGCGCAGCGCGCCGTTGTCGGCCCGCGTGAACCGCGGGTGCGCCGCCGAGGGGCGGATGCGGTAGAGCCACGAGCGGCGGTTGTGGGCGCGCGGCTCGGTGAAGGCGGAGCCGCTCAGCTGCTCGGCGTAGAGCCCGAGGGGTGCGCGCTGCGGCGAATTGCGGCCGTGCGGCAGGGCGCCGGGCACCGCCTCCGAGCTGTGTTCGTTGCCGAAGCCGGAGAGATAGGACAGCCCTTCAGCGGCCTTCCGGGCGTCGCCCGCTCCCGCGTCCGCTCCGCCGGTGTTGCTTGCGTGGTCCCCGCGCATCACAGCTCCCTCGTCAACGATTCCTATGGGACACCGTAGGATTCGCGTTTTCCTTCCGCAAGAGGGAGCCAGGAATGTGAGCGGTGCTCTACTCTCCCGGAATGCGCCACCCGAACCCGTCCGGCAGCCGAGCGAACCCGTCCGACGGTCGACCGAACCCGCCCGACGGCCACTCGACCCCGTCCGGCGGCCACCCGAACCCGCCCAAGGACCCCAGGGCCCCGGCCTCCATGCGCCGCGTCCCCGTGCAGGAGCGCAGCGCCGAGCGCCTCACCCGCATCCTCGACGCCTGTGCCGCCGTCCTCGACGAGACCGGTTACGAAGGCCTCACCACCCGCGCCGTGGCCCAGCGCGCGGGCGTCCCGATCGGCTCGGTCTACCGCTTCTTCGGCAACAAACGGGCCCTCGCCGACGCCCTCGCCCACCGCAACCTCGACGCCTACGCGGAGCGCGTGGCCGCACGCGTGACCGGCGTGGCGCGCGGCGACTGGCGCGGCGCCGTCGACGCCGCCTTCGACGAGTACCTGGCGATGATGCGCACCGTCCCCGGCTTCGGCCTCGTGGACTTCGGCATCCCCTCCGCCCCCGACGCGATGCCCGACGCCAACTCGCAGGTCGCCGAGCGGGTGGCGGCCCTGCTCGCGGACCACCTGAACCGCCCGCTCGACGCCGGGCTGCGCCGCACGATGCTGGTCGGCGTCGAGGCGGTCGACGCGGTCCTCCAGCTGGCGTTCCGCGCCGACCCGGCGGGCGACTCCGCGCTCGTCGACGAGGCGCGGATCCTGCTGCACGCCTACTTCGCGCGGTCGCTGGACTGAGCGCGGCGCCTGGGCGGACCGCGCGGGCCGCTCGCACCGGTCTTCGTCCGAACGGGCCCCGCACCACGGCCAGTTGCTAAAGTGATCGCACCCGCAGGCGGGCCGAGGGGGGACATGGCACGAGTGGTGTGCGTCCACGGGGTCGGTCAACAGCACGTGGGCGAGAGCCAGTTGCTCGCCGCCTGGCATCCCGCGCTCGCCGACGGCCTGATTCGCGCCGGCGCGGCGCCCCTGGCCGTGTCGGACATGACCTGCGTCTTCTACGGCGATCTGTTCCGGCCCGCGGGCCGCACGCTCGGCCTGCTCGATCCGCCGCTCGACGCCTCGGACGTCGCCGAAGGCCTGGAGAGCGACCTGCTCCTGGGGTGGTGGGCGGAGGCCGCCCGCACCGACCCCGCCGTCCTGCCGCCCGACGCCCGCACCCTCGCGCGCACCCCGCGCACCGTGCAGCGAGCCCTCGACGCGCTGAGCCGCTCCCGGTTCTTCGCCGGCGTGGCCCTGCGCTCCCTCGTCCTCGACCTCAAGCAGGTGCGCGCCTACCTCACCGACCCGGCCGTCCACGCCGAGGTCCAGCGCCGCGTCGCCGCCGCCGTCACCCCCGACACGCGCGTCGTCATCGGCCACTCCCTGGGCAGCGTCGTCGCCTACGAAGCCCTGTGCGCGCACTCCGAGTGGCCCGCCAGGGCGCTGCTGACGCTCGGCTCCCCGCTGGGCATCCGTCACCTCGTCTTCGACCGGCTGCGCGTCGGCGAGCACGGCAGCCCGGGGGACTGGCCGGGCCGCGTCGAGCAGTGGACCAACATCGCGGACGAAGGAGACGTGGTCGCCCTCGTCAAGGACCTGCGCCCGCTCTTCGGGGAGCGCGTGCGCGGCCACCTCGTGCACAACGGCTCCAAGGCCCACGACGCCACCCGCTACCTGTGCACCGAGGAGGCGGGCAGAGCGGTGAGCGAGGGGAGCGGTGAGTGAGTGAAGTGATGGGTGGTGCGGTGAGCGAGGGGTGCGGTGAGCGAGGGGCGCGGTGACGGCTGAGGACGGCGCGGTGACCGGCGCCCCCGCGCCGCCGCCCCCGCCCGCCCGCCGCTTCCTGCTGTCGACCGCGGTCACGGACGTCCACGCCCACCCGGAGGCGGCACGCCCCGAACTCGCCGACGACGTGGCCCGCATCGACCGGCTCCTCCTCGGCGAACTCGACTACCGCAGGGGCGCCGACCTGGGCCTCGACCCGACCCGCGAACAACTCACCAAGGCCCTGCGGAAGTTCGCCACCGACCCCGAGCGCACCCCCGACGACTACGTGGTCCTCTACCTCACCTGCCACGGCGTCACCGCCGAAGGCAGCGGCCGGCACTATCTGCTCCTCGCCGACAGCGACGCGCGCGACCTGCCCGGCACCGCCCTGCCCACCGAAGACCTCGTGACCCTGCTGTGGGAGGGCACTCCCGTGGCCCGGCTCCTGGTCCTCATCGACGCCTGCTACGCCGAGGAGGGCGCCGACAGCGCCCTGCGCGCCGCCCTCGAAGCGCGCCGCTCCGACCCGGGCTCCACCGGCGCGGGCTCCACCGGCCTGGTGATCGTCGCCGCGTCCCGGCGCAAGGAGGAAGCGCTGGCCGGAGCCCTCTCCGCGGCCTTCGACCGGGCCGTGCGCAGCCAGGCCACCGCGGGGCACGCGCCCGCCCACATCGGCATCGGCCAGGTCATGCGCGCCATCAAGGCCGACCCCGAGGTGCCGGCGACGCAGCGGGCCATCTGGTCCATGGCCCACGCCGACGCCGACATCCCCGACTTCCTGCCCAACCCCCGCCACATCCCCGGCGCCTCCGGCCTGAAGCTGGAGGAGATCGACCGGATCGTCGACCTCGCCGGGCGTGAACGCCGGGCCAGGAAAGCCGAACTGACCGGGTTCTTCCTCCCCAGGGCGCGCGGCACCGACGTGCCCACCGAGGAGGTCTGGGACTTCACCGGCCGGCACACCGCGCTCACCGACATCACCGACTGGCTCGCCCCCCACCGCGCCGCCGACCGCCTGTGCGTGGTCACCGGGGACCCCGGCTCCGGCAAGTCCTCCCTGCTCGGCATGGTCACCGTGCTCACCGACGCGGCCCACGGCGCCGCCGTGCCCCGCGCCGGCCTGCCCGCCAGGCTCCCCGGACCCGGCGCCGTGGACGTCGCCGTCAACGCCAGTCACAAGACGAAACGGCAGCTTCTCGACGCGCTCGCCGCCGCCTCCGGCTGCGCCGCCGCGTCGCTCGGCGCGCTCGCCGCGCACCTCCAGGCGAGACCCGAACCCCTCGTCGTCCTCATGGACTCCCTCGACGAGGCGCTCGACCCGCACGAGACCGTCGAGGAACTCATCGCGCCGCTCACCGACCCGCGACGCCAGCTGCCGGTGCGCCTCCTCGTCGGCGCCCGCCCCCACATCGCCCGCCTGCTGCCCCGCACCGCGAGCCGCGTCGACCTCGACGACGCACGCCACGCCGACCCCGACGCCGTGCGCGCCTACACCCGCACCCTGCTCACCACCCCCGGGTCGGTGCTGTGCACGGCGCCGCCCGACCGGGTCGACGCCATCGCCCAGGCCATCGCCGAGGCGGCAGGACGCTCCTTCCTGGTGGCCCGGATCACCGCGCGCACCACGGCCCGTGAGACCCGGGTGCCCGACCCGGACGACCGGCGCTGGCGCGACGCACTGCCGCGCCTGCCCGGTCAGGCCATGGAGCGCGACCTGGAGCAGCGCCTCGGCCCCCTCGCGGGCCGCGCCCGCGACCTGCTGCGCCCGCTCGCCTTCGCGCAGGGCGTGGGCCTGCCCTGGGCCGGGGTGTGGCCGCGCCTCGCGGCGGCCCTCAGCGGCTGCCCGTACGGCGACGAGGACATCGTCTGGCTGCGGAAGGCCGCGGGTTCCTACCTGGTCGAGGACGTCGAGTCCACCGGGGACGGCGTCTCCGTGTACCGCGTCTACCACCGTGCCCTCGTCGAGTACCTGCGCGAGGGCCGGGACGCCGAGCGGGTGCAGGCCACCGTCGCGGAGGTGCTGAAGGGCCTCGACCACCCCTACGTACGGCGGTACCTCGCCCTGCACGCGGCCGAGGGCGGCGTCCTCGACCCGCTGGTGGAGGACGCCGACTTCGTGCTCACCGCCGACCCCGACCAGCTGCTCGCCGCGCTGCCCCGGCTGCGCACGGCCAGGGGGCGGCGGGCCGGGCGTGCCGTGCGGGACGTGGAGGAGCTGCTGCGCGGGAGCCGGGTGCGCACCGCCGACCCCGGGAGCCGCGCCCGGCTGGGGCTCGCCGCCGCCTGCCGCAAGGCGACCGGGCTCGCCGCGTCGTGCGACCGGGGCGACCTGCCCTGGCGGGCCAGGTGGGCGGCGTGGAACCCGCACGGCGGGGCACGGCGGTACGAGGGGATGGATGCCGACCCGGCGAGCGGCATCGTGGTGCCGGTGGACGAAGGGGCGTACTTCCTGGAGAAGCAGCCCTTCCGTTCCGACGTCACGGTGTGGGACCTGGACACCGGCGACCGCTCGGACCGGCCGGCCACCGACGAGTCCGTGCTGGGCTCCACGTGGACGGCGACACCCCAACTGCCGGGCTGCGCGGCGGCGTTGTCGGACTACCGGCACGTGACATGGCGGCAGGGCGAGATCTTCCCGCGCCAGTGGCGGCTGCTGCACGTCTTCGACGCGGCCCGGGGCGGGTACTGGTGTTGGCGGCTCCCTCCTCACCCCGGGACCGACGCCGGGCACGAGCGCCTCGGGCTGCGCCGGGCGGCACAGGTGCAGGTGTGGGGCGACGTCGACGGGCAGGGGCCGCCGACCCGCGCGGTGCTGCGCTTCGCGGGCGGTGACTGTCTCACGTACGCACTGGGCACGCAGAGCGCGCAACCGCGGCCGTCCCGGCGCCGTCGGCGTGCGCTGCTCGACTTCGAGCGGATACGACAGGAGCGGCTCGAAGTGCAGCTCGGGGGGGAGTGCGTGGGCCGCTTCGCGTCGGGCGACGCGCGGTCGGGGACGTCGGCGCGGATCACCGCGCTGGCCGCGCTGCCCCCGGGGTACGGCCACCTGATGCTCGCGGGGTGCTCCGACGCCACCGTACGGATCACCGACCTCGACGTGTTCGGCCCGGCCGTCCCCACCGGGCACGACGGTGAGATCCTCGACCTCGCGCAGGTGGCCGAGCACGCCCAGGGCGATCTCGTCGTCACCCTGGGCGCCGACGGGACGGTCCGCCTGACCTCGCTCACCGACGAGGTGCCCGTGCGCACCCTGCTCGCCGGCGTCCCGCCGCCCCGCGCGCTCGCCGTGCGCCGGGTGGGCCGCCAGTGGGTCGTGGCCGTCGCCACCTCGGACGGGCTGCTGCACCGCGTCGACCTGGACAGCGGGCGCCCGCTGGGGCTGCCGCTGCGGATCGGGAGCGGCGGCCGGGTGCGCCTCGCGGCGTTCCGGCTCGGTCCGACGGAGTGCGTGGGCGTCCAGGGCGCCGGGCGCGGTCTCCAGCTGTACGACCTGGTCACGGGCGACCGCGTCGGCGGGCAGGAGGAACTGCACGAGGCGGCGGCGGTGTGCGCGGTGGACGGGACGACCGCCATCGGCGGCGACGACGGGGTGATCCGGCTCTGGTCCGGCGTGCACGCCGCCGACTCCACCCGGATCAACGCCCACGAGGCGCCCGTGCTCGCCGTCGGCGAGGTGCGCGCGAGGGGCACGCGCGGCGCCCTGGTGAGCGTCGGGCGGGACCATCTGATCCGCTGCTGGGACGTCGTCGAGCAGCGGGAGCTGTGGCGGCGGAGGCTGCCCCACCCGGAGCCGTGGACGTACTCGCTGGTGTCCTGCGCGACGGTCGGCCGCACCCGCGAGGGGCACGGCCTGGTGGTGACCGGGGAGATCGGCGGCCGGGTGACCGTGCTGACGCTGATCGGCACAGTGCCCCTGTCGGAGCGGGAGTTCACCGTCCCGGGCATCGTGACCGCCGTGACGACGGGCACGGTGAGCGGCCGTGACGTGGTCGTGGCCGCCACCGACAGCGGCCGCGTCGCCTGCTGGGACGTGACGCACGGCAGGTGGTACGGGCTGGGACCCGAACCCGAACACCGTGCCTGGACCACGGCGTTGGCCCTCGACCCCGAAGGGTCCGGGCGGCTGCTCGCGGGCGCCGACGACGGCACCGTACGGGAGTGGTCCCTGCCCGCCTGCCGCCCCCTCGGGGAGCCGCTCCTCCTGCACGAGGCGCCCGTGCACGCCCTCGCCTTCGCCCGGGGGACGCGCAGCACGCGGGCCTTCAGCGCGGGCGGTGACCGCCGCCTCGTGACGGTCCGGGGCGGGGCGTGGCAGCGCCGGCTCCCGCTGCCCCTGCGGTCGTTGGCGCGGGCGGACGGCGGAGGGCTGCTCGGCGGCGACGAGCGGGGCACGCTGTGGCGGCTCGACGAGAGGGCCGAGGGCTGGGAGCTGACCGAGGCCCTGGACGCCGTGCCGAGCGCGACGGCCGTCGCAGCGTTCGCCGTGGACGGGGGGACCGCCGTCGCGGTCGGCGGGTCCGACGGGACGGTCCAGGTGCGCGACGGTGTGAACGGTGCGCTGCGGCACCAGCTGCGGCCCGCCTGTGAGAGCGCGGTCGTGGAGCTGATGGGGTCGAGCGGGCCGGCGCCCGGTGGCGCGGCGCGGCCCGTGCTGTTCACGCGGAGCGAGCTGGGAGTCCTTGAGCGCTGGGGCCTCGGGGGCGCGCAGGGCGAGCGGCCAGGGAGAACGGTGCTGCGTGAGATCGTCCTGTCCGGCGGGGGCGCCCTGTCGGGGCTGGTGCGACTGGCGGGGCGGGGCCCGCACGGCGGTGACGAGGCGCTGGCGCTCGACTTCCGGAGCGACTTCGGCCACGCGCCCGTGGGCGTGCACTCCATCGACCACGGAGGGGCCGGGAGCCGCGACTGGCCCTCCTGCGGCCGCTCCCCGTATCCGCTGACCGGCGGCGCGGCGGCGGTGCGCTGCGGGAACCGGTGGCTCATCGGTGTCCCGACGCCCCATGGCCTCAGCCTCGTGGACGCCGAGACCGGGCACCGGGCGCTGGTGCCGGGCCGGCATGCGGTGCTGGCGCTCGGCGCGACCCCGGACGGCCCCGACGAGCTGATCCTCGTCGGCCGGTCGGGCACCTCGGTGCTGCCCGTGGCCCCGGTCCTCGCGGGACTCGGTGAGGGGCCGGGGCCCGGGCCGCGGCTGGACGTGCGGGCCACGCACGAGCACCCGAGCACGCTCTTCGGCGTGCGGCACGCCGCCGTGCTGCCCGGCGGTGCCACGTACGCCGTCGCGGCCTGGCGGCATCTCGTGGTGGTCGGGGCCAGGGACGGCGTCCCGCGGACGGGCCTCGAACTCCCCTCCGTCTGCACGGGTCTGGCCGCGGGTCCGGGCGGCGAGCTCGCCGTCGCCACCCGCAACGGCGCGATTCTCTTCGACGTCCCCGACGCACGGCCGTGACCTGGAGTTTTGCGCTTATTGCTCGCGCGTCAACATCTTGTTAACGCTGGACAGCGGGTCCTAACGTCGTCCGGACCGCCAGACCTGGTGGGAGTTCGATGGTGAACGTTAGGTAGCCCCCATGCTGACAATCCTCGGATTCGTCATGATCGCCACCTTCCTGGTGCTGATCATGATGAAGAAGATGTCGCCCATCGCGGCGCTGGTGCTGATCCCCGCGTTGTTCTGCGTGTTCGTAGGAAAGGGAGCCCATCTCGGGGAGTACGTCCTCGACGGCGTCGGCAATCTGGCGCCCACGGCGGCCATGCTCATGTTCGCCATCGTGTACTTCGGCGTCATGATCGACGTCGGCCTCTTCGACCCGATCGTCCGGGGCATCCTGCGCTTCTGCAAGGCGGACCCGATGCGCATCGTGGTGGGCACCGCCGTGCTCGCCGCGATCGTCTCCCTCGACGGCGACGGCTCGACCACCTTCATGATCACGGTCTCGGCGATGTACCCGCTGTACAAGCGCCTCAAGATGAGCCTCGTCGTGATGACCGGCGTCGCCGCCACCGCCAACGGCGTCATGAACACGCTGCCCTGGGGCGGCCCGACGGCCCGTGCCGCGACCGCCCTGAAGGTCGACGCCGCCGACATCTTCGTCCCCATGATCCCGGCGCTCGCCATGGGACTCGTCGCCGTGTTCCTCCTCTCGTACGCACTGGGTCTGCGCGAGCGCAAGCGGCTCGGCACCCTCTCGCTGGACGAGGTCCTGGAGAAGGAGACGGCGACCGAGACGGTCCTGTTGGGCGCGGGCGGCGAGGGCCGGACCCCGCTCACCGGGAAGACCAGCGGCGGCTCCTCGGGTTCCGGCACCGGCACCAGCACCGGCACCGGCGCCGAGACGGACGCGGAGGACGACTCCGACGACGACGGCTTCCAGGGGCTCGACCCCCATCGCCCCACCCTGCGCCCCAAGCTCTACTGGTTCAACGCCGCCCTCACCGTCCTGCTGCTCACCGCCATGATCATGGAGTGGCTGCCGATCCCGGTCCTCTTCCTGCTCGGCGCCGCGCTCGCCCTCACCGTCAACTTCCCGCACATGCCGGACCAGAAGGCCCGCATCGCCGCCCACGCGGAGAACGTCCTCAACGTCACCGGCATGGTCTTCGCCGCCGCCGTCTTCACCGGCGTCCTCACCGGCACCGGCATGGTCGACCACATGGCCGACTGGCTCGTCGACGCCATCCCGGAGGGCATGGGCCCGCACATGGGCCTGGTGACCGGACTGCTCTCCATCCCGCTCACCTACTTCATGTCCAACGACGGCTTCTACTTCGGCGTCCTGCCGGTCCTCGCCGAGGCGGGCCAGGCGCACGGCGTCTCCACCCTGGAGATCGCCCGCGCCTCCATCGCCGGACAGGCCCTGCACATGTCGAGCCCGCTGGTGCCCGCCGTGTACGTCCTCGTCGGCATGGCCAAGGTCGAGTTCGGCGACCACACCAGGTTCACCGTCAAATGGGCCGTGCTCACCTCGCTGGTGGTGCTCGGCTCCGGAATCCTCTTCGGCATCATCTGATGCCACACGCGATATCCGGGCCCGGTGGCAGGGGCTGGCTGCTCCGTCTCGTCATCGCCTTCAGCTTCGCGCAGGGGGCGGTGTCGATGGCGCGGCCCGCCGTCTCCTACCGGGCCCTGTCGCTGGGCGCCGACGAGCGGGCCGTCGGCGTCATCGCGGGCGTCTACGCCCTGCTGCCGCTCTTCGCCGCCGTGCCGCTCGGGCGCAGGACGGACCACGGGCGGTGCGCGCCGCTGCTGCCCCTCGGCGTCGTGCTGATCTCCGGCGGCTGCGCCCTCAGCGGTACGGCGGGGTCGCTCGTGGCGATGGCCGCCTGGAGCGGTGTGATGGGGCTCGGCCACCTCTGCTTCGTGATCGGCGCGCAGTCGATCGTCGCCCGTCAGTCCCCACCCGCCGAACAGGACCGCAACTTCGGCCACTTCACCATCGGCGCCTCCCTCGGCCAGCTGATCGGGCCGATCGCCGCGGGTGCCCTGATCGGCGCCGACACGGGCCGCACGAGCGCCCTCGCCCTCGTCGTCTCCGCGGCGGTCGGCGCGGTCTCCCTCGCCTCGCTCTGGCGCATCGAGCACAGGCGTCCCGCGGCCGCCGCCCCCGAGCGCGCCGAGCGCGTGCCGGTGCTCGGCATCCTGCGCACCCGGGGCGTGCCCGCGGGCATCTTCATCAGCCTCGCCGTGCTCTCCGCGACGGACATCCTCACGGCCTACCTGCCGGTGGTCGGCGAGCACCGGGGCATCGCGCCCGCCACGGTCGGCGTGCTGCTCTCGCTGCGGGCCGCGGCGACCATCGCGTGCCGTCTGGTGATGACGCCGATGATCCGGCTGCTCGGCAGGGCCGCGCTGCTGACCTGCACGTGCCTGCTCGGCGGGCTGCTGTGCGCGGGCCTCGCGCTGCCGGTCCCGGTGTGGGGGCTCGCCCTGATGCTCGCCGTGCTCGGTTTCTGCCTCGGTGTCGGGCAGCCGCTCTCCATGACGACGGTCGTGCGGGCCGCGCCCGACGACGCGCGCTCGACGGCCCTCGCGCTGCGGCTCACCGGCAACCGGCTCGGGCAGGTGGCGGCGCCCGCGTCCGCGGGTCTCGTCGCCGGGGTCGCGGGGGTGGCCGCGCCGTTCGTGATGCTGGGCGGGCTGCTGCTCGTCGCGGCGGGTCTCGGCGTACGCGAGGGGAGGCGCAAGACCCCCGGAGGCGCCGACTGCCTCCGGGGGGCCGGACGGGACGCGGACCGGCGAACGGGCCCGCGTCCCAGGGGTGTTACTGGACGATCTTGAGGAGCTTGTTCGGCGAACCCGTGCCCGGGCTGGTCACCACGCTCGGCGTGGCACCGTTCACCAGGGCGGAGGAGACCTGCGCCGGCGTGGCCGAGGTGTGGCCGGCCAGGTAGATCGCCGCCGCGCCCGCGACGTGCGGGGTGGCCATCGACGTACCGGAGATGGTGTTGGTCGCCGTGTCGCCGGTGTGCCAACCCGCCTTGATGGAGACGCCCGGCGCGAAGATGTCCAGGACCGAGCCGTAGTTGGAGAAGCTGGCCCTCGCGTCGTTGCTGCCGGTCGCGCCGACCGTGATGGCCGCCGGGACGCGCGCGGGGGAGGAGTTCGCGGCGTTGGTGTTCTCGTTGCCCGCCGCGACCGCGTAGGTGACGCCGTCGGCGATGGAGTTCTTCACGGCGGTGTCCAGCGAGGTGGACGCGCCGCCGCCGAGCGACATGTTGGCCACGGCCGGGGCACCGGCGGCGTGGTTCCTGGTCACCCAGTCGATGCCCGCGATGACGCCGGCGGTGGTGCCGGAGCCGTTGTTGTCGAGCACGCGGACGGCCACGATCTTGGCCTTCTTGGCGACGCCGTACGTCTTGCCGGCGATGGTCGTGGCGACGTGCGTGCCGTGGCCGTTGCCGTCCTGGGCGGTGGTGTCGCCGTCCACGGCGTCGTAGCCGTTGACCGCGCGGCCGCTGATCTCGGAGTGCGAGATACGCACGCCGGTGTCGATGACGTACGCGGTGACGCCCGTGCCCGCGGTGTCCGGGTACGTGTACGAGCCGGAGAGCGGCAGCCTCGTCTGGTCGATGCGGTCCAGGCCCCAGGGGGCGTTGGTCTGCGTCGCGGTCGAGTGGAGTCTCTGGTTCTGCTCGACGGAGGCGACGGCGGGATCGGCGGCGAGTCTCTTCGCCTCCGTCGCGGTCAGCTTCGCGGAGTAGCCGTTGAGCGCCGACTTGAAGGTCTTCTGCACCGAGCCGCCGTACTCGGCTATGAGGTCCTTGCCCTGGCTCGTGGCGGCCTTGAGGCCCGAACCGTTCTTCAGCGTGACGATGTAGCTGCCCTTGATCGCGTCGGCGGAGCCGGCCGCGAGCACGGTGCCCTCGGCGGGGGCGGCCTGGGCGGGGAGGGCGGTGACCGTACCGATGACAGCGGCGGCGGTGGCGGTCGAGATCGCCGCGGCGATCACAGTCTTCTTGCTGCGAAGCATGGCCATTACGAGGGAGTCCTCCTCATTGGCGGCGTGCCCGGGGTCGGGCGCGCGACTGTGGGGGGTGTGCGCGGGATCGCACACACAGAAGGGAGCGGTGCGTGCCGCTCCCGTCGCGATCAGCAGAGTGTCTGTTCGATGGGGCGAGATCAAGAGTCCCGACGTCTTGTCATGCGTCCGTCACGTATTTGAAATCGAATACAAGGCGAATGGGTGGGGTGTGTCCGGAAAACAGCGCAGGACGGGACGGGCGCGCGGAGCGGGCACACGGCAGGCCGCCGCCTCGCGCGCTGGTCGGCGGCCTCGTGCGGGCCTCGGGGCGGTCTGGAAGCAGGGTGGACGGGCGCTCGCCCGGGGCTGGAACCGGCCCGCGGGGCGCGGCCGGACCGGTCGGCGCGGGCGCCGGTGCCGTGGCCCCTGGTGCCCGAAAACTATCGGCGCTAGTTTGTAGCGCGGACGACAACCTGGAGGAATGCGATGAAGGCCCATGACGGGATGTACATCGACGGTGCCTGGCGCCCCGCTGCGGGCACCGACACCATCACGGTCCTGAACCCGGCCGACGAGCAGCCCGTCGGCCAGGTCCCCGCGGGCACCGCGGAGGACGTCGACGCCGCGGTCCGCGCCGCCCGCGCCGCCCTGCCCGGCTGGGCCGCCACCCCGCCCACCGAGCGCGCCGCCCTGATCGGCGCACTCCGCGACCGGCTCGTCGCCCGCAAGGACGAGGTAGCCGAGACCGTCACCGCCGAGCTGGGCGCCCCGCTGCCGTTCTCGCAGGCCGTGCACGCCGGGGTGCCCATCCTGGTCTCCGGTTCGTACGCCGAACTCGCCGCGACGCACCCCTTCGAGGAGCGGGTCGGCAACTCCACCGTCTATCTGGAGCCGGTCGGCGTGGTCGGCGCGATCACGCCCTGGAACTACCCCCTCCACCAGATCGTCAATAAGGTGGCCCCCGCGCTCGCCGCGGGCTGCACGGTGGTGCTCAAGCCCGCCGAGGACACGCCCCTCACCGCCCAGCTCTTCGCCGAGGCGGTCCACGAGGCGGGCGTGCCGGCCGGTGTGTTCAACCTGGTCACCGGCCTCGGCCCGGTCGCGGGCCAGGCGCTCGCCGAGCACGAGGGCGTCGACCTCGTCTCGTTCACCGGCTCGACGGCGGTCGGCAAGCAGATCGGCGCCACGGCGGGTGCGGCCGTCAAGCGCGTCGCCCTGGAGCTCGGCGGCAAGTCCGCCAACGTCATCCTGCCCGGCGCCGACCTCGCCAAGGCCGTCAACGTCGGCGTCGCCAACGTCATGTCCAACTCCGGCCAGACGTGCAGCGCCTGGACCCGCATGCTGGTCCACACCGACCGGTACGACGAGGCGGTGGAGCTCGCCGCGGCCGCCGCCGCCAAGTACGGCGACCGCATCGGCCCCGTCGTCAACGCCAAGCAGCAGGCGCGCGTGCGCGGCTACATCGAGAAGGGCGTCGAGGAGGGCGCCCGCATCGTGGCGGGCGGCCCCGAATCGCCCAGGGAGCGCGGCTACTTCGTCCAGCCGACCGTCTTCGCGGACGTCACGCCCGAGATGACCATCGCCCAGGAGGAGATCTTCGGCCCGGTCCTCTCGATCATCCGCTACGAGGACGAGGACGACGCCCTGCGCATCGCCAACGGCACCGTGTACGGTCTCGCGGGCGCGGTGTGGGCGGCCGACGACGCGGAGGCGGTCGCGTTCGCCCGACGCATGGACACCGGCCAGGTCGACATCAACGGCGGCAGCTTCAACCCCCTCGCGCCCTTCGGCGGCTACAAGCAGTCGGGCGTGGGCCGCGAGCTGGGCGCGCACGGCCTGACGGAGTACCTCCAGACGAAGTCCCTTCAGTTCTGAAACCGCCCGACCCCGCCCCTTGCCAACCTCCCCAAGGAGTACGTGAACGTGGTCCGCGCCGCCATCCTCCCCGCCGTCGGCTCGCCGCTGGAGATCGCCGAGATCCACCTGCCGGATCCGGGCCCCGGCCAGGTCCGGGTGCGCCTCGCGGCGGCCGGGGTCTGCCACTCCGACCTGTCCCTGACCAACGGCACGATGCGGGTGCCGGTGCCCGCCGTCCTCGGCCACGAGGGCGCGGGCACCGTGGTCTCCGTCGGCGAGGGGGTCACGCACCTCGCGCCCGGCGACGGAGTCGTCCTGAACTGGGCCCCCTCCTGCGGCAGCTGCCACGCCTGCTCGCTCGGCGAGGTGTGGCTCTGCGGCAACGCCCTCGCGGGCGCCGCCGACGTCTACGCCAGGCGGCCGGACGGCACCGACCTGCACCCCGGCCTCAACGTCGCCGCCTTCGCCGAGGAGACGGTGGTCGCGGCGGGCTGCGTCCTGCCGGTGCCCGACGGCGTCCCGCTCATCGACGCGGCCCTGCTCGGCTGCGCCGTCCTGACCGGGTACGGCGCCGTGCACCACTCGGCGCGGGTCCGCGCGGGCGAGAGCGTCGTGGTCTTCGGCGTCGGCGGGGTGGGTCTCGCCACGTTGCAGGCGGCCAGGATCGCGGGCGCCGGCCAGATCATCGCCGTCGACGTCTCCCCGGCGAAGGAGGAGTTGGCGCGCTCGGCCGGAGCCACCGACTACGTGGTGGCCTCGCCGACCACTCCGCGCGAGATCCGGGGGCTCACCGGCGGCCACGGCGCCGACGTCGCGGTCGAGTGCGTGGGGCGCGCGGTGACGATCCGCTCGGCCTGGGAGTCGACGCGGCGCGGCGGACGCACCACGGTGGTCGGCATCGGCGGCAAGGACCAGCAGGTCACCTTCAACGCCCTGGAGCTCTTCCACTGGGGCAGGACCCTGTCCGGCTGCGTGTACGGCAACTGCGACCCGGCGGTCGACCTGCCGGTCCTCGCCGGGCACATCAGGGCGGGCAGCCTCGACCTCGGCGCCCTGGTCACCGACCGGATCGGTCTCGACGGCATCCCGGCCGCCTTCGAGAACATGGTCGCGGGCAAGGGCGGGCGGGCGCTCGTCGTGTTCTGAGCCGCGCCCGGCCGCTGCCGGGCCGTGCTGTCACTTCCCGGTCGGCGAACCCGTCAGCCGGGGAAAGGACCTGGCTGCCGCCAGGAACACGAGCGTGGTCAGCACGAAGGGCCAGGTGAAGGCGTGCCCGCCGACCGGCGCGGAGAACGCCGCCACGGCCGGTCCGAGCGCCGTCGCGGTGGCGGCGCCCACGAGCGCGTACGCGAGTGTCGCCGCCCGCACCGGCAGGAAGACGCCGCACAGGGCGAGGGCCACGAGGACGGAGTTGTACCCCGCCGTGCCGTCGGCGAGCCGCGCGGCGGGGGCGCCGAGGGCCCACGCGGTGCCCAGCCCCACCGCGCTGCCGAGGCACGCGACGGCCGCGGTGCGGCGCCCGGCGACGAGCAGGCCGAGCAGCAGCAGGGCGCCCACGTACCACTGCGGCATGAAGAAGATCTGGCCGAAGCCGGCGAAGAACCCCCGGGCCAGGTCGGCGGGTTGCGGCGCGGTGGAGCCCGTCGCGGCACGCGCGAGCGCGGCCGGTCCCTCCCCGTGGTGCCAGACGTGCCGGAAGCCCGGCGCGGCGACGGTCGCCGCGGAGGCGGTCAGGCAGAACGGCAGGGTGAGCGACGGCAGCTCCCAGGCCCCGAGGAACCGGACCGCGGCCGCGGTCACGACCGTGACGACCACACAGCCCGCGACGGCGAGCAGCGCCGTCGACACGTGTTCCGCCCCGAGGAGGACGGCGAAGGAGAGCGCCGTGAGGCAGGCGTTGAACCCTTCGAGGCCGGTCGCCACGCGGTCGCGGGCCACGCCGAGGAGCCGCGCGGTGGCCGTCCCCACGGTGGTGCCCGCCAGGCCGTAGAGCCCGTACTCCCAGCCCCCGGCGAACAGCGCCACGCAGAAGACGGCGCCCGCGGCGACGCTCGGCAGGAAGGTCACCTGCGCCTGGCCGCGCAGCACTTGCGCGGCGAAGAGACGGAGCGCATCCGTCGCGTATCCCACGGCCACTCCCGTGTCACGTCTTCTGTTGGGTCCTGGTCTTGTGACGTCCTGGTTTCGCCCGCCAGGACGGATGCAGATTACAGCTACCTCGCCCGCCGCGGGGCCCCATGGAGTACTCTTCTCATAGTGGTCAAGGTGTAGTACTGCGAATGGAGTGGTGCGGCGATGGTGCGCAGGAACGACGGGCGGCGGGCGGCTCTGGTGGACGCCGCCATCGAGGTGCTGGCCAGAGAGGGCGCCCGCGGGCTGACCTTCCGGGCGGTGGACACGGAGGCCGCGGTGCCCACGGGCACGGCGTCGAACTACTTCGGCAACCGCGACGACCTCCTCACCCAGGCGGGCGCCCGCGTCTACGAGCGCCTCACGCCCGACGAGGCGATCATCGAGCGGCAGCGCGCCGCCAAGCCCGACAAGGAGACCTACGTCGAGCTGATGCGCGAGGTCGTCGGGCGCGTCAGCGGCTTCCGCACGGGCTATCTCGCCCTGCTCGAACTGCGCCTGGAGGCCACCCGGCGCCCGGAGCTGCGCGCCGTCCTCACCGAGCGCGTCAGCGCCGACCTGGCGGCCAACCTCTCGTACCACGCCGAATCCGGGCTGCCGGGCGACGCGACGGCGGTCAAGCTGCTGTACCTGGCCTTCAACTGGCTCATCGTCGAACAGCTCACCCTGCCCGACGTCCTCTCGGAGGCCGAGCGCGACGCCCTCGTCGCGGCCGCGGTGGAGCGCATCGTCACCGAGTGACGGCGTCCTGGAGGCCGTCCACACCGAGGTGCGCGGCGAAGGCCCGCGCCCCGGCCGGGGTCACCCGCACGGCGCGCTCCGAACCGATCCGCTCGCACCACCCCGTGGCCAGCGCGTGCCGGCACAGCGCCGCCCCCGCGACCCCGGCGAGGTGGGGCCGGCGCTCCGTCCAGTCCAGGCAGCCCCGGGCCAGCGGGCGCCGCCCGCCCCGCGCGAGCTCGATCCCCAACTCCCCGAACCACGCCACCCCTTGGTCGGTCAGGGCGAACCCGGTGTCCTGCCGCAGCAGCCCCCGCTCCGTCATCGCCCCGGTGATCGTGATCCCGAGCCGTCCCGCCAGGTGGTCGTAGCACGTGCGGCCGCGGGCCATCGCGCCGGCGGCACCGGCCTCGCGCAGCGTGCGGGGCGCGACCGGCGTGCCGGGCGCCGCGTGGGCGGCGAGGTCCTCGACGAGCTGGGCGACGCGCGCGTCGGCGAGCCGCACGTAGCGGTGGCGGCCCTGCCTGGCCTCGGTGAGCAGGCCGCCCGCGACCAGCCTGCCCAGGTGCTCGCTGACCGTCGACGCGGCGACGCCCGCGCGCCGGGCCAGCTCGCCGGCCGTCCAGGCCCGCCCGTCGAGCAGGGCGAGCAGGCAGACCGCCCGCGTCTCGTCGGCGAACAGCGCGGCGAGGGAGGCGAGGGCCGCGGCGGTCGCGGAGGCGTCGGCGGGTGCGGTGGTGTTCTTCGTGGGGCCCGGCTTCATGTCTCCAGGGTGCGCCGGAAACACTTCGGCGCGCACCGAAGGGTCACAGCCGCTGGGCCGCGACCTGTTCGTACTGGAGCGCGAGCCCGTCGAGCAGTGCCCGGAGGCCCGCCTCGAAGGCGCGCTCGTCGATGACCTGCTGGCGCTCGGCGAGCAGGTGGGCCTGGCCCAGGTGCGGGTAGTCGGCGGGGTCGTAGGCGGCCTCGTCGTCCACGAAGCCCCCGGCGAACGAGCCGAGCGCGGAGCCCATGATGAAGTACCGCATCAGCGCGCCGATCGACGTGGCCTGCGCGGCGGGCCACCCCGCGTCGACCATCGCCCCGAACACCGCGTCCGCGAGCCGCAGTCCGGCCGGGCGGCGGCCCGGGCCCCGCGCGAGCACCGGCACGATGTTCGGGTGCCGGGTGAGAGCGGCCCGGTAGGAGACCGCCCAGTCGTGCAGCGCGGTACGCCAGTCACGCCCGTCGGCGGCGTCGAACATCGACAGGTCGACCTGTGCGCTCACCGAGTCCGCGACCGCCTCCAGGATCTGGTCCTTGGTGCGGAAGTGGTTGTAGAGGGAGGGTCCGCTGACTCCGAGCTCGGCGGCGAGACGGCGCGTGGAGACGGCCGCGAGTCCCTCGGCGTCGACGAGGGCGCGGGCCGTGTCGACGATGCGTTCTCGGCTGAGGAGGGGCTTGCGCGGTCGGGCCATGCGGCACATAGTAGGGCTGCCCCCAGAAACTAGCAGTGCTAATTTAAAACCCCACGTACTCGCCGTAACCCCATGCGAAGAGGTGCCCACGATGAACCTGGAGCTCAGCGACGAGCAGGCCGCCGTCCGGGAGCTGGCCGAGGAGTTCGTCGCGCGCGAGATCACCCCGCACGTCGTCGAGTGGGACCGCGCCGAGAGCGTCGACCGGGCCCTCGTGAAGAAGCTCGGGGATGTCGGCTTCCTCGGCCTCACCATCGACGAGGAGTACGGCGGTTCGGGCGGCGACCACCTCGCGTACTGCCTGGTGACCGAGGAGCTCGGGCGCGGTGACTCCTCCGTGCGCGGCATCGTCTCCGTCTCGCTCGGCCTGGTCGCCAAGACGATCGCGCACTGGGGGAGCGAGGAGCAGAAGCGGCAGTGGCTGCCGGGGCTCACCTCCGGCGAGTACGTCGGGTGCTTCGGGCTCACCGAACCGGGCACCGGCTCCGACGCGGGCAGCCTCACGACGAGGGCCGTCCGCGACGGCGACGCGTACGTCATCAACGGCACCAAGATGTTCATCACGAACGGCACCTGGGCGGACGTCGTGCTCCTCTTCGCCCGCACCGGCGACGCCCCCGGCCACAAGGGTGTCTCCGCCTTCCTCGTCCCCACCGACACCCCCGGCCTCACCCGCCGCACCCTGCACGGCAAGCTCGGCCTGCGCGGCCAGGCCACCGCCGAACTCGTCCTGGAGGACGTGCGGGTCCCCGCCTCGGCCATGATGGCGCCCGAGGGCAAGGGCTTCTCCGTCGCCATGTCGGCGCTGGCCAAGGGGCGCATGTCGGTGGCGGCGGGCTGCGTGGGCATCGCGCAGGCCGCCCTCGACGCGGCGGTGCGGTACTCCACCGAGCGCGAGCAGTTCGGGAAGACCATCGCCCACCACCAGCTGGTGCAGGAGCTGATCAGCGACATCGCGGTGGACGTGGACGCCGCACGGCTGCTGACCTGGCGGGTCGCTGACCTGATCGACCGGGGCCGGCCGTTCGCCACGGAGTCCTCCAAGGCCAAGCTGTTCGCCTCCGAGGCCGCCGTGCGCGCCGCCAACAACGCCCTCCAGGTCTTCGGCGGCTACGGCTACATCGACGAGTACCCGGCGGGCAAGCTGCTGCGCGACGCCCGGGTGATGACCCTCTACGAAGGCACCAGCCAGATACAGAAGCTCGTCATCGGCCGTGCGCTGACCGGGGTCTCGGCCTTCTGAGTACCGACCTGAGTACGCGAGCGGATGTGGTGCCGGTCACGTGAGCGCGATGCTGCGGTCATGACCGAGCCACTCGTCAAGCAGCAGACCACCACCGCCTACTACGGCCAGGCCGTCGCCTCCTTCGCCATCGCCCTCGGCGCGGTGGTCGTCGGCATCGGCTACCTCGACGCCTCCGCCTGGGTGCGGGGCTTCCTCGCCGTCTCGGTGCTCTACCTGACGACCTCCGCGTTCACCCTCGCCAAGGTGATCAGGGACCGGCAGGAGGTGGAGCAGATCGTCAGCAGGGTCGACCAGGCCCGCGTCGACCGGCTCCTCGCCGAACACGACCCGTTCGCCAAGCCCTGACCCCACCCGGCCGGAACCGGCCGGACCCGACCTGACCTGCCCCGATCCGGCCGTCGCCCTAAGCGCTTGCTCACCGGCAGGGGTATGGTGTCCCTCCCGAACGGCGAAGGAGTGGACATGGGTGCGGCGGAGGAGACCGGCGGCGAGGAGCAGCCGTGGGGCGAGGTCAGCCCCGACGCGGCCAGGCGACTGCTGGTCGCCGCCGTCGAGGCCTTCGCCGAGCGCGGCTATCACGCGACGACGACCCGCGACATCGCGGGCCGCGCCGGCATGAGCCCCGCCGCGCTCTACATCCACTACAAGACGAAGGAAGAGCTCCTCCACCGCATCAGCCGGATCGGCCACGACAAGGCCCTGGCCATCCTGCGGACCGCCGCGGACGGCGAGGGCGGCCCCGCGGAGCGGCTCGCGGCGGCCGTGCGCTCCTTCGTCGGCTGGCACGCCGCCCACCACACGACCGCGCGCGTCGTGCAGTACGAACTGGACGCGCTCGGTGAGGAGCACCGCACGGAGATCGTCGCGCTGCGCCGCAAGTCGGACGCGGCGGTGCGGGACATCATCAACGACGGGGTGCGGACCGGGGAGTTCGACGTCCCCGACGTGCCGGGCACCACGCTCGCCGTCCTCTCGCTCTGCATCGACGTCGCCCGCTGGTTCAACGTGGCGGGACACCGGACGCCCGACGAGGTCGGCGCGCTCTACGCCGACCTCGTGCTGCGGATGGTGGGCGCACGGCCCGCGGAACCCCGTAAGTAGCGATACCTCAGAAGTAGTAGCGCGACACCGACTCCGCCACGCAGGCGGGCTTCTCGCCGCCCTCGCGCTCCACGGTGACCTTGGCCGTCACCTGCACGCCGCCGTCCTTCGTCGGCGTGACGTCGGTGAGCACGGCGGTGGCGCGCAGCCGTGAGCCGACCGGCACGGGGGAGGGGAAGCGGACCTTCTCCGTGCCGTAGTTGAGGCCCATCCTCATGCCCTCGACCCGCATCGTCTGCGGCACCAGGCTCGGCAGCAGGGAAAGCGTCAGGTAGCCGTGCGCGATGGTCGTCCCGAAGGGGCCCTGCGCCGCCTTCTCCGCGTCCACGTGGATCCACTGGTGATCGCCGGTCGCCTCCGCGAAGAGGTCGATCCGTTTCTGGTCGATCTCCAGCCAGTCGCTGTATCCGAGCTGCTCGCCGACCGCGGCGCGCAGCTCGTCGGGCGACGTGAAGATCCTCGGCTCCGCCATGTCCCTGGCCTCCTAGACGTATGCGAGTGGACGCATGCGAGAACGTACGCAGACTAAGCGCTTGCTCAGCATGGGGTGTGGGCCGACGCGTGTCAACGGACCAGCCAGTAGGTTTGAGGAGTGCCCCAGATACCGGAGAAGGTCCACGAGCTCACCGTCGGCCAGCTGGCCGACCGCAGCGGCGTCGCCGTGTCCGCCCTGCACTTCTACGAGTCCAAGGGCCTCATCTCCAGCCGCCGCACCTCCGGCAACCAGCGCCGCTACCACCGGGACACGCTGCGCCGCGTCGCCTTCATCCGCGCCTCCCAGCGCGTCGGCATCCCGCTCTCCACGATCCGCGAGGCCCTCGACTCGCTGCCCGAGGAGCGCACGCCCAACCGCGAGGACTGGGCGCGCCTCTCGGAGGGGTGGCGCTCGGAGCTGGACAAGCGCATCAAACAGCTGGGCAGGCTGCGCGACCACCTGACCGACTGCATCGGCTGCGGCTGCCTCTCCCTGGACACCTGCGTGCTGTCCAACCCCGACGACGTCTTCGGCGAGCGGCACAGCGGCTCCCGCCTGCTGGTGGACCGCAAGCCCCGCCGGACGTGAGGCGCCCGGCGGGGCCCGCGGTCACTCGTACTCCGTACCGCCCTTGCGCGTCAGATAGGCCGGGCTGACCGCCTTCGCGATGGCCCGCCCGCCGGTCACCGGGCTGTACCGCTCCACGGCCGGCCGGATCACGACGCCCTCCCGCAGATGCAGGTCCTGCCCGGACACGGTCTCCCGGCCCGTCGCGAGCTCCAGGACGCGCTCGGCGTCGTAGGGGCCCTCGTAGAGCCGTGGCACCAGCGGCAGTTCACCGGCGAGCAGCTTGGCCGCGTCCAGCCAGCGCACCTGGCCGTCGACGTCCGCGCTGACGTCGAAGACGGCGTACCCGAGCGTGTCGCGCCGGCCGTCCGCGCCATAGGCCAGGTCCTGCACCCCCGCCCCGTACACCTCGCCGAAGACGCCGACCCGGCGCGCCCCGAGCCGCTCCGCGAGCCGGGCCGCGGCGGCCGCGACGCCGTGCCCGCGCACTGCCCGCCAGTACAGATTGCGCGCGTCCTCCCGCAGCGCCAGGGACTTGGCGCCGAACCCCTTCGAGGAGACGTGCACACGCCCGCCGTCGGCGACGTACGTCACCAGGCAGGCCGAACCGTGCAGCTTCTCGGTCACGACGACCGGCTCGCCGGGCTCGAAGACGTCCGGACAGCGCTGGATGTTCTCGATGTCGACCCACGGCAGCAGGTCGGGTGCGGCTTCCACGTCACCGCTCATCGTCGGCGGGACCGGCGGCACCCACTTGGTGATGCCGAGCAGCTCCGCGAAGTCAGTGCCGTCGGCCGCCGCCCGCGCCAGGTCGACGCCGGCCAGCGCGGCCGGGCGGCAGACGATGCCCTGCGACAGCTCACCGCGCAGCCGTACCGCCTTGACCCGGTCGCGGTTGCCGCCCGCCAGCCGCCCGGTGAGACCCAGCTCCTCGATGAGCGCGGCGGGCAGCACCGACTGCTCGGGGATGTAGACCGCGCTCTCGCCGGTGCGGTAGGCGCCCTTGGCGACGACGGCGCGGTACAGGCCCACCTGGGCCAGTTCGAGGGCGTCGGCGCCCGGATGCTCGTGGATCGTCAGTGTTTCGGCGGTGACGCGCAGCGTCGACATGGGGCCGTTCTCCTCAGGGGCTTCCGGTGTCCTTCATCGACGATCACTCTGCCGCCCGGCAAATCCACGTGACCACCGGAATTTCCCTGTGCTAGACCTCCCGCAACCGCCCGCGCGGTACCAACGTGTCTTGTGCACAGGGAAATACGCAGAGCACGTCGACGCGGATCGGGGGACCACATGTCTGTCGCCATCTGCTCCTTGCTGTGGGACGCCGCACGGCACGGGCAGCAATCCATCAAGTACGACAGTGACGGCTACTACTTGGTGCGCTTTCCGTACGGCACGGGTGACGAGTCCTATGACCCGTGGCGCATGCACGACCCCTCGAAGGGCGGCACCAGCCCGTCGAAGTTCCCGGACGCCCGCTCGGGGCTGATCTGGCCCAGCCACGACGGCTGGGGCATGCTCTCCGCCATGGTCTTCTGGGCGGCCGACACCAAGGCCACCGAGCACCGCTCGCGCTATGTGCGCGACCCGCTGAACCTCACCACCGGTTACGACTCGACGGCGACCACCGACGCGGCGCCGACCAGGGGCGGGCAGTACCGCACCTACCTCTGGCAGATGTTCGTGCACCCGGACACACCCGTCGGCCTGAAGATCTCGACCCGCGGCGCGGGCGACGTGAAGCTCCGGACACCGCTGATCCACGCCCAGTTCAAGCTGGCCATCCACACGGACGTGAAGACGCCCTAGCCGCTTTCCGGCGCGGCCCGGAACCCGCGCCGGGCCGCGCCGGTCAGGAGTTCACCGAGGGGCGGTCAGGCGGACACCAGGGACCGCAGTGACCTCGACCGTGCCCGGGTGACCGCCTCCGGGGTGAGGACGGGGGCGGGCACGACGATGCCGCAGCCCGTGCAGACCGCTCCCGAGGACGGCTCGTGCGCCAGGCCGTGCTTCCAGGCGAGGGCGGTGTCCGCGCAGACGGGGCAGCCCGTGCCCGGCTCCCGCTCCAGCGCCGCGATGATCCGGCGCAGCACCTCGGCGAGGGGTTCGTGCGGGTGGACGTCGGGGTCGTCGCACCAGGCGACCCCGAACCCGCCCCAGGTGCAGCGGTGCCAGTCGTCGAAGCTGCCCGGGCGCCTGAGCCCGTCGTGCTTCTCCTTGCGGCGGCGTTCCGCGAAGCCCGCCTCGTAGGCGAGCCAGACCGCGCGGGCCGCCTCCAGCTCGTTCAGCGCCGACACCAGCCTCGCCGGGTCGGGGGACCTGTCCTCGGGCCCGAACCCGGCCCTGGCGCACAGATGGTCCCAGGTCGCCCGGTGTCCGTAGGGGGCGAACCTCTCCAGGCACTTGCGCAGCGAGTAGCGTCGCAGCGCCAGATCGCTCTTCGGATCGCGCACCTGTCTCGCGAGACTCCGGAATCCGGCCATCGCCCTGCACCTCCGTCACACATGCTTCGCGTACTGGTACCCCGTGTTCCGCATTCGCCTGCGTCGATGTCGAGCCAAGTCGATCGAGTTCGAAACGACGTCGCCGAGTAGACGTATCGACACGCGATTCGGCTCCCTCTTCGCGCGACTGTTTTTCGCCTGCCCGCCTCATCTGGGGTGATGCCGACACAAGGGGGGCGCGTTGTGGTGATTCGGCAAAGGCGACGCTTGTTCATCTTTCGGGTTCGGCAACCCGCCAGTAGCCTCCGCCGCATCGGCCTTCCGCAGGACCCGGAGGAGCACCCATGCGACGTGGCACCGTCAGGCTCAGAACTCTCACCTCGGGGGCGGCGCTGGCGCTCGGCGCCGCCCTGCTCGCGCCCCAGGCGGGCGCCGCGGCCGCCCCGCGGGACCCGGCGCCGAAACAGGAGCCCGTCGAGCCGCGGCAGGAGCCCGTCGACCACTGCGGAAGCCAGTGCGCGGACATCCTGCCGCCCGGCGCGAACGGCAGCGCGACGCTCGCCGAGATCCTCGCCCACCGGGTCCTCGGCACCCAGCCCCCGCACGCCGACGACCAGTTGGCGCCCTACGACGCGCTCTCCTCCGGCTACCCCTCGCTCACCGACGACCGCCTCACCGAGTTCTTCAACGACGCCTCCTTCGGCGTACGGGAGGGCCAGGTCGCCTCCGTCACCAGACCGCGCGACGACGTGACGATCACCCGGGACAAGAAGTACGGCATCCCGCACATCAAGGGCACCACGCGCTACGGCACCGAGTTCGGCGCGGGCTTCGCCGCCGGACAGGACCGGCTCTGGCTCATCGACCTCTTCCGGCACATCGGGCGCGGGCAGCTGACCTCGTTCGCGGGCGGCGCGCTCGCCAACCAGGGCCTGGAGCAGCAGTTCTGGCCGCAGGCCCCGTACACCGAGAAGGACCTCGAGAAGCAGGTCGAGTACATCAAGTCGACGCAGGGAGAGCGCGGCCGGCAGGCGATGGAGGACGCGCAGGCCTACATAGACGGGCTCAACGCCTACCGCGTGAAGGCCAAGAACGGCCGCTACTTCCCCGGTGAGTACGTCCTGACCGGCAAGATCGACGCGATCACCAACGCCGGCGAGATCGAGCCCTTCAAGGTCACCGACATGATCGCGCTGGCCTCCGTGGTCGGCGGCCTCTTCGGCAACGGCGGCGGCGGAGAGGTCGAGTCCGCCCTCTCCCTCCTCAAGTCCCAGGAGAAGTACGGCGTCGAGAAGGGCACGGAGGTCTGGGAGTCCTTCCGCGCCCGCAACGACCCCGAGGCCGTCCAGACCATCCACGACGGCACGGGCTTCCCGTACGCGGGCAAGCCCGAGAAGGCGCGCGGCACCGCGCTGCCGGACCCCGGCTCCGTCGAGCGCGAACAGCTCGTGTACGACCGCGAGGGCGGCGCGAGGAGCGGCGCCAAGGACCCGGTGAAGGCACCGAAGAAGCTCAAGCCGCTTCAGGGCATGTACGACAAGGGCGTCCTGCCCGCGGACCTCTTCGGCGAGGACGGACACAAGAAGGGCATGTCGAACGCCCTGCTCGTCTCCGGCAAGCACACCGCGAGCGGCAACCCCGTCGCCGTCTTCGGCCCGCAGACGGGCTACTTCGCCCCCCAGCTCCTCATGCAGCAGGAGCTCCAGGGCCCCGGCATCAGCGCCCGCGGCGTCTCCTTCGCGGGCGTCGGCATGTACGTCCAGCTGGGGCGCGGCCAGGACTACGCGTGGTCGGCCACCTCCGCGGGCCAGGACATCACCGACACATACGCCGTCGAGCTCTGCGAACCGGGCGGCGGCGCCCCCACCAAGCAGTCCACCGGCTACCTCCACCGGGGCACCTGCACGCCCATGGAGAAGCTGGAGCGCAAGAACGCCTGGAAGCCGACCCTCGCCGACTCCACGGCCGCCGGCTCCTACCGCATGCAGGTGTTCCGCACGAAGTACGGCATCGTGACGCACCGCGCGAGCGTCGACGGCAAGCCCGTCGCGTACGTCTCGCTGCGCTCCACCTACCGCCACGAGGCCGACTCCATCATCGGCTTCCAGATGGTCAACGACCCGTCGTACGTCAAGGACGCCGCGAGCTTCATGAAGGCGGCGCAGCACATCAGCTACGCCTTCAACTGGTTCTACGCCGACTCGCGCGACATCGCGTACTACAACAGCGGCGCCAACCCCGAGCGTGCCGACGGCGTCGACCCCGCCCTGCCGGTCAAGGGCCAACAGGAATACGAGTGGCGGGACTTCGACCCCGAGAACAACACCTCCGCGCAGACCCCGCCCGCCGAGCACCCGCACTCCGTCAACCAGGACTACTACATCTCCTGGAACAACAAGCAGGCGAAGGACTTCAGCACGGCGGGCTTCGGCATGAGCGCCGTGCACCGCGGCGACCTGCTCGACGGGCGGGTCAGGAAGCTCACCGAGGAGGGCGGCGTCACCCGCGCCTCCCTCACCCGCGCCATGTCGGAGGCGGCCGTCACCGACCTGCGCGGCGAACAGGTGCTGCCCGAACTGCTCAAGGTTCTCCGCGCCAAGCCGGTCACCGATCCGCAGTCGGCCAAGGCGATCCAGCAGCTGGAGGCGTGGCGCAAGGCGGGCGCGCAGCGCAACCGGACGTCGGCCGGGTCGAAGACGTACGCCCACCCCGACGCCGTGCGGATCATGGACGCCTGGTGGCCGCTGCTGATCGAGGCCCAGTTCGAGCCCGGCCTCGGCAAGGACCTCTACGCCGCGCTCACCGCACAGCTCGCCACCGACGAGGCGCCGTCCGCGGGCCACGGACCGACCGGGGCGCACGCCGGGTCGGCCTTCCAGTACGGCTGGTGGGGCTATGCCGACAAGGACCTGCGCAAGGTCCTCGGGGAGCCGGTGAAGGGCGAGCTCGCCGACACCTACTGCGGCGGCGGCGAGCTCGACGCCTGCCGCGACGCCCTCCTGACCACCCTCGCGCAGGCCGTCGCCAAGCCCGCCACCGAGGTCTACCCCGGTGACGACTCCTGCAAGGCCGGCGACCAGTGGTGCGCGGACTCGATCATCCACCGGGCGCTCGGCGGCATCACGCACAAGCCGGTCCAGTGGCAGAACCGCCCGACGTACCAGCAGGTCGTCGAGTTCCCCCGGCACCGGTAGGCGGGACCGTCAGGCGAGAGCGATCCGCCCCGCGGCGAAGACGAGGCGCGCCAGCTCCTCGTGGCACACGTCGCTGTGCGCGCCGGAGGGCGGACCGCCGCGCCGCACCACCGACGCCGCGTCGACGCTCACGCACCCCTTGGCCGGCACCTCGTCACCGAGCTTGATGCGTTTGGTGCCGGCCACGGAACGGATGCCGTTGTAGCCGATGGCGCCCCACCGCTCCCACAGGCTCAGGAAGCTCGACGAGTCACCGGCCAGCTTCGACGCCAGCGGGTACAGGCGGCCGAGCGCGTCGTCGTGGCGCGAGTAGCAGGAGACGAGCGGGCCGTCGACGCGGCGCTGCACGCCGTGCAGGGCGCCGCCGCGCGACTTGTCGTGCGGCAGCCGCTCGGCGAACGTGTAGTGCGAGAACGCCCCCTGGAGGAGCGTCACGGACTTCACCGCCCGCACGTCCGCGGGCATCCCGCGCAGCGCGTACGAGACGAGCCGGCCGCCGAAGCTGTGCCCGATGAGGTGCACCCTGATCGTCGGCACATCGGCGGCGAGCAGCCCGATCGCGGGGCCGAGCCCCAGCTGGCCGACCGCGCCCGCCCGCCGCTTCATCGCGTAGTACGTGCCCTGCCGCAGGAGTTCGTGCGCACCGTCCCACAGCCGGTCGCGCACTTCGCCGAGGAGCAGCGGCTCCCCGGTGTCCGCGCGCGCGGCGGCGAACACCTCGCAGACCTGGACGGCGTCGTCGGTGAGCATGGCGGGCTCGCCCGCGCCGGTGTCCTGGCCGAAGTGGCGTGCCGGGTGGGTCTCGCGCAGGGAGACCAGCTCCCGCACGTGCCGCCCGAACTCATAGACGCGCGACGGCACTTCGGAGCGCTCCGCGAGCAGTTCGGCGATCCGGTCGAGGGTCGATGCGTGGTCGGGGAAGGCCCGGTCGAGCGCCTGCCGGGTCGCCGCGTCGAGCACGGGCTCGCCGGGCGGTGCGACGGGCACGGCGGCGGCCGAGGGGTCGAAGTCGGGGATGGTCTCGTCGGGGAAGCGGATGGCGGGCCACAGCACCCCGACGTAGCCGAGGCGCACCCCTGGCCCGGCCAGCTCCCGGCAGGGCCCGAAGAAGCGCCGGTACAGCTTCCTGGCGTCCTTCTGCTCGTTGTTCCAGCCGTGCGCGAAGACCAGCAGATCGGTGACGCGTTCGCGTTCCGCGCCGGAGAGCAGCTGCGCACGCTGCGCGGTGTCGACGTCGCCGTCGGCGTCGAAGGTCAATTCCCAGTAGGGCTCCACGCGAAATATGATCCTGCCGCCCGGGCCACCTGGCCATAGACCGCGCAGCACCTGGCCCCGGCGAACAGGTGCACGGGTCAGGCCAGTTCCCGCTCCCGTGTCTCCGGCAGCGCGAGGACGCAGAGCAGCGACACGACCGCCATCGCGCTCACGTACCAGCCCACCGACGAGGAGCCGAACGCCGACTGAAGCCGTGTCGCCACCAGCGGCGAGACGGCGCCGCCGAGCACGCCGCCCAGGTTGTAGGCGAGCGAGGCGCCCGAGTAGCGCACGTTCGTGGTGAACAGCTCGGGCAGATAGGCGCCCATCGGGCCGTAGACGACCCCCATGCAGAACAGGGCGCCGCCCAGCGCGAGGGCGACGAGCACCGGCTGCTCGGTGTCGAGGAGCGGGAAGAGCACGAGCCCCCACACCACCGCGAGCGCCGTGCCCGCGAGCACCAGGCGGCGCCGCCCCGCCCCGTCGGAGCGCGTCGCGGCGAGCCAGGTGCCGGCCGCGAGGAAGAGGCACGCCACCAGGGAGAGGCCGAGCATGGTGTCGCGCGGGATGTGCAGGGTGCCGGTGGCGTAGGAGAGGCAGTAGGTCGTGGCGGTGTAGAAGAGGCCGTACGCGACGACCATCCCGCCCGCGCCGAGCAGCAGTTCGCGCGGATGGCGGCGCAGCACGTCGAGCGCGGGCACCTTGCTCGCCTCCTGCGCCTCCATGACCTTCGCGAAGACCGGTGTCTCGCTGATCCTGAGGCGCACGAACAGGCCGACGGCGACCAGCAGGAACGAGAGCAGGAACGGCACCCGCCAGCCCCACGTCCTGAACGCGTCGTCGGAGAGCGTGGCCGAGAGCAGCCAGAAGACGCCGGTGGCCGCGGAGAACCCGACGGAGGGACCGAGTTGCGGGAAGGCGGCGTACATCCCGCGCTTCTTCTTCGGCGCGTGCTCCACCGCGAGGAGCGCGGCGCCGCCCCACTCGCCGCCGAGCCCGATGCCCTGGAGGAAGCGGAGCAGGATCAGCAGCAGCGGAGCCCAGACGCCCCACGTGCCGTAGCCGGGCAGGAGGCCGACGAGGGCGGTCGAGAGCCCCATCAGGAGCAGCGACGCCACCAGGACGGACTTGCGCCCCACCCGGTCGCCGAAGTGCCCGAAGGCCACCGAGCCGATGGGCCGCGCCGCGAACGCCACCGCGTACGTGGAGAACGACGCGAGGGTGGCGTTGACCGGGTCGAGGGTCGGGAAGAACGCCTCGTTCAGGACGAGGGCGGCCGCCGTGCCGTAGATGTAGAAGTCGTAGAACTCGATGGCCGTCCCGATGAAGGAGGCCACGGCCACCCGGCGCAGACTCTCCGGGCCGCCGTCCTTCCCGCCCTGGACCTGCTGCTTCTCTGTTGCTGTCGCTTCGCTCTGCACGAGCGGCACTCTCGTGGTCGGTGTAGGGGCCAGTCAATAGGTGATACGGCTGGTCTCGGTCACTGAGACTGCCGGTGGGCCGGTGTGATGTCGTGCAGGTGGATGAGGATGTCGTGCGAGGCCCCGAGGCGGATCTTGTACGGGCCGTCCGGGTACGCGTTGCCGATGCTCCGGGTGGGCCGGGGCTCGGCCAGCCATGTGCGGGCGGCCGGGGGAGCGGTGCGCAGGTCGACGAAGTAGTCGTCGAAGCGCACCTTGTCGAGCGTGTGCTCGTTCGTGCCGCGCGCCGCCGGGGCGAGCCGGCGCGGCTTCCAGACCTGGGAATCCGCGCTCTGCGCCATCAGCCCGCCCTCGTTGAAGGTGAACCCGATGCTCGCGTACCGCTTGCCGATCCTGTCGCGCAGGAAGGCGCCCTGCATCTTCGGATAGCGCGGATCGAAGGACTCGTAGGCGACATGGGCGTTGTGGGCCGAGAGGAGCACCTTGCCGCCCGTGTACCGCTGCCACCACACCGTGTTCTGCGCCATGATGCGGTCGCGGTACAGCATCGCGTCCCGCTGGCCGTCGGGCGTGTCGAGCGGGAAGGCGTACATGTCGCCGGTCTGGGCGACGGACCGGGCGTGGTGCAGGGCGAGTTCGTAGGGCTTGCTCCGCGCGTCCGGCCTCCGCTCCTTCAGCAGGTCGTACGCCTCGCGCGCCTTCTTCGCGAGCGCCTCGCGCTCGGCGAGCGGCCGTCCCATGTACGTGTCGCCGTCCGTCAGGCGCCGCAGCGGCGCGTACAGCTCGGTGATCCGGGGCAGCAGCTCCGGCTCGTGTGCGCGCACGTAGTCGCTCACCCCGTCGAACAACTCCGCGCCCTGCTCGGGGTAGTTGAGGTCGTTGCCCATGAAGCGCAGCTCGCGCTCCGGGTGTTGTGCGTTGTACGCGCGCATCCAGCGCAGCAGATGGACGTACTCCTCCGTGTCCCACGGGGTCTTCGCCAGCTCACGGTGGACGAGCTCGCGGGCGTCGCCCGCCCCGCCCCGCACATACGCGTCGAAGCGCAGCCCGGTCGTCCAGCTCATCTCCTGCGCGAACGTGGTGAAGCCCTTCTCCGCGACGAGATGCCGGAACACCCGCTCCTTCATCGTGAAGAACTCGTGCGAGCCGTGCGTCGCCTCGCCGAGACCCACCACCGACGCGTCGCCGACCATCCGGCCGAGCGGCCGCAGGTCCTTCGTGCCGCCGCCCGGGTCGGTCGACCGCAGGGGATGGGCCGCGCGTTCGATCGCCGCGACCGGATCGGCGGGCCGTGGCGCGGCCTGGGCCGCGTGGGGAGCGAGCAGCGCACCCGTCCCGGCCGCCGTGACCAGCAGAAGAGGGACCTTGCGGCGCGTCACCCGTGCCATGTCGTGCCTCCTGAACTCGACCGATTCCCTACGAAGATCACCGTCCCGCGCGGGCCGGGCGCCGCACCATCCGGCAGACACCCCCACGGCCGGTGGGGTCTGCCCCACCACCGCCATGGCGTGTACGTTCGGCGGCATGGCGGATTTCATACTGGTGGCAGGGGCGTGGCTCGGCTCGTGGGCGTGGGACGACGTGGCGCGTGAGCTGCGGGCCGCCGGGCACGGCGCCCATCCGCTGACGCTCTCGGGCCTCGCCGACAAGCAGGGCGCGCCCGCCGGACAGCAGACCCACGTGCGGGACGTCGTCGACGAGGTCGAACGGCTCGGCCTGCGCGATGTCGTCCTCGTCGGACACAGCTACGCGGGCATCCCCGTCGGCCAGGCCGCCGAGCGGATCGGGGACCGGCTCGGGCGCGTCGTGTTCGTCGACGCCGTCGTGCCCGTCGACGGCGAGTCCTTCGCGTCGATGTGGTGGCAGGGGCAGCCCGCGTTCGAGGCCCGGCTCGCCGAGGACGGCGGCTCCTGGGTGCCGGACGCGGCGGACTTCGACGGCCAGGACCTCGACAGCGAGCAGATCGCCCGGATCGCCGGCGGCACGACCCCGCACCCGGGCGCCACCCTCACCGAGCCCGCCGTGCTGGAGCGCTCCCTCGGCGAACTCCCCACGACGTACATCAAGTGCCTGCTCGACGGCGCCGAGCCGGTGGACGACGTGGCCGAGCTCCTCAAGAGCGCGCACTGGCGCCTCGTCGAGATGGACACGGGCCACTGGCCGATGTTCTCCCAGCCCCGCGAGCTGGCGAGGGTCCTCCACGCGAGCGCGCGCACCTGAGCCGTCCGGCCGCCCACGACCTCCGCGCCCCCCTTTCGCCACGACATACCGACTGGTTAGTCTGCCAGCGAAGCCGAGCCGCGGGCGAAGGAGAACCATCGTGGAAACCTTGCGGGACAAGGGAGTCGTCGTCACGGGCGGAGGCGGCGGCATCGGGGCCGCGCTCGCCCGCCGCTTCGCCGCGCAGGGAGCGCGCGTCGTCGTCAACGACCTCGACGGCGCCAAGGCGGAAGCCGTCGCCGACGAGGTGGGCGGCATCGCTGTACCGGGCGACGCGTCCGGCGTCGTGCCGCAGGCCCGCGAGGCGCTCGGCGGCACGGTCGACGTGTACTGCGCCAACGCGGGACTCGGATCCGGCGGCAGCGAGGCCGCGCCCGAGGAGGTCTGGGCCGCGGCCTGGGACGTCAACGTGATGGCGCACGTACGGGCGGCCCACGCGCTGCTCCCCGACTGGCTGGAGCGCGGCAGCGGCCGCTTCGTCTCCACGGTCTCCGCGGCCGGCCTGCTCACCATGATCGGCGCCGCGCCCTACAGCGTCACCAAGCACGGCGCGTACGCCTTCGCCGAATGGCTCTCGCTCACCTACCGCCACCGCGGCCTCAAGGTCCACGCGATCTGCCCGCAGGGCGTCCGCACCGACATGCTCGCCGCCACCGGCACCGCGGGCGACCTCGTCCTCACGCCCACCGCCATCGAGCCGGACGACGTCGCCGCCGCGCTCTTCGCCGGCATGGCGGAGGACCGCTTCCTGATCCTGCCGCACCCCGAGGTCGCCGCGTTCTACCGGGCCCGCGCCGAGACCCCCGACAAGTGGCTGAAGGGCATGAACCACATCCAGCAGAAGTGGGAGGCGACCGACCGGTGAACGACCGCCCGCACGACCAGCCCCGTGACCGCACGCACCACCAGGCCCGCGACGGCGCTCACGACCGCACGCCCGCAGGATCCCTGTACGCGGCCAAGCCCTGGCTCGCCCGGCTCAACGACGCCCAGCGCGCCCCCGTGCACCCCGCCGCCTCCGTCCCCGACGCCTTCCGCGCGGCCGTCGCCCGCGCCCCCGAGCACACCGCCCTCGCCTACTTCGACGGGCGCCTGAGCTACCGCGAGACCGACGCCCTCAGCGACTCCGTCGCCGGACACCTGGCCGCGCGCGGCGTCGCCCGCGGCGACCGTGTCGCGATCCTCCTCCAGAACACCCCGCACTTCGTGCTCGCGCTCCTCGGCGCCTGGAAGGCGGGCGCGACGGTCGTCCCCGTCAACCCCATGTACCGGTCGGCGGAGGTCGGACACGTCCTCGCGGACGCCGGGGTGACCGCGCTGATCTGCTCGGACCGCGCCTGGGAGGCGTATCTGCGCGACACCGCGGCGAACTCGCCGGTGCGCGTCGTCCTCACCGCCTGCCAGCTCGACCTCCAGACCCGGGGCGACACCCGGGTCCTCGACTTCGAGCGCCTGCCGCCCGCCGCCGACGCCGACGACCTGGTGGCGGTCGCGTGCCAGGGGCTGCCCGCCCCCGGCGACCGCGCCGTCGGCCCCTCCGACACCGCGCTGATCAGCTACACGTCGGGCACCAGCGGCACCCCCAAGGGCGCCATGAACACCCACGGCAACATCACCTACAACGCCGAACGCCAGCGCGCCGGCTCCGGGATACCGGAAGGCGCCTGCTACTTCGCGATGGCGCCGCTCTTCCACATCACCGGCATGGTCGCGCAGGTCGCCGCGTGCATCGCCAACGCGGGCACCCTCGCGCTCGCCTACCGCTTCGAGGCCGGCGTGGTCCTCGACGCCTTCGCCGAGCACCGCCCCGCCTACACGGTCGGACCCTCCACGGCCTTCATGGCGCTGGCCGCCCACCCGTCGGTGACCCGCGCCCACTTCGACTCCTTCGCGATGATCTCCTCGGGCGGCGCGCCGCTGCCCCCGGCCCTCGTCGAGAAGTTCCGCGCGTCCTTCGGCCCCTACCTCCACAACGGCTACGGCCTCACCGAGTGCACCGCGCCCTGCGCCTCGGTGCCGCCGGGCCAGGAGGCACCCGTCGACCCCGTCTCCGGCACCCTCGCCGTCGGCGTCCCGGGGCCCGAGACGGTCGTACGCATCCTGGACGACCTCGGCCGCGAAGTGCCGTTCGGGGAGCACGGCGAGATCGTCGTCCGCGGCCCGCAGGTGGTGCCCGGCTACTGGCAGCGGCCCGACGCCACCGCCGAGACCTTCCCCGACGGCGAACTGCGCACCGGCGACATCGGGTTCATGGACCCGGCCGGCTGGCTCTACGTCGTCGACCGCAAGAAGGACATGATCAACGCGTCCGGCTTCAAGGTGTGGCCCCGCGAGGTCGAGGACGTCCTCTACACCCACCCCGCCGTGCGCGAGGCGGCCGTCGTCGGCATCCCCGACAGCTACCGGGGAGAGACCGTGAAGGCGTACGTCAGCCTCCGTCCGGGCAGCGGCACGGCACCCGACGAGCTCGCCGCGTACTGCAAGGAGCGGCTGGCGGCGTACAAATATCCGCGCGAGGTGGAGATCCTGACGGAGTTGCCGAAGACGACAAGTGGGAAGATCCTCCGACGGGAACTGCGTTCCCGGGCACAGCACGGCAAGTGACGCGAGAGGCAGGGTGGCGGCAGTGGCCAGAACGACGGACGGTGACGGCACGCCCGTCCCGCAGCGACTCCTCGCCGCCGCCACCAGGCTCTTCGCCGACCAGGGCTACGACCGCACCTCGGTACAGGAGATCGTCGAGGCGGCCGGCGTCACCAAGGGCGCGCTCTACCACTACTTCGGCTCCAAGGACGACCTGCTGCACGAGGTCTACGCCCGGCTGCTCCGCGTCCAGCAGGAGCGGCTCGACGCCATCGCCGACGCGGACGCGCCCGTCGCCGAGCGGGTCAGGGCCGCCGCCGCGGACGTCGTGGTCACCACCATCGACAACCTCGACGACGCGTCGATCTTCTTCCGCTCCATGCACAGCCTCAGCCCGGAGAAGAACAAGCAGGTCCGCGCCGAGCGGCGCCGCTACCACGAGCGCTTCCGGGCCCTGATCGAGGAGGGCCAGGAGTCCGGCGTCTTCTCCACGGCGACCCCCGCGGACCTGGTGGTGGACTACCACTTCGGGTCGGTCCACCACCTGTCCACGTGGTATCGCCCGGAGGGCCCGCTCTCCCCGCAACAGGTCGCCGACCACCTGGCCGACCTCCTCCTACGGGCCCTGCGGACCCCGTAAGGGGCCGGGCGCGCGCCCGTAGGGGCGCGGGGAACTGCGCGCTCAGCCCCCGCCGGGGCGCGGTCGCGTCTGCCGCGGCAGGTTCTACGGCGGGTGCGGCCCGCCGGGGGTCGCGCGCGCAGTTCCCCGCGCCCCTGACGGGGCGCTATACGTACCGCTTCAGTTCTCGCCGCGCCAGCGACCGCTGGTGCACCTCGTCCGGCCCGTCCGCCAAGCGCAGCGTCCGCGCCGCCGCCCACAGTTCCGCGAGCGGGAAGTCCTGGCTGACACCCCCCGCCCCGTGCAACTGCACGGCCCGGTCGAGGATGTCCACCACCGCGCGCGGCGTCGCGATCTTGATGGACTGGATCTCCGTGTGCGCGCCCTTGTTGCCGACCGTGTCCATCAGCCACGCCGTCTTCAGGACCAGGAGCCGCAGCTGCTCGACGGCGACCCGCGCGTCCGCGATCCACTCCTGCACGACGCCTTGCTGCGCGAGCGGCTTGCCGAACGCCGTACGCGACACGGCCCGTCGGCACATCAGCTCGATGGCCCGCTCCGCCATGCCGATCAGCCGCATGCAGTGGTGGATGCGGCCGGGGCCGAGCCGCGCCTGCGCGATGGCGAAACCGCCGCCCTCCTCGCCGATCAGGTTCGACACGGGGACCCGGACGTGGTCGAAGACGACCTCCGCGTGACCGCCGTGGTAGTGGTCCTCGTATCCGTACACCCGCATGGCGCGCCGCACTTCGAGGCCCGGGGCGTCGCGCGGGACGAGGACCATGGACTGCTGGCGGCGGATGTCGGCACCGTCGGGGTCGGTCTTGCCCATCACGATGAAGATCTTGCAGTCCGGGTTCATCGCCCCGGAGATGTACCACTTGCGGCCGGTGATGACGTACTCGTCGCCGTCGCGCTCGATGAGCGTGGTGATGTTCGTGGCGTCGGAGGAGGCCACCTCCGGCTCGGTCATCGCGAACGCCGAACGGATCTCACCGGCGAGCAGCGGCTCCAGCCACCGCTTCTTCTGCTCGTCGCTGCCGAACTGCGCGAGCACCTCCATGTTGCCGGTGTCGGGCGCGGCGCAGTTCAGCGCGGTGGGGGCGAGTTGCGGGGAGCGGCCGGTGATCTCGGCGAGCGGGGCGTACTGGAGGTTGGTGAGGCCCGCGCCGTGTTCCGCGTCGGGCAGGAAGAGGTTCCACAGGCCCTGCCCGCGGGCCTCGGCCTTCAGCTCCTCGACCACGGCAGGGGCGTCCCAGGGCGAGGCGAGCGCGGCGCGCTGCTCGTCGGCGACGGCCTCCGCCGGGTACACGTGCTCGTCCATGAAGGCGAGGAGCCTGGCCCGCAGCTCTTCGGTGCGGGCGTCGAATGCGAAGTCCACGGCGGGTCAGCCTTCCTGGAGGGTCGTCAGACCGTGCTCGATGAACACGGGCACCAGCTCGCCGATCCGGTCGAAGCCCGCACCGACCGTCTGGCCCAGCGTGTAGCGGTAGTGGATGCCCTCCAGGATCACGGCGAGCTTGAACCACGCGAACGCCGTGTACCAGGAGATCGCCGACACGTCGCGCCCCGAGCGCGCGGCGTACCGCTCGATCAGCTCGGCCGGGTCCGGGTGGCCCGGCGCGCCCGCGGTGGTGCTGACGGGGGAGTCGGGCACCTCCAGCCTCGCGCTGTACATCACGAGCAGACCGAGGTCGGTGAGCGGATCGCCGAGCGTCGACATCTCCCAGTCGAGGATGGCCTTGATCCGGTCGTCGTCACCGATCAGGACGTTGTCGAGGCGGTAGTCGCCGTGGACGACGGTCGGCGCGGGCGAGCCGGGCAGCGAGCGCCCGAGCGCCGCGTGCAGCTCGTCGATGCCCGCGAGCTCGCGGTTGCGGGACGCGTCGAGCTGCTTGCCCCAGCGGCGCAGCTGCCGGTCGAGGAACCCGTCGGGCCGCCCGAAGTCGCCGAGCCCGACGGCCGCCGGGTCGACGGCGTGCAGGTCGACGAGGGTGTCGACGAGGCCGAGCACCGCGTCACGGGTGCGCTCGGGGCCGAGCGGGGCGAGCTCCTCGGCGGTGCGGTACGGCGTGCCGTCCACGAACTCCATCACGTAGAACGGCGCCCCGACGACGGAGTCGTCCTCGCAGAGCAGGACGGGGGCGGGCACCGGCACGTCCGTCGGGTGCAGCGCCGCGATCACGCGGTGCTCGCGCTTCATGTCGTGCGCGGTGGCGAGGACGTGGCCGAGCGGGGGGCGCCGGACCACCCAGCGCGACGTGCCGTCGGTGACGGCGTACGTGAGGTTCGACCGGCCGCCCTCGATGAGCCGGGCGGAGAGCGGCCCGCCGACCAGGCCGGGCCGCTCGCGGTCGAGGTGGCCGCGCAACTGGTCGAGGTCGAGGCCCGGCGGGTGGTCTGCGCTCATCTTCGCTCCTGATCGGCGTGGTGGTGGCGTGCCACACCATGATGCCGACCAGTCGGTATGCCGTCCAGAGGCCCCCGCTCCGGGCCTTTCCCGGAGCGGTCAGTGGTCGTCCCAGTGTCCGTCGTGCGCGGCGTGCCGGTGGCCGTCGTGGAGGTAGTCGACGTGGTCGCCGTGGCGGACGGAGGGGTGCCCGCAGCCGTCGCCGTGCCGGTGGTCATGGCCCTGGTGGGCGACATGCCCGGCGGGCTCGCACTCGTCGTAGTGGTCGGTGTGGAGCCGGTGCAGGTGGCCGTCGTGCGCGTAGTCGACGTGGTCGCCGTGCGGCACCTCGGGGTGGCCGCAGGCCGGGCCGTGGATGTGGTCGTGCACCGGGTGTTCGTGGTGGAGCGTGGTCATGACGCGCACCTTCTGTGGCGTGGGGGACGGTGACTCTCTCAGGCTAGCCGCCCATGCCCCGTTTATTCCTTTATGCGAGCCTTGCAGTGTTTTCTCTGTCCTCCGCTGTCTCCCTCTCCTCCGCGAAGGCGACCCCCATGAAGGCGATCAGCTACCGCAGCTACGGCGGGCCCGAAGTCCTCGAGTACGGAGAGGTGCGCGACCCGAAGGTCGGGCCCGACTCCGTCCTCGTGAAGGTGCGCGCCGCGGCCGTGAACCCCGTCGACTGGAAGTGCCGCGAGGGCCATCTCGACGGCCTCCTGGAACCGGTCTTCCCCGTGGTCCCCGGCTGGGACGTCGCGGGCGTGGTCGTCCAGCCGGGCGCCTCCGCCCCGGAGTTCGCCGTCGGCGACGAGGTCATCGGCTATGTGCGCGAGGACTTCCTCTCCCGCGGCACCTTCGCGGAGTACGTCGCGGCCCCGGTGCGCACCCTCGCCCGCAAGCCGCGCAACCTCACCTTCGAGGAGGCCGCGGGCCTGCCGCTCGCCGGTCTCACCGCCTACCAGGTCATCGACCAGGCCCTGAAGGTGACCGAGGGGGACGTGGTCCTCGTGCACGCGGCGGCCGGCGGTGTCGGCTCGATCGCCGTGCAGCTCGCCCGGCACGCGGGGGCCCGGGTCATCGGCACCGCGAGCGAGCGCAACCACGCCTACCTGCGGGAGCTCGGCGCCGAGCCGGTCACGTACGGGGACGGGCTCGTCGAACGGGTCCGCGCGCTCGCCGCGGAGGGGGTCGACGCGGCCTTCGACACGATCGGCGGCGACACGCTCAAGGCGTCCGCCGAACTCCTCGCGCCCGGCGGCCGTCTCGCGTCCATCGCGGACGGCGCGGTGCTCGGCATGGGCGGCCACTACTGCTTCGTACGCCCCGTCGCCGCCGACCTCCAGCGCCTGTCCGAGCTTGCGGAACAGGACGTCGTGACCGTCCACGTGGACGCGACGTTCCCGCTGGAGCGGGCGGCCGACGCACACCGGCTGAGCGAGGAGGGCCGCACCCGCGGCAAGATCGTGGTGACGGTGGAGCAAGGGGACTGAAGACGGCTGAACCCGGGCGGGCCGGGGCCGCGCGGGATCGCTCAGACCAGCATCAGCGCCGCGCACACCGCGAGCGCCAGCGTGCACAGCGCCGCCGTCCACGCCGACCGGAGCGGCAGCGTCCGCGGTGGGTGCGAGGTCAGGGCGGCCATCCTGCGGTGCGCGACCAGCAGAAACCCGAGCCAGAGCAGCAGACACACCGCGCAGGCCAGCACGCCGAGAGCGGTGCTCCCGTCGTGGAGCACCGCTCGGGCGGCGAGCACCGCGGCGACCGTGCACGACAGCGTGGTGCGCCGCCAGGCGAGGCGGGTGCGCTCCGGTTGCAGACCCGGGTCGCGGACCCGCCCGCCCTCCGGTCTCCGCCGCGTCACCCCTCCCACCCGAAGAGCACGACCACCACCATGGCGAGCGCGACCACCGCGACCACCAGGCTCAGCACGGTCGGGAACCGGCCGGCCGGCAGGTCGTCCCCGCGTCGCATGGCGCGCTCGCAGCGCACCCAGTGGTTCACCGCGCGCAGCGAGCACAGGACGCCCGCGGCGAGCAGCGCGAGGGCGAGGCCGATCCGCCAGCCCCACCGCAGGTCCGGCAGGAACTGGTCGACGGCGAAGCCGCCGCCGATCAGCGCCAGGGCGGTGCGCAGCCAGGCCAGGAAGGTGCGTTCGTTGGCGAGCGAGAAGCGGTAGTCGGGGGTGTCACCCTCCTCGCGGACGCGCTCCGGGGCGAACCACAGGCGCAGATTCTGTACGAAGTTGCTCACGGCCGCACCATAAGCCGTGATCAACCGTGCCGCGGTGATCAGCAGTGATCAGCAGTGATGAGTAGTGATCGGCGGCGATCAGCTCGCGCGGAAGGCCCGCAGGCGGTGGTACGCGTCGAGCCCGTCCGGCACCCACTCCCACTCGCCGAGCCGGCGCTCCAGCTCGTCCTCGGTGACGAAGGAGTGCCAGGCGACCTCCTCGACCTGCGGCCGCACCGGCAGCTCGCAGCGGACCTCATAGAGATACGACCACCAGGACTTCCCCGCGCCGTCGTCGTACAGGAACTTGAACAGCGGCGTGGGGCGCGGCAGCCCCCGCACGCCCAGCTCCTCCTCCGCCTCGCGCAGCGCCGCGTCGTCGTACGACTCGCCCGCCCCGACCACCCCGCCCACGAACATGTCGTACAACGAGGGGAAGACCAGCTTGACCGGGGTGCGGCGGTGCACGAAGACGCGGCCCTCCGCGTCCCGCGCCAGGACGAACACGCAGCGGTGGCGCAGGCCCCGCGCGTACGCCTCACCGCGCGGGGCCTCGCCGACCACGTCGTCGTTCTCGTCGACGATGGTGATCATCTCTGCGCTGGGGTCGGGCACGGGTCCGCTGTTCGCCGTCATGCCGCCATCCAACCCCAACCCGGTCGCGAGACCGGGCGGCGGGTCCGGTTCACTGCCCCATGACATACTTGACGGTGGGTCCGGCCGTCCAGCCGCCGTCGACGGCCAGCTCGGCGCCGGTCACGTAGGACGCGGCGTCGGAGAGCAGGAAGACCATCGCGCCCGCGATCTCGTGCGCCTCGCCGACCCGGCCCATCGGGGTGTTGGGGTACTTGCCCTCGCCCTGCTCGATGCCTATCTGAGCGGTCATCGGGGTGTACGTCATGCCGGGGTGGACGGAGTTGACGCGGATCCGGGCCGTGCCGAGCTCGACGGCGCCGATCTTGGTGAGGCCGCGCACGCCCCACTTCGACGCGCCGTAGCCCGCGGTGAGCGCGAGGCCCATCAGGCCCGCGGCCGAGGAGACGTTGACGATGGAGCCGCCCCCGGCCTCCTTCATGGCGGGCACGACGGTCTTCATGCCGATGAACACGCCGGTGAGGTTGATGTCGAGCACCTTGCGGAAGTGTTCGACGGACTCGGACTCCAGGAACTGGCCGGTGGAGACACCGGCGTTGTTCACCAGGCCGTGGAGCGCGCCGAACTCGGCGACCGCGAGGTCGGCGACGCGCTGCCAGTCCGCCTCGGACGTCACGTCGTGGCGCGCGAAGCGGGCGCGCTCGCCGAGCTCGGCGGCGACGGCGCCGCCCTCCTCGTCGAGCACGTCGGTCAGGACGACGTTGGCTCCCGCGGCGACGGCCTGCCGGGCGGCCTCGGCGCCGAGCCCGCGTGCGGCGCCGGTGATGACGACGGTCCTGCCGGTGAGGTCGTGCTGGGTCATGGGGTCTCTCCAAGGGTGGGTCGCGGGGCCCGCAGCAGCGCCGCGGTGGTCTCGACGAGGTCGGCGAGGAAGACGTCCTCGCCGGTCAGGGGGGTAGTCCCGGCCAGGTACTGACGGGCGCGGTCGCCCAGGGCGGCGCCGATCACCGTGAGCGCGAGGTCGAGCCGTTCGAGCCGGAGGGGTTCGGGCAGGCCGGGCGCCGGGCGGGTCAGACAGTCCTCGATCCGGCCGATCACGGTCCAGTAGACGGTGCCGGCGATGGTGGGGTGCGGGGTGCGGGTGCGCACGCCGCTCTCGTGGCTGAGCTGGGCGGAGATGCGCAGACAGCGCCGCCCGCGCTCGGTGCGCAACTCGCCCGCCTCGGCGTTCACCAGAGCGGTCAGCAGTCCGCGCAGATCCGCCGCGGCGCCCCCGGCGCGCTCCAGCTCGGCGGCGAGCACCCGCTCGGTGCGCTGCTGGCGCGCGGCCATCACGGCGTCGAGGAGACCGCCGCGGGAACCGAAGTGGTACTGCACCGCGGAGGGGTTGCTCTGCCCCGCGAGCCGGACGATGTCGCGCAGCTGGGCGCCGTCCACGCCCTGGTCGGCGAAGACCTCCTCACCGGCGCGGATGAGCTTCTCCCGGGTCTCCGGGCCCGATGTCCTGGCCATGAGCACATTTTAATGCTGGCCATTATTAAAAGCGAGCGAAGGTTCCGGTCCGCCGCCGGTTGACGTGCGTCACACCGCTGCCCAGGATTCGACCAGCACGGCACATGACCCACCAGTAACCTTGCGGGACCTTGTCGAGGAGGACGACCTCAATGGCGTACGACGCAGATGTGATCGTGATCGGGGCAGGGCTCGCCGGACTGGCGGCGACCGCGGAGCTCGTCGACGCGGGGCGCCGGGTCATCCTTCTCGACCAGGAGCCGGAGCAAAGCCTCGGCGGTCAGGCGCACTGGTCCTTCGGCGGCCTCTTCTTCGTCGACTCGCCCGAACAGCGCCGGATGCGGATCAAGGACTCCCACGCGCTGGCCCTCCAGGACTGGATGGGGACGGCGGCCTTCGACCGGCCCGAGGACCACTGGCCGCGCAAGTGGGCCGAGGCCTACGTCGACTTCGCCGCCGGCGAGAAGCGGCCCTGGCTGCACGGCCAGGGCGTCCGGTTCTTCCCCGTCGTCGGCTGGGCCGAGCGCGGCGGCTACGACGCGCAGGGCCACGGCAACTCGGTGCCCCGCTTCCACATCACCTGGGGGACGGGCCCCGGGCTGCTCGCGCCGTTCATCCGGCGGGTGCGCGCCGGAGCCGACCGCGGCCTCGTCCAGCCGCGGTTCCGGCACCGCGTCACCGGACTCGCCCGCACCGGGGGCGGCGTCGACACGGTCACCGGCGAGATCCTGGCGCCGTCGGCCGTCGAGCGGGGCAGGGCCAGCAGCCGCGAGGTGACGGGCGGCTTCGAACTCCGGGCCCAGGCGGTGATCGTCACCTCCGGCGGCATCGGCGGCAACCACGACCTCGTCCGCGCCAACTGGCCCGAGCGGCTCGGCACCCCGCCCCGCAAGATGATCTCCGGCGTCCCCGCGCACGTGGACGGCAGGATGCTCGGCATCACGGAGGACGCCGGGGCCCGCCTCATCAACCGCGACCGCATGTGGCACTACACCGAGGGCATCGAGAACTGGAACCCGATCTGGGAGCGGCACGGCATCCGCATCCTGCCGGGCCCCTCGTCGCTCTGGCTCGACGCGCACGGCCGCCGCCTGCCCGTGCCGCTCTTCCCCGGCTTCGACACCCTCGGCACCCTCGACCACATCATGAAGACCGGCTACGACCACACGTGGTTCGTGCTCAACCAGCGCATCATCGGCAAGGAGTTCACCCTCAGCGGTTCCGAGCAGAACCCCGACCTGACCGGCAAGTCGGTGCGCGGCGTCGTCGACCGGGCCAGGTCCGAAGTGCCGGGCCCCGTCAAGGCGTTCATGGACCACGGCGTCGACTTCGTCGTGGAGCGGGAGCTCGGCGCCCTCGTGCGCGGCATGAACGCGCTCACCGGCGACTCGGCGGCCCCGCTCATCGACGAGGACGACCTGCGCCGCACCATCGCCGCCCGCGACCGCGAGATCACCAACCCCTTCACCAAGGACCTCCAGGTCACGGCCGTCCGCGGCGCCCGCAGATTCCTCGGCGACCGCCTCATCCGCGCCGCCGCCCCGCACCGCATCCTCGACCCCAAGGCCGGCCCGCTCATCGCCGTCCGCCTCAACATCCTCACCCGCAAGACTCTCGGCGGCCTGGAGACCGACCTCTCCTCGCGCGTCCTGACCGAGGGCGGCGAGCCGCTGCCCGGCGTGTACGCGGCCGGGGAGGCCGCCGGATTCGGCGGCGGGGGAGTGCACGGCTACCGCTCCCTCGAAGGCACCTTCCTCGGCGGCTGCCTCTTCTCGGGGCGCACGGCGGGCCGCGCGGCCGCCCGGGCGGTGAACTGACCGGCGCTCCAGCGGGAGTTGAGCGGAACTCGACCGGTGGGGAGTAGGGGACGTCCGCCCAGGTGGCGGGCGAAGTCTGCGGATTTTGAAATGAGTTGGTGAAGGCAGGGCGCCGCCGGGCCTTGACGTGGAGCAGCGCCTACCGCTTTGCTGTGCGTGATCATCCGCTCGCAAGCCGCGCCGGGGAGGACGTCCCGCGGTGTCACCACCCCCACCCCCACTGGGCCGCGCCCGCAGAAAAGCCGCGGGGCACGCCTTCGACGCCGCACTCGACGACGCCGAACTCGTCACCGCCCGGGCGGCACTCGCGCAGGGCCGCTGGACCGAGGTGCGCGCGCTGCTCGCCGCCACCGGCGACGACTGGGACCGCAGGGGCCACCGCTTCGACGTACTGGGCCAGGAGCCGACCACCACCGCCTGGGCCCGCGACTGGCAGCTCGCCGAGCCCGAGAGCCACGACGCCGAGGTGCTGCTCGCCTTCGCCGCCGTCCACAAGGCGCTGCGCGGCAAGGAGCGCTCGGACCGGGTGCGGGCCCGCTGCCGCGACGCCGCCGCGCGCGTCCCCGCCGACCCGACCCCGATTCTCGCGCTGCTCCTCCTCGAACGCTCGCTGGGCCACGAGGAGGACGTCGTACGCCTCTTCGACGAGATCCGGCACCGCCACCCCGAACACCACCACGCCCACCACCTGATGGTCGCCCGCCTCGCCGAGCGGCGCCCCGGCGCGGGCCAGGACCCGATGCACGAGGTGTACGACTTCGCGGCCTGGGCCGCCGAACAGGCGCCCGCCGACTCGCCGCTGGCCGTGCTGCCCGTCGTCGCGCACGCCGAGCGCTACCGCGTCCTCGCCGCCGCCGGCCTCGAACCGGCCGACCCGGCCGCGTCCGGACACTGGTCCGGGCGGCGCGCCCGCGGCGTCATGAAGGCCGCCTTCGACTGGTGGCTGGAGTGGGAGACGCCCGACGAACCGGGCCACCCCCGCTGCCACGTCGACCTCAACTTCCTTGCCCACGCGAAGTCCTGCGAGGGCAGGGCGGCCGAAGCCGCCGCGCTCTTCCACCGCATCGGACGGCACGCGACCCCGGCCCCCTGGTCGTACCCGGACCGGGACCCGTTCGCGGCGTTCACCGCCGCGCGGGCCACCGCGTTCGGCGCGGCCTGAAGCACTCTCCGAACCTCTGAAGAACCCCCGAAAGGACAACCGCGCGATGGCGACGGGAAGTTCGAGCCCAAGCGGAACCAGATCCCCCGGCGACCCGGCGGGCGCCACCGGGATCAGCACGTACAAGGGGCAGGACCAGGCGCTGCGCGCGGGCCGGCTCGGCACGGCCGGCCTGCTGCTCTCCGTGCTCGCCGCGACCGGGCCCCTGATGGTCGTCGCCGGCGTCATGCCCACCACCTACGGCGTGATGGGCGTCGTCGGACAGCCACTCCTCTTCCTCATCCTCGGCGTCGTCCTCGCGCTCTTCAGCCTCGGGTACGCCGAGATGAGCCGGCACGTCCACAACGCCGGCGCCTTCTACGCGTACATATCCCGCGGCCTCGGCGGCACCGCGGGCGCGGGCGCCGCGCTGGTCGCCCTCGTCGCCTACAGCGCCCTCCAGGCCGGCCTCTACGGCCTGCTCGGCTTCGAGGTGTCCGGGCTGCTCCAGACGTACTTCGAGGTCGAGGTCGCCTGGTGGATACCGGCGCTGGTCACCGTGGCCCTCGTCGGCGTCCTCGCCTGGCTGAAGATCGACCTCAACGCGCGCGTGCTCGGCGTGCTCCTCCTCATCGAGGTGGCGCTCGTCGTCATCTTCGACATCGCGGCCGTCGTCGACCCGGCCAAGGAGGGCCTGTCGCTGCACGCGTTCAACCCGGACACGCTCACCGGCGCGGGCGTGGCCACCTCGCTCTGCTTCTGCATCGCGGCCTTCACCGGCTTCGAGCAGGCCCCCGTGTACGCCGAGGAGACCAGCCGCCCGCAGGTCGTCGTCGCCCGCGTGATGTTCTTCGCCGTGGGCTTCGTCGCCGTCTTCTTCGCGCTCAGCTCCTGGGCGCTGACGGTCGCGGCGGGCCCGTCCGGCATCGTCCCGGCCGCCCAGGAGCAGAGCGCGGGCCTGCTCTTCGGCCTCACCGAGTCCCGGCTCGGCGGCACCTTCACCGACGTCCTGCACGTCCTCTTCGTGACCGGCATGTTCGCGGCGATCCTCAGCTTCCACAACGTCGTGGCGCGGTACGCGTTCGCGATGGGCCGCGAGGGGCTGCTGCCCGCCGCGTTCGGCCGCACGAACACGTCCACGGGCGCGCCCGGCACCGGCTCGCTGCTCCAGACCGTCGTCTCCGTCGTGGTCGTGATCGGCTTCGCCCTCGCCGACGACGGCGGGGCGGGCGACCCGACCGCGCCCGTCCTGCACCTGTTCACCTGGGGCGGCAACATCGGCGCGCTCGGCGTCATCCTGCTGATGGCCACCGCGTCCGTCGCCGTCATCGTCTTCTTCGCCCGCCGCGGTGCCGCGCGCGCCCAGGCCTGGCGGATCGCGGCGTCCGCGCTCGCCGCGGCCGGACTGCTCGTCATCGCGGGCTACACCGTCAAGGACTTCGACGTCCTCGTCGGCGCGGGCGAGGGCTCGGCGCTCAGCTGGGTGCTGCCCGGCGTCATCTTCGCCGCGGCGCTGATCGGCGTCCTCTACGGCCTGGTCCTCCGCTCCAAGAACCCGGAGAGGCATGCGCGGATCGGCCTCGGGAACGAGGCGTTCCAGCTTGAAAAGGCGTCCGGGAGTACTCAGGTGTGACGGGAACGCCGGAGGGGCTGACCATGTCAGCCCCTTGGGGGTCCCCCCTGCTCTTCAAGAGCTTGGGGGAGATTGAGGAGCGGGGTCCGGGGCGGAGCCCCGGGAGACGGCGCGCTAGATGATCAGTGACAGGAGCAGCACCAGCGCTCCCGCCACCACGGAGATGATCGTCTCCATGACGGACCACGTCTTGATCGTCTGGCCGACGTCGAGGCCGAAGTACTCCTTGACCAGCCAGAACCCCGCGTCGTTGACGTGCGAGAAGAAGAGCGAACCCGCACCGATCGCGAGCACGAGCAGCGCCGTGTGCGAGGTCGACATGTCGGCGGCGAGCGGCGCCACCAGACCTGCCGCGGAGATCGTCGCGACCGTCGCGGAGCCCGTCGCGAGCCGGATCGCCACCGCGATCAGCCAGGCGAGCAGCAGCGCGGGGATCGACCAGTCCTTGGAGAAGTCCAGGATCATCTGGCCCACGCCGACGTCGATGAGCGTCTGCTTGAAGCCGCCGCCAGCGCCCACGATCATCAGCACGCCCGCGATCGGGGCGAGCGACTTCTCGACGGTCGTCGACAGCCGGTCCTTGGTGAACCCGGCCGCCCGGCCCAGCGTGAACATGCCGACGATCACCGCGGCGAGCAGGGCGATCAGCGGCGAGCCGATCACGTCGAAGACCCGCTGCACGGTGGCCTCGGGGTCGTCGACCACGATGTCCACCAGCGCCTTGGCCAGCATCAGCACGACGGGCAGCAGCACGGTCGCCACCGTCGCGCCGAAGCCGGGACGCTTGTCCAGGTCCTCCGACGGGCGCTGCGGGATCATCTTCTCGGGGGCCGGTACGTCCACCCAGCGGGCCGCGACCTTCGAGAACAGCGGGCCCGCGATGATCACCGTCGGGATCGCGACGAGGACGCCGAGGGCGAGGGTGACACCGAGGTTGGCCTTGACCGCGTCGATCGCGACGAGCGGGCCGGGGTGCGGCGGGATGAGCCCGTGCATCACGGAGAGACCGGCGAGGGCCGGGATGCCGATCCGCATCAGCGAGTAGTTGCCGCGCTTGGCGACCATCAGGACGACCGGGATCAGCAGCACGATGCCGACCTCGAAGAAGAGCGGCAGGCCGATCACCGAGGCGATGAGCACCATCGCCCACGGCATCGCGCGCCCGCCCGCCTTCGCGAGGATCGTGTCGACGATCTGGTCGGCGCCCCCGGAGTCCGCGAGCAGCTTGCCGAGGATGGCGCCGAGCGCGATGAGCACACCGACGCCCGCGACCGTCGAGCCGAGCCCGGCGGTGAAGCTGGCGATGGCCTTGTCGAGCGGGGCGCCGGCGAAGGCGCCGAGCGCGAGCGACCCGACGGTCAGCGCGAGGAACGCGTGCAGCTTGAACTTGGTGATGAGCAGGACGATGACGGCGATGCCCGCGAGGACGGCGATCCCCAGCTGGGCATGGCCCGCCGAGGTGATCGGCTCGACGGGGTCCGCTGCCAACATCTCGACGCTGAGATGGGTCACGGTGCTTTCCTTGTGCGAGGGCCCCGTAAGGGGCGCGGGGAGCTGCGCGACCAGCCACAAGCGGCCCGCAGCCAATGAACTACTGGCGGGAGCGCTCAGCCAAGATGACCGAGCGCCTCGACGGCCCGGTCGGCAATTTCCTCCGGGGACCCGGCGACGTCGACGGCGACGCCCGCCTCGTCCGCCCCGAGAGGCTGCAACGTGGCGAACTGCGAATCCAGCAGCGCCGTCGGCATGAAATGCCCCTGCCGATGCGACATCCGGTCCTCGATGAGGGCCCGGTCACCGGTGAGGTGGACGAAGACGACATCGGGAGCGGCGGCCCGCAGCCGGTCGCGGTAGCTGCGCTTCAGCGCGGAACTGCTGACCACCCCGCCGAGCCCCGCGCGGCCGTGTGCCCAGGACCCGATCGCGTCGAGCCAGGGCCACCGGTCGTCGTCGGTGAGCGGCGTGCCGGAGGACATCTTCGCGATGTTCTCCGCCGGGTGGAAGTCGTCGCCCTCGGCGTAGGGAACGCCGAGCCGGTCCGCGAGCAGGGGCCCGATCGTGGTCTTGCCGGTCCCTGCCACGCCCATGACCACGACGACGTGGGGGGTGCGCCGTTCCTGCATCGCGTACTGCCTCGCTGTCTTCATCGACATCGGTCGGTTGTTCACGCCACTGAAACCCATTAGGTCTGACGAATTCAAGAGGCTGTGACATAAAAGTCTGACTTATTGTTCCCGTGCCCCTCCTCGTAGGCTTCCGTCATGACCGCACACGCCCGAGGGCTGCACTCCCGCGTACTGGAAAGCCTCGGGCCCGCCATCACCGCCGGCGAGTACCCGCCGGGCAGCGTGTTGCGCACGGACGAGCTGGGCCAGCGCTTCGAGGTGTCACGCTCCGTGATGCGGGAGGCGGTCCGCGTCCTGGAGTCCATGCACCTCGTCGAGTCCCGCCGCCGCGTGGGCGTCACCGTGCTCCCCGCCGACCAGTGGAACGTCTACGACCCCCAGGTCATCCGGTGGCGCCTCGCCGGCGCCGACCGGCCCCGGCAGCTGCGCTCCCTGACCGTCCTGCGGTCGGCGGTCGAACCGGTCGCCGCGGGGCTCGCCGCCCGGCACGCCACGGCCGCCCAGTGCGCGGAGCTCACCGAGTGCGCACTCGGGATGGTCGCCCACTCGCGCGGCCACCAGCTGGAGGACTACCTCAGGCACGACGTCGCCTTCCACCGGGTCATCCTCAACGCCTCCGGCAACGAGATGTTCGCCCGGCTCGGCGACGTCGTCGCCGAGGTGCTCACCGGACGTACCGCGCACCAAGTGATGTTCGAGGACCCCGACCCGCCCGCCGTCACCCTGCACGTCCAGGTCGCCGAGGCGGTCAGGGAGGGCGACGCGGTCCGCGCCGAGGCGCTCACGCGGGAGATCGCCCTCGGCGCGCTGGAGGAGCTGGACATCCTCGCGCCCTGAGCCCACGACCAGGGAAAGGTCGGCGACAATGGGCGCCATGTCCCGACGCGCGCCACGCCCCACCGCCACCACCTGCCCCTGCGGAAACCCCCTGCCGTACGAGAAGTGCTGCGGCAGGCTGCACCGCGGCGAGGCGGCCGCGGCCACCCCCGAGGAGCTGATGCGCTCCCGCTACAGCGCCTTCGCCGTGCGGGACGAGGGCTACCTGCTGCGCACCTGGCACCCGCGGACCAGGCCGCCGCGGGTCGAGTTCGACCCGGCGCTGAGCTGGGTGGGCCTGGACATCGAGGCGACCACGGAGGGCACGGCGTTCCACACCACCGGCACGGTCACCTTCCGGGCCCGCTACACCGACAGCGGCCGCCCGGACTCCCTGCACGAGAAGAGCCGCTTCGAGCGCACTGACGGGGCGTGGGTATACGTCGACGGCACCTTCATCGACTAGGAGGTCGGACGACTGGGTCAGGGGCGCGGGGCTCTGACATGTGCGGCTCCGCCGCGTGGGCGCGACAAGCCACGACGCGCCCGCAGCGTACAGCTCACAGCACATCCCCGAACTCGCTCAACACCCCCGGCGGAGTAAGCGCGTTGACGTAGTGCCCCGGCCCGTGATCCTCGAACGAGTAGGTGAACGGAATTGTCCGCGTCAACGCGAGACGCGCCGCGAAGAACGCCAGCGGCGCCACCACCGCGAGCCCGGCGAGGCTGTCCATCTGCGGATAGTGCAGGCCCGGGTCGCTGACCTCGGCCCAGCCGCCGGCCCGCGGCCCCCGCGCCAGCTCGGACAGCGAGCGCCCGGCCGCCCGCGCCCTGCGCCCCGCCATTCGGCGCAGCTGCCCGCGCAGCAGGTCGCCCGGGAGCGACACCGCGTCGATTGCCGTCTCGGCGGCGAAGGCGAGCGTCCCCTCCGCCACCCCGCGGGGCCTGCGGTAGTGCAGCTCGCGGCCGAAGGGGGCGTACGGCCCGACGGGTCGCGGCGGCAGCGCGGGCACGACGTCACGGTCGAAGATGTAGCGCAGCAGCCGGTCGCGCAGCACGTACTCGCCCCGGTGGTCGGTGGCCCGCGCGCAGGCGTCGGCGAAGTCGGGGCCGCCGAGCAGCGGCTGGCCGAAGGTGTAGACGGCCCGCAGCCGTTCGGCGACGGACCGGTAGCGCTCCTCGTGGGCGAGGACGACGCCCATCAGCGCGGCCATCGCCCCGCCGAGGCTGTGCCCGGTGATGTACAGCGCCTCCATGCCGTCGCCGCGTACGCCCTTCTCCTTCGGGTCGACCGACTCGCCGCGGGCCGCCCGGTCGAGGGCCTGCATGATCAGGTGCCGGGTGGCGCGCATGTTGCGGTAGAACCCCGCGTGCACCTCGTGCCGCTCGCCCGCCAGGTCCACGCAGAGCGTCTCGGGGCGCACGTCGGCGTCGGTGAGGATGCTGATGATGTCCTCGGGCTGGGTGCCGCGGTAGCAGAGGATCACCACCCGCCGGTCCTTGTCCTGGATCAGATACGCGGCCGACGCGATGTACATGGCGTCCACCCGCTGCTCGAAGACCCGGCAGCGGTTCTCCTCCAGGCCCAGCCTGGACATGATCATGGCCACGGTGCGCGGGTCGCCGACCCGGCCGACACCGGCGTACGCGTACGCGGCGCACGTCGCCATGGTGTGCGGGACGGGCCCCTCGGTCTCCGGCAGGCCCTTCTGTGCGGCCAGCAGGTCCACCAGGTCGCGGTGGACGGGGAAGGTCGGATGCCCCGGCCCGCCCCCGGTGGGCTCCTTGAGCGGGCGCAGCTCCGCGAAGCTCGGCCCCCTGGCGAAGTCGTCCCGCATGGCGTTCCCCCCACGACGAGCGGTGGCTGCACCGGAGTTGCGAGCACACCACCGGCCCGGCACACCGTCAACTCGCCGGCGCCGCGGCGGCCGGCACCCGACGGGACTTGGCCATCGCGCGCGCCCCGCGCGTGGGACTGGTGGGAACACAGACGCACACGGGGTGTGAAGGGAACACCCGCCGTCGCCCGCCGCACCCGGGGCAACCCCGTCCACGGGCCCAAACGCCCTGGCCCGCCCGCCAGTTCGAGGCGCCCGGCGGGCCCCGCACATAGGCGGGAACCGTCGCTGCGGCCGACCGGTGCCGCCAGTAGCGTCTGCCTGCCCCCTGTCCCGTACGCAGTACCGCCACCAGCCGTGCGAAGGAACGTGCGAAGGAAGAGGCGCCCGATGGCCGACACCGGACAGCACCAGCAGAGTTACGAGCGATACATGGGCGGCAGCCCGGAAGCCGAGCGCCGGATCTTCGAGCGACTGGCCAAGGAACTGATGAAGGTCCAGGAGAAGAACCGCCGCGCGGCCCGGTCGGCGGACATCGGCCGCGTCCAGCACGAGAAGGCCGCGCTCGGCGTGGAGAACGCCCGGCTGCGCTTCCACGACGACCTGCCCGACACGCTGCGCCAGGGTTTCGCCCAGCCCGGCGCCCAGTACCCGGCGACCGTACGGCTCTCCAACGCCGGCGGCATCCGGCAGGCCGACGGCGCCCCCGACCTGCGCGGCGCCGCCGTGCGCGTGGCCGTCTCCACCGAGGAGCACCACGACCTGCTCGCCACCAACCACCCGGTCTCGCACGCCCGCGACGCCCGCGAGTTCGTCGCCTTCGCCAAGGCCATGGCGGGCGCGACGACCCGGCTGCGCAAAGCCGTCGCGCTCTTCGTCGAACTCCCGCTCACCGTCGGCCTCGCCACCGCCACCCGGATGCGCCGCAACATCCAGGCCGCCACCCGCCGCACCGTGCACAGCCTCGCCGCCGAGACGTACTGGAGCCGCAGCGCCATCCTGTGGGGCGAGGCCGGACCGGTCCGCTACCTGCTGCGCCCCGCGGGCGGCGCGGCCACCGCCAGGTCCGACCCCGAGCGCCGCGACCCGCAGTACCTGCGCCGTGAGCTGGAGACCCGGCTCGCCCGGCAGGACGTCACCTTCGAACTGTGCCTCCAGCGGTACGTCGACGAGCGCCGCACCCCCGTCGAGGACGGCTCGGTGGAGTGGCTGGAGTCCGTCGCCCCCGCCGTGCCCGTGGCCACGCTCACCATCCCCAGCCAGGACCTCGACACCGCCGAGGCGCGCGCCGCGGGCGGCCGCGTGGAGGTGATGGGCTTCAACCCCTGGTTCACCACCGAGGAGTTCCGCCCGCTCGGCAACCTCAACCGGGCCCGCAAGACGGCGTACGAGGCGAGCGCCGCCCACCGGCACGGCCTGCGCTTCGTCACCGAGGAGCCGCTGCGCAACAAGGTGGTCGGTGTCCCCGCCGACGCGGCTCTGCGGCTGCTCAACCGCTATGTGCCGTGGCACAGGCTGCCCGTCCAGGCCGGTCTGCTCAACCTCGTCTTCCTCCGCAAGGCGCTGCGCCGCTTCAACCTCATCGACACCGACGTGTACGAGGCGCCGCCGAAGACCATGCCCGTGCCCGCCCCGGTCGACGAGCAGCTGCGCACCGTCCGCTCCTACGACGGGACGTACAACGACCTCTCCAGGCCGGCCATGGGAGCCGTGGGCGCCCCCTTCGGACGCAACCTCAAGCCCGTCTACCGGCCCGACCTCTTCGACGTCCCCAACCCGGTCACCGTCAGCCGTGAGCTGCTGCACCGCGACACGTTCCTGCCCGCGACGTCGCTGAACGTCCTCGCCGCCGCCTGGATCCAGTTCCAGGTCCACGACTGGGTCAACCACCGCCGCCACAAGCCCGGCGGCAAGTCCGTCGAGGTGCCGCTGCCGCCCGGCACCACCTGGTACAACACCCCGGGCGGGCCCGCCGAACACGTGATGCGCTTCGCCGACAACGAAGGCGTCGAACTCCCCGGCGACCAGCCGCCGATCCTCTTCGCCAACACGGCGTCGCACTGGTGGGACGGCTCCGAGGTGTACGGCGAGAACGAACACACCGCGAGGTTCCTGCGCGAGCCCGACGGCGGCGCCAAACTCCGCCTGGAGGAGGGCCATCTGCCGCTCGGCCCTAACGGCGTCCCGCTGACCGGCTTCGCCGAGAGCTGGTGGATGGGCCTCAGCGCCATGCACACCCTCTTCGCCCGCGAGCACAACGCCGTCTGCGACGCGCTGCGGCAGACCTACCCGTCGATGAGCCAGGAGAGCGTCTACCACACCGCGCGCCTCGTCGTCTCCGCGCTCATCGCCAAGATCCACACCGTGGAGTGGACCCCCGCGATCCTCGCCACCGAGGCCATCGACATCGGCCTGCGCACCAACTGGGAGGGTCCGCCGAGCAGTTGGCTCAACAAGCTCGGCCTCTGGCTGTTCGAGTCGCACTCGCTGACGGGCATACCCAAGACGCTGCCGGACCACCACGGCACGCCGTACTCCCTGACGGAGGACTTCGTCACCGTCTACCGCATGCACCCGCTGATCCCCGACGACTTCGAGATGCGCGAGCACCGCTTCGGGCAGCGCCTGGAGACCCTCGGCTTCCACGACATCCAGGGCGCCGCCGCCGAGGCCGCCATCCGCAAGACGGGCCTCGCCGACACGCTGTACTCCTTCGGCATCTCCCACCCGGGCGCCATCACCCTGCACAACTTCCCGCGCGCGCTCCAGCACTTCGAGCGCGACGGCGAGATCATCGACCTGTCCGTCGTCGACCTCGTCCGCACCCGCAGGCGCGGCGTGCCCCGCTACAACGACTTCCGCGAAGGCCTGCACAAACAGCGCATCCGCCGCTTCGAGGACCTGTCGCAGGACCCCGAGACCGTCGCCCGCCTCAAGGACGTCTACCGCTCCGTCGACGAGATCGACACCGTGGTCGGCCTCTTCGCCGAGAACCCGCCGCACGGCTTCGGCTTCAGCGACACCGCGTTCCGCATCTTCATCCTGATGGCCACCCGGCGGCTTCAGAGCGACCGCTTCCTGACCGTCGACTTCCGCCCCGAGATCTACACGCCGCTCGGCATCGACTGGGTCCAGAAGGGCGGCATGAAATCCGTCCTGCTGCGGCACTGCCCGGACCTCGCGGGCCTGCTGCCGCGCGGCGCCAGCGCGTTCGCGCCGTGGCGGCAGGTACAGGCGATGAGCGACAGGGGCGAGCGTGCGGGCGGCTGACGGCGACCCCGGCCACCCGGGCCTCGCGGACCTGTTCGCCCGGCCCCTCCTGGAGACGGTCTGGCGCCGCCGCACCCACCGGGTGAGCCGCGGCGCCGCCGTCCCCGCGGGCTCCATGAGCTACCGCTCGCCGCACGAGCCGCGGCCCCTGACCGAACTGGAGGAGGCGGTGCTGATCGCGCTCACCGGCTGCACCGGCCTCACCATGCCCGACCGGCCCTTCGACGACCCGCGCGACGGCAAACCCATCATGGCCAAGCCCAACATGACCATGGCGGGCCGCACCGCGGGCAGCCCCGACAACGCGCAGGCAACCCACTTCTTCCTGATCAACGACTCGGGCACGTACTTCCTGCGCCGACTGGACCCGGCCCCCGGCACGCCCCTCGACGCGACGAGCCTGGTCGAGCGGGCCCGGCAGGCGAAGGTCCGCGTCCTCGACCACCGCCTGGACGTCGCGGAGGACCGGCGCGACTTCCCGGCCTACCTCGACTCGAACCGCTTCCTGTCCAACCTCCCCGGAACGACCCTCCTCTTCCCGGTCGTGGACCTCTCCCACCAGTACATCAACGCCCTGATGTACCTGCTCACCCAGCCGGACGACGTCCGCCCCACGCTGGTCGACGACCGCAACCTCTACCGGCCGGCGGGCGTGAAGAAGTGGGTCAAGAACGGCTTCCTCAACGGCGACATCAAGCTGCCGCTGGGCGCCCTAGGCCCGCTGCGCACCCAGATAGAGGCGGACCTGCTCCTTCAGAACCTGATGCTGAGCGCCGAGGCGATGGGCCTCGGCGCCTGGATCCACGCCTCCATCAACCCGCAGATAGCCCTCGGCGACCCGAAGTTCTCCCGCGCGTACGGCAGGATGCTCGGCTTCACCTTCGTCACCCCGCGCTGGCGCCTGCCGGACCTGTGGCGCTGGCACGTCCCGCTCCCCAAGTACGCGAACGTCCGCTCCCACCCGGTCGGCCTCACCGCCCCCGACGGCGAGCCCCTGATCCAGGCGGCGTGCCCGCCCGCGCACCGCACGATGACGGCGGCGGTCGACGCCGTGATCCGCGCCAAGTTCGGCCCCGGCGGCACCTACGGCGACAAGGACGTCTTCGCCCGCATCTACAAGGAGGAGTACGGCCTGCGCTACCTGGCGGAGGCGAGCGAGTACGAGGAGCGGGTGATCGACTGCGCGCGGGACATCTGCGAGTACATCCTGCGCACCCACCGCCGCTTCCCCGCGCACACGGACGCGATCCACGTCCCCGGGGTGTGGCTCCAGGTCCACCACGTGGAGACGGAGTACTACGACAAGTACTTCACCGCGGGTCTGACGGACACCCACCGCCGCCACGAAGGACTGTGGGACCACTAGCCGAATTCAGCCCAGCGGCGGCACCACGCAGTCGATCAGGAAAGGACCCGGCTCCGCCAGACCCCGCTTGAGCAGCGCCGCGAACTCCTCGGCCGTGGTGGCCCGTTCCGCCGGCACCCCCATCCCGCGCGCCAGCGCCGTGAAGTCCAGGGACGGGCCGGAGAGGTCGAGGAGGCGGCGCGCCCGCGTCCCGCCCGCGCCCGCTCCCACCGCCCCCAGCTCCAGATTGAGGATCGCGTACGACCGGTTGTCGAAGACGACCGTCGTGACGTCGAGCCCCTCCCGCGCCTGCGTCCACAGCGCCTGCGGCGTGTACATCGACGCGCCGTCCCCGACCAGCGCGAGCACGGGCCGGTCGGGGCAGGCCACACTCGCCCCCACCGCGAGCGGCAGCCCCTGCCCCATCGAGCCACCCGTCAGCGTCAGCCAGTCGTGCGGCGGGGCACCGGCGGTCGCGCCGGGCAGCCAAAGACCCGACGTGTTGGCCTCGTCGACGACGACGGCACCCTCCGGCAGCAGCGCCCCGATCACGGCGGCCGCCGACTCGGCGGTCAGCTCACCGCTGGGCAGCGCCGGCCTGACCGCCTCCTGCCGTACGCGGCCCACGCCGGGGCCCACCACTTCGGCGAGCCCTTCGAGCGCCGCCGTCACGTCCTCCGCGCCCGCCGTGAGCCGGTGCACGGCGCACCCCTCGGGCACCAGACCCCCGCTCTGCCCCGGATAGGCGAAGAAGGCCACCGGCGACGCGGCCCCGGCGAGCACGAGGTGGCGCAGGCCCGCCAGTTGGCCGAGGGCGCTCGACGCGAAGTAGCCGAGCCGCTCGACGGCGGGCCGTCCCGCGCCCCGCTCCAGACGGGCCGGGAACGTCTCGCACAGCAGCTTCGCGCCCGTCGCCGCCGCGATCCGCCCCGCGGCCGCGAGCCCGGCGCCGCGCACGGCCGCCCCGCCGAGCAGCAGGGCGACGGGCTCACCCGAGCGCAGCGCCCCGGCGGCGCCCGTCACCGCGTCCACGGACACCAGGCCGTGCCGCGCCGGGGCGGGCGGCACGGACGCGGCCGGTTCGCCCGCCTGTGACCAGGACACGTCGGCGGGCACGACCAGCGTCGCGACGGCGCCCGGCGGCCCGGCGGCCGCGGCGACGGCGGCCGCGACGTCACCGGCGAGCTCGGTGGCGTAGTACGTGCGCCGCGTCCAGGCGGAGACGGTGCGGGCCAGCGCCCCGATGTCGGACTCCAGGGGCGCGTCGAGCCGCTTGTGGTGCAGGGCGTGGTCGCCGACGACGTTGACGACGGGCGTCGCGGCCCGCCGCGCGTTGTGCAGGTTGGGCAGGCCGCCCGCGAGGCCGGGACCGAGGTGCAGCAGCGTGCACGCGGGGCGGCCCGTCAGCCGCCCGTACCCGTCGGCGGCGCCCGTGGCCACCCCCTCGAAGAGGCAGAGCACGGGCCGCAGGTCGGGCGTCTCGTCGAGCGCGGCCACGAAGTGCATCTCGGAGGTGCCGGGGTTGGCGAAGCAGGCGCGGACACCCGCGTCCACAAGGCCGTTGATCAGGATCTGCGCTCCGTTCGGCATGGCGGTCCGCCTCTGCTGGGTGGGCGAGGGTGGGACAGGCCAGTCTTCACGGGGTGCGGGCCGTGGCGGCAGCCGGGATCCGGCCAGCCGCCACGGGCGTGCCGGGGCCGAACCTGCGCCGGTAGTCGGACGGGCTGAGCCCCGTCGCACGGCGCACCCTGGCCCGCAGATTGGCCGGGGTGCCGAGCCCGCTGCGGTGCGCGACCACGTCCAGGCGCTCCTCGCCGCGCTCGATGAGTCGGCAGGCCAGGGCGACCCGCTCACCCGTCAGCCAGGCCAGCGGAGTGGTGCCGAGCTGGGCACGGAAGCGTCGGTGCAGGGTCGCCGTGCTGACGCCGGCGCGGGCCGCGAGCCCCGCCACGGTGAGGGGCTCGCCGAGCCGCTCCTGCGCCCAGGCGAGCACCGGTGCCAGTGACTCGTCCCGCACCTCTGGAACGGGCCGTTCCACGAACTGCCGCTGCCCGCCGTCCCGGTGCGCCGCGAAGACGAGTCGCCTGCTCACGGAGGTGGCGACCTCCGCGCCGAAGTCCCTGCGGACGATGTGCAGACCCAGGTCGATGGCGGCCGCGCTGCCCGCCGCGGTGAGGATGTCGCCGTCGTCCACGAACAGCACGTCGGGTTCGAGCTGCACGGCCGGAAACCGCTCACGGAAGGAGTCGGCCCACTGCCAGTGGGTGGAGGCGCGGCGGCCGTCGAGGATGCCCGACTCGGCGAGCGCGAAGGCGCCGGTGCAGAAGCTCATGATCCGGGCGCCGCGCGCGTGGGCCCGCCGGATCGCGGCGAGCACGTCCGGGGCGCGCGGCACGGTGTTGTCGGGCCGCCCCGGCATGATGAGCGTGTCCGCGGTGTCCACGGCGTCGAGTCCGGGGACCCCGGTGAGGGTGAAGAACCCGTGGTTCATGCGGACGCCCGGCCGCGGCGTGCACAGGACGATCTCGTACAGGGCGCCCGGCAGGCCCAGTTCGGGCCGCGGCAGCCCGAACACCTCCGTGGCGACGCCGACTTCGAAGGGGTTGGTGCCCTCGTCGACGACGACCACGACGCGGTGCGGTGGCCGCCCGGCGAGCGGCTGCGAGGATTCTTGCGGCATGTGCGATTTCTAGCACTCGTGGCGGCGGCACACCACGGCACAAGATCGCCTCATGAACACCGAACCCACCGCCGCCGGCACCGAGCCCGTCGACCTCGACCAGGCCTTCGCCTCCTTCGACGCCCTGTGGAGCCCCCGCATCGTCACCTCCGTCAACGACTACGACGTACGCATCGCCAAGGTCGAGGGCGAACACGTCTGGCACGTCCACGACGACACCGACGAGTTCTTCCTGGTGCTCGACGGCGAGCTCCACATCGACCTGCGTGAACCGGCGGGGGAGCGCAGGGTCACGCTCCGGCGGGGCTCCGTGTACACGGTTCCGCGCGGCACCGAACACCGCCCGTACGCCCCCCGGGGCGCCCGCATCCTCCTCTTCGAACCGACCGGCACCCTGACGGTCGGCGACCGCCACGACGAGGTCCCGGACCACGTCGACGCGACGACGGGCCACGCACTGACCGGCTGAGCCGCTCCGTAAGAGAGCCGTCAAGACGGCGGAACGCGCCGTATGGAGGGTGTCAACGAAGGTCGTGGGCGGCGGAAAGGGCGGTTACCTCTAACCGTCCGAGCAAGCACTGCACCGTCCACGTCCTTCAGGAGCTCACGATGGCCGACCTGGCCTTCGTCGTCACCACGATCGCGGTCTTCGCGCTGGTGGCCCTCGTCGCCAAGGGGGTGACCAGGCTGTGACCGCCGAGAACATCGTCGGCCTCGTCGTGGCCGTCGCTCTCCTGGGCTATCTCGTCCTCGCCCTCGTCTTTCCGGAGAGGTTCTGAGTACGGATATGAGCCCCGCCCTTGCCGGTGTGCTCCAGCTGCTCGCCCTGATCGCGGCGCTCGCGCTGGCACACCGCCCGCTCGGTGACCACATGGCCCGCGTCTACGGCTCGACGAAGCACCTTCGCGTCGAGAAGTGGATCTACAAGGCCATCGGTGCCGATCCCGACACGGAGATGCGCTGGCCCGCCTATCTGCGCTCCGTCCTCGCCTTCTCCGCGGCCGGCGTCCTCTTCCTCTACCTGTTGCAGCGGCTCCAGGGCTCGCTGCCCGGCTCGCTCGGCTTCCGCTCGATCGACCCGGACCAGGCGTTCAACACCGCGGCGTCGTTCGTCGCGAACACCAACTGGCAGTCGTACTCCGGCGAACAGGCCATGGGCCACGTCGTGCAGACCGGCGGCCTCGCCGTGCAGAACTTCGTCTCCGCGGCCGTGGGCATCGCCGTCGCGATCGCCCTGGTACGCGGCTTCGCCGGCTCCCGCACCGGTGAGCTCGGCAACTTCTGGGCCGACCTGGTGCGCGGCACCGTCCGCGTCCTGCTGCCCATCTCCGTCATCGGGGCGCTCGTCCTGGTCGCCTGCGGAGCCCTCCAGAACTTCTCCGGCATCCACGAGGTCGGCCGGTTCCTCGGCGGCAAGCAGGAGTGGAACGGCGGCGCCGTCGCCTCCCAGGAGGTCATCAAGGAGCTGGGCACGAACGGCGGCGGTTACTTCAACGCCAACTCCGCGCACCCCTTCGAGAACCCGAACCCGATCTCCAACCTCTTCGAGATCTTCCTGATCCTGCTCATCCCGTTCGCGCTGACGCGGACCTTCGGCAGGATGGTCGGCTCGCTCAGGCAGGGCTACGCGGTCCTCGCCACGATGGCCACGATCTGGATCGGCTTCACCGCGCTGATGATGTGGACCGAGTTCCACCACGGCGCCCCGGCCTACGACCTGGCCGGCGGGGCGATGGAGGGCAAGGAGACCCGGTTCGGGGTCGGCGGTTCGTCGATCTTCGCGGTGGCCACCACCCTCACCTCCACCGGCGCCGTGAACTCCTTCCACTCCTCCTTCACCGGCTTCGGCGGCGGCATCCAGATGCTCGGCATGCAGCTCGGCGAGATCGCGCCGGGCGGCACCGGCTCGGGCCTGTACGGCATGCTCATCATGGCGATGATCGCCGTGTTCATCGCGGGACTCATGGTCGGCCGCACCCCCGAGTACCTGGGCAAGAAGATCGGCACCCGCGAGATCAAACTCGCGGCCTGCTACATCCTCGTCACCCCGGCCCTCGTCCTCGGGTTCACGGCCGTCGCGATGGCCCTGCCCACCCCGGCCGACTCGATGACGAACTCCGGCGCGCACGGCTTCTCCGAGATCCTGTACGCCTACACGTCCGGGGCCAACAACAACGGCTCCGCCTTCGCGGGCCTCGGCGCCGACACGCAGTGGTTCAACACCACCATCGGCCTCGCGATGCTGCTCGGCCGCTTCCTGCCGATGGTCTTCGTCCTCGCGCTCGCGGGGTCGCTCGCCCAGCAGCAGCCGGTCCCCGCCACCGCGGGCACCCTGCGCACCGAGAAGCCGCTCTTCACCGGCCTGCTGGTCGGCACCATCATGATCATCACCGGTCTCACCTATTTCCCCGCGCTCGCGCTGGGACCGCTTGCCGAGGGGCTGGCGTCATGAGCACTCACACCACACAGCACGACAGGGCGTCCGCCGACACCGGCAAGGTCGGCGCGGGCCTCTTCGACCCCGCCCAGCTGCTCAGGTCGCTGCCGGACGCCTTCCGCAAACTCGACCCGCGCACCATGGTCAAGTCACCCGTCATGTTCGTGGTCCTGATCGGCTCGGTGGTCACCACCGTGCTGGCGGTCAAGGACCCGGGGGACTGGTTCGGCTGGGCGATCACCGCTTGGCTCTGGCTGACCACGGTCTTCGCCAACCTCGCGGAGGCCGTCGCCGAGGGCCGCGGCAAGGCCCAGGCCGACACCCTGCGCAAGGCCAAGACGGACACCGTGGCGCGCCGCCTGACCGGGGACGCCGAGGAGTCCGTGCCCGGCACCGACCTGCGCGTCGGCGACCTCGTCGTCTGCGAGGCGGGCGACATCATCCCCGGCGACGGTGACGTCGTCGAGGGCGTGGCCTCCGTCGACGAGTCCGCGATCACCGGTGAGTCGGCCCCCGTCATCCGCGAGTCCGGCGGCGACCGGTCCGCCGTCACGGGCGGCACGAAGGTCCTCTCCGACCGCATCGTCATCAAGATCACGACGAAGCCCGGCGAGACGTTCATCGACCGCATGATCAACCTGGTCGAGGGCGCGGCCCGCCAGAAGACGCCCAACGAGATCGCCCTGAACATCCTCCTGGCCTCCCTCACCATCGTCTTCCTGCTGGCCGTCGTCTCCCTCAAGCCCTTCGCGATCTACGCGGGCGCCGACGACCAGACCTCGATGATCGTCCTGACGGCGCTCCTCGTCTGCCTCATACCGACGACCATCGGCGCGCTGCTCTCCGCGATCGGCATCGCGGGCATGGACCGCCTGGTGCAGCGCAACGTCCTCGCCATGTCGGGCCGGGCCGTCGAGGCGGCGGGCGACGTGTCGACCCTGCTGCTCGACAAGACCGGCACCATCACCCTCGGCAACCGCCGGGCCGCCGAGTTCGTGCCGGTGCGCGGCACCACCGAGGCGGAGGTCGCCGACGCGGCCCAGCTCTCCTCACTGGCCGACGAGACGCCCGAGGGCCGCTCCGTCGTCGTACTCGCCAAGGAGAAGTACGGCCTGCGCGAACGCCACCAGGGCGAGCTGACCGGCGCCGAGTGGGTGCCGTTCACCGCGCAGACCCGCATGTCGGGCGTGGACGTCGAAGGGCGCAAGGTCCGCAAGGGCGCGACCGGTTCGGTCATCGCCTGGGTCGAGGAACGTGGTGGCAAGGTGGCCGAGGATGCGCAGGAGCTCAACGACCGCATTTCACAGGCTGGTGGCACGCCGCTGCTGGTGGCTCTGGAAGACGCTGACGGCGCCCGGGTCCTCGGGGTGATCCACCTCAAGGACGTCGTCAAGGAAGGCATGCGTGAGCGCTTCGACGAACTGCGCCGCATGGGCATCAAGACCGTCATGATCACCGGCGACAACCCGCTCACCGCCAAGGCCATCGCGGACGAGGCCGGCGTGGACGACTTCCTCGCCGAGGCCACGCCCGAGGACAAGATGGCGCTGATCAAGCGCGAGCAGGCAGGCGGCAAGCTGGTCGCCATGACGGGCGACGGCACCAACGACGCCCCGGCCCTCGCCCAGGCCGACGTCGGCGTCGCCATGAACACCGGCACCTCCGCCGCCAAGGAGGCCGGGAACATGGTGGACCTGGACTCCGACCCGACGAAGCTCATCGAGATCGTCGAGATCGGCAAGCAACTCCTCATCACCCGGGGCGCCCTGACGACCTTCTCCATCGCCAACGACGTCGCGAAGTACTTCGCCATCATCCCGGCCATGTTCGCGGTGGCGTATCCGAGCCTCGACAAGCTCAACATCATGAACCTGTCGTCGCCGGAGTCCGCGATCCTCTCCGCGGTCGTCTTCAACGCGCTGGTCATCGTCGCCCTCGTGCCGCTGGCCCTGAAGGGCGTGCGGTACCGGCCGATGAGCGCGGACCGCATGCTCCGGCGCAACCTCGGCGTCTACGGCCTGGGCGGGCTCGTCGCCCCGTTCATCGGCATCAAGATCATCGACGTACTCATCTCCCTCATCCCCGGCATTGGGTGACTCGGCCATGAACAACTCCGTAGGAAACACCGCCCGGCTGCTCGGTGCGGGACTGCGCGCCCTGCTCGTCCTCACCGTGCTCTGCGGCGTCCTCTACCCGCTCGCGGTGACCGGCCTCGCCCAGGCCCTCTTCCACGACAAGGCCAACGGCTCCGAGGTCAGGGCGGACGGCGAGGTCGTCGGCTCCGAACTCATCGGCCAGCGCTACGACCTGCCGCTGAAGAAGGGCCAGGAGACGGCCGGACCCGACCTCAGGTGGTTCCAGCCCCGCCCCTCCAACGGCCTCGGCGAGAACACCGTCAACACCCAGTACAAGCTGCTCCTGTCCGGCGCCACCAACCTCTCCGGGGACAACAAGGAACTCATCCGGCAGGTGAAGGACGCCAAGGCGGCCGTCATCAAGGACAACTCCACCGCGGACCACCGGGTCGAGCCCTCCGACGTACCCGCCGACGCGGTCACCTCCTCCGGCTCCGGCCTCGACCCGCACATCTCCCCGGCCTACGCCGACCTCCAGGTCCACCGCGTGGCCGAGCGGAACCACCTGGCCGTGCGGCAGGTCCAGAAGCTGGTCGACGCCCACACCGACGGGCGGACCCTCGGCTTCATCGGCGAACCGCGCGTCAACGTCCTGCGCCTCAACATCGCCCTGAAGGACCTGGCCGGCACGGACTGAGAGGCGCCGGGCGGCCCCGCGGTCAGGGGGCGGGGTCCGAGTCCCGCACGTCCGGGTCGCGCAGTACCGTTCGGATGAATTCCTCGGCCCCCGAGATCTGCTGTGCGTCGATCTCCACCTCCTTGCCGTCGGGGTGCCGGACGACGATGGAGAGGTCCGCGCGGCGCTGCTTGATCCAGAGCTGCGCGGACGCGACGAGCGCGGCGACCGTACCGCTGCTGACCGCGGTGAGGACGAGCTCCGCCACGGCGCCCATCTGCCCCGGTCCGGGGGCCGTGCTCCGCAGCCGGACGCGGCCCCGCAGCTCGTCCTCCCGCTGCAACCACGCGTGCAGGTCCCGGACCAGCGTCGCATCGGACCCCTCGGGCCCGCCTGTCACCTGAATCTGTACCGACATCACCGCATCACCGCATCACCGAGATCCGTTGCCGCGCCCGCGCCCGCGCACGGACGTCTCGTCATACTGTGCCCCACGACAACTCGGTCCGGCCGTACGCCAATTGGCCCGACCCGACTGGCGAAGGGGTGATGCAGTGCGTACAGCGGTGGCCGCGTTCGACGTGGGGGGCACCCACACCCGGCTGCGCGGCGGACGGGCCGACGATCCGGCGCCCGTGGAACTGAAGGTCCGCACCGCCGACCACTTCTCGCTGGAGGAACTGCTCGTCGCCTGTCTGCGCCGTGCGGAGCTGCGGCCGGCGCACATGGTGCTCGCGGTCGCGGGCCGCGTCCCGGCGCACGGCACCGTGCGGCTGACGAACCTCCCTGCCTGGCCGCCGTTCGACAGCGCGGGCTTCGCCGAGCGGCACGGCGTCCGGCTCCGCGTCGTGAACGACATGACGGCCACCGCGCACGGCATGGCGGACCTCGGCCCCGACGAGATGCGACCGCTTACCGTCCACGAACCGGCCGCCGGTGGGGGCGAACTCCTCGCCGTCTCCGTGGGCAGCGGCGTCGGCAGCGCCCTCCTGGACGCGCACGGCGTGGTGCACACCTCCGAGTCGGGGCACGTCACCTGGCAGCCGGAGAACGACTTCGAGGCCGGATACCTCGCCCACCTCAGGACGGAGTTCGCCGGGGCCGTCACGGTCGAGGAGTCCATCGGCGGACTCCGCGGCTTCGACCGGATGTACGACTACGTGCGCCGCGGCACGCCGCCCGCCCCCGCGCTCCACGAGCAGGTGACCCGGGCGCGCGGGACCGGGGCCGCCGTCGCGCCCGTCATCACCTCCGCGGCGCTCGCCGGCGACCCCTGCGGCGTCGAGGTCGTCCGGCTGTTCGCCGCACTCTTCGGCCAGTATCTGCGCGGCGTGGCCCTGGTGTGCCTGCCCGCCGGGGGCGTCATCACCCTGACGAGCGGGGTACTGCAAGCCCCCGGGGTGGCCGAACTCCTCTGTACGGAGACGGAGTTCCTGCACCGCTTCGTCAGCCCGGGCGCCTGCCACCACGACCTGCTCGCGGAGATCCCGGTCCGGCTCGCCCTCGACCCGCTGGTGGGCGTGCGGGGCGCCCACCGCATGGCGGTCCGGGACGCCGGGGCAGGCCCCGCGTCCACCGCCTGACGGGCGGAGCCGACCCGTCACGGGAGAGGCGCGCACCAGCCGTCGCCCCCCGGCAGGTCGGCCGACTTCCGCGGCCCCCACGAACCCCGCGGATACTCCAGCGGCGCCTCCCGCACATCCAGCGCGGGCGCCACGACACGCCACGACTCCTCCACGGTGCGCATCGACACGAACCGTCCCGTCCGGCCCCGGAGGGCGTCCGACAGCAGATGCGTGTACGCCTCCCACGCGCCCCCGGAGGTGTCCGCGGCCGGCACGTCCGCCAGGTCGAGGCGGAGGTCGACCGGCACCGGACCGGGATCCGCCCCCGGCCCACGGGCGTTGAGCGTCAGCACGGCGCCGCCGTCACCGCCGATCCGGAAGCGGACCCGGGCCGGCCCCGGCTGTCGCCGGGCGAACCAGAGCCGGTGCTCGGTGGGCACGAAGTCGACCACCACCTCGATCGCCGTGGCGGCCAGACCCTTGCCGGAGCGCAGCAGGAACGGAACCCCGCGCCACCGCTCGGCGTCGAGGTCGAGCCGCAGCGCCGCGAAGGTCTCCACCGTCGAATCGGCGGCCACCCCCGCCTCCGCCCGGTACCCCGCGTACTGCCCGCGGACGAGGTGCCCGGGAGCCACCGGGCGCACCCCGGCGAGCGCGTCCGCGATCCGCTCGCGGAAGGCCTCCGCGGTGCCGTCGGCCGGGCGCTCCATCGCCACGGTTCCGACGAGCTGCATCAGATGGCTCTGCACCACGTCACGGACCGCCCCTATCCCCTCGTACAGCGCCCCCCGGCCGTCGACACCCCTGACCTCGCAGTGCGTGATCTGCACCCGGGAAATGGTTCTCCGGTCCCAGGCCGACTCCAGAAAGGGATTGCAGAAACGGAAAGCCAGAAGATTCTCGACGGCCTCCTTCCCGAGATAGTGATCGATTCTCAGGACCGAGTCGGCGGAGAAGACCTTGAGCAAGGAGGCGTTGAGCCGCCGGGCCGAATCCAGATCATTGCCGAAAGGCTTCTCCACGAGCACGGCGCCCGGCGGCAGGCGTACGGCCCCCATTGCCGAGATCGTCGCGGTGGCCCGCGGCGGCGGAACACCCAGGAAGTACACGGGACGGACCGCGGCGCCCAGCGCCCCGGCCACCTCCGCCAGCGTGCCGCGCCGCGTCGTGTCCCCCTCGACGAAGCACGTCCCCGCCAACAGCCGCCGCACCACCGCGCCGTCCGCCGGGCCGCACATGTCGTGCACGGCCGCGGCCACGAACTTCTCGAAACCGGCCCGGCCGAACCCGGGCAGTCCGACAGCGACGACCGGGGGCACGCACCGCTCCGACAGCGACAGGCGGTAGAGCGCGGGCCACAATTTCCGGCGCGCCAGATCTCCGGTCGCACCGAAAAGGACCAGGGCGTCTGCTGATGCGTTCGTCACGCACCCTCCTCAAGGAGAACCGGACGCCGCGAGAATACCCGGGCCTCATGCCCGGGACACGTCCCGCAACAATGTGCAAGACGTATAATCCGCCCAACTCGCCTTGACCCCACGGGGGTGGATCCGTGTCAGCAGGGGAGATCCGAGCACCGGCCGCCGGGGTGCCCACGCGCGACGCGCCCACGACCGGTTCGCAGACCAGCTGGGAGGGGCTGCGCAGGCTGCTCGACGAACGGGCCGACCGGCTGCGCGGCCGGGAGCGCCCGCAGGCCGGGGACCGCCTCCGCACCGCGGCCGGGTCGGTCGACGAGCTGTCCCGGGCCGTCACGGACGACCCGGAGTTCGGCCGCAGGATCATCGAGCGCCTGCTGCGGTTCCAGTCGCCCGAAGCACGGACGGCGGACCGGCCGCCGCTCCCCGTGCCCCACCAACTCCCGCTGGACCGGCCGGGGTTCGTCGGACGCGAGAGCGAGCTCGCCGAGCTCGACCAGCTCATCGGGGAGCCGCGGCGACAGGGCCCGGACACCGCGGTGATCTCCTCCGTCGGGGGAGCCCCCGGGGTCGGGAAGACCGCGCTGATGGTGCACTGGGCGCACCGTTCCCGCGACGCTTTCCCCGACGGCCAGCTGTACGTCAACCTCCGCGGCCACGGCCCGGGAAACCCGCTCGCACCCGCGGAGGTCCTCGCCGACTTCCTGCACGCCCTCGATGTGCCGTCCTCCAAGGTGCCGCAGGAACTCGAACCGCGCGCGGCCCTGTTCCGGACCCTGCTGCACGAGCGGAAGATGCTGGTCCTCCTCGACAACGCCCGCAACTCCGCACAGGTGCTCCCCCTGCTGCCGGGCAGCTCCACCTGCGTGGTGATCGTGACCAGCCGCAACCGCCTCCAGGGCCTGGTCGGGAGCTACGGCGCACGCAGCATCCGCCTCGACACCCTCAGCGAGCGCGAGTCCGTCGAGCTCCTGACGGGCATCGTCGGCGGCGACCGCGTACTCCAGGAACGCGGCGCGGTCGAGGAACTCGCCGCCGGCTGCGGCCATCTGCCGCTGGCCCTCAGCATCGTCGGCGAACGCGTCGCGGCGTATCCGCAGTGGCCCATCGCCGACCTCCTGGAAGGCCTCGGGGACGAACGCCACCGGCTCGACACCTTCGCCGCGGCCGTCGAGGACACCGGCGACGAGCAGCGCGAGGTGCGCGTCGCCTTCTCCTGGTCGTACCGCGCGCTGGGCGCCGGCAGCGCGCGCTGCTTCCGCATCCTCGGGCTGCACCCCACCGGCGAGTTCAGCCTGCTCGCCGCGGCCGCCGCGACCGGCGACTCCAGGATGCGCACCAACCTGTACCTGCGCGGCCTGATCGACTGCCACCTGCTCGAACAGGTCGCGCCCGACCGGTTCCGCTTCCACGACCTCATCCACGACTACGCCGCCGAGCGGGCGTACGAGGAGGAGTCCGCGCAGTCCCGACGGGACTCCGTCAGACGCTGCCTGCTCTGGTACCTGCACACGGCGGACGCGGCGAACAGGCAGCTCATGCCCCACCGGCGCAGGATCGAACTAGACGAACGGCCCGACCGGTGCGAGCCACTCCGCTTCGCCGACGGCGCACAGGCGCTGGCCTGGTGCGACACCGAGCGGACCCATCTGATCGCGCTGATCCGGCAGGCGATCCAGTACGAGCAGGACGCGATCGCCTGGCAGCTGCCCGTCGTCCTGTGGAGCTTCTTCAACGTCCGCAAGCTCCTGAGCGACTGGATCGTCACCCACGAACTGGGCCTGCGCGGGGCGCGGCGCTCCGGCTGCCCCAGGGGAGAGGCCTGGACGCTGAACAGCCTCGGCAACGCCTACCGCGGCACACAGGAGTTCGAGAAGGCCGTCGAGGTCTGGGAAGAGGCTCTGGCCATCCGCCGGCAGATCGGCGACAAGTACGGCGAAGGCACTTCCCTCAACAACCTCGCGGGCGCCCTGCGGCGGATGAACCGCATCGAGGACTCCATCCGCTGCTCCACCAAGGCACTCGCCATCCACCGGGAGATCAAGGACCGCTGGAACGAGGGCATCGACCTCAACAGCCTCGGCACCGCCCACCGCGACCTCGGCCGCATCGACGAGGCGATCAGCTGCTGGCTCCGCGCCCTCGGCATCCAGCGCGAGATCAAGGACCTCTTCGGCCAGGGCACCTCGCTCAACCACCTCGGCGAGGCCTACCGGAGCGCCGGACGCGACGAGGAGGCCGTGGCGGCCTTCGACGAGGCGCTGCGCATCAGACGGTCCTTCGGCGACGAGCCGGGAGCCGCGACGACCGCGCTCAACCTGGGCGCGACGACGGCCGCGATGGGACGGCTCAAGGAAGCCGCCGTCTACTACACCCTCGCCCTGGAGGACCTGGAGCGGCTCGGCGACCCGCGCACGGACGCGGTGCACGAAGCCCTCCGCGAACTGGTCGGCCGTACGACGACATAGCCGCGCGCCCCCCTACGGCTCCCTCCCGTCGCGGACCGCCGCGAGATCCGCGAGCTGCGCCCGCAGCCAGCCCTCGGGCGAGGCCGCGAGGAGCGGCGCACGCATCCGGTGCGCCCGGCCGGCCCGCTCGTGCGGCGGCATCGCGAGCGCCCGGCCGAGCGCCGACGCGGTCTCGCGCACGTCGCGCGGGTCATGCACGACGACGGCGCCCGCGCGCAGCCGCTCGGCGCTGCCCGTCCGCGCCGACAGGACGACCGCGCCGTCCCGCCCGTTCACCAGCACCCCTTCCTGGGCGACCAGATTCATCCCGTCGTGCACCGAGTTGACGAGCAGGACGTCGTACTCCCGCAGCGCCGCCATGGCCCGCACCCGGTCCTCCTCCCAGTACACGGTCAGGACCCCGGGGTACTCCCGCTGGATGCCGGCGACGGCGTCCCGTACTCGGGCCGCGTACCACGCGTACTCCGGCACCCCGGCCCGCGAAGGCGTCAGACAGGCCACGAACCTGACCCGGTGCCGCAGCTCCGGACGGTCGGCCAGCAGCAGCGCGAAGGCCTCGAAGCCCCGCAGCACGTTCTTCGCCGGATCCAGCCGGTCCACCCGCACCAGGAGCCGCGCCCCCTCCCGCAGCCGGCGGAAGGTGCTCGACCACCGGTCGGCCTCCCCGGTGCCGAAGACGCCGGAGAGGTAATCCCGGTCGGGCGGGGCCGGATAGCGGCGGACCAGCGTCCGCCGGCAGCCGTGCCGGACGGCCCCGGCCCGGCGGTCGACCTCGTGGCCCGCCTCCTCGCTGAGCCGCAGGAAGGCGTCCGCCCAGCGTTCACTCTGGAAGCCGAGGACGTCCGCGGCGAGCATGCCGCGCAGCAGCAGCCCCCGGACCACCCGGGGCAGCACCGCGAGAGCGGCCGGGGCCGCGAACGCCGCGTGCATGAAGAAGCCCACCGTCTGCGTGGGCAGCCGGGCCCGCAGGAACCCGGGCGCGGTGCCGAACTGGTAGTCCTGGAAGCAGACGAGGGTACGGGGGTGGCAGCGGGCCGCGGCCGCGGCGGCGACGGCCCGGTTCACCTTCTGGTACGACCGCAGAGCCGCGCCGTCACGGAACACCTCGGACCCGGAGCCGGGCGGAAGGTCGCCCCAGAGGTCGTGCAGCGCGTACCAGAGCCCCCGCACGCCCGCGTCCTCGTAGTACCGCCGGTAGTCCGCGGCCCGGCACGGGACGGGCCGGAAGCCGTAACCGAGCCCCAGCCCGTCGAACCGGCCCTCCCGCACCGCCCGGCGGTCCTCCTCGCCCGTCGACGGAGCCAGCCAGCACACCTCCTCGCGCAATGCGCGCGCGGAGGTGTCGAGCAGCGACGTCACACTGCCCGGCCGCCGCTCCGGTACGGGACCCGACGGCGTGGACCGGAACGTCACAGGGCCCCGGTCGGAGACGAGGACGACATCGGCCGTACGCGTACGGGGCGCCCGCGCGGGCCCGTCGGCCACCGTCAGCCCTGGATTGCGTCGAACGACGGGTCCAGGATGTCCCGGGAGCGGCCCCGGCCCGTGCCCAGGGCGAGGGCCAGCGAGTGCACAAGACCCAGATGCACGGTCTCCACCACCCCGTACACCTCGCTGTCCACCAGCAGCGGCACGTCGACCAGCGCGGCGGCGCTCCCCCCGGACCCACCGAGCAGCCCGACCGTCCGCACACCGCGCGCCCGCGCCGCCTTCAGACCTTCGAGGATGTTCGGGGAGTCACCGCTGACGCTGATGGCCACCACCACGTCACCGGGCGTGAGCAGGCGCGCGAGCTGCTCGGAGAAGACCCGGTCGTATCCGATGTCGTTGGCCAGCGCGCTGAGCAGCGGTGTGTTGCCGGTGAGCGCGTTCGTCCGCAGACCCGCGGCCGGTGGGCCCGAGGTCATGGCGAGATCGCATGCCAGATGGCTCGCCGTGGCGGCGCTCCCGCCGTTGCCGATCGCGTAGAGACAGCTGCCGGTCGTCCTGACCGAGTCGAGCAGCCGGACGGCCGAGGCGAAGGCGTCCGGTGCCACGGCGAGGGCGGCGTCGGCCACCAGGTTCTGGAACGCCGTGCAGACGGCGGAAGCCTGGTGAGAGCCTCCCTCGCGCCCTAACTCGCCGGCGTTGTCCATCGTGTCCGTGCGTCCCATCGCAACCCCCACCCGTCGCGCCGACTTCGGATTGGCCAGCATGCCCGAAACCTCGGACAGCGGTAAGAGCGCCCCTCCTCAAATGAGTTGCCTCGCTACCATTTGGGCAGCGGTGCGGTGCGGCAAGAGGGGGACGACGTGCGGCTGGCCAGCGGCTCCGACTCGCATGCGGTCCTCATCGGCTGCGGCAGCTACGACGACACCGAGCTGCCCCCGCTCCCCGCGGTGCGCAACAACCTCGACGACCTGCGCACCCTGCTCACCGGCGCCGGAGGCTGCGCGCTGCCCGAGGCGCGCTGCACGGTGCTGCGCGACGTCAAGGAGCCCCAGCGGGTGGGGGAGGCGCTCAGCCGCGCGGCGAGCGCGGTGCAGGACATGTTCCTCGTCTACTTCGCGGGGCACGGCGCGCTGGACGACCGCGGCCTGCTCCACCTCCTGCTCACCGGCAGCGACACCAGGCTGCTCGGCTGGTCGAGCCTGCGCTTCGACCTGATCCGCGAGACCATGGCGTCCGCACCGGCCAGGAACCGCGTGCTGCTGCTCGACTGCTGCTTCTCGGGCCGGGCCATCGAGGCGATGGGGGACACCGCGTCGCTCTACTTCGGCCAGCTGGAGATCGCCGGCACGTTCGTCCTGGCCTCGGCCCCCGCGAACGCCCCGGCCCGCGCCCCCCTGGGCGACCGGCACACGCTGTTCACGGGGGAGCTGATCAAGTTCCTCCGCGACGGCTCCGCCGCGGAACGGGAACTGCTCACGCTGGAGGCCGTCTACCGGCACACCTCCCGGGTCCTCGCCGCGAAGGGGGAGCCGAGGCCCCAGCGGTGCGGCACGGGGACGAGCGACCAGCTGGCCCTGGCCGTGAACGCCGCGTTCCGCCCGCTGACCCCCGCCGAGGTGCCGGAGCGCCTGCGCCGGGCCGTCGCGTCGGGAGAGGCCGGCGACCCGGCCGGCGCGCTGACCGCCCTGCGGGGTCTCGCGCCCCAGTGCGACCACGTGCTCGGCGAACACCACGAGCTCACCCTCCTCGCGCACCGGGCCCTGGCGCACGCCGAGGGCGAGAACGGACACGCGGCCGAGGCCGCCCAGGGGTACGCGCGGCTCGCCGAGCGGCTGGCCGTCGAACGCGGGCCGACGCACCCCGACACGCTCCAGGCGCGGCACGAGCGGGCCCGGTGGTGCGGCATCGGCGGCGACGCGGCCGCCGCGGCCGACCTCTTCGCCGAGCTGTCCGTGGACGCCTCGGGGGCGCTGGGCCCCGGCGACGTGCGCGCACTGAGCTGCCGGTGGCAGCACGCCCACTGGCTCGGCGCGAGCGGCCACCCCGACCGTGCGGCGGCCGCCTTCGCCGAGCTCGCCGAGAGCTACGGCTCCGCGCTGGGCGAGCGGCACGCCGACACCCGGGCCGCCCGCCGCAACCACGCCCACTGGCGGGACTCCACGGGCGGGTCCTGACCGGCGGCCGACCGGATTGGGCCCACACGCGAAAGGCCCCAGTCTCACGACTGGGGCCTTGCTTGTGTCCGAGGGGGGACTTGAACCCCCACGCCCGATAAAGGGCACTAGCACCTCAAGCTAGCGCGTCTGCCATTCCGCCACCCGGACCGGGTGTTTGTCTCTGCGGGGTGTTTCCCGCGGCGACAGAGAGAACATTACCAGGCCTCCAGGGGTACTCGATCACCCCCCTGGTCCGCTGTGAACGGCGCGTGACGACACCCGCCCGCCCTTGGGCGCGGAGCCGCGGAGAGGGAGGATGAAGGGGACCACCAGCAGCGAATGCGGGAGGAGCCAGCGTGAGCGGGTCCAGCACGGGCAAGGCCGTCACCGGTGAGGACGAGGTCGTCGACCTCTGTCGCGAACTGATCCAGATCGATACGAGCAACTACGGCGACCACTCGGGCCCGGGGGAGCGCAAGGCCGCCGAGTACGTCGCGGAGAAGCTCGCCGAGGTCGGTCTCGAACCGAAGATCTTCGAGTCCCACCCCGGCAGGGCCTCCACGGTCGCGAGGATCGAGGGCGAGGACCCGTCGCGGCCCGCGCTCCTCATCCACGGCCACACGGACGTCGTGCCGGCCAACGCCGCCGACTGGACGCACAACCCCTTCTCCGGGGAGATCGCGGACGGCTGCGTGTGGGGCCGGGGCGCCGTCGACATGAAGGACATGGACGCGATGACCCTCGCGGTCGTACGGGACCGGATGCGCAGCGGCCGCAAGCCCCCGCGCGACATCGTCCTGGCGTTCCTCGCGGACGAGGAAGCGGGCGGCACGTACGGCGCGCGGTACCTCGTCGACAACCACCCTGACCTCTTCGAGGGGTGCACGGAGGCGATCAGCGAGGTCGGCGGCTTCTCCTTCACCGTCAACGAGAACCTGCGGCTCTACCTCGTCGAGACGGCCCAGAAGGGCATGCACTGGATGAAGCTGACCGTGGACGGCACCGCCGGACACGGCTCGATGATCCACAAGGACAACGCGATCACCGAGCTCTCCGAGGCGGTCGGGCGCCTCGGACGGCACAAGTTCCCGGTGCGGGTCACCAAGACGCTGCGGCACTTCCTCGACGAGCTCGGCGACGCCCTCGGCACCGAGCTCGACCCGGAGAACATGGACGAGACGCTCGCCAAGCTCGGCGGCATCGCCAAGCTCATCGGCGCCTCCCTCCAGAACACCGCCAACCCCACGCAGCTCGGCGCGGGCTACAAGGTGAACGTGATCCCGGGCCAGGCCACCGCGCACGTCGACGGCCGCTACCTGCCGGGGTACGAGGAGGAGTTCCTCGCCGACCTGGACCGGCTCCTCGGCCCGAACGTCCGGCGCGAGGACGTGCACGCCGACAAGGCCCTGGAGACCACCTTCGACGGCGCTCTCGTCGACGCCATGCAGACCGCCCTGCGGGCGGAGGACCCGATCGCCCGCGCCGTGCCGTACATGCTCTCGGCCGGCACGGACGCCAAGTCCTTCGACGACCTCGGCATCCGCGGCTTCGGCTTCGCCCCGCTGAAGCTGCCGCCGGAGCTGGACTTCGCGGGCATGTTCCACGGCGTCGACGAGCGGGTGCCGGTCGACGGCCTGAAGTTCGGTGTCCGGGTCCTGGACCGCTTCATCGAGGCTTCCTGACCGAAACGAAACACCAACAATCGTCAGCGCGTGCGTATTTGACTGAAAAGAGTGAATGAGACCATAGGCTCGTAGCCATGGAGATCCCTCCTCGTTACAGGTGATGCAGTCCGCGGCTGGGACTGCATTGCCAACTAGGAGGAATAATGCTCAAGAAGGTCGTCGCTGCTGTGGCTGCCACCGGTGGTCTCGTGCTCGCCGGTGCGGGTGTCGCCACCGCCGACGCCGGTGCCCAGGGCGCCGCTGTCAACTCCCCCGGCGTCGCGTCGGGCAACGTTGTCCAGGTGCCCGTGCACGTGCCGGTGAACGCCTGTGGCAACACCGTCTCCGTGATCGGGCTGCTGAACCCCACCTTCGGCAACTACTGCGTCAACAAGTGATGTTGCCGCGCCTCACCCGTTGAGGGTCTGAGCTCGTCGGCCCCGGAGCGCACGCCATGCGCTCCGGGGCCGACCGGTATTCCACGTCCGGGCCAGCAGGCTCGAACGTCATCCGGATGTACGGCAAAAGGCAGGGAACAGCTATGCGACAGGTCACGCGCAAAGGCCTGATCACCGTGGCGGCCGCGACCGGCGTGCTCGCCGCGACCGGCAACTACGCACACGCGGATTCAGGCGCGAACGGAAGCAGTTCGAACTCGCCCGGCGTGCTGGCGGGCAACACCGTCCAGCTCCCCGTCGACGTCCCGGTCAACGTGTGCGGAAACACCGTGAACGTGGTCGGCGTCCTCAACCCGGCGGCAGGGAACACCTGTGCCAACACCTCGGGCAAGGGCGGCGGTTCGCACAAGCCGTCCGGTGGCGGAGCCAAGGCCGACGGGCACGCCGGCGACTCGCCCGGTGTCGGCTCCGGCAACAACGTGCAGTTGCCGATCAACGCCCCGGTGAACGTCTGTGGCAACAGCGTCACCATCGGCGGCCTCGGCAACGCCGCCATGGGCAACGAATGCGACAACGACTCCGGTGACGCCGGGACTCCGCCGGGCGGCGGAAAGCCCCCGACCGACCCTGGACAGCCGGGCCAGCCCGAGCAGCCGGGCCAGCCTGGCGACCCGGGTAAGCCGGGCGATCCGGGTAAGCCAGGTGACCCGGGCAAGCCCGGCGACCCCGGTAAGCCCGGTGACCCGGGCAAGCCTGGCGACCCCGGTAAGCCCGGTGACCCGGGGCAGCCGGGTAAGCCCGGCGATCCCGGCACCCCCGGCACCCCCCAGTCGCCGCACGACCCGGGCGGCGACCACGCCATCCCGGGCAACCCGGGCGCGCAGCTCGTCACGCCGCCCGAGGGGACGTCGCAGCTCGCCTCGACCGGCAGTGAGCTGCCGCTCGGCCTCGCGCTGCCGCTCGGCGCGGGCGCGCTGCTCGCGGGCGCGGTGCTCTACCGGAGGGCACGGGCGGCCGCCTGAGCCACCCCCGTCCGAGCACAGTCCGAGCACGCCGAACGGAGCGGGCCCCACCGTCGTGGGGCCCGCTCCGTCTTTCCCGCGCCGCGGCCCGGTCTTCCCGGGCACGCGGCACTCACCAGGTGGCCCGCACCTGGCGGATGATCCGCCGCTTCAGCCGCACTCTGCGGCTGCCGTCGGGGTGCAGTCTCAGGCGGTCCAACTCCCAGTGTCCGTACTCTGCGTGGTCCGTCAGCAGGCGTGTGGCTTCCTTGCGGGTGACCCCGCGCGGTACATACACGTCGACAAATTCGTATTCCGGCATCGCATCTATTGTGCGGGCACGGGCCCGGTACGGATAGCGTCTGCACTATGTCTGATGCTGCGCAGCCCACCGCTGCCGAGGTACGTGCCGCCGCCGAGGCGGTCAAGACCGCGCTCGACCGCCACCTGGCCGCGGTCGAACGCAGGTCGGGCGAGGATGATCCGGCCGTCTACGAAGCGTTCAACGAACTCGCCGCGGCGGCGGAGGAGTACGACGAACTCCTCTACGACCGCTACGACGAGGTCACGCCCTTCGAGATTCCCGGCACGGAGGAGGCACTGCCGCCCTACCAGGGCCCGGAGGAGGCCAACGCGCTGAGCGTGCTGATCCGCCGTGACTACACCGTGGCGGAGCCGCAGCGCCTCATGGCGCAGGCCCAGCGGGTCGCCGACCTCGACGCGGGCGTCGCGGGGAGCAACGGCTCGGCCGACACCGTGCACAGCGCCCTGGGCGTCCTCTTCGGCGAGTTCGAACCGGACGAGATCTCCTCCCGGCACAAGGAGTTCGGCCTGGAGGAGGGCGACTCGACGCTCTGGGTCACCGCGGTGGACACCCCCGCCGAGCCGGGGGAGTGGCTCGACGCCCCCTTCGACCACGCCGACCCGCACCGGGTGGTGTGCCGCTTCGACGTCAGCGTGGTCTTCGACGACGAAGCGGACGACGACGGACTCGACGGCCTCGACGCGGACGTCGACATCGATCCCGACGTCCCGGTGCCGCTCGACGAGATCGACGACGCCGATGACGAAGACGACACCGACACCGACACAACAGCTGGTCGCTGACGCGCCTGCGTGGCGAATCGCTCCTGCGCTCGCCGCTCCCTCCCGGGGGCGGCGAGCGCGTTCACCGGGCGAGCGGACGCGGTTCGGCTCAGGCCGCCGCGGCCGGCTCCGCGGGCACCTGCGGGCGCAGCAGCGTCTGCAACCGCGTCGTACGCTCCTTCCAGAGGCGCTCCGCCACCGCGCGGGGCAGCGCCTGCTCCACGCCCTGCACGACCGACAGGTGCCGCTCCCCGCGGCTGAACGCGGTGTAGACCCAGGGGCGGGTCAGCGCCTGCGCGGCGTCGCCCGGCAGCACCACGACCACGGCGGGCCAGCGCTGCCCCGTGGCCTGATGCGCGGTGAGCGCCCACGCGTGCCGCACTTCCCGCTCCACCCGCTCCTTGGGTACGACGACGGGGGCGCCGTCGCACTCCAGGTGCAGTCCCTCCGCGTCGGCCCGCACCACGCGGCCGAGCGTCGTGCGGCCCGGGGCGGGGACGTGCGCGACCCGGTCGTCCGGGTCGAAGCCGCCGAACCGGCCAGGGCCCGGATTCAGCCGTTCCTTCAGCGCCGCGTTGAGCGCGCGGGTGCCTGCCGCGCCGCCGTGTCCCGGCGTGATGACCTGTGTCTGCTCCGCGGGCACCCCGATCGCCCTCGGCACGGAGTCGGCGACGAGCTGCACGGTGCGGTGGATCGCCTCGGCGGCGTCCCGCACGGGGACGAGGACGACCTCCTTGCCGGGCGCCTCGACCTGGTTCAGCTCGCCGATGCCGATGCCGGACGTCAGCTCCCCGAGGGGGCCGGGGTCGGGGGTGCGCGAGACGACCTGCGGGCAGCAGCGCGCGGCGACGAGGTCGGCGAAGACCCGGCCGGGCCCCGCCGACCACAGGACGCCGGGGTCGCCGCTGAGCACCAGGCGGGCGCCGTCCGGCAGCGACTCGACGAGCATCGCGGCGCTCTCCACGTCCAGCTGCGGTGCGTCCAGGACGACCAGGAGGTCGAGCGCGAGCGCGCCGTCCGCGTCGCGTCCGGGGCCCTGGTCTCCGCTGAGCAGCCCCGCCACGGTCACCGCGGCCCCGTCCGAGCCCGTCGCCCGCGCGAGGCGGCGGCGTCCTTCGGCGCTGTGGGCGGCGGCGCACACGCGCAGGCCGAGCGCCGTGGCCGCGGCGACCAGGGCGGCGGGCTCGGCGCGGGCCTCCTCGCCGCCGGAGTGCAGCACGAGGCCGTGCCCGGCGACGGCACGGATCAGCTCGGCGGTGGTGCCCGACGCCTGCGCGGCGGCGGCCTCCCAGTCGGCGGCCAACGGGCCCTCGCCGTCCTCCTTCGGCAGGGAGTTGATCACCCGGGCGAGGCCGTCGGCGAGGCTCTCCTCCGCGAGTGCGTACCGCTCCAGGCCGATCAGGACGCGGACCGGGCGCGCCGGCTCCTCGGCCGTGCCCTCCTCGTCCCCCTCGCCGTCCCGCGCTCCCTCGTCGGCCGGGCGCCGGACCGGTGCCTCGGCCCCTTCGAGGGCGTCCTGGAAGACCAGGGCGTCGCCCTCGGCGAGCGCGCTCTGCACGGCCGCGTCCGGATCGGGCACCGCGCGCTGCCCCAGCGCGGCGGTCAGCGCCGCGGAGTCGAGCGCCGTGTGCCCGGCGAGGGCGGCCTGCTCCAGGAGCCAAACGGTGATCGCGCGGCCCCTGCGCTCGTCGTCCGGCCCGCACTCCGGGCCGAGCAGCGCTCTGGCGAACCCGTCGGCCTGCTCGGGCCGCACCCCGGCGACCCGCAGCAACTGCCACGGGTCCGCGCGCAGTTGCCCGTCGGCGCCCTCGCCGAGCGCGGCCGCCGCCGGCGCCGCGAGGGCGGCCGGCGCGCCACCCTCGGCGAGCACGGCGGCGACGGCCTCGACGGTCTCCGCCGCGGGTGCCCGTGACGGCTCGGGGCGCTGCGGGCGCACGGGCTCCGGGGCGCCGGACGGTGCGGGCCTGCGCGGTGCGGGCTGCGGGTCGCGGAAGGCGGACGCGACGGGCTTCTCGCCGCTCTCCACGGCCCGCACGGCGGCCAGCAGATCGGCGGCGGTCCCGCTCAGCTTCGCCCCGGCCCCGATCGGCCCCTGCTTGGCGGCCTTCCGCTGCTCGATCCGCTCCCGCAGCTCCCGCTGCGCGGCGATCTCCGCCTCGGCCTCGGACAGCTCGGTGCCCTCGGCCTCGGCCCCGCCCTCGCCTTCGGGCGTCTTCGGCGATTCCGGCGTGGCTTCCTCCGCGCCGGGCGACTCCGCCTGCTCCGCGGCAGCGGCCTCGGGGTCCTCCGCGGCAGCGGGTTCCGTACTCACAGCGTGCTCCAGTCGTGATCGGGATAGCGGTGCACCGGCGCCGACACGTCGTCGAGCGCCCGGCAGATCTCGTCAGGAAGACTAAGGGTCTCCACTGACAACGCGGCCGTGAGCTGCTGCGCGTTGCGCGCGCCGACGATGGGGGCCGTCACTCCGGGGCGGTCCCGCACCCACGCGAGGGCGACCTGGAGCGGGGTGGCCGCGAGCCCGTCGGCGGCCGTCGCGACCGCGTCGACGATGCGGCCCGCCGTGTCGTCGAGGTACGGCGCGACGAAGGGCGCCAGGTGGTCCGAACCGCCGCGCGAGTCGGCGGGGGTGGCGTGGCGGTACTTCCCCGTGAGCACGCCCCGCCCGAGCGGCGAGGACGGCAGCAGGCCGACTCCGAGGTCGACGGCGGCCGGCAGCACCTCCCGCTCGACGCCGCGCTGCAACAGGGAGTACTCCATCTGCGTACTGGCCAGGCGGGTGCGGGTGCCGGGCGGTGCGAGCTGCCACGTGGCGGCCTTGGCGAGCTGCCAGCCGCAGAAGTTGGAGACCCCCGCATAGCGGGCCCGCCCGCTGTTCACCGCTATGTCGAGGGCCTGCAACGTCTCCTCCAGAGGTGTCTCCGGGTCGAAGGCGTGCACCTGCCACAGGTCCACATAGTCGGTGTTGAGGCGGGCGAGGGAGGCGTCGAGCGCGGCGAGCAGGTGGCCGCGCGAACCGTCGAAGCGCCGCTCGGGGTCCGGGACGCTGCCCGCCTTGGTGGCGATGACCAGGTCGCGCCTCGGCACGAGCCGCTCGACCAGCCGCCCGAGCAGATACTCGGCCTCCCCGTCTCCGTACACATCGGCGGTGTCGACCAGGGTGCCGCCCGCCTCCCAGAACACCTTCAACAGCTCGGCGGCGTCGTTCTCCTCGGTGTGGCCCCAGGTGAGGGTGCCGAGTCCGATGCGGGACACGCGAAGGCCGGTCCGGCCGAGATGCCTCTGCTCCATGGGCACGGAGATTACTGGCCGGGCAACGGCGGTGGGCGGGCCTGTGGACGAAGCAGTGATTGTGGATAACTCGGTCACCCTTTACAGTCCCCGGCACAGGGACGTTACTCATGAGTACAGCGGTAAGGGGTCTGTCATGCAGCTCGGGATCAACCTCGGCTACTGGGGCGCGGGGATGGACGCGGACAATCTCGCCGTGGCCAAGGAGGCCGACAAGCTGGGCTACGCGGTCTGCTGGGCCGCGGAGGCGTACGGCTCGGACGCCGCGACGGTGCTGTCCTGGGTGGCCGCGCAGACCGAGCGCATCGACATCGGGTCCGCCATCTTCCAGATCCCGGCCCGGCAGCCCGCGATGACCGCGATGACGGCGGCGACCCTCGACTCCCTCTCCGGCGGCCGTTTCCGGCTCGGCCTCGGCGTATCGGGCCCGCAGGTCTCCGAGGGCTGGTACGGCGTGAAGTTCGACAAGCCGCTGGCACGCACGCGTGAGTACGTCGAGATCGTCCGCAAGGCCATGACCCGGGAGCGCCTCTCCTACGAGGGCGAGCACTGGACGCTGCCGCTGCCCGGCGGCCCCGGCAAGCCCCTCAAGCTGACCGTCCACCCGCAGCGCGAGCACATCCCGCTGTACATCGCCGCGATCGGCCCCAAGAACCTGGAGCAGACCGGCGAGATCGCCGACGGCGCCCTGCTGATCTTCCCGGCCGCCGAGCACCTGGAGGAGACGGCGATCAAGCACCTGCGCGCCGGGCGCGAGAAGGCCGGCCAGACCATGGAGGGCTTCGACGTCGTCCCGACGCTGCCCCTGGCCGTCGGCGACGACGACCGGGTCGAGTCCCTCGCCGACATGTTCCGGCCGTACACCGCCCTCTACGTCGGCGGCATGGGTAGCCGTAAGCAGAACTTCTACAACCAGCTCGCGCAGCGCATGGGGTACGAGAAGGAGGCCGCCGAGATCCAGGACAAGTACCTGGCGGGCGACAAGGACGGGGCTGCCGCCGCCGTGCCGCACCAGCTGATCGACTCGACCACGCTGCTCGGTTCCGTGGACCGGATCGCCGACCGGATGCGGGCCTACGCCGCCGCCGGTGTCACCACGCTCACGCTGGCCCCCGCGGGCTTCACGCTGGAGGAGCGGATCACGGCGCTGCGGGCGGGCACGGAGGCCCTGGAGCGCGCCGGTCTGGCGTAGCGGAAGGGATAAGTCAGCGGCCGTGGTGGGGGCTCGGGGGGTCTTCCCCGCCACGGCCGTCACGAGGAACAACGCCGCACGGGGCCCGCGGTTACGGCCTCGTGGCGGCGCCGGACTCGTTCCGCGCGCCGGGAGCTACATCCAGCCGCGGCGCTTGAACATCCGGTACAGGACGACCTCAAGGACCGCCATCAGGAGCAGCACGGCCGGATACGTCCACACCCAGTGCAGCTCGGGCATGTGGTCGAAGTTCATGCCGTAGACACCCGCGATCATCGTGGGGACCGCCGCCATGGCGGCCCAGGCCGAGATCTTCCGCATGTCGTCGTTCTGCCGCACGCTCATCTGCGCCAGATGCGCGGACAGGATGTCCGACACCAGCCGGTCCAGGCCCTCCACGGACTCGTTGACGCGCGTCAGATGGTCGTTGACGTCCCGGAAGAACGGCCGCGCCGTCTCGTCCACGAAGGGCACGGAGGGACTGAAAGGGCCCACTCCGGAGAGGCGCGCCACGGGCAGCGCCAACGGCCCGGTGGCCCGGCGGAACTCCAGGATCTGCCGCTTGAAGGTGTAGATCCGCGACGCCGTGGGGCGCGAACGGCCGCCCTCCGGAGAGAAGACCTCCGCCTCCAGGACCTCCAGGTCCGCCTGCAACTCGTCGGCGACCTCCAGATAGTGGTCCACGGAGGCGTCCGCGATGGAGTACAGGACCGACGTCGGGCCGTGCTTCAGGACGTCCGGTTCGGCCTCCAGACGGTGGCGCACCGCGCCCAGGGGCGCCCCCTCGCCGTGCCGGACGGTCACCACGAACGAGTCGCCCACGAAGATCATGACCTCGCCGGAGGAGACCTTGTCGCTGTCCGGCTCGTACACGACCGGCTTGAGGACCATGAACAGCGAGTCGTCGTAGACCTCCAGCTTGGGCCGCTGGTGGGCCTTGAGGGCGTCCTCCACGGCCAGGGGATGCAGCCCGAACTCCTGGCTGACCTCGTCGAACTCCTCCTCCGTCGGCTCGTGCAGCCCGATCCACACGAACGCGTCACCCGTCGCCCGCGCCTCGTCCAGGGCGTCGGAGAAGTCCTGGGGGCCTTCTCTCCGGCGGCCCCCGCGATAAATGGCGCAGTCGACAATCACACTGCGCATTGTTCCCAGCCACCCCGCCTGTTGCACCTCCGGGGCGCCTAGGCTGAACCGCATGCCCACGCTGATTCTCGTCCGGCACGGACGCTCCACCGCCAACACCGCCGGTCTGCTCGCCGGGTGGACCCCCGGTGTGGCCCTCGACGAGCGGGGTGCCGCGCAGGCCGCCGCGCTGCCCGGGCGGCTCGCGGCGCTGCCGATAGCAGAGGTCGTCACCAGCCCCCTGCAACGCTGCCAGGAGACCGTGGCGCCGCTCCTCGCCGCCAGGCCCGGACTCCACGCGCACACGGAGGACCGCATCGGGGAGTGCGACTACGGCGACTGGTCGGGCCGCAAGCTCGCCGAGCTCACCGACGAGCCGCTGATGGAGGTCGTCCAGCAGCATCCCTCCGCGGCCGCGTTCCCCGGCGGCGAATCGATGCGGGCCATGCAGACACGGGCCGCCGAGGCGGTCCGCGAGTGGAACGCGCGCGTGGAGCGCGAACACGGCGAGGACGCCGTGTACCTGATGTGCTCGCACGGCGACATCATCAAGTCCCTCGTCGCCGAAGCACTCGGACTCCACCTCGACCTCTTCCAGCGCATCTCCGTGGAGCCCTGTTCCGTCACCGTCATCCGCTACACGCGGCTGCGCCCCTTCCTCGTACGCCTCGGGGACACCGGTGACTTCGCCTCGCTGGCGCCGCGCGAGGAGCCGCCGAGCGGCGACGCGACGGTCGGGGGCGGTGCGGGCGCACCGTGATCGTCGCCCGCAGTAGGGTGAAGCGGTCGAAGCCGCCCTCTCGCGGTTGAAACAGTCCTCTAGAAGCAGCCCTCTTGCAGTCGATCCAATGGAGACAGGTCGTGTCCCGTCAGGTGTTCCTCTACGACCCCCCGGAGCGTTTCGTCGCGGGAACGGTCGGGCTGCCCGGACGGCGTACGTTCTTCCTCCAGGCCTCCGCCGGGGTCAGGGTGACCAGCGTCGCCCTGGAGAAGACCCAGGTGGCCGCGCTCGCCGAGCGCATGGAGGAACTCCTCGACGAGGTCGTGCGCCGCAGCGGGGGCAGCGCCCCCGTGCCGGCCGTCGCCCCCACCGAGGTCACCGACAGCGCGCCGCTCGACTCCCCCGTGGAGGAGGAGTTCCGGGTCGGCACCATGGCGCTCGCCTGGGACGGCGAAGAGGAGCGGATGGTCGTCGAGGCGCAGGCCCTCGTCGAGCTGGACGCCGAATCCGACGACGATCTCGCCGCCGCGGAGGAAAGGCTTCTGCAGGACGACGAGAACGGCCCGCCCATGCTGCGCGTCCGCCTCACCGGCGCGCAGGCCCGCGCCTTCGCCAAAAGAGCCCTCGACGTCGTGAACGCGGGACGCCCGCCGTGCCCGCTGTGCAGCCTCCCGCTCGACCCGGAAGGACACGTATGCCCGCGCCAGAACGGATACCGGCGGGGAGCGTGAGCGCCGACCCCGTCACGCTCCTCACCCACGGCGAGCTGACCGTGCGCGGCCGCATCCGTGAGGCCTCGAACGCGGTGCTGTACTGCACGGTGGCGTACGAGGGCCAGGAGGCCGCCTGCGTCTACAAGCCGGTCGCCGGGGAGCGCCCCCTGTGGGACTTCCCCGACGGCACGCTCGCACAGCGCGAGGTCGCCGCGTACGAGGTGTCCCGGGCCACCGGCTGGGACCTGGTGCCGCCGACGGTCCTGCGGACAGGACCGCACGGCGAGGGCATGTGCCAGCTGTGGATCGAGGCCTCCGGCGACGCGCAGCTGCTCGCCCTGGTCGACGGCGACGAACCGGGCGAGGGCTGGAAAGCGGTCGGTCTCGCCCAGGTCGACGAGGAACGGACGGCGCTCCTCGTGCACGCCGACGACGTACGCCTGCGCCGCCTCGCGGTCCTCGACGCCGTGATCAACAACAGCGACCGCAAAGGCGGTCACCTGCTGCCCGCCGACGGCCGTCTGTACGGCATCGACCACGGCGTCACCTTCCACGTCGAGAACAAGCTGCGGACGCTGCTGTGGGGGTGGGCGGGGGAGCCCCTGACCGAGGAGGCGATCGAGGCCCTCCAGACCCTCAGGGACGGCCTCAAGGAGGGTGCCGCCCTCGCCGAGCGGCTGGGCGGGCTGATCACCGCCGCGGAGACCGAGGCGCTGCGCGCACGGGTCGCGGCCCTGCTGGCGTCGGGCCGCCACCCGGAACCGACGGGCGACTGGCCCGCGATTCCCTGGCCACCGGTCTGACCCGTACCTGGCCACCGGTCCGACCCGGCTCCGGCCACCGACCCGTCCCCGGCCACCGGTCCGACCCAAACCACCCGCACCACACCCCCGCACACACCGGCCGATCGCGCAAGAGCGCGGGATCAGCCACCGTTCCGATGATCCCCACTCGTATGCGGACGCCCCGTCCGGTTAGGCTCAGGGCATGCATGCCTGGCCCGCTTCTGAGGTCCCCGCCCTTCCTGGCAAGGGCCGCGACCTCCGGATCCACGACACCGCGACCGGTGGACTCGTCACCCTCGACCCCGGTCCCGTCGCCCGTATCTACGTCTGCGGCATCACTCCGTACGACGCCACCCACATGGGGCACGCGGCGACCTACAACGCGTTCGACCTCGTGCAGCGCGTGTGGCTCGACACCAAGCGGCAGGTTCACTACGTCCAGAACGTGACCGACGTGGACGACCCGCTCCTGGAACGCGCCAACCGCGACGGCAAGGACTGGGTCGAGCTCGCCGAGGGCGAGACCGCCCTGTTCCGCGAGGACATGACCGCGCTGCGCCTCCTGCCGCCGAAGCACTACATCGGAGCCGTCGAGGCGATACCCGGCATCGTGCCGCTCGTCGAACGCCTCCGTGACCTCGGCGCCGCCTACGAACTCGACGGCGACGTCTACTTCTCCGTCGAGTCCGACCCCCACTTCGGGGAGGTGTCCGGGCTGGACGCCGCCGCCATGAAGCTGCTCTCCGCCGAGCGCGGCGGCGACCCGGAGCGGCCGGGCAAGAAGAACCCGCTCGACCCGATGCTCTGGATGGCGGCCCGCGACGGCGAGCCGAGCTGGGACGGCGGCTCGCTGGGCCGCGGCCGGCCCGGCTGGCACATCGAGTGCGTGGCCATCGCCCTCGACCACCTGGGCATGGGCTTCGACATCCAGGGCGGCGGCTCGGACCTCGCCTTCCCGCACCACGAGATGGGCGCGTCCCACGCCCAGGCCCTGACCGGCGAACACCCCTTCGCCAAGGCGTACGTCCACGCCGGCATGGTCGCCCTGGACGGCGCGAAGATGTCCAAGTCCAAGGGCAACCTCGTCTTCGTGTCGAAGCTGCGCCGCGACGGCGTCGACCCCGCCGCGATCCGTCTCGCCCTCCTCGCGCACCACTACCGCGCGGACTGGGAGTGGACGGACGGCGTCCTCGAAGAGGCCGTCGAGCGGCTGGAGCGCTGGCGTGCGGCGGTGTCCCGCCCCGACGGGCCCGCCGCCGAGGCGCTCGTCGAGGAGATCCGCGAGGCCCTCGCCCATGACCTGGACGCCCCGACGGCGCTCGCCGCGGTCGACCGCTGGGCAGCCCGCCAGGACGCGGAGGGCGGTACGGACGAGGGCGCGCCCGGCATCGTGTCGCGTGCCGTGGACGCGCTGCTCGGCGTGGCCCTGTAGTACATGCTGAGGCCGTTCACCGGGCGGGCGGAGGTTTCCGCCCGCCCGGCGAACGGCGCGGTGCCGTCAGCGGGTCACTTCGTGACCACGATGGCCAGCAGGTAGCCGGGGTTGCTGGTGTCGTAGTAGCCGATCACCTGCTGTCCGAAGGCGAACGCCTCCTGGACCTCGTCACGCGTGTGGTGGCTGGGGTTGACGAAGGCCCGCCAGGCGTTGTCGACGTGCAGATAGAGGATGTCCGCCTGGCCGGGGAGCGGCTGGACGACGTCCCAGAACGCCGTCGCCACGTTGGACGCGAGCGCCTGGGTGGAGATCTCCGGCGCGAGCGCCTGCGGGATCTGCTGCTCCTGCTGCTCCTGGCCGAACTGCTGGAGCAGGTGCTGGAAGGGCTGCTGCTGGCCGAGCTGCTGCAACTGCTGGCGCAACTGCGGCGGGACCTGCTGCATGCCGGGCTGGCCCTGCATGCCGGGCTGCTGCTGGATGCCCTGCTGGCCCTGGCCCTGGATGCCCTGCTGGGAGCCGTACTGCTGCTGGCCGATGGGCTGCTGCTGGTACTGCTGCTGCCCCTGCTGCCGCGGCGGGGCCGTGCTCGGGCCCTGCTGCTGGCCGTACTGCTGCTGACCGAACTGCTGGCCGTACTGCTGTCCTTGGTGCTGACCCAGTTGACTCATCTGCGGGGTGGTGCTCATGCCTGTGCCACCTTCCCTCACTGATCGACTGATGGAACGGTTCAGCCTGTGACGACGAGGCCGACGACCTCGTCGTCCGAGAACCAGACGCGTACGTCCGGTCGGCCCCCGGCGAAGGCGGCGTGCACCGCCTGCCGCATCTCGGGGGACGGGTTGTCGAGGTTGCGCCACTGCCCGGCCACGAACAGCCGGAGCCGCGGCGGAAGTTCCGGCGGATACGGGAGCAGCTCGTCCCAGTACCGCTCGGCCTGTCCCGAACCCACCGCCGACGGCAGCAGGTTCGTGACCGCCGCCTTGATGTCGGGACGGTTGCCGATGCGCTGCGACGCGGGCCTGCCCGGCGCGTCCTGCTGCGGCGAACCCGTGGAGCGCAGCACCGCACGCGCCCGCTCGGGGGTCATCGGCTGCTGGCCCGCGGCCTTCAGCATGCCCTGGAGCGCGGCGAGGGCGCCGACGACGATCGGCGACGCGGAGGACGTGCCGGAGAACGTGTCGGTGTACCAGGCGATTTCGTCGGCGCCGCCCTGAAGATCGCCGGGCCGGTCCCAGAAGCCGCCGGTCGTCGTGGTCTCGCGGCCCCAGCCCTGCGCGTCCACCCGGGCGCCGTAGTTGGAGAACGCCAGGCGCGAGCGGTCCGGGCCGTGGTCGCGGCCGTGCGTGCCGGGCGGCGGCGCGCCGGCGCCCACCAGGACCGCGCCGGAGGAGCGGTTGGTCGGGTTGAAGGGGTTGCGCCACCAGGACGGGAAGCCGTCGGGCCGGTGCTCGTAGACCGCGTCGTCCAGGGACTCGGCGCCGTTGCCCGCCGCGCCCACGACGAGGATGCCCTTCGCGGTGGCGTGGCGCACCGCCGCGTAGTCGTCGGGCCACCACTCGATGGCGATGTAGCCCCTCTGGTCGTCGCGCGGCTCGAAGTCGAACCTCGGCCCCGGGCGGTGCAGTTCGAGCAGGATGATGTCGCCGCGGTTCAGCCGCTCGGCCGCCGCGTGGATGGTGGCCGCCGTGCCGAGGGGCTGGAAGGAGGCGGCCGCCGTCACGGCCTCCGGGACGATGCCGGTGACGCCGAGGCCGTTGCGGTCGCCGCCGAGGACGCCGATCACCGCGGTGCCGTGGTTGCGCCAGGCCAGGTCCTGGATGGGGGCGCCGACGACGACGCCCGCGAGCTTCGCGGCGAGGTCCTCGTGGCGCAACTGCCAGGCACCCTCGACGTCGATGACGGTGACGCCCTCACCGGAGCCGCCGGTCCGCTGCCACGCCCAGCGGGCGTCGATGCCCTCGGGGGCCGGTTGCAGATAGCCCTGGCGGCTGGTGAAGTCGGGCGTGACGGGCATGCCCTCCTTGCGGCGCCGGGTCGCCTCGTCGAGGTCGTGCGGCTGCGTCGGCGACGGGTCGATGGAGGCCGGGACGGCGCCCGGCTTGACGTACGCCGTGTCGATGCCCGGCAGCGCCGCCATCCGCGCACGCAGCTCCTCGGACCGGTCGTCGCCGCCGCGGACGCGGTAGAAGAGGGCCAGGTCGGGCAGGTCGTCGTCGGCGTCGGCCGGGGGCGCGGCGGCCCGCAGCCGTTCTTCGTTGCCGAACAGTGGTTCAAGGGAGAGCTGTTCGTCGGAGAGGAACATGTTCAGGGCCGACACGTCGGAGCCGGAGGCCGAGCGGACGTCCCGCTCCCCGGCGCGCAGCCGGGCCTCGGGCCGGGCGACGACGATCAGCTCCTGGACGGCTTCTCGGTAGGTGAATCCCATTCCGTCGGGGCCCGGACCACCGGCTCCTGGGTCCCGCGCCGGGTCTGCCTGCTCGGTCATCGCTTCACCGCTCCCTTCACTTCTTCGGGTGCCGTGCTGTGCGCTGCGCCAGGTTTCCGGGGCACACCCTGCTACGGCGGGGCCGCGACGTCCACCCCTCTTTCGAGCAACAGTGTTTGAAGGGAAGTTGAATGGGGAACCCCGTGCAATTCGGCCAGGGGCAGCGCAATGGGGCGGCACCCGCGCGGGTGCCGCCCCATTGCGCTGCCCCTGGCCTGACGGGCCACGGAACCGACGTATTACGGACCCTCAGTCCTCCGAGGAATCCGCCGGACCGGAGTCGTCGTTGTCGCTCTCGCCCTCCGTGCCCTGGCCGGGCCGCTGGGTGGGCTTCGGCTTCGGCGGCCGGGTGCGGTCGCTCGGCGTGTCCCGCAGATACGCCGCGCCGTCGCCGCCGTCCCTGCGCCGCAGATACCGCTCGAACTCGCGGGCGATGGCCTCGCCCGACGCCTCCGGCAGCTCCGCGGTGTCCCGCGCCTCCTCCAGGGACTGGACGTACTCCGCGACCTCGCTGTCCTCGGCGGCCAGCTGGTCCACGCCCACCTGCCAGGCGCGCGCGTCCTCGGCCAGCTCGCCGAGCGGGATGCGCAGCCCGATCAGGTCCTCCAGGCGGTTGAGGAGCGCGAGCGTGGCCTTCGGGTTGGGCGGCTGCGACACGTAGTGCGGGACGGCCGCCCAGAGGCTGACGGCCGGGACGCCCGCGTGCGTGCACGCCTCCTGGAGGATGCCGACGATGCCCGTCGGCCCCTCGTACTTGGTCTCTTCCAGGTCCATGGTGCGCGCGAGGTCCGGGTCGGACGTCACGCCGCTGACCGGAACCGGGCGGGTGTGCGGGGTGTCACCGAGCAGCGCACCCATGATCACGACCAGCTCGACGCCCAGCTCGTGCGCGAACCCCAGGATCTCGTTGCAGAACGAGCGCCACCGCATGGACGGCTCGATGCCCCGCACCAGGACCAGGTCGCGCGGCTTGTCGCCACCGACGCGGACCACCGAGAGCCGCGTCGTCGGCCACGTGATCTTACGCACCCCGCCGTCCAGCCAGACCGTCGGACGGTTGACCTGGAAGTCGTAGTAGTCCTCGGCGTCCAGCGCCGCGAACACCTCGCCCTTCCACTCCTTGTCGAGATGCGCGACCGCGGCGGAGGCGGCGTCACCGGCGTCGTTCCAGCCCTCGAACGCGGCCACCATGACCGGGTCGACCAGCTCGGGAACCCCCTCGAGCTCGATCACCCAGGCCTCCTTCCGATGTTCCCTTGCGTACGCCCCAACCTTACGGCGTCGGCGGGGTCCGTCCGCAGCCCCCTTGCGTGGGGGAGTGCGTGATCACTGCCCACGCTCGGCGCCGGGAAACAGCCACCTCGTGGTGTCAGAGCGTCGAGCGAAGCCACTGCTCCACGCTCGCGATGTGCACCGTCGCCCACGACCTGGCCGCTTCCGCGTCGCGGTCGCGCAGCGCGGTGAGGATCGCCCGGTGCTCGTGCAGGGTGCGGCTGACCGCGTCCTCCTGGGTCAGGCCGCGCCAGATGCGGGCCCGGGTGGTAGGGCCGGAGAGGCCGTCGAGGAGGGAGCACAGGACGGAGTTGCCGGACGACTGGACGATGCTGCGGTGGAACTCCAGGTCGCAGGCGACCAGCTCCTCCACGGACGGCGCGTCGCCCAGGTCGTCCAACTGCCGTGTCAGCGTGTCCAGTTCGGCTTCCGTGATGTGGGAGCACGCCATCGCCGTGGCCGCCGGCTCCAGGATGCGGCGGACCGCGAGGAACTCCAGGACCGTGTCGTCGCGGTGGAAGTCGACGACGAAACTCAGCGCCTCGAGGAGGAGTTGCGGGTCCAGGCTGGTGACGTACGTGCCGTCTCCCTGGCGCACGTCGAGGATGCGGATCAGGGCGAGGGCGCGCACCGCCTCGCGCAGCGAGTTGCGCGAGAGGCCCAGCTCGGCGGCGAGTTCGCTCTCCTTGGGCAGCCGGTCACCGGGACGCAGCGCGCCCGAGACGATCATGCCCTTGATCTTCTCGATGGCCTCGTCGGTGACCGCCATGGGACCTCGCCTCAAGAGTCGGGGAATCAACAGACATCCGATGTGTGAGCTGATTATGTCCCCTGGGGAAGGGCGGCGGGGCCCGGCTTCAGCCGAAGCGTTCGATCCGGATCCGGTCCACCGGCTGGCCGCCGTCGACCAGCAGCCGCGAGGCGTGCTCGGCGAAACCGTTGGAGCCGCAGATGTACGCCTCCCAACCGCCCTCGGGCTGCCCGGTGCCGGCCAGGAACGGCGCCAGGTGGGCGGCGTTCAGGCGGCCTTCGGTGCGGGTCAGGACGACGGTGGTCTCGTCGCCGTACTCGTCCGCGTAGATCAGGTCCTCCTGCGTGCGTGCCGAGACGATCAGGCGCAGCGGCACGTCGAGCCCCGCGAGGCGGTGGTGGCGGACCATCGACATCAGCGGCACCACGCCGGAACCGGCGCCGAGCAGCAGCGCCGGACGGTCGCCGGGCCAGGCGAAGAAGCCGGACAGCGGCCCGCGCACCTCGACCGTGTCGCCGACCCGCGCCACGGTGTGCAGATGGCCCGACACCTCGCCGTCCAGGACGTGGTCGAGGGTCAACTCGATCTCGCCGTTGCCGTCGGGGGCCGAGGCGATCGAGTAGTGCCGCTGCGCGACGTAGCCGTCCTCGGCGGTGAGCCGCAGCATCAGGTGCTGGCCCGGCAGATGCCCCTCCCACTCGGGCACCTTCAGGCGGAACGTCGAAGCGGCCGGGGTCTCCCGGCGGATCGCCACGACGGTCGCGCGCTGCCACAGGGCGGCGGAGCGGTTGCTCACCGCGATGCGGCCGGGCACGGCGAACGCCGTGGGCGGCACGAAGGGGGCCGGCGCCTGTGCCGACGGCGAGGGGGTGCGGGAAGGGTCAGTCACCGGCGTAACGCTCCTCGGCCCACGGGTCGCCCCGGTGGTGGTAGCCGTTCTGCTCCCAGAAGCCCGGCTCGTCGCGGTCGGAGAGCCGCAGCCCGGCGACCCACTTGGCGCTCTTCCAGAAGTAGAGGTGGGGGACGATCAGACGGGCGGGGCCGCCGTGCTCGGCGGGCAGCGGCTCGTCGCCGTACTCCCAGACGATCCACGCGCGGCCGCCGGTCACGTCGGCCAGCGGCAGGTTCGTGGTGTATCCGGTGTGGGAGTACGCGATCACGTGCGTCGCGCCGGGGAGCGGGCGGGCCGCGGCCAGGAACGTGTCCAGGCTCACCCCGCCGAAGCGCACCCCGAATTTGGACCAGCTCGTCACGCAGTGGATGTCGCCCCGGTACTCGGCGGCGGGCAGGGCGTGCGCCTCGTCCCAGGTCCAGGTGCGCGGGGCCGCGACCAGGCCGTCGACGCGGAACGTCCAGTCGGCGGCGGCGAGGCGCGGGGTGACCTCGGCGGACAGGACGGGCCAGCCGTCGCCCGCGTCGTACTGCCCCGGGGGCAGCCGCGGGTCCCGGTCGGCGGCGCGGGCGCGGCCGGTGAAGCCGCGGGTGGGTTCGAACGTCATACGGAAGGTGCCACTTCGGAGGTTGTCGCCGCGTCCCGCAGGGCCCGCAGGACGGCCGGCTCGTCGAGGGTGAGCAGGTCGCGGCCGCGCATCAGGACGCGCCCGTCCACCACAGTGTCCCGGACGTCGGCGGCCGACGCGGCGTACGCGAGCATCGACCACGGGTCGTGCCGGGGCGTGAGGTGCGGCCGCGCCAGGTCGAGGACGATCAGGTCCGCGCGCTTGCCGGCCTCCAGCGACCCCAGCTGGTCGCCGAGGCCCAGCGCCCGCGCCGACTCGATGGTCGCCATCCGCACGGCCTGCTCGGCGCCGACCGCCGTCGGGTCGCCGCCCGCCTTGTGCACCAGCGCGGCGACCTTGACCGCGCCCAGCAGGTCCAGCGTGTTGGAGCTCACGGCGCCGTCGGTGCCGAGGCCCACCCTGACGCCCGCGTCGAGCAGCTCGGGCACGCGCGCGATGCCGCAGCCCAGCTTCAGGTTCGACACCGGGCAGTGCGCGACGCCCGTGCCCGTGCGGGCCAGCGTCGCGATCTCCGCGTCGGTCAGGTCGACGGCGTGCGCGAGCAGCGTGTCGGGGCCGAGCACGCCGAGTGAGTCGAGCAGCTCCACCGGGCGCATGCCGTGCTGCTCGGTGACGGTCGCCACCTCGCCCGCGTTCTCCGCCGCGTGCAGGTGCAGCAGCGCGCCGTGCTCCCGCGCGAGCGCCGCGATCGCCGTGAGCTGCTCGGGGTTCAGGGTGTACGCGGAGTGCGCGAAGACGACCGGGCGGGTGCCGGGCGCCGGGGTGTGCGCCTTCAGGTGCGCGGCCGCCCAGCCGAGCCGCTCGCCGTAGCGGCGGCCGTCGGGCGGCTCCGGCACGTCCATGAACGTCGGCCCCGTCAGCAGCCGCCAGCCGGCGTCGCGGGCCGCGTCCGCGGCGGCCTCGTGGAACCAGTACATGTCGAGCGCGGTGGTGACCCCGCCGCGCACGGACTCGGCGATCGCGCCGCGGATGCCCGCCGCCACCGTCTCCGGCGACAGCAGCTCGGCCTCGCGGGGGATCACGCGGGCCAGGAAACCCTGGAGCGTGACGTCGTCGGCTATGCCGCGCAGCAGGGTCATCGCGAGGTGGGTGTGCGTGTTGACGAGGCCCGGCAGGACGAGGCAGCCGCGCGCGTCGATCTCCTCGGCCGCCTCGTACGCGGCGCGCAGCCGATCGGCGGGGCCGACCTCCACGATGCGGCCGCCGCGGACGGCGACCGCGCCGCCCGGCACGAGCGTGCCCGCCGCGTCGACGGTCAGCACGTCGCCGCCGTGCACCAGCAGGTCGATGGCGCCGCCGCGGCCCTGGGCCGGCAGGTCAGTGGGGTGCATCGGTTCCGTTCTCCGTCGTTCAGTGGTCGGCCGTGGCCAGCAGGCGCAGCGCGTCCAAGGTTATCCGGGCGCCACGGTCGACCCCGTCGGCGACCACCTGGCGGTGCGGGTCGTAGGCCCCTGTCGAGAAAGGCGCCTCCTCGTCGACCAGCTCGTCGGCGTTCGCGCCGTCCACGACCAGTGCGCCGCCCGCGGTCAGGCCGTGCGTCGAGGCGAAGACGAGGAGCGCGGAGAGCTCCATCTCGATGGCGGCGATCCCGGCGGCCGCGTACGCCTCGCCGGGCAGCGGCAGGAACCCCGGCTGGAACGCGGCCCGCGTCCACACCACGCCCCGGTGGTGCGGGGCGCCGGCCGTCCGCGCCGCGCGCTGCAACGCCAGCACTGCCTCCGGCGCGGAGAACGCCGGATACTCGGCGGGAATCAGCTGCTGGGTCACCCCGTCGTCCCGCACCGCCGCGTCCGCGATGACCAGGTCGCCGTCGCGGATGCCGGGGCGGATCGCGCCCGCCGTGCCGAGCCGCAGGATCGTCGTGACACCGGCCTCGGCGAGCTCCTGGAAGAGGAGGATCGCGCCGGGGGCGCCCACGCCGTGCGAGGCGACGACGACCGGAGTGCCCTGCCAGGTGCCGGTGAAGGTGCGGTACTCGCGGTGGTACGACACCTCCTTCGCGTCGGACAGGAGGTCGGCGACGGCGGCCGCGCGGCCCGGGTCGCCGACGACGACCGCCTGCGCGGGCAGGCCGGCGCGGGGCACACGGGTGACGGGCAGTGCGTCGATGAGCGAGGTCATGAGGATGTGGCTCCCAGCGGAGACTTGGGGCGTCTGCCGCGCGTGGGCCTGCGGCGCGCCGTGGACAGGAAGAGGGCGACCAGGGTCACCACATAGGGGGCGGCGTCGGTCGCCTGCTGCGGCAGACCGTTGCCCTGCAACCGGAACCCGACTGCCTCCGCGACACCGAAGAGCAGCCCGGCGAGCAGCACCCCGAGCGGCCTGGCCCGGCCGAGGAGCACGGCGACCACGGCGATCCAGCCGCGCCCCGCCGTCATGTTCTCCGAGAACAACGTGACGTTGCCGAGGGCCAGTTGGGCGCCCGCGAGGCCGCAGAGCAGACCACCGGCGAGCACGGCGGCGTACTGGTACCTCGCCGGACTCACCCCGAGCGTCGCCGCCGCGTCCGGCGCCTCGCCGACCCCGCGCAGCCGCAGCCCCCACGGGTGGCGCGCGAGGAACACGGCGGCGAAGGCGACGGCCGCCCACGAGACGTAGACGAGAGGCGAGTGCCCGGACAGGACGGGGCCGAGGAAGGGGAGGTCGACGCCGCCGAGGCCCGCGAGATCCGGGTCGGAGAACGTGCCCTGCACGCCGAAGACGGTCCGCAGCAGAAAACCGGTCAGGCCGACCGCGAGCAGGTTGAGGGCGACACCGAGCACGACGGCGTCCCCCCGCAGAGTGATGGTCCCCACGGCGAGGATCATCGCGTACGCGGCGGAGGAGAGGGCCGCGAACAGGACACCGAGCCAGGCGCTGCCGGTGAACCAGCTGCCCGCGACCGCGCTGAAGCAGCCGATCAGCATCATGCCTTCGAGCCCGATGTTGAACACGCCCGCGCGCTCACAGATCGCGCCGCCGAGCGCGGCGAGCAGGATCGGGGTGAGCGCGAGGAGCGCCGCGTGGAACAGCGCGGAGTCGACGGACATCAGACCTGCTCCTTGATCTCGGCGTGCTGGGCCTGCGCAGTGTTCTTGGCTTGCTCGGTGCGCCGCGCACGCCGCCAGGTGAACCGGAGGCGCGCGGCCAGGAAGACGATGACGACGGCCTGGAGCACCTGCGTCAGCTCGCGCGGCACCTCCGTGGCCCGCTCCATGGCGAGACCGCCGACGTCCAGCGCCGCGAAGAACAGCGCGGCGACCGCGGTGCCGACCGGCGCCGCGGAGGCGAGGAGCGCGGCCGTCAGACCGGTCCAGGTGTGCCCGGCGGCGGTCAGCGAACCGTCGATGAAGCGGTACGGGAAGCTGAGCACGCCGATCGCGCCGACGAGCCCGGCGACGGCTCCGGAGACCGCCATGAGCCGCAGCGTGAGGCGGGGCCCGTCCACGCCCGCGTACGCCGCGAAGCGCGGGTTGAGCCCCGTCATGCGGATCTCGTAACCGGTGGCCGTGCGCGCGTCCGTGAAGACGAAGACACCCGCGGCGACCACGACGAGCACGAGCCCCACGGTGACCGTCGACGAACCGAGGGCGGGCAGCTCCACGCCCTCCGGCAGCCGCCGGGTCTGCGGCAGGCTCGACCCCTCCTCCTTGAGCGGGAAACGCGCGAGGTACGAGGCGAAGGACATCGCCGGATAGCTGAGCAGCAGGCTGCTCACCAGCAGCGGCACGCCGAACCGGTTCTGGCAGAGCGCGGCGAGCGCGGCGTAGCCGGCGCCCGCCAGCATGCCGGCGAGGAGCGCGGCGACCACGGCGAGCGGCGCGGGCAGCGGGGCGTGGAGGCCGGTGGCCGCGGCGGCGATGCCGCCCAGCACCAGCTGCCCGTCGCCGCCCAGGTTCAGCAGCCCCGCCCGCATCGGCACGGCCAGCGCGACGGAGAGGCCGAGGATGCTGGTCCCGGTGGTCAGTGTGGACCCGATCCCGTCGGGCCCGAGCGAGCCGGTGACGACGGACTCGTACGCCCCCAGGGGATCGGCTCCGGCCCCGGCGAGGAAGAGCGCCCCGACGAGGACGGCGGCGACGACGGAGTGCAGGGCGGGGGAACGCAGGGCGCGCCCCGCGACGGAACGCCCTCGGGCCGGGCTCTCGACGGCCATGTCAGGGGGCCTCCTCAAGGGGCGCTGGTGGGGTGGGGGAGTCCGGTGAGGTCGGGGTGTCGGGGGCCTCCGCGGGGGAGGCGGGGGAACCCGTCGGTGTAGCGCCCGCCATCGCCAGGCCCAGGCGCCGCTCGTCCGCCTCCTCCCGGGAGAACTCGGCCGCGACTTCGCCCTCGTACATCACGAGGACACGGTCCGCGAGGCCGCGGATCTCGCTGAGCTCGGCGGAGACGAGAAGAATCGCGTGGCCCGCGTCGCGGTGCGCGACCAGGTGGTCGTGGATGGTCTGGACGGCGCCGATGTCCACGCCGCGGGTGGGCTGCTCCACGATCAACAGCGGCGCTTCGTGCGCCAGTTCGCGCCCGATGACGAGCTTTTGCAGATTGCCGCCGGAGAGCGACCCCGCCGCGTGCCCCGACGACGCCGCCTTGATGCCGAACCGTTCGACGAGCACGCGCGCGTGCTCCCGGAGCCGGCCGGGGCGCAGCAGACCGTGCCCCCGGTGGTGGCCCATGGCCAGGTTCTCCGCGATCGTCGCGGCGGGCGCCGTGCCGACCGCCGCACGGTCCTCCGGAACGTACGCGAGCCCCGCCGCCCGCCGCTCCGCGGCGGACGCGTCGGTGACATCGTGCCCGGCGAGGGTGACCCGGCCCGTCAGGGCCGGCCGCAACCCCGCGACCGCCTCGACCAGTTGGGACTGGCCGTTGCCCGCGACGCCCGCGATGCCGACGATCTCCCCGGCGCGGACGGTGAGCGACACGTCGCGCACCCCGTCCGCCGTCAGACCGTCGACGGCGAGGACGGTGCCGCCCGGCGAGCCCGCCGGACGCACCCGGTCCAGTTCCACCGCGCGCCCCGTCATGGCCGCCGCGATGCCGTCCGCGCTGGTGTCGGCGGTCCGCATGCGTGCCGCGACCCGCCCGTCGCGCAGCACCGTCACCGCGTCACTGCCCTCCATCACCTCGCGCAGCTTGTGCGTGACCAGGAGGACGGTGCGGCCCTCGTCCGCGAGGGAGCGGAGCACACCGAACAGCGCGTCCGCCTCCGCGGGCGTCAGGACGGCGGTCGGCTCGTCGAGGATCAGGGTGCGGGCGCCGCGGTGCAGCAGCTTGAGGATCTCCACGCGCTGGCGCACGCCCACCGGCAGGTCGCCGACCTTCGCCGCCGGGTCGACGGCGAGCCCGTGCTCCGCGGCGAGCACCCCTACCCGCCGCACCGCCTCCGCCCGGTCCACGAGGCCGAAACGCCGTGGTTCGGCGGCGTACACGACGTTCTCCGCGACCGTGAAGGAGGGGAACAGCCGGAAGCTCTGGTGCACCATCCCGAGGCCCGCGGCGATCGCCTCGCTCGGGCTCGCGAAGGACACCTCGCGCCCGTCGAGCAGGATCTGCCCGGCGTCCGGACGCAACAGCCCGTACAGGACGGACATCAGCGTGGACTTGCCCGCGCCGTTCTCACCCATCAGCGCGTGGATCTCGCCGCGCCGCACGGCCAGGTCGACCCGGTCGTTGGCGAGCGTGCCGGGGAACTCCTTGGTGATGCCCCGCAGTTCGACGGCGAGCGGGCCGCCGCCGGCCTCAGGCGGCGGGGTCATCGACGGTCAGCCTTCCGGCGGCGATGTCGTCGCGCAGCTTCTCGACGCGCTTCAGCACGTCCTTGTTGGCGGGCTGCGCGATGAGGCACTTGGAGCCGGCGAGCCCCGGCTCCAGGCCGGTCAGCGACATGCCGCCCTCCTTGAGGCCGTACGACACGGTGGTGCCGCCCTTGCCGTCGAGGATCTGCCCGATGCCCTTCTCCACGGCGACATCGGTCTTCTTGAGCACGTTGTCGACGACGACACCGGGGCTGGTCAGGCACTGGTTGGCGTCCACGCCGTACGCCCGGAACCCCTTGCCCTCCGCGGCCTGGAAGACGCCCGTGTTGCCCGCGGCCGCGGCCGCCATCACCTGGTCGACGCCGCCCGCGGCGAGCGTCGACGCCTGGTCCTTGGCGCGCGCCGCGTCGTTGAACGGCGACTGCCCGCCCACGAACAGCGTCCGGGAACCGACACCCGCCCGCACCTTCTTCGCGCCCGCCGCGAAGGGCTCGCTGTACCGCCGGAACTGCGGGGTGTCGAGCACGTCGACGGCCCCGACCTTCTTGCTCCTCGTCAGCAGACCGGCCTCGGCACCGGCGAGGAAGACGGCCTCGTGCTCGCGGAAGACGGCACAGGTGACGTTCTCGTACGTCTTCTTCGTGCACGCGTCGACGAGCAGGAACTGCTGCTTCGGGTGGGCCTCGGCCTGCTGCGCCACGATGTCCGCGAACTCGAAGCCGACCAGCGCGACGACGTCGGGCGCCGAGTCCACGGCGGAGGCGACATTCTGCTGCCGCGAGTCGGTGTCGCTGCTCTGGAAGACCTTCTGCGAGCCGTCGTGCGCCTTCGCCGCCGCCTTCACCCCGGAGACGGCGAGCTTGAGGAACTCGTTCTGGGCGACGGGGTCGGGGGTGACAAGGGTGAACGACCTGCCGTTTCCACCGCCGTCCCCGTTCTTGCCCGAACCCCCGTCCTTGGCGGCCGCGTTGCAGCCCGTGGCCAGGAGGGCGGCGCCGACGGCCGCGGCGGTGAGTCTCATAGACGTACGCGTACGCAGGGACAGCAGGGGCATGGGATCGCCTTCGTGGAGGTGCCCGGGAGCGGCCCGGGCGGTGACAGGAGAGTCGTACGGGTGCGAGCGGCGTCGCTCAGCGGAACCGGCGGAAACGCGGCCGGCAGCGGAAACACGGCTGACAGCTGGAGCACGGCTGACAAGTGGAGCTCGGCTGACAGCCGGCACACAGCCGGCCGCGGCGCATGCGGCGGCCGCGGGCCACGGCGGGGCAGCACAGCGCGTCGGCTTTCGCGGCCATGGCTGTCCTCCTCGCACCGTGGGTCTCGCACCGTGGACCGGATCGATCCGTCCCGGGTGGCGGCGAGAGTAACACCGGGTTTCGGACAGCCGCACGAACGTCTCGAAATGTGGTTCGAGCACGTCAGGTACGGTGACGACACCCCTCCTCCCGTGGCCGAATCGCCCCCTTTCCTTCGGAGTTGAGCCCATGAAGAGCCAGGATCTGCGCGCCGTGACGTGGACGGAGGCGGAGGGTGACGGTGCCCCGGCCCTCTCCCTCATCGACCAGACGGCGCTCCCGCACACCCTGGAGCGCCTTGCCGTCACGACGGTCGACGGCCTGGTCGACGCGATCGTCCGGCTCGTCGTGCGCGGCGCCCCCGCGATCGGCGCCGCGGGCGCGTACGGCGTCGCCCTGGCGATGGCACAGGCCGAACGCGAGGGCTGGGACCGCCCACGCCTCGACACCGAGGTGGCGCGGATCCGGGCGGCCAGGCCCACGGCGGTGAACCTGATGGTGTGCGTCGACCGCGTGCGGCCGTTCATCGACAAGGGGATCGCCGCGGTCCGCGCCGAGGCCGACGCGATCGTCCAGGAGGACCTCGCGGCCAACCACGCGATGGGCGCGCACGGCGCCGACTGGCTCCTGAAGCGGGTGCCGGCCGCCGCCGACCGGCCGCTGCGGATCCTCACCCACTGCAACACCGGCGCCCTCGCCACGGCGGGCTGGGGCACGGCGCTCGGCGTCATCCGCGAACTCCACGCCAGGGGGCGGCTCGAAACGGTGTACGCCGACGAGACGCGCCCGCTCCTCCAGGGGGCCCGCCTGACGGCCTGGGAACTCGCCCAGGAAGGCATCCCGCACTACGTCCAGGCGGACGGCGCGGCCGCGGGCACGATCCTGCGCGGCGAGGTCGACGCGGCGATCGTCGGCGCCGACCGCGTCGCGGCCAACGGCGACACGGCCAACAAGGTCGGCACGGTCGGCATCGCCCTCGCGTGCGCACACGCGGGCATCCCCTTCGTGGTGGCGGCGCCGACCACGACGGTGGACCTCGCGACGGCCACGGGCGACGACATCCACATCGAACTCCGCGACGAGGCCGAGATCCTGGAGTGGGCGGGCGTCCGCACGGCCCCGGCGGTCTCGCGCGGCCACAATCCCGCGTTCGACGTGACGCCGGGGTCACTGGTGTCGGCGCTGGTCACGGAGCGGGGCGTGCGGGAGGTGGCGGCGGGGGAGCTGCCGGGGGAGACGGGCCTCTCCGGCGTCTGAGGAAGGTGGCCGGGGGGGGGGGGGGCTCGCCTCTCGCCGAGGCGCAGCGGGGGGCTCGTCTCCCGCTGCGGACAGCGGGGGCACCCCCCGCCCCCTCACCCCCGCGCCACCGCCAACTCCAGCAGCCACTCCACGACCTCGGCCCGGTGCCGTGCCTCGCGCGGGTTAGCGCCCCACACATAGATGCCGTGCCCGGCGACGACCACCGCCGGCATCCCCGGCTGGAGCGCCGCCTCCAGGCGGTCCCCGAGCTCGGCCATGTCCTGGCTGTTCACGATCACGGGCAACACCACCGACACCTCGTGCGTCGGATGCCCGAGCCCCTTCAGCATCTCCAGGCCCTCGAAGGGAATGCCCTCCGGCGCCCGCTGCCCCATCAGGACCGACGCCACCGTGTGGACGTGCACCACGGCACCCGCCCCGGTGAGCCGCACCACGCGCGCGTGGAGGGCGGCCTCGGCGGAGGGCCGCCCCGGCCCGACGGCCGCGCCCTCGCCGTCCGTCAACACCACGTCGGCCGCCGTGAGTTCACCCTTGTCCCGGCCGCTGGCGGTGACGGCGAGCCGGAGCGGGTCCCGGGAGAGGACCAGGGACAGATTCCCGGACGTCCCCCGCATCCACCCGAAGGAGGCGAACCGCGCGGCCTCCGCGGCCAGCACCGCCCCGGCCTCCTCCAGGTCCGGTGCGGTCACATCGGCGGTGGTCTCGGTCATGAGCTGCTCCCGCTGTCAGGAGTGGCGGCAAGGGGACTGATCTCGGAGAAGGCCGATACCCGCGGATGATCGCCGAAGTCGGCGTCGGCGTACGGCTCCCCGGCCCGGCGCACACCGACCGTCCGCCAGCCCGCGGCCCGCGCCGCGTCCAGCTCGCCGGGCCGGTCGGAGAGGAAGAGCAGCCGCCCCGGGGCGACCCCGGTGGACGCCGCGATGGCCCGGTAGGAGTCCGCCTCCTGCTTCGGCCCCGCGTTCTCGGTGTCGTACAGGCCACCGACAAGACCCAGCAGGTCACCCTCCGCGGAGTGCGCGAACCACGCCCGCTGCGCCGCCACCGAACCGGACGAGTACACGTACAGCCGCACTCCGTCCGCGTGCCAGCGCCGCAGCACCGGGACGACGTCCGGGTAGAAGTGCGAGACGAGCTCACCGCGTGCGAAGCCCTCCGCCCACAGGATGCCCTGGAGCGTCTTCAGGGGAGTCGCCTTGCGGTCGGCGTCGACCCACTCGCCGAGCACCTTCTCCACGCGCCCGGCGTCGGCCCCCGGCTCGCCGATCTCGGCCCGCACCTGCGCCACGGCCCGCGCCACCTCGGGCTCGTCGCCCCGCGACGCGAGCAGCTCACCGAACCGCTCGCGCGCGTACGGGTACAGCACGTCCACCACGAACCCCGTGGCGCTCGTGGTGCCCTCGATGTCCAGCACCACGGCGTCCACGTGGCACAGATCGTGATCCGTCACGCGGCGTACCCCGCGTGGATCTCGTCGAAGTCGGGGAAGCGGTCCGCGATCGGGCTGCCGGTGAAGTTCCCGATCCAGCCGTCCTCCTCGTGGAAGAAGCGGATCGCCGTGAACGCGGGGGACGTGCCCATGTCGAACCAGTGCGTGGTGCCGCGCGGCACACCGAGCAGGTCGCCCTTCTCGCAGTACACGGCGTGCACCTCGCCGCCCACGTGGAGGTAGAAGATCCCGGCGCCCGCGACGAAGAAACGCACCTCGTCATCGTCGTCGTGCGTGTGCTCGGCCAGGAACTTCTGACGGGCTGCCTGCGCCTTCCCCGGCCACTCGGGGTCGTCGCCGGCCGGGGGGTGCAGCGCCACCACGTCGACGGTGCGGAAGCCTTCCTCGGCGTTCAGCTTGTCGATCTCCGCGCGGTACGCGGCGAAGACGGTGTCGCTGTCCGCGTCGGCCGGCACGTCCTCGCGCACCGGCCACTGCTCGTAGCGCACGCCTATAGGAGCGAGTGCGGCGGCGATCTCCGCCGGGTCCGCGGTGCGACGGACAACGGTCTCGGGCCCGGCCTCCGGCCAGGTCGTCAGGAGAGTCATGGTCACTCCAGGGCAGGTCAGCGGGTGTTCTCGGGATCGTAACTCCCGTCCCCGGCCCGCCACAGGGCGTCCCAGTGCGTGGACGCGTAAGGGGCGGCCTCCATGGAGACCGCCCCTTACCCACTACCTGTTACCTACTGCCGACGGGCCGTCAGGCCTTCTTCTTCAGCAGGTCCTCGACCTTGCCGCGCACCTCGTCCGTGGCCAGGCCGCGGATCGTCAGCGTCGTACGGCGGCGCAGCACGTCGTCCGCCGTCTCGGCCCATTCGTTGTCGCGGGCGTAGACGACCTGGGCCCAGATCTCCGGGGCGTCCGGGTGGACGCGCTCGGCGAGCTCCGGGTTCTCGTTCGCAAGTCGGGCGATGTCGAAGGAGAGCGAGCCGTAGTGCGTCGCCAGGTGCTTGGCGGTGTCGGCGGCCATGCGCGGGCCGGGCGCCGGGCCGTCCACGAGGAGGCGGTGGGCGACGGCACGCGGGTTGGCGATGCCGGGCAGCGGCAGCTTCTTCGGCAGCTCGGAGATCGGCTCGTAGTCGTCGCCGAGCGGGTGCCCCGGCAGGGACTCCAGCTTCTTCATCACCGTACGACCGATGTGGCGGAACGTCGTCCACTTGCCGCCGGCCACCGACAGCATGCCGCCGCGGCCCTCGGTGACGACCGTCTCGCGCTTGGCCTTCGACGTGTCGCCGGGGCCGCCGGGCAGCACCCGCAGACCCGCGAAGGAGTACGTGATCAGATCCCGCGACAGCTGCTGGTCGCGGATGGAGAACGCGGCCTCGTCGAGGATCTGCGCGGTGTCGGCCTCGGTGACGCGCACGTCCGCCGGGTCGCCCTCGAACTCCTCGTCCGTGGTGCCGAGCAGCAGCATGTCCTCCCAGGGGAGGGCGAACGTGATGCGGTACTTGTCGATCGGGGTGGCCAGCGCGGCCTTCCAGGGGGCGGTGCGCTTGAGCACCAGGTGCGCGCCCTTGGAGAGGCGGATGGAGGGCGCCGCGTCCGGGTTCTCCATCTTGCGCAGGTGGTCGACCCACGGGCCGGTCGCGTTCAGCACGAGGCGGGCGTTGACGCCGAACTCGTCGCCGCTCATGCGGTCCTTGAGCTCCGCGCCCGTGACCCGGCCCTTGGTGAAGCGCAGCCCGGTGACCTCGGCGTGGTTGAGGACGGCGGCACCGGCCTCGACGGCCGCGCGGACCGTCATCAGGGCCATGCGCGAGTCGTTCATCTGGTCGTCGCCGTAGACCGCGACGGCCTTCAGGTTGTCCGTGCGCAGCTCCGGCACGTCCTGCGCGGCCTTCGACGGCGAGAGCAGGTGGCCGACGCCGTCGCCGAACGCGGAGAGCGCGCTGTAGGCGAAGACGCCCGCGCCGAGCTTGGCCGCGCCGTGCGGGCCGCCCTTGTAGACGGGCAGGTAGAAGGTGAGCGGATTCGCCAGGTGGGGGGCGACCTGACGGGAGACCGCGCGACGCTCGAAGTGGTTCTCCGCGACCAGCTTCACCGCGCCGGTCTGAAGGTAGCGCAGACCGCCGTGGAGCAGCTTGGAGGAGGCGGAGGAGGTGGCGCCGGCGAAGTCACCGGCGTCCACCAGGGCCACCCGCAGGCCCGACTGCGCGGCATGCCAGGCGGTGGAGATGCCCAGGATTCCGCCGCCGATCACCAGGAGGTCGTACGTCGCCTTGGAAAGCTGCTCCCGGGTCTCGGCGCGGCTCGGGTTGAGGCCGGCAGCCGGATGCGTCCCGAGGGCAGGGACGCTCTGCAGGGTGGTCATTGTCTTACTCCTCGCCACTCTCGTCGAGCCAACCCATGGACCGCTCGACGGCCTTGAGCCAGCTCTTGTACTCACGGTCGCGGGTGCCCGCGTCCATGTGGGGGGTCCACTCCGCGGCCCGCCGCCAGTTGGCGCGCAGCTCGTCGGTCGAGGACCAGAAGCCGACGGCGAGACCGGCGGCGTAGGCGGCACCGAGGCAGGTCGTCTCGGCCACCATCGGGCGCACCACCGGCGCGTCGAGGAAGTCCGAGAGGGTCTGCATCAGCAGGTTGTTGGAGGTCATGCCGCCGTCGACCTTGAGGGCCGCGAGCTCGACGCCGGAGTCCTTCGTCATGGCGTCGGTGATCTCACGGGTCTGCCAGGCCGTGGCCTCCAGGACGGCGCGCGCGATGTGCGCCTTGGTGACGTACCGGGTCAGACCGGCGATCACACCGCGGGCGTCGGAGCGCCAGTACGGGGCGAACAGGCCGGAGAAGGCCGGTACGAAGTAGGCGCCGCCGTTGTCCTCGACCGACGACGCGAGCGTCTCGATCTCGGCGGCGGAGTTGATCAGGCCCATCTGGTCCCGCATCCACTGCACCAGCGAACCGGTGACGGCGATGGAGCCCTCCAGGGCGTAGACCGGCTTCTGGTCGCCGATCTGGTAGCCGACCGTGGTCAGCAGCCCCGAGTAGGAGTTGATGGCCTTGTCACCGGTGTTCATCAGCATGAAGGTGCCGGTGCCGTACGTGGACTTGGCCTCGCCTTCGTCGAAGCAGGTCTGGCCGAAGAGGGCCGCCTGCTGGTCGCCGAGCGCGGACGCGACGGGGATGCCGCCGAGCAGGTCGCCGAGCTGTCCGCCGGTGACCTCGCCGTAGACCTCGGCGGAGGAGCGGATCTCGGGGAGCATCTGCGTGGGGACACCGATGGAGGAGCAGATCCGCTCGTCCCAGGCCATCTCGTGCAGGTTCATCAGCATGGTGCGGGACGCGTTGGTGACGTCGGTGACGTGCTTGCCGCCGTTCACCCCGCCCGTCAGGTTCCAGATGACCCAGGAGTCCATGGTGCCGAAGAGGATGTCGCCGGCCTCGGCGCGCTCCTGGAGGCCCTCGACGTTGTCGAGCAGCCAGCGGGCCTTGGGGCCCGCGAAGTAGGAGGCGAGCGGCAGGCCGGTCTCGCGGCGGAAGCGGTCCTTGCCGACGTTGCGCCCGAGCTCTCGGCAGAGCGCGTCGGTGCGGGTGTCCTGCCAGACGATGGCGTTGTGCACCGGCTCGCCGGTGTTCTTGTCCCACAGCAGCGTGGTCTCACGCTGGTTGGTGATGCCGATCGCCTTGATGTCGTCGCGGGTGATGCCGGCCTTCTCGACGGCGCCGGCGACGACCTCCTGGACGTTGGTCCAGATCTCGGTCGCGTCGTGCTCGACCCAGCCCGGCTTCGGGAAGATCTGCTCGTGCTCCTTCTGGTCGACGGAGACGATCCGGCCGTCCTTGTCGAAGACGATGCAGCGGCTGGACGTGGTGCCCTGGTCGATGGCCGCGATGAAGGGGCCTGCGGTGTGTGCGTCGGTCACGGTGTGCTCCAGAATTCTTGTCTGACGGCTCTCAAGCGTCTTTGGCGGTCATCCGTCTCAGGCGGTCATCGGTCGCTGTCGCGGGTCTACTTGAACGCGACGTTGTAGAGACCGCCGGCGATGGCGCCGCCGATCAGCGGACCGACGATCGGCACCCAGGCGTACGACCAGTCCGAGCTGCCCTTGTTCGGCAGCGGGAGCACGGCGTGGACGATGCGCGGACCGAGGTCGCGGACCGGGTTGATCGCGTAGCCCGTGGGGCCGCCGAGCGAGAGGCCGATACCGACCACGACGAGCGCGGTGATCAGGGCGCCGAGGGTGCCGAGGCCGTTGCCGCCGTCGTTGAGGCCCTGCGTCAGGATGGCGAGGACCAGGACGACCGTGGCGATGATCTCCGTGAGCACGTTCTGGACGTAGTTACGGATCTCGGGGCCGGTCGAGAAGATGCCGAGCACCGGGCCCGCCGACGGGGCGGCCTTCTGGTCGACCATGCCCTCTGCCACCGGCTGCGCCGCCAGGACCTCGGGGTCGGTCAGGTGGGCCTTGAACTGGCCCATGTACGTGACCCACACCAGGAGGGCGCCGATCATCGCGCCGAGCAGCTGCGAGCCGAGGTAGAGCGGTACGTCGCTCCACTTGGTGCCGCCCTCGACGGCGAGGCCGAGCGTGACCGCCGGGTTGAGATGGGCGCCGGAGACGCCACCCGCGAGGTAGGCGCCGGTCAGTACGGCGAAGCCCCACCCGAAGGTGATGGCGAGCCAGCCGGCGTCCTTGGCCTTCGAGCGCTTGAGCGTGACAGCGGCGCACACGCCACCGCCGAGCAGGATGAGCACGGCGGTACCGATGGTCTCGCCGATGAAGATGTCGGAGCTGGACACCCGCGACTCCTTTGTCCTTCGTCCAGGGGAAGGCGAACCCCGGGTCCCTCCGGTGGTCCGCGACCTCAGGTGAGGTCGTTGCCGGCCCTTGGCCTTGTCACACTCTAGCGCGTAATGCCGGTAGGTGTTCGACAATGCCGACCGATGGACGCGAGTCTCGCCCCGGGGTTACTCACCCGTCAAGGGTTCTGTTATTGAAAACACGATCGTTATTGATCGTTTCGCGTTATCGGTGGAGGCGCATCCGAGCAGGGTGCGGCGCGGCTCGGCGATGGACCGTGGAACGGCGCGGAAGCGGCTGGCCGGCGCCTCAGAAGCGCCCGGCGCCCAGATCCCTCGACACGGCGCGCGCGCAGTCCCGCACGGCGGCGATCAGCTCGGGCCGCAGCTCCCCGTCCTTGCAGACGCGCTCCACGGCGCCCGTGACGCCGACCGCGCCGACCGGCATGCGCCGCCGGTCGTGGATGGGGGCCGCCACGGAGGCGATGCCCTCCCAGGTCTCCTCGACATCCGCCGCGTACCCACGCGCGCGGGTGAGATCAAGGATGCTCTCGAAGCCCTCGGCATCGGCCACCGTGCGCGCGGTGAAGGTCTGCCGCTCCGCCTCGACGGCTTCGTTGTGCGCGACCGGGTCGTACGCGGAGAGCACCTTGCCCAGCGCCGTGGAGTGCAGCGGCTGCATGGCCCCCACCTCGAGGACCTGGCGGCTGTCGTCGGGCCGGAAGACGTGGTGGACGATGAGGACGCCCTGCTGGTGCAGAACCCCCAGGTGCACGCTCTCGCCGCTGGACCTGGCCAGGTCGTCCGTCCACACCAGGGCGCGCGCCCGCAGCTCGTGCACGTCCAGATAGCTGTTGCCCAGGCGCAGCAGTTCGGCGCCCAGCTGATAGCGGCCCGACGCGGAGTCCTGCTCGACGAAGCCCTCCGCCTGAAGGGTGCGCAGGATGCCGTGCGCCGTACCCTTGGCCAGGTCGAGGGCGGAGGCGATCTCGGAGAGGCCGAGCCGTCGCTCGCCGCCCGCGAGCAGCCGCAGCATCGCCGCGGCCCTTTCGAGCGACTGGATGTTGCGTGCCATCGCAGCCCCGACCTCCGTCCCCTTGCACCAACTCGACGTTCGACAATGCTGAACACTATCGGTCGTTGTCGACCTCTCGCTAATGCGCGGACAGCACGTGTTGCCCCCTCTCCCCATGTCAAGCACCCGAACCGGACAAGCCCGCCACGCCCGTCCGTCTCGTGGACTCCTTCCCAAAGGGACCTTGGTCCCGGCTACCCTGACCGAGTGCGCCCTCCAGCCAGAAGGCGCAAAGCCGACAGCCGTCGCACTCCAGGGAGCTCTTTCATGGCCTCGTCGCCAACCCCGTCGTCGCAGCCCACGCCTGTTTCGTCCGAGAGCAGGACCCGAGCCGACGCCCTCCGCGAGGCCCTCGCCACCCGCGTGGTGGTGGCCGACGGCGCGATGGGCACCATGCTCCAGGCCCAGGACCCCACGCTCGACGACTTCCAGCAGCTCGAGGGCTGCAACGAGATCCTGAACGTCACCCGCCCCGACATCGTGCGCTCCGTCCACGAGGAGTACTTCGCCGTCGGCGTGGACTGCGTGGAGACCAACACCTTCGGCGCGAACTTCGCGGCCCTGAGCGAGTACGACATCGCCGACCGCAACTTCGAGCTGTCCGAGGCGGGCGTCCGCATCGCCCGCGAGGTCGCCGACGAATTCACCGCCGCCACCGGACAGCAGCGCTGGGTCCTCGGCTCCATGGGCCCCGGCACCAAGCTGCCCACCCTCGGTCACGCCCCCTACACCGTCCTGCGCGACGCCTACCAGACGAACGCCGAAGGCATGATCGCCGGCGGCGCCGACGCCCTCCTGGTGGAGACCACCCAGGACCTCCTCCAGACCAAGGCCGCCATCCTCGGCGCCCGCCGCGCCATGGACGCCACCGGCGCGAACCTCCCGCTGATCTGCTCGGTCACCGTCGAGACGACCGGCACCATGCTGCTCGGCTCGGAGATCGGCGCCGCACTGACCGCGCTGGAACCGCTCGGCATCGACATGATCGGCCTGAACTGCGCCACGGGCCCGGCCGAGATGAGCGAACACCTGCGCTATCTGGCCCGCCACTCCCGTATCCCGCTCTCCTGCATGCCCAACGCCGGCCTGCCGGTCCTGGGCAAGGACGGCGCCCACTACCCGCTGACGGCGCCCGAGCTCGCCGACGCGCAGGAGAGCTTCGTCCGCGAGTACGGCCTCTCGCTCGTGGGCGGCTGCTGCGGTACGACGCCGGAGCACCTGCGCCAGGTCGTGGAGCGCGTCCGGGGTGTCGAGACGGTCCCGCGCGACCCCCGCCCGGAGCCGGGCGCCGCGTCGCTGTACCAGACGGTGCCCTTCCGTCAGGACACCGCCTACCTGGCGATCGGGGAGCGGACGAACGCCAACGGGTCGAAGAAGTTCCGTGAGGCGATGCTGGAGGGCCGCTGGGACGACTGTGTGGAGATGGCGCGCGAGCAGATCCGTGAGGGCGCGCACATGCTGGATCTGTGCGTGGACTATGTGGGCCGCGACGGGGTTGCCGACATGGCCGAGCTCGCCGGGCGGTTCGCGACCGCCTCCACGCTGCCCATCGTGCTGGACTCCACCGAAGTCCCGGTCATCCGGGCGGGGCTGGAGAAGCTGGGCGGGCGTGCGGTCATCAACTCCGTCAACTACGAGGACGGCGATGGCCCCGAGTCGCGTTTCGCGAAGGTCACCGCGCTGGCCAGGGAGCACGGGGCGGCGCTGATCGCGCTGACCATCGACGAGGAGGGCCAGGCCCGCACCCCCGAGCACAAGGTCGCCATCGCCGAGCGTCTGATCGAGGACCTGACGGGCAACTGGGGCATCCAGGAGTCGGACATCCTCATCGACACCCTGACCTTCACGATCTGCACCGGTCAGGAGGAGTCCCGCAAGGACGGCATCGCGACCATCGAGGCGATCCGGGAGCTGAAGAAGCGCCACCCGGAGGTGCAGACCACGCTGGGGCTGTCGAACATCTCCTTCGGCCTCAACCCCGCCGCCCGCGTCCTGCTCAACTCCGTCTTTTTGGACGAGTGCGTCAAGGCCGGCCTCGACTCCGCCATCGTGCACGCCTCGAAGATCCTGCCGATCGCCCGCTTCGACGACGCACAGGTCCAGGTCGCCCTCGACCTCATCTACGACCGGCGCGCCGAGGGCTACGACCCCCTCCAAAAACTCATGGAGCTCTTCGAAGGGGTCTCCACGAAGTCGATGAAGGCCGGCAAGGCCGAGGAACTCCTCGCGCTGCCGCTGGAGGAGCGGCTGCAACGCAGGATCATCGACGGTGAGAAGAACGGCCTGGAAGCCGACCTGGATGAGGCCCTTAAGACCACGCCGGCGCTGGACATCGTCAACAACACCCTGCTGGAGGGTATGAAGGTCGTCGGGGAGCTGTTCGGCTCCGGGCAGATGCAGCTGCCCTTCGTCCTCCAGTCCGCCGAGGTCATGAAGACCGCTGTCGCCCACCTGGAACCGCACATGGAGAAGGTGGAGGGGGCCGAGGGCAAGGGCACCATCGTGCTGGCCACCGTGCGCGGGGACGTGCATGACATCGGCAAGAACCTCGTCGACATCATCTTGTCCAACAACGGCTACAACGTCGTCAACCTCGGCATCAAGCAGCCCGTCGCCGCCATCCTCGATGCCGCCGCCGAGCACAAGGCCGACGTGATCGGCATGTCGGGGCTGCTGGTCAAGTCCACGGTGATCATGAAGGAGAACCTTCAGGAGCTCAACCAGCGCAAGATGGCCGCCGACTACCCCGTCATCCTCGGCGGCGCCGCTTTGACCCGCGCCTACGTCGAGCAGGACCTGCACGAGATCTACGAGGGCGAAGTGCGCTACGCCCGCGACGCGTTCGAGGGCCTGCGCCTGATGGACGCTTTGATCGCGGTCAAGCGGGGGGTGCCGGGGGCGAGCCTGCCCGAGCTCAAGCAGCGCCGCGTGCCCAAACGGGACACGCCCCTCGTCGTGGAGGAGCCCGAGGGGCCCGCCCGTTCGGATGTGGCGGTGGACAATCCGGTGCCCGCGCCGCCGTTCTGGGGCACCCGCGTCATCAAGGGCATCCAGCTCAAGGAGTACGCCTCCTGGCTGGACGAGGGCGCCCTGTTCAAGGGGCAGTGGGGCCTCAAGCAGGCCCGCACCGGCGACGGGCCCACCTATGAGGAGCTGGTGGAGAGCGAGGGACGCCCGCGCCTGCGCGGCCTCCTGGACGAGCTCCAGACCAAGAACCTCCTGGAAGCGGCCGTCGTGTACGGCTACTTCCCGTGTGTCTCCAAGGGCGACGACCTGATCCTCCTCAATGACGACGGGTCGGAGCGGACCCGCTTCACCTTCCCGCGCCAGCGCCGCGGCCGTCGGCTCTGCCTGGCCGACTTCTTCCGGCCCGAGGAGTCGGGGGAGACGGACGTGGTGGGGCTCCAGGTCGTCACCGTCGGCTCGAAGATCGGTGAGGCCACCGCCGAACTGTTCGCCGCCGACTCCTACCGCGACTACCTCGAACTGCACGGCCTGTCCGTCCAGCTCGCCGAGGCCCTCGCCGAGTACTGGCACGCCCGCGTCCGCGCCGAGCTCGGATTCGCGGGAGAGGACCCCGCCGACGTGGAGGACATGTTCGCGCTGAAGTACCGCGGCGCGCGCTTCTCGCTCGGCTACGGCGCCTGCCCAGACCTGGAGGACCGCGCGAAGATCGCCGAGCTGCTGCAACCGGAGCGGATCGGCGTACAGCTCTCGGAGGAGTTCCAGCTCCACCCGGAGCAGTCCACCGACGCGATCGTCATCCACCACCCCGAGGCGAAATATTTCAACGCGCGCTGATCCGGCGCAGTCGTACACTGGTCGGTCCAGTGCAGGCCGGTCGCCTTCCCGTCAGAAGGAGGCGACCGGCCTTCTCGTCCCTCATGGAAGGTGTGGTCGCATGACCAGTACGGTTCCCGCGCTCGGCACCCCAATGGCCGAAGGCTCCACGTTGCAGGGTGTGCTCCTCGACATGGACGGCACCCTCGTCGACACCGAGGGCTTCTGGTGGGACGCCGAGGTCGAGGTCTTCGCGTCCCTCGGCCACGCGCTCGACGAGGCCTGGCGCGATGTCGTCGTCGGCGGCCCCATGACGCGCAGCGCCGGCTTCCTCATCGAGGCCACCGGCGCCGACATCACCGTGCCCGAGCTCACCGTGCTGCTCAACGACCGCTTCGAGGACCGCATCGGCCGCTCCCTGCCGCTGATGCCGGGCGCCGCGCGCCTGCTCGCCGAACTCGCGGCGCACGACGTGCCGATGGCCCTCGTCTCCGCGTCGCACCGCCGCATCATCGACCGTGTCCTCGACTCGGTCGGCGCCCACCACTTCGAACTCACCGTCGCGGGCGACGAGGTGCCCCGCACCAAGCCCCACCCCGACCCGTACCTCCTCGCGGCCCGGGGGCTCGGCGTGGACCCCACCAGATGCGCCGTCATCGAGGACACCGCGACCGGCGTCGCCTCGGCGGAGGCCGCGGGCTGCCGGGTGGTGGCCGTGCCCTCGGTCGCCCCCATCCTCGCCGCCGCGGGCCGCACCGTCGTCCCCTCCCTCGAACACGTCAACCTGCCTTTCCTGCAAGGCCTGATGACTCTCTGACAGGTTCCGTCGAGACCTCCCCCATGCTGTGACGTTTCCCACTCGGCGGGGGGTCGACAGCGGGGCCGGTGTGTGCAGTAAGCCCCTTTGGGGTGCCGGGGGGCGTGACGTTGTGTCCCGATTGGTGGGAGCGTGCACGAAACCTTCCGGTGTCGGGTTATCGGTGTGTCCACGCCCGGTTTCGCAGCGTGATTGATACGCGGTTCATGCGCCCTCCGAAGCTCATCTGGTGCGGACTAATCTCGTCGCGAGAACATCGCCCCACCCCCCGTGCCCCACCAACCCACACCCCGCGTTGCCGGATTCACGGGAATCAAGAGCTCTGGAGAACGTCGAGCATGAACCGCAAGACTTTGGTGCTGCCGGCTGTCATAGGTCTGCTCGCCCCCGCGCTCGCCGCGTGCGGTGGTTCGGACGGCGGAGACGGCGACAAGCCGGTCACCGCCGGCACCACGGACACGTTCGCCATCTCCAAGGAGGTGCCGGCGCCCTTCGACCCGGCGTACTCCTACGACGCCGGTTCCTGGAACATCCTGCGCCAGACCGTCCAGACGCTGATGGCCATGCCGCGCGGCGGCGGCGACCCGCAGCCCGAGGCCGCCGAGCAGTGCGGTTTCACCGACACGGGCAACGAGCGCTACGCCTGCACCCTGCGCAAGGGGCTGAAGTTCTCCGACGGGGAGCCGCTGACGGCCGCCGATGTGAAGTTCTCCATCGAGCGGGTCCGCGACATCAAGATCAAGTACCCCAGCGGTTCGGACGGCCTGGTCTCGAACGTCGAGGAGATCGAGGTCCAGGGCGCCCGCGACATCGTCTTCCACCTCAAGACCCCGGACGCGACGTTCCCGTTCAAGCTGGCCACGCCCACCGCGGGCATCATCAGCAAGGACCACTACAGCAAGAACAAGCTGCGGGACGGCTTCGACGTGGACGGCTCGGGCCCGTACACGGCGAAGTCGGAGGTCGAGAACGACCGCGTGGTCAAGACGGTCTTCACCAAGAACCCTCACTACAAGGGCGCGTTCAAGGTCCAGAGCGACAAGGTGGAGCTCCGCAACTTCGCCGACACCGCCGCCATGGGCAAGGCGCTCGAGGACGGCGACATCGACCTGATGACGCGCACCATGTCGCCGGAGCAGGTCAAGCAGTACGACGGGGCCAAGGACAAGAAGATCGACGTGGTCGAGATGCAGGGTCTGGAGATCCGCTACCTCGCCTTCAACACCGACGCCCCGACGGCCAAGAACAAGGCCGTCCGCCAGGCCATGGCGCAGCTCGTCGACCGCGGCGCGCTGGCCTCCGCGGTGTACGGCTCGACGGCCGACCCGCTGTACTCGCTGGTCCCCTCCACCATCACCGGGCACGCCAACTCGTTCTTCAACAAGTACGGCAACCCGAACACGGCCAAGGCCCGCACCCTGCTGAACAAGGCGAACATCTCCACGCCGGTGAAGATGACGCTGCACTACACCACCGACCACTACGGCCCGGGCACCAAGAAGGAGTTCGAGCTGCTGCGCGACCAGCTGAACGACTCCGGGCTGTTCGACGTGTCGATCAAGGGCGTGCCGTGGAACACCTTCCGCGCCGCCGAACGCAACGGCAAGTACGCGGCGTACGGCATGGGCTGGTTCCCCGACTTCCCGGACGCCGACAACTTCCTCGCGCCCTTCCTCGACAAGGACAACTTCCTCGGCTCGCCGTACGTGAACGACACGATCAACGACCAGCTGATCCCGACGTCCCGACGCGAGGCCGACCGGCTCGCCGCCTCCAAGAGCATCCGCCGCATCCAGGACATCGTCGCCGACGACGTCCCGGTGCTCCCGCTCTGGCAGGGCAAGCAGTACATCGCGGCACGCGACGACATCACGGGTGTCGAGTGGGCCCTCAACTCCTCGTCCAACCTCCAGCTGTGGGAGCTCGGCCGCGGCGTCAGCGGCTGACCTCCGCATCCGGAGACACCTCGAGTTCCAGCGAACGACCACAAGACCAAAGGCACGTAAGTGAAATGTCGTAACCAGTGGCTGGCCCTTCCCCTCACGGGAGGGCTCGCCGCCGCCCTGCTGACCGGCTGTGGCACGGAATCGGGTGGCGCGGGGGACACGGGCGACGCGGTCGTGATGGGGATGTCCGACGACGTCCTCGCCACCGACCCGGCATCCGGCTACGACCCCGGTTCCTGGCTCCTGTTCAACAACGTCTTCCAGTCGCTCCTGAGCTTCCCCAAGGGCGCCACCGAGCCCGCGCCGGAGGCCGCCGAGAGCTGCGGCTTCACGGACACGGAGGCGAAGGTCTTCAAGTGCGAGCTGCGTGACGGGCTGAAGTTCAGCAACGGCAACGCGCTCACGTCGAAGGACGTCAAGTTCTCCTTCGACCGCATGCGGAAGATCAACGACGGCGACGGCCCCGCGATCATGTTCCCGATGCTCGACCGGGTGCAGACGCCGGACGCCAAGACCGTGGTCTTCAAGCTGAAGTACTCCGACGCGACCTTCCCCAGCAAGATCGCCTCGGGCGCCGGCTCCATCGTGGACCACCGCGAGTACGACATGAACCGGCTGCGCGAGGACGGCAAGGCCGTCGGCTCAGGACCGTACAAGCTCGACTCGTTCAGCAAGGAGCAGGCGGTCTTCTCCGTCAACTCCGACTACAAGGGCACCGCCAAGACGAAGAACGAAGGCATCGCCCTCAAGTTCTTCCGCGGCGACCAGAAGGGCCTCAAGCAGGCCCTCCTCGACGGCAAGATCGACGTCGCCTACCGAGGCCTCGCCGCCGCCGACATCGCCGACATCGAGCAGGACACCTCCAAGGACAGCCAGGACGTCGACATCGTCGAGGGCACCAGCGCCGAGGTGCAGCACCTGGTCTTCAACATGAAGGACCCGGTGGCGGGCAAGCTCGGCGTCCGCAAGGCCATGGCGTACCTCCTGGACCGGGACGCCCTGGTCAAGGAGGTCTACCAGGACACGGCCACGCCGCTGTACTCGATCGTCCCCGCCGGCATCGGCGGCCACAACACGGCGTTCTTCGACACCTACGGCGCCCGCCCGCAGCGCGCCAAGGCCGCCGCCGCGCTGCGCTCCGACGGCATCGAGAGCAAGGTCAAGCTGACCCTCTGGTCGACGCCGACCCGCTACGGCCCGGCCACCGACCAGGAGCTGCGCGCCATCGCCAAGCAGCTCAACGCGTCCGGCCTCTTCGACGCCGAGGTGAAGTCCGTCGCGTTCGACCAGTACGAGAAGGACATCGAAGCCGGCAAGTACGGCGTCTACGTCAAGGGCTGGGTGCCGGACTACCCGGACCCCGACAACTTCACGCAGCCCTTCTTCGGCAAGGGCAACGTCCTCGGCAACCACTTCGAGAACAGCACCATCACCGGGAAGATCATCCCCGGCACCGCGACGGAGAGCGACCGCACCAGGACCGACAAGCAGTACGGCCAGCTCCAGGACATCGTGGCCGAGCAGCTGCCCGTCCTGCCGGTCTGGCAGGCCAAGCAGTACGCGGTCGTCCGCGACAGCGTCTACGGCCTGGAGTCCTGCCTCGACGCGTCCACCGTCTTCCGGTTCTGGGAGATCAGCAAGGGCTGACCCCGCAACCGGCTGACCGTACGGACGAAGGTGGCCGCCCCCTCGCCGGGGGCGGCCACCTTCGTCGTTCCCTCCGAGCAAGGGTCACTGCGCGCCGGGGCGCACCAGACCGCTCTCGTACGCGTACACCGCGGCCTGCACCCGGTCGCGCAGGCCCAGCTTCGTCAGCACATGACCGACATGCGTCTTCACGGTCGTCTCGCTGACGAACAGGTCCGCCGCGATCTCCGCGTTCGACAAACCGCGCGCGACCAGCTTCAGGACCTCCACCTCACGCTCGGTGAGCGTGTGCAGGGTGTCCGGCACCGGCTCGTCACCGGACGGCAGATGCGCGGAGTACTTGTCGAGGAGCCGGCGCGTGATGCTCGGCGCGAGCATCGCCTCACCCGCCGCGACCACCCGGATCGCCTGCACCAGCTCGTTCGCCGGGGCGTCCTTCAGGAGGAAGCCGCTGGCACCGGCGCGCAGCGCCTCCACCACGTACTCATCGAGGTCGAAGGTCGTCAGGACCAGCACCTTCGCCGGACCGTCCCGGCCGGGACCGGTGATCTGCCGGGTCGCCTCCACACCGTCCATCCGCGGCATGCGGATGTCCATCAGGACCACATCGGGCTGGAGCGCCCGCACCTGGTCGAGAGCCTGTAGGCCGTCGCCGGCCTCGCCGACGACCGCGATGTCCTGCTCGGCCTCCAGAATCATCCGGAACCCGGTGCGCAACAGCGGCTGGTCATCGACCAGTAGGACGCGGATGGCCACGTGTCTCTCCTTCAGCTAGTCCGCGCCCATTCTGCCCTGCCCGCCCTCCACGGACTCGGGCGCCCTCACAGGAAGCGGATACGGCGGGGGAGTCCCACCGAATTCGGGACACACCGCCTGGTGATCGCACCAACCGCACAGCTTGGTCGGCCGCGGCCGCCAGTCACCCGTCTCCGTCGCCAGCTCGATCGCCTCCCACAGAGCGAGCAGCTTCCGCTCCACCCGCTCCAGGTCCGCCACCACCGGGTCGTACGTGATCACGTCACCGCTGCCCAGATAGACCAGCTGGAGACGGCGCGGCACCACACCCTTCAGACGCCACACCACCAGCGCGTAGAACTTCATCTGGAACAGCGCGCCCTCCGCGTACTCCGGACGCGGGGCCTTGCCCGTCTTGTAATCCACGATGCGGACATCGCCCGAGGGCGCCACGTCCACCCGGTCGATGATCCCGCGCAGCTTCAGCCCCGACGCCAGCTCCGCCTGCACGAACAGCTCACGCTCCGCGGGCTCCAGACGCGTCGGATCCTCCAGCGTGAACCAGCGCTCCACCAGCTTCTCCGCGTCCGACAGCCAGCGCGCCATGCGCTCGCCCTCCGGATCGTCCGCGAACAACTCCGTCAGCTCCGGCTTCGCCTCCCGCAGCCGGTCCCACTGACCCGGAATGAGCGACTTAGCGCGCGGCGCCGTGCGCTCACCCGCCGGAGCGTCGAAGAGCCGCTCCAGCACCGCGTGCACCAGAGTGCCCCTGGTCGCCGCCTCACTCGGCTTCTCGGGCAGCTTGTCGATCACCCGGAACCGGTACAGCAGCGGGCACTGCATGAAATCGCCCGCGCGCGAGGGCGACAAGGACGCCGGGCGCACGGCCGCCGCGGCACCGTCGGTGCTGGTTTCCATGAGGACAGACCCTACGACCCACCACTGACAACAGCCGCATACCATCGACGACAGACCGTCTCACCCTGCATGATCGTGCGGGTAACCGCGCCATACCGGGGCGAGGGACGCTTCGAACGAGGGGACATCGTGGACGAAAGCGGCGGGAGCGGCGGGCCGCAGTCCGACGGCACCGAAGGGCTGCGGCAGAAAGACCCGCAGAACCCGAAAGACGCACACGGCGCGGCCGGCTCCCCGGAGCCGACGCGCCCGGCCGGCACGGACACGGACACGGACACCGTCCCGAACCGGGACGACACGGGCAGCGGCACCGCCGACGAGCCCGCACAGCCCCGGCGCGACGACACCCCCACATCCCTCACCAAGACGCCCCGCGAGGACCGCCCCACGGACCCGCGGCACCCGCCCGCACCACCCCACGGCAAGGGCACCCCGGTCCCACCCAAGGCACAGAAAGGACCCGGCGGCGGCCTCCTCATGGGCAAGCCGTTCGGCGTGCCCGTCTACGTCGCACCCAGCTGGTTCCTCGTCGCCGCCCTCATCACCTGGGTCTTCGGCGACCAGCTCGACCGCGTCCTGCCCGAGCTCGGCGGCGCCCGCTACCTCGTCTCCCTCTTCTTCGCCGTCGCCTTCTACGCCTCCGTACTCGTCCACGAACTGGCCCACACCGTCGCCGCCCTCCGGTTCAAACTGCCGGTCCGCCGCATCCAGCTCCAGTTCTTCGGCGGCGTCTCCGAAATCGAGAAGGAGTCCGAAACCCCCGGCCGCGAATTCGTCCTCGCCTTCGTCGGCCCCCTCCTCTCCCTCGTCCTCGCCGGCGTGTTCTACGCGGGCATGCAGGCCGTCGACCCCGGCACCGTGCCCGGCGTACTCCTCGCCGGACTGATGATCTCCAACCTCATCGTCGCCGCCTTCAACCTCCTGCCCGGCCTCCCCCTCGACGGCGGCCGCATGCTGCGCGCCGTCGTCTGGAAGATCACCGGCAAACCCATGAGCGGCACCGTCGCCGCCGCCTGGGTCGGCCGCGCCCTCGCCATCTCCGTCCTCATCGGACTGCCCCTCCTCAACCAGTCCGGCGCCCTCGGCGGCGAACCCGAGGACATCGGCGGCATGAACACCGTCACCGACGCCCTGCTCGCCGCGATCCTCGCCGCCATCATCTGGACCGGCGCGGGAAACAGCCTCCGCATGGCCCGCCTCCGCGAACACCTGCCCGAGCTGCGCGCCCGCACCCTGACCCGCCGCGCCGTCCCCGTCGAAAGCGACACCCCGCTCTCCGAAGCACTGCGCAGGGCCAACGACGCCGGCGCCCGCGCCCTCGTCGTCGTCGACGCCGACGGCGACCCCATGGCCGTCGTCCGCGAAGCGGCCATCGTCTCCGTCCCCCAGCACCGCCGCCCCTGGGTCGGCGTCGGCGGCCTCGCCCAGGACATCACCGAAGGCATGCGCATCTCCGCCGAGCTCGCCGGCGAAGAACTCCTCGACACCCTCAGGGCCACCCCCGCCACCGAATACCTCGTCGTCGAGGAGTCCGGCGAGATCTACGGAGTGCTCTCCGCCGCCGACGTCGAACGCGCCTTCGTCAAAGCGATGGCCAGACCCTCCTGAGCACCGCCCCCCAGCGGTGGTCCGAGGTTCCCGCCACGGCCGGTAGGCTGGTCACATGTCCGAACCGACCGGTGCCGCCCGCCGTCGCGGGCCCTTCAAGGTCGGGGACCAGGTCCAGCTCACCGACCCCAAGGGACGCCACTACACGTTCACGCTCGAAGCCGGGAAGAACTTCCACACCCACAAGGGTTCCTTCCCCCACGACGAGCTGATCGGCGCTCCCGAGGGCAGTGTTGTCCGAACCACGGGAAACGTCGCCTACCTGGCGCTGCGACCCCTGCTCCCCGACTACGTCCTGTCCATGCCCCGCGGCGCCGCCGTGGTCTACCCCAAGGACGCGGGGCAGATCCTGGCCTTCGCCGACATCTTCCCCGGCGCCCGCGTCGTCGAGGCGGGCGTGGGCTCCGGATCGCTCAGCAGCTTCCTGCTCCGCGCCATCGGCGACCAGGGCATGCTGCACTCCTACGAGCGCCGCGAGGACTTCGCCGAGATCGCCCAGCAGAACGTGGAGCGCTACTTCGGCGGCCCCCACCCCGCCTGGCAGCTCACCGTCGGCGACCTCCAGGACAACCTCAGCGACACCGAGGTCGACCGCGTCATCCTCGACATGCTCGCCCCCTGGGAATGCCTGGAGGCCGTCTCCAAGGCGCTCGTCCCCGGCGGCATCCTCTGCTGCTACGTCGCGACCACCACCCAGCTCGCCAGGACCGTCGAGTCCATCCGCGAGATCGGCGGCTTCAACGAGCCGACCGCCTGGGAGTCGATGATCCGCAACTGGCACATCGAAGGCCTCGCCGTCCGCCCCGACCACCGCATGATCGGGCACACCGGCTTCCTCCTCACCGCCCGCCGCCTCGCGGACGGCGTCGAGCCCCCCATGCGCCGCCGCCGCCCCGCCAAGGGCGCCTACGGCGAGGACTACTCAGGACCGAACGCCGACGGCGGCACCCCGCGCTGACCCGCGCCACAGGACCCGCCCAATGAGCAGGCGCCGCCGCCGAGTTCCCTGACCGACCAGGGAACTCGGCGGCGGCGCCGTTTCGTTGACAGGACACCAGCCGCGTACCGGAAGAACCGCGAGAGCCACCGGATCACCAACCGGATCACCACCGTGACCCCGGTGTTCCACCTCACTGTGACGTATGGCACGATGCTGGCCACCCCCCGCCGGCACAGCCCTCACAGGAGACACTTCCTAGTGCAGCACCCCGCCGTCCCGGAACTGGCCCACACCACCGCCCGCCCCATCCACTGGCTCGCCACCGCGGCCGCCCTGGCCGCCGTCGTCGCCGCCTCCGCCGTCCTCCAGCCCGACCCCGCGACCGCCGCACAGACAGGCCCGAAGCCGCACCCCAGAGCCGCCGCGGCCGCACCGGCCCCGGCCCCCGCGCCCGACCCGGCCTCCGTCGACTTCCCGATCAGCTGCGGCCCCGTCGAGCCCGTCGTGAAGAAGAAGGCCACCGGCGACCTCGACGGCGACACCAGACCCGAGACGGTCGCCGTCGTCCACTGCGACGCCGGATCCGGCACCCCGCCCGACGGCATCTATGTGATCAGGCCGGCAGCCGGCAAACCCCGCGTCGTCGCGACCCTCGTCGACCCCGAGGACCGCCTCACCGTCAGCGCCTTCGCCCTGCGTGACGGCGCGGTCACCGCCACCCTCCTCGGCTACTCCACACCCGACGTACCCCGCTGCTGCCCCGACAAGCAGGACAGAGCCAAGTGGCAATGGAAGGACGGGACGTTCAAGCGGACGACGCCCGCCGAGGCGCGCAGCGTGTGACGCCCCGGCAGCGGCCGGATCAAGCCGCCTCGGGGCCGTAGACCTCGACGCCGTCCGAAACCCGCCGCACATGGATGCAGTCGCCAGGACACTCCTTGGCCGAATCCACGACGTCGTTGAGGAGCGGCAACGGCACGGGCGTTGTCGCCCCCGGGGTCTGAAGCAGCTCGTCGTCGCCGCTCTTCACATACGCCAGACCATCGATGTCCAGCTCGAACACCTCCGGCGCGTACTGCGCGCAGATGCCGTCCCCGGTACAGAGGTCCTGGTCGATCCAGACCTCCAGCGGATCGCCCTCACTGCCGGTCTCGGCCTCGTGCCGCACGGTCATCTCTCCTGCCGGTCGCTGCGCCGGGCGGCCCGAAAATACAGCAAGTCGGGCCAGCCCTGACGGGTGTTGAACAGTTCGACGATACAACCGCCCGCTTTCCGATGTTGTTGGGTGGGTATTCCTCTGGCGTGAGGGAGAGCGCAAGGGTGAAGATCGGACACACCCCCACTGTCTTTGTGATCTAGGGGTTTCAATCGACACCCACCCAGGTAGGGTCTGGAAGCGTCCAGCTCCCCTTGGAGGAGGTGAGGACCGTGGCAGCCCACGACGACGACATCAACCGCGGCATCCGGCCGGGGCGAGGGTCTGAGGACCCCGCCGGTCAGGTTGCCTATCTCGAGCAGGAAATCGCCGTCCTGCGACGCAAGCTCGCCGACTCTCCGCGTCATACGAGGATTCTCGAAGAGCGGATCGTCGAGCTGCAGACCAACCTGGCCGGCGTATCCGCACAGAACGAGCGGCTCGCCAACACGCTCCGTGAGGCCCGCGACCAGATCGTGGCCCTCAAGGAGGAAGTCGACCGGCTCGCACAGCCACCGGCCGGCTTCGGAGTCTTCCTCGTGGCGAACGAGGACGGCACGGCGGACATCTTCACCGGGGGCCGCAAGCTCCGGGTGAACGTCAGCCCGAGCGTGGAGCTCGAAGAGCTCAGGCGCGGCCAGGAAGTAATGCTCAACGAAGCGCTCAACGTGGTCGAGGCCATGGAGTTCGAGAGCGTCGGCGACATCGTCACCCTCAAGGAAATCCTCGAGGACGGCGATCGAGCCCTGGTGGTCGGACACACCGACGAAGAACGAGTGGTGCGGCTCGCCGAACCCCTCCTCGACGTCACCATCCGCCCGGGCGACGCCCTCCTGCTCGAACCCCGCTCCGGCTACGTCTACGAGGTCATCCCCAAGAGCGAGGTCGAAGAGCTCGTCCTCGAAGAAGTCCCCGACATCAGCTACGAGAAGATCGGCGGCCTCGGCGGCCAGATCGAGATGATCCGGGACGCCGTCGAGCTCCCCTATCTCTACCCCGACCTCTTCAAGGAGCACGAACTGCGGCCGCCCAAGGGCGTCCTGCTGTACGGGCCCCCCGGCTGCGGCAAGACACTGATCGCCAAAGCCGTCGCCAACTCCCTTGCCAAGAAGGTCGCCGAGGTCACCGGCCAGCCCGCGGGGAAGAGCTACTTCCTCAACATCAAGGGCCCCGAACTCCTCAACAAGTACGTCGGCGAGACCGAGCGCCACATCCGCCTGGTCTTCCAGCGTGCCCGCGAGAAGGCGAGCGAAGGCACCCCCGTCATCGTCTTCTTCGACGAGATGGAATCCCTCTTCCGCACCCGCGGATCCGGCGTCAGCTCGGACGTGGAGAACACCATCGTCCCCCAGCTGCTCGCCGAGATCGACGGCGTGGAAGGCCTGGAGAACGTCATCGTCATCGGCGCCTCCAACCGCGAGGACATGATCGACCCCGCGATCCTGCGGCCCGGACGACTCGACGTCAAGATCAAGATCGAGCGCCCCGACGCCGAAGCCGCGAAGGACATCTTCGCCAAGTACCTCACCGAACGGCTCCCGCTGCACGCCGACGACCTGGCCGAGCACAGCGCCGACCGGCGCACCACCGTCCAGGGCATGATCCAATCCGTCGTCGAGCAGATGTACGCCGAATCCGAGGAGAACCGCTTCCTCGAGGTGACGTACGCCAACGGCGACAAGGAAGTCCTCTACTTCAAGGACTTCAATTCCGGCGCCATGATCGAAAACATCGTGGGCCGCGCCAAGAAGATGGCCATCAAGGCCTTCCTCGAAGCGAACCAGAAGGGCATCAGGGTCGCCCACCTCCTCCAGGCTTGCATCGACGAGTTCAAGGAGAACGAGGACCTGCCCAACACCACCAACCCCGACGACTGGGCCCGCATCTCCGGCAAGAAGGGCGAGCGGATCGTGTACATCCGCACCCTCGTCACCGGAAAGCAGGGCGCGGACACCGGACGCTCCATCGACACGGTGGCCAACACCGGTCAATACCTGTAGAACACAGGACGGCTGCGGGTGTCCTTCACGGGTACCCGCAGCCGTCTGCTTTTCAATGAAGGCAATGATCTCCCCACCAGCGCAAAGGCGTTCTAGGCTCTTCGGTACCGCCGAGTCGCGCAGTGCGGGGACGGGCACCGCACACGCACCGGAGCAACAGCGGTACTTGAGCGCCGTTCCCGAACGGGAGCGCCGCCGGGCAAGGAGGGCCGCATGACCGTACGGCGAGTAATGGGCATCGAGACGGAGTACGGCATCTCCGTCCCCGGCCACCCCAACGCCAACGCAATGCTCACCTCGTCCCAGATCGTCAACGCCTACGCCGCGGCGATGCACCGGGCGCGGCGCGCCCGCTGGGACTTCGAGGAGGAGAACCCGCTGCGGGACGCGCGGGGATTCGACCTCGCCCGCGAGGCCGCCGACTCCAGCCAGCTGACCGACGAGGACATCGGCCTCGCCAACGTCATCCTGACCAACGGAGCGCGCCTCTACGTGGACCACGCGCACCCCGAGTACAGCTCACCCGAGATCACCAACCCCCTGGACGCGGTCCTGTGGGACAAGGCCGGCGAACGCATCATGGCCGAGGCCGCCGAACGCGCGGCCCAGCTCCCCGGCGCCCAGCCGATCCACCTCTACAAGAACAACACCGACAACAAGGGCGCCTCCTACGGCACGCACGAGAACTACCTGATGAAGCGGGAGACCCCCTTCTCGGACATCGTGCGGCACCTCACGCCCTTCTTCGTCTCCCGGCAGGTCGTCACCGGCGCCGGCCGCGTCGGCATCGGACAGGACGGCCACGAACACGGCTTCCAGCTCAGCCAGCGCGCCGACTACTTCGAGGTCGAGGTCGGCCTGGAGACGACGCTGAAGCGCCCCATCATCAACACCCGCGACGAGCCGCACTCCGACGCCGAGAAGTACCGCAGGCTGCACGTCATCATCGGCGACGCCAACCTCTCCGAGATCTCGACGTACCTCAAGCTCGGCACGACGTCCCTGGTCCTCGCGATGATCGAGGACGGCTTCATCAACGTCGACCTCGCCGTCGACCAGCCCGTGCGCACCCTGCACCAGGTCTCCCACGACGCGTCGCTCAAGCACCTCGTCACGCTCCGCAGCGGCCGGTCACTCACCGCCGTGCAACTCCAGATGGAGTACTTCGAGCTCGCCCGCAAGTACGTAGAGGAGCGGTACGGCTCCGACGCCGACGAGCAGACCAAGGACGTACTGGCCCGCTGGGAGGACGTCCTCGGCCGCCTGGAGAGCGACCCGATGAGCCTCTCCGGAGAGCTCGACTGGGTCGCCAAGCGCGAGCTCATGGAGGGCTACCGCCGCCGCGACAACCTCGACTGGGACGCCGCCCGGCTCCACCTGGTCGACCTCCAGTACGCCGACGTACGCCCCGAGAAGGGCCTCTACAACCGTCTGGTGGCCCGCGGCAAGATCAAGCGGCTCCTCGACGAGGCGGACGTCGAGCGCGCCACCACCAAGCCGCCCGAGGACACGCGCGCGTATTTCCGCGGCCGCTGCCTCGAGCAGTACGCGGACGACGTGGCCGCGGCCTCCTGGGACTCGGTCATCTTCGACCTCCCCGGCCGTGACTCTCTGCAACGGGTGCCCACGCTGGAGCCCCTGCGCGGCACGCGCAACCACGTCAAGGAACTCCTGGACCGCTGCCGCAGCGCAGAGGACCTGGTTCGGGTCCTCTCGGGCGGCTGAAAGGTCATCCACGGGGGAATCACAGAGGTGGGTCCCGCACGTTGACGCAACTGCGGGGCCGATGTCGGACCCGAAGCGTAGGGTCTGATCAAGAACGTCTAACCGAGCGAGCGGGGTGAGGTAGATGGCGACCAAGGACACCGGCGGCGGACAGCAGAAGGCGACGCGTCCCACCGAGGAGACCGAGGAGCAGACGCAGGACGCGCAGGCTTCGGAGGACCTCAAGGAGCGGCAGGAGAAGCTGAGCGACGACGTCGACTCGGTTCTTGACGAAATCGATGATGTGCTCGAGGAGAACGCCGAGGACTTCGTGCGCTCCTTCGTTCAGAAGGGTGGGGAGTGACTTTTCCTTCGAATCGAAGGGTGGGGATGTAAGGAGGGGTCTTGTCGGAGCCGCTCAAGCGGCGCGCGATGCCGGGAGTTCAAGCCGCGCGAGGCGTTTGCGTCAAATCGGGCATGGCGTGATGGCCTGCAGTGCTACTGCAGGCCGTGCCGGACATCTCAAGCGCCAGTACGGCATGACCGAAGCCGAACGCGATGAAATGATCGCCTCCCCAAAGGGGCTCTGCGTGATCTGTCTCAGTGCCCCCGCCGTCCATGTGGATCACTGTCACGAGACGGGTAAAGTCCGTGGCGTACTGTGCTTCAACTGCAACTCGGGCATCGGCAAGTTGGGGGACGACCCCGACAGGACCCGCCGAGCCACCGCTTACCTGGAAGGAAACTCGTGGAAGCCAATCCTCGTAGCACCGGGCGTCTACCAGCTGCCTTCCTGACGCCTGGTTCGTCGTCGTTCATGGATTTCCTCTCCGAGCACCAGCCGGAGATCCTCCCCGGCAACCGTCAACTGCCGCCCACGCAGGGCGTCATCGAGGCGCCGCACGGCACGACCATCGTGGCCGTGACGTTCCCCGGCGGTGTGGTCCTCGCCGGTGACCGGCGGGCGACCATGGGCAATGTGATCGCGCAGCGGGACATCGAGAAGGTGTTCCCGGCCGACGAGTACTCGGCGGTGGGCATCGCCGGCACGGCGGGTCTCGCCGTGGAGATGGTGAAGCTCTTCCAGCTGGAGCTGGAGCACTTCGAGAAGGTGGAGGGCGCCACGCTCTCGCTGGAGGGCAAGGCGAACCGGCTCTCCACGATGATCCGCAGCAATCTCGGCATGGCCATGCAGGGTCTCGCCGTGGTGCCGCTCTTCGCGGGGTACGACGTGGACCGCGAGAAGGGGCGCATCTTCTCGTACGACGTGACGGGTGGGCGTTCGGAGGAGCACGGTTTCGCGGCGACCGGTTCGGGTTCGGTCTTCGCGCGCGGTGCGATGAAGAAGCTCTACCACGACGGTCTCACCGAGGAGCAGGCGACGACGCTGGTCGTTCAGGCGCTGTACGACGCGGCCGACGACGACTCGGCGACGGGTGGTCCGGATGTGGCCCGCCGGATCTTCCCGATCGTCACGGTGATCTCGGACGAGGGGTTCCGGAGGCTGACGGACGACGAGTCGTCCGCGATCGCGCGCGCGATCCTGGAGAAGCGTCTTGAGCAGCCGGACGGTCCGCGCGCCGCTCTGCTCTGATCGCTCCGAATTCGCCACTGACTGAAGTTTTTTGACAGAAAGGGACGGATCCGGTGTCGACGCCGTTCTATGTCTCACCCCAGCAGGCCATGGCCGACCGGGCGGAATACGCCAGGAAGGGCATCGCCCGTGGCCGCAGCCTTGTCGTGATGCAGTATGCCGACGGCATTGTGTTCGTCGGCGAGAACCCGTCCCGTGCGCTGCACAAGTTCAGCGAGATCTATGACCGGATCGGCTTCGCGGCCGCCGGCAAGTACAACGAGTACGAGAATCTGCGCATCGGCGGCGTGCGCTACGCCGACCTTCGTGGATATACGTACGACCGCGACGACGTGACGGCCCGTGGGCTCGCCAACGTCTACGCGCAGACGCTCGGCACGATCTTCTCCAGTAACGCGGAGAAGCCGTACGAGGTGGAGCTGGTCGTCGCCGAGGTCGGTACGACGCCGGACGGTGACCAGATCTACCGGCTGCCGCACGACGGTTCGATCGTGGACGAGCACGGTTCGGTCGCGGTCGGTGGCAACGCCGAGCAGATCAGCACGTATCTCGATCAGCGGCACCGGGACGGGATGACGCTGGCCGAGGCGCTCAAGCTCGCGGTGCAGGCGCTGTCCCGCGACACCAACGGCAGTGAGCGGGAGATCCCCGCGGAGCGGCTGGAGGTGGCGATCCTGGACCGGACGCGGCCGCAGCAGCGGAAGTTCAAGCGGATCGTGGGGCGGCAGCTGTCGCGGCTGCTCGACGAGGGCGGTGCGACGGACGCGGCGACCGATGCGGACGAGGACGCCGGGCCTGCGCCGAAGTCCGGCGGTGACATCGAGTAGTTCGCTTGCGGGCGCGCCCCGTGTTCCGGCCGACGGCCGGGGCGCGGGGCGCGTTCGTGTGTGGGGTGGCCGTCAGCGGGCGGGTCCGGTGGAGCCGCGGACGACCAGCTCGACGGGGAGCGGGGTGGCGTCGGGGGCGCGGCCCTCCAGGACGGCGACGAGGGACTCCATGCCGCGCTCGCCGAACCGTTCGGCGGGGAGGCGGACCGTCGTGAGTTCCGGTTCGACGGCGGTGGCCAGGGTGAGGTCGTCGAAGCCGGTGACGGAGACGTCCTCGGGGACGCGCAGGCCGAGTCGGTGTGCGGCTTTGCAGACTCCGGCGGCGAGGAAGTCGTCGTCGCAGACGACCGCGGTGGGCCGGGGGCCGGGGGCGGAGAGGGCGGCTTCGGCGACGACGCGGGCGCCTGCGACGTTGAGGGGTGCGGCGACGCGGCGTACGGCGGTGTCGGTGCCGCGCAGGGTGCGGTCGAGGGCGTCGGCGCGGACGTCGAAGGTCCAGGAGTCGACGTCGGCGGCGAGGTGCAGGAAGTCGCGGTGGCCGAGGGCGAGGAGGTGTTCCGTGGCGCGGCGCATGCCGTCGGCGAGGTCGAGGTTGACGGTGGCGGCGCCGAGGCTGCCGGCGGGGTCGCTGTCGAGCATGACGAGGGGGAGGTCGTCGCCGCGGATGGTGGCGAGGGCGTCGGAGGCCATGGAGGAGGCGAGGACGCCGTCGAGGGAGGCGCGGGCGGAGGCGAAGGGGTCGCGGGCGGGTCCGATGCCGTCGGGGGAGGGGTAGAGGACGACGCCGAAGCCGTGGCGGGCGGCGATGCGGGCGACGCCGGTGTAGACGTGTGCGAAGAATTCGTTGGTGAGTTCGGGGACGACGAGGAGGGCTGTTCTGGTCCTGCCGAGGCGGAGGTTGCGGGCGGCGAGGTTGGGGCGGTAGCCGAGTTCGCGTGCGGCGGTGCGGACGCGTTCGGCGGTGGGTTCGGCGACGCGGCCGCGCCATTTGTCGCCGAGGACGAGGGAGACGGTGGCCTGGGATACGCCGGCCGCGCGTGCGACGTCGCGGCTGGTGGGGCGTGGGGCCCCGGCTTCCTGAAGTGGCCCGGCCACTGTCGCCTCCCGTTCTGCGGTGGACCCGCGTGCTGCGCTCATGGTACGTATGACGCCGGACGTTATACGTAAAACCCCGGCTCGGCGTGCGGGGGGAGGGCGGAGAACATGGCGGCGGGATACGCGGAGATCCTCCGGACGCGGTACGCGACGCGGCTGCTGGCCGGGACGCTGGTGGGCAGGTTGCCGAACGCGACGGCGGCGATCGCAATCGTGCTGTTCATCCGGGCCGAGGGCGGCACCTACAGCCTGGCCGGCGCGCTGGCCGCGGTGTACGGCGTGGCCAACGCGGTGGGCCAGCCGCTGCTCGGGCGCCTCGTCGACCTGTACGGCCAGCCGCGCATCCAGCTGCCCGCCGCGCTGCTCTCCGGGCTCGGCATGGCGGTGTTCGCGTTCACGGGGCCGGACCAGCTGGCGCTCGCGTATGGGGCGGTGGGGGCCGCCGGTCTGTTCACGCCGCCTCTGGAGGGCGGTCTGCGCGCCCTGTGGCCGAGCGTCCTCGGCAAGGAGGAGCAGGTCCACACCGCGTACGCCATGGACGCCATAGCCCAGGAAGTCATGTTCACCGTCGGGCCGTTGCTCATCACGGGCTGCGTGGCCCTGTGGTCGGAGCAGGTGGCGCTCCTCGTCGTCAACGTGGTCGGCGTGCTCGGTGCCCTCTCCGTAGTGGTGTCCCGGCCTTCGCGCGCGTGGCGCTCGGCGCCGCGGGAGGCGCACTGGCTCGGTGCCCTGCGCTCGCCGGGGCTCCTCGCGCTCCTCGGCGCGTTCCTCTTCATCGGCATGGCGCTCGGTTCCATCACCGTCGCCGGGGTCTCGTACGCGGACGCGCACGGGGGTGACGCGGTGTACGGCTGGATGATGGCGGCGCTCGGTCTTGGCGCGCTCGTCGGTGGTTCCGTGTACGGGGCGCGGCAGTGGGCCGGTGTGCCGGAGCGGCGGCTGAGTCTCCTGGTGGCGCTGTTGGCGGTCTGCTATTGGCCGTTGGTGCTGACGCCGGGGGCGGTGGCGATGGTGCCGCTGACGGCGCTCGCGGGTGTGTTCCTCGCGCCGGCGCTCGCGTGTGCGTTCATCATCGTGGACCGGCACGCTCCGCGGGGCACCGTGACGGAGGCGTTCTCCTGGCTCGTGACGACGTTCACGGTGGGGGCGTCGCTGGGGACGGCGGCGGCGGGGCCGATGGTCGAGTGGGGTGGCGCGGCGTGGGGTTTCGCGGTGCCGGGGCTCGCCGGCGTGGCGGCGCTGCTGGTTCTGCTCGCCACGGCGCGGGTACTCGTACCGGTCGTGGAATCCGGGGTTGTTGCGGGTTCATCGGAAAATGATCGAAACGGTGCTGCCGAACCCGGTTTCAGTGCCGGGCATCAGGCGTAATGTTCAGTCATGGACCGCCGCATTTTCGGGCTGGAGAACGAGTACGGCGTCACGTGCACGTTCAGGGGACAGCGCCGCCTGTCGCCTGACGAGGTGGCGCGCTACCTCTTCCGCCGTGTTGTGTCATGGGGCCGCAGCAGCAACGTCTTTCTGCGGAACGGCGCCCGCCTGTATCTCGACGTGGGGTCACACCCGGAATACGCGACACCCGAGTGTGACAACGTGACCGAGCTGGTCACCCACGACAAAGCGGGCGAGCGCATTCTGGAAGGCCTGCTCGTCGACGCCGAGCGCCGCCTGCACGAGGAGGGAATCGCGGGCGACGTCTACCTTTTCAAGAACAACACCGATTCGGCGGGAAACTCCTACGGCTGCCACGAGAACTATCTGGTGGCACGTCACGGGGAGTTCTCCCGGCTCGCGGACATCCTCATTCCGTTCCTCGTCACGCGGCAGCTGCTGTGCGGCGCGGGCAAGGTGTTGCAGACTCCGCGCGGCGCCGTGTACTGCGTCAGTCAGCGTGCCGAGCACATCTGGGAAGGGGTGTCCTCCGCGACCACCCGGTCCCGGCCGATCATCAACACCCGCGACGAGCCGCACGCGGACGCCGAGCGCTACCGCAGGCTCCACGTCATCGTCGGTGACTCGAACATGTCCGAGACGACCATGCTCCTCAAGGTCGGTGCCACCGATCTCGTGCTGCGCATGATCGAGGCGGGCACGGTGATGCGGGACCTGACTCTGGAGAACCCGATCAGGGCGATCCGGGAGGTCAGCCACGACATCACCGGCCGCCGCAAGGTGCGCCTGGCCAGCGGCCGGGAGGCCTCGGCCCTCGAAGTGCAGCGCGAGTACTACGAGAAGGCGGTGGACTTCGTCGACCGGCGCGGCATCCGCACCGGCACCGTCGAGCAGGTCCTGGAGCTGTGGGGCCGCACGCTGGACGCGATCGAGTCGGAGGACCTCGACCGCATCGGCACCGAGATCGACTGGGTCATGAAGTACAAGCTCATCGAGCGGTACCGCGCCAAGAACAACATGACCATGTCGCACCCGAGGGTCGCGCAGATAGACCTCGCGTACCACGACATCCACCGTCGTCGGGGGCTGTACTACCTCCTGGAGAAGAAGGGCCAAGCCGCCCGTATCTGCAACGACTTGAAGATCTTCGAAGGCAAGTCGGTGCCGCCGCAGACCACCCGCGCGCGGCTGCGCGGGGACTTCATCCGGCGGGCTCAGGAACAGCGGCGTGACTTCACGGTCGACTGGGTCCACCTCAAGCTCAACGACCAGGCACAGCGCACCGTGTTGTGCAAGGACCCCTTCCGGTCCGTGGACGACCGGGTGGAGAAGCTCATCGCCGGCATGTGATCCCGGGGCCCAAAGGGGCCCTGGGGAACCGAGTCATGTTGCGGGAACGCAACACGGGCGCCGTACGTTCCTCGTACGGCGCCCTTCTCACGCCGTAGAGTTGCGCGCACGCCAACCCACAAGATCGACCGATACGAGGCCCCCACCGTGCGCCGACGCTCACTTCTCCTTGCCGTCCCGGCCGGCCTGCTCACGCTGGCAGGTTGTGGTGACGACAAGGCCGACAAGGCCAAGTCCAAGCCCACCGACAGCCCGACGAACGCGACGTCGGCCCCGCCGACCGCGAAGATCGTGGACGGGCCGCTGCCCGAGATCACGAAGGGCGACAAGTTCGGCCAGAAGCCGACCGTGGCCAAGGGCAAGGGCAAGCCGTCCTCGGACCTCGCCGTCAAGACCCTGATCGAGGGCAAGGGCAAGAAGGTCGCCAAGGGTGACTATCTCCAGGCCAACTACCTCGGCCAGATCTGGGCCACGGCCAAGGTCTTCGACAACTCGTACGACCGCGGCAACCCCACGGTCTTCCCGATCGGTGTCGGCCAGGTCATCCCGGGCTGGGACCAGGCGCTGGTCGGCAAGAAGCTCGACAGCCGGGTGGAGATCGCCATCCCCCCGAAGATGGGGTACGGCGAGGAGGGCAACAAGCAGGCGGGCATCAAGGGCTCGGACACGCTGGTGTTCGTCGTCGACCTCGTCGGCACCTTCAACTCGAAGAGCTCGGCCGAGGGCAAGGAGGTCGCGCAGTCCAACAAGGACCTGCCCAAGGTCGGCACGAACACCGACGGCAAGGCCCCCTCGATCGACGTCCCGAAGACCGACGCCCCCAAGAAGCTCGTCGCTTCGTACGTCCTGGAGGGCGACGGCGACAAGGTCAAGGAGACCGACAGCCTCCTCTGCCAGTACAAGGGTGTGCTCTGGGCCGACGGCAAGGAGTTCGACTCCTCGTACAAGAGCGGGCAGCTCGCCCAGTTCCAGCTGGCGCAGGTCGTCAAGGGCTGGGCGCAGGGTCTGACGGGCAAGAAGGTCGGCAGCCGCGTCCTCATCGTCATCCCGCCGGAGCTGGGGTACGGCGACCAGCCGCCGCAGGGCAGCTCGATCAAGAAGGACTCCACGCTGGTGTTCTGCGTGGACATCCTCGCGAAGGCCTGAGCCCTCGGGGATGTAAGACTGTCCGAGCTGACCTTTTCGTATCAAGCAGGAGCATTTTCGTGAACATCGACAAGCCCGAGGTCGACTTCCCCGTCGGCGACCCGCCGGCCGATCTCCAGATCAAGGACCTCTGGGAGGGCGACGGGCCGGTCGCGAAGGCGGGCGACTTCGTCAAGGTCCACTACGTGGGCGTGGCCTTCAGCACGGGCGAGGAGTTCGACGCGAGCTGGAACCGCGGCAACCCGCTGGAGTTCCAGCTGGGCGCCGGCCAGGTCATCCCCGGCTGGGACCAGGGCGTGCAGGGCATGAAGGTCGGCGGCCGGCGCGAGCTGACCATCCCGGCCCACCTGGCGTACGGCGACCGCGGCGCAGGCGGCGGCCGCATCGCCCCGGGCGAGACGCTGATCTTCGTCTGCGACCTGGTCTCCGTCTGAGGACGTCTGTGACCTGATCCTTTCGCCGAGGGTCCATGCCTGCCCGGCATGGGCTCTCGGCTTTTGCGCAGCCTGTCCGGCATGAACCCTCGGCTTTTGCGCAGACACCCCCGGGCGGTACGGTCATCGGTCGGAAGCACAATCTGAACAGCCGAGAAAGGGCGTCGATGGCCATTGCCAAGGCCGAGCGGCTGATGAATCTTGCGCTGTGCCTGCTCGGGACCCGGCGGCCGCTCAGCAAGCGTGAGCTTCGGGACTCCATCGAGGCGTACGTCGAGGCCTTCGGGCCGGGGGGCCGGGCAGCCGGGTCCGAGGACTCCTTCAACCGGATGTTCGAGCGCGACAAGGACGATCTGCGCGAGCTGGGCCTGGTCATCGAGACCGTGGAGAACCTCGAGGGCGAGGTCGGCTACCTCGCCCGCCGCGACAGCAACCGCCTGCCGCCCATCACCCTGGACGCCGAGGAGGCCGCGGCCCTCGGCCTGGCCGCCAAGGTCTGGCAGCAGGCCCGCCTCGCCGGGGCCGCCAGCGGCGCCCTTCAGAAGCTGCGCGCCGCAGGCCTGCCCGAGGGCGTGGACCCGTACGGGGCGCACAGCGCCCTGGAGCCCCGCATCCCCGCGCACGAGGCGTCCTTCGAGCCGCTGATGCTGGCCTGCCGCGACCGCCGCCCCGTCGTCTTCGACTACCGCAAGGCCACCGCCGCCCGCCCCGAGCAGCGGCACGTGGAGCCCTGGGCGCTGGAGTGCTGGCGCGGCCACTGGTACCTCGCGGGCTGGGACCGCGACCGGGGTGCCGAGCGGGTCTTCCGGCTCTCCCGGATCACCGGCAAGGTGCGCGCCCGGGCGGGGAAGTACACGGCGGACGTCCCGGACGTCGTCACGGTCCGCGAGACCGTCGCGAGCTGGGCGGGGGAGACCGCCGACCGCACCGCCCTGATCCGGCTGCGCACGGACGCCGGCTACCCGCTGCGGGCCAAGGCCGTCGCGGTGCGGGAACTGGGCGACGGCTGGGCGGAGTTGGAGATTCCGTACGGCCACGGGCTCGATGCCTGGCTGGTGGAGTTCGGGCCCGACGTGGTGGTTCTGGAGCCCGCGGAGCTGCGGGCCGACGTCGTGGACCGGCTGCGCGCCGTGGCCAAGGGCTGAGGGGAACGACAAGACCAATGGCCTCGAACGCCATCGATCAGACGCGGCGGATGCTGTCGCTGGTGACCTATCTGCGCGAGCGCCCCGGCGCCCACGTCGGCGACGTCGCCCGCGCCTTCGGCATCACCACGGACGAGCTGATCTCCGACCTCGATGTGCTGCCGATGTGCGGGACCAGCTTCCGCGGCGGCGACCTCCTCGACATTGACACCGACGGCGACCGCATCTGGTGGCACAACCCCGACGACGTCGCGGCCCCGCTGCGGCTCGCCGCCGACGAGGCGACCGCCCTGCTCGTCGCCGCCCGCGCCGTGGCCACGCTGCCCGGCCTGCGCGAGAGCGACCGCCTCGCGCTGCTGCGCGCCACCGCGAAGCTGGAGACCGCGGCGGGTGAGGCGGCGGGCGCCAGCTCGCGCCTCTCGGTGACCTTCGAGTCCGAGGGCGGCGTCTTCGCCGACGTCGACCGGGCCATCTCCGAGCGCCGCAGGCTCTGGATCCGCTACTACTCGCCCGCCCGCGACGAGGTCACCGAGCGCGAGATCGACCCGATCCGCCTGGTGAGCGTCGGCCACACCTATGTGGAGGCGTGGTGCCGGCGCTCCGAGGCGCGGCGCACCTTCCGCCTCGACCGCGTCGCCGAGATCAAGATCCTCGACGAGCCGTCCATGCCGCCCGAGGTGGAGCTGCGCGACCTGTCCGAAGGTCTCGTGCAGCCCGCGGCCGAGGATCCGGAGGTCGTCGTCGAGGTCGGTCCCGGCGGCCGCTGGGTCGCCGAGTACTACCCGCACGACAGCGCGGAGGAGCTGCCCGACGGCGGCCTGCGGATCACCCTGCGCACCCCCGAGCCCGCCTCGCTGCGCCGGCTCGCGCTGCGGCTCGGCAGGGACGGCCGGATCGTCTCCCCGCCCCAGCTCGCGGAGAGCGCGCGCCAGGCGGCACGGGAGGCTCTTGAGGCGTACGACAGGGATGTCGAGACGTACGGGGAGGGCGCCGAGGCGTACGAGAGGGACGTCGAGGCGTACGAGAGCGAGCGCGACAGTCACGACAGTCAGGAGCAACGGCGTTGAGCACACCGACGATGTCCGGGCTGCCCGGAGTGCCGGCGCAGCCGCGGCCCGCCCCCGTCTTCTTCACGGCCGCCTGCCCGGAGTGCCGCGCGCGGTTCGAGCTCTCCGCCGGGGCGCTGCGGCTCGCGATCGGCGCCAGCCGCCGCACCACCTTCTACTCCTTCACCTGTCCCGAGTGCGGGGCCGCGGTGCGCAAGCCCGCGGGGGAGCGCATCGTCGAACTCCTCACCCGCGGCGGGGTGCGGACGCTGCGTCTGCACTCGACCGTCTAGGCTCGGCGCATGTTCTGGGCGATGCTCGCGATCGCGGCGGGCTTCTTGGGCCTCGCCGTCCTCGGCGTACTGGCGGTCAGGGTCTTCGTGGAGGCGCAGCGTCTCGCGCGTCAGGTGAGCGAGACCACACGGAGGATCAACCGGGCCGCGGAGGACCTGGAGAAGGCCGCGGCCCGGGTGGCCGGTGCGGGACGAGGGGCTCTTTAGCGTCCGCGATCTGTCAACTCCCCGAGGGGGGCGGGTACGCTGCGGGCACGGCCCGGATCGAGGCGGGGGCCGCACTCGGAGTATGCGCGGGGATTGCCGAGCGTTTACCCCGGGGGGTTACGATCGCTGTCAGCGCGGGAGATCGGATGTATGTCCGGTCTGCCGGGCAACCAGACTCCTGTCGCCTCGGTGAAGAAGGTATACAGCTATGGGTAGGCTCGGCCCCACCGAGATCATTCTCATCCTCGTCATCATCGTCCTGCTGTTCGGTGCCAAGAAGCTGCCCGACATGGCGCGCTCTCTCGGCAAGTCGGCCCGCATCCTCAAGAGCGAGGCCAAGGCCATGAAGTCCGAGGGCAAGGACGACGCCGCCGCCCCGGCCGACCCGCCGAGCGACCCGCTCCAGAAGCGCACGATCCAGGCTGCCCCCGGCGACGTGACCAGCTCGCGCCCGGTCACCGAGCCGACCGACCGTACGACGCAGCGCTGATCCAAGGCCGGCGACGACGGCCGGCCTGCCGCACGAGATGAGGACGTGGGTTGCTCAAGTCTGCCCGCAAGAAGGAGAAGGACCCCGAGGGGCGGATGTCCCTCGGGGAGCATCTGCGCGAGCTCCGCAACCGGCTCGCGAAGGGGCTCCTCGCCATCACGGTCGTGTCGATCGTGGCGGCTTTCTACAGCCAGGAGCTGATGGAGTTCCTCGCTGATCCGGTGCCGCGCTGCAAGCCGGGCATGGACCCCACGGGCGGCCACTGCGCGAAGGTGACGTTCAACGACCTGCTGTCGCCCTTCACCACCACGGTGAAGGTCAGCCTCATGGTCGGCATAATCGTCTCCAGCCCGGTCTGGCTGTATCAGCTGTGGGCGTTCGTCGCGCCCGGTCTGCACAAGCACGAGCGGAAGTACACCTACTGGTTCGTCGCCGCCGCCGTGCCGCTCTTCTTCGGCGGCGCCTGGCTGGCGTACACGATCATGCCGGTCAGCATGCGGGTCCTGATCAGCATCACGCCCGACCAGGCCGAGAACCTCCTCGCGATGGACAAGATCCTCGACTTCACGGTCAGGATGGTCCTCGTCTTCGGTATCTCCTTCGAGCTGCCCCTGCTCCTGGTCATGCTCAACATGACGGGGATGGTGACGGGCCGCCGCATGCTCACGTGGTGGCGCGGCGTGGTCATGGGTGTCTTCATCTTCGGTGCCGTGGCGACCCCGACCACCGACCCCGTCGGCATGATCGCGCTCGCGGGACCGATCGTCGTCCTCTACTTCATGGCCGTCGGCATCTCCTTCCTGAACGACGCGCGCCGCCGGCGCAACGACCCGGACGCCGAGCTCGACGACGACGAGGCCTCCGACCTCGACCTCACGCCCGAGGCCGTCGGCGAGGTCGAAGCGGTGCGGTCGCCGCAGGCGCTGCCGGAGCAGGCGGGCACCGGACGGGCCGATCATCGTGTGAACGGTTTCGACGACGTGACCTGACCTTGTAGGGTCCGGCCGTGACCAGCGAGATCACTCTCTTCGTCAATCCCACCGCGGGCCGCGGCCGGGGCGCCCACGCGGCGCAGCCGGCCGCTTCCGCTTTGCGGGCCCGCGGCTTCTCCGTGCGCACGGTCATCGGCGCCGACGCCCCCGACGCGCTGCGGCGGGCCCGCGACGCCGTCGACGGCGGCACGGGAGCGCTGATAGCCGTCGGCGGTGACGGCATGGCGAGCCTCGCGCTACAGGCCGTCGCCGGGACAGACACCCCGCTGGGGGTGATCGCGGTGGGGACCGGCAACGACTTCGCGCGGGCCCTCGGCCTCCCGGTGCGCGAGCCCGCCGCCGCGGGGGAGATCGTGGCCGAGGCGCTCAAGGGGGCCCGCACCCGCGACGTCGACCTGGGCAGGGTCGGCGGGACCTGGTTCGGGACGGTGCTCGCCTCGGGCTTCGACTCGCGCGTCAACGACCGGGGCAACCGGATGCGGTGGCCCACGGGGCGCTTCAAGTACGACCTCGCGATGGTCGCGGAGCTGGCCGCGCTCAAGCCGATCCCGTACCGCGTCACCCTGGACGGCGGGGACGTCCACGAGGTCGAGGCCACGCTGGTCGCGGTCGGCAACGGATCGTCGTACGGCGGCGGCATGCGGATCTGCGCCGGTGCCGACATGAGTGACGGGCTCTTCGACGTCACCGTGGTGGGGGAGTGCAGCCGGACGACGCTGCTCAAGGTCTTCCCACGGGTCTACCGGGGCACGCACCTGGACCATCCGAAGGTCACCGTGCACCGCGCGGCCAGGGTCGAGCTCGCCGCGCCCGGCGTCACCGGGTACGCGGACGGGGAGCCGCTGGGGGCGCTGCCGCTGACCGCGGAGTGCGTGCCGGGGGCGGTGCGGGTCCTGACCACGTGAGCCGACGATAATGATCGTCTGTTGTCAGTGGTGGCCGGTAGTCTCGAAAGCACGATGACAGAGGACCTCTCACCGGCCGAGCGGTACGCGGCGGCGCGCAAGCGCGCTGCCGAGCAGGCCACCGCACTCGCGTCCTTCCGCGAGATGTACGAATTCGGCCTCGACCCCTTCCAGATCGAGGCCTGCCAGGCGCTGGAGGCCGGCAAGGGCGTGCTCGTGGCCGCCCCCACGGGCTCGGGCAAGACGATCGTCGGCGAGTTCGCCGTGCACCTCGCGCTCCGCCAGGGCAAGAAGTGCTTCTACACCACGCCCATCAAGGCGCTCTCCAACCAGAAGTACGCCGACCTCTCCAAGAGGTACGGCGCGGACAAGGTCGGCCTCCTCACCGGCGACAACAGCGTCAACAGCGACGCCCCGGTGGTCGTCATGACCACCGAAGTCCTGCGGAACATGCTGTATTCCGGCTCGCAGTCGTTGCTGAACCTCGGCTATGTGGTCATGGACGAGGTGCACTACCTCTCCGACCGCTTCCGGGGCGCCGTCTGGGAGGAAGTGATCATCCACCTCCAGGAGTCGGTGACGCTGGTCTCCCTGTCGGCCACCGTGTCGAACGCGGAGGAGTTCGGCGACTGGCTCGACACCGTCCGCGGCGACACCGAAGTGATCGTCTCCGAGCACCGGCCCGTGCCGCTCTTCCAGCACGTCCTTGCCGGGCGTCGGATGTACGACCTCTTCGAGGAGGGCGAGGGCCACAAGAAGGCGGTCAACCCGGACCTCACGCGCATGGCGCGCATGGAGGCCAGCCGCTCGTACAACCCGCGCGACCGCCGCAAGGGCAAGATGATCCGCGAGGCCGACCGCGAGCGGGAGCGCCGCCAGCGGTCGCGGATCTGGACGCCGGGCCGCCCCGAGGTCATCGAGCGGCTCGACGCCGAGGGCCTGCTGCCCGCGATCACGTTCATCTTCAGCCGCGCGGGCTGCGAGGCCGCGGTGCAGCAGTGTCTGTACGCGGGCCTCCGGCTCAACGACGACGAGGCACGGATGACGGTCCGCGAGATCGTCGAGGAGCGCACGGCCTCCATTCCCCACGAGGACCTCCATGTCCTCGGCTACTACGAATGGTTGGAGGGGTTGGAGCGCGGTATCGCGGCGCACCACGCGGGCATGCTGCCCACCTTCAAGGAGGTCGTCGAGGAGCTGTTCGTGCGCGGCCTCGTCAAGGCCGTCTTCGCCACCGAGACCCTCGCGCTCGGCATCAACATGCCCGCGCGCAGCGTGGTCCTCGAAAAACTCGTGAAGTGGAACGGCGAGCAGCACGCCGACATCACCCCGGGCGAGTACACACAGCTGACCGGCCGTGCCGGGCGCCGCGGCATCGACGTGGAGGGCCACGCGGTGGTCCTCTGGCAGCGCGCCATGAGCCCCGAGCACCTGGCGGGCCTCGCGGGCACGCGCACCTATCCGCTCCGCTCCAGCTTCAAGCCGTCGTACAACATGGCGGTCAACCTGGTCGAGCAGTTCGGGCGGCACCGCTCGCGCGAGCTGTTGGAGACGTCCTTCGCGCAGTTCCAGGCCGACAAGTCGGTCGTGGGGATCTCCCGTCAGGTCCAGCGCAACGAAGAGGGCCTGGAGGGCTACAAGGCCTCGATGACCTGCCACCTGGGCGACTTCGAGGAGTACGCGCGGCTGCGCCGCGAGCTCAAGGACCGCGAGACGGAGCTCGCCAAGCAGGGCGCGGCCCAGCGCAGGGCCGCCGCCGCGGCGGCCCTGGAGAAGCTGAAGCCGGGGGACGTCATCCACGTCCCGACGGGGAAGTACGCGGGTCTCGCGCTCGTCCTCGACCCGGGTCTGCCCGCCGGGCGGGCCAACGGCCACCGCGGCTTCGACCACGTGGACGGTCCGCGGCCGCTGGTGCTCACGGCCGAGCGGCAGGTCAAGCGGCTCGCGGCGATGGACTTCCCGGTGCCCGTCGAGGCCCTGGAGCGGATGCGCATCCCCAAGTCGTTCAACGCCCGATCGCCGCAGTCCCGCCGCGACCTCGCGTCGGCGCTGCGCACCAAGGCCGGGCACATCGTCCCCGACCGGCACCGCAGGGGGCGCGCGGCGGCCGCGGACGACCAGGAGATCGCACGGCTGCGCGCGGAGCTGCGCGCGCACCCCTGCCACGGCTGCGACGAGCGTGAGGACCACGCCCGCTGGGCCGAGCGGTACCACCGCCTCAAGCGGGACACCGCGCAGCTGGAGCGCCGCATCGAGGGGCGTACGAACACGATCGCCCGCACCTTCGACCGCATCGTCGCGCTCCTCACCGAGCTCGACTACCTCCGCGGTGACGAGGTCACCGAGCACGGCAAGCGGCTCGCCCGGTTGTACGGCGAGCTGGACCTGCTGGCCAGTGAATGCCTGCGCGCCGGCGTGTGGGAGGGGCTGAAGCCGGCGGAGCTGGCCGCGTGCGTCTCGGCGTTGGTGTACGAGTCGCGGGTGGGTGACGACGCGCTCGCGCCGAAGCTGCCGTCCGGTGCGGCGAAGGCGGCGCTGGGCGAGATGGTGCGCATCTGGGGCCGCCTCGACGGTCTGGAGGAGGAGTTCAGGATCAGTCAGGCGGAGGGCGTCGGCCAGCGCGAGCCGGACCTCGGCTTCGCCTGGGCGGCGTACATGTGGGCGAGCGACAAGGGCCTCGACGAGGTGCTGCGCGAGGCCGAGATGCCGGCCGGTGACTTCGTGCGCTGGTGCAAGCAGGTCATCGACGTCCTCGGGCAGATCTCCGCGGCGGCGCCGCGCGAGGGCAGCACGGTCGCGAGGAACGCCCGCAAGGCCGTCGACCAGCTCCTGCGTGGCGTCGTGGCGTACAGCTCGGTGGGCTGAGGCCCCACCAGCCGCTGAGCACGAGCGCTGAATACGAGCGCTGAATACGGGCGCTGAGCACGGGCGCGTTCGTCGACCGACCGGTCGTCGGACGCGCCCGTTCCGTATGTCCTTTCGGGGTTACTCCATGTGTTCGAAGTGTTGCGTCGCGTACAAAAGGGCGGAGTGTATGCCCCTTGGCGAGCCCTTTGCAGAGGGTTGCCGAATGTGACTCGGCGATGATTTCGGCGGACTAAGCTCGCCCGGAGCGCGGCGAGTTGAACCGAGTTGCGGCAGGTTCGCGCGCTTGTTCCCAAATCTCCCGATCGTTCGTTTCGGCATCCGCAGAAACATGTTCCGTCATTCCCCGAAGACGTCAAAACCCCCAAGACGAGTGTTCAGAGGGCATACATGGTGAGTGTTCAATCGCCTCCCGGTGGCCGAGAAGTCCCTTACGCGCGCGCGTTGTTGCTGCCCGCCATGCTGATGGCGGCGGCGACCGGAGCCGCCGTCGCCTCGGTGGCGGAGCCGGCCCGGCCCGCCGTCGGCTGGTGCGGCGCCGTCGCGACCCTCCTGGTCGTCGTGGTCGGCGTCGAGGCGGTACGCCGCGGCCGGACGCTCCGGAGGCAGCGCACGCAGTACGCACAGCGACTCGCCGGCCTCGAACGGCGCATCGCGTCCCACGACGACGAGACCGTCCGCCTCGGCCGGGAGATCCTGCCCGACGCCCTCTGGCGGCTGCGGCAGGGCGAAGCGCCCCCGGAAGTGATCCGCAACGTCGTCGACAAGAGCGAGGCCTACCGCGAACTCCCCGCCTCCCAGCGTGACTTGCTCCGCTCCGTCCTCGAAACCCTGGATCACGAGGAGGCGATGCGCGAGTCCGCGCAGCGCGCCTTCGTCAACATCGCCCGGCGCGTCCAGTCGATCGTCCACCAGCAGGCCGCCGAACTCCGCGAGATGGAGGAGTTCCACGGCCGCAACCCCGAGGTCTTCGACGACCTCCTGCGCATCGACCACGGCACCGCCCTGATCGGCCGGCTCGCCGACTCCATCGCGGTGCTCGGCGGCGCCCGCCCCGGCCGCCAGTGGCCCAACCCCGTACCGCTGTACAGCGTGCTGCGCGGCGCGATGTCCCGGATCCTCGACTACCCGCGCGTCGAACTGCACTCCATCGCGGAAGTCGCCATCCACGGCACGTCGGTCGAGCCGCTCATCCACGCCTGCGCCGAACTCCTCGACAACGCCACCCGGTACTCGCCCCCGCAGACCAAGGTGCACGTCACCGCCGTCGAGGTGCAGACCGGCATCGCCGTCGAGATCGAGGACGGCGGCGTCAGCCTCAGCGAGGAGGCACGGGCCCGCGCCGAGCGCATGCTGGCCCAGGCGCAGGCCGGCATCGACCTCAACGACCTCGGTGAGACGCCCCGCCTCGGCATGGCCGTCGTCGGACGCCTCTCGCAGATGTACAACCTCCAGGTCTCGCTGCGGCAGTCGGCGTACGGCGGGGTCCGCGCGGTGCTCATCGTGCCGCGCGAGATGATGACGACCGGGCCCGCGCCCGGCCTCGCCCACGGCATCGGCGCCTCCGCCGTGCCGCGTGTGGACAACGCGGGACGGACCATCGAGGAGCCCGCCCGGAACATCCGCCGCAAGAAGCCGCGCGTCGTCACCGCGGGCCCGCCGCTGCGCTCCCCGCGCACCGCCACCGCGACCGTGCAGGACGACGTCCCCGAGGTCACCGAGTGGACGTCGGGCGGCCTGCCGCAGCGCCGCAGCCGCGTCAAGATCTCCCTCAAGGAGCGGTACGCCCAGGAGGCCGAGGCCCAGCGGATCGCCGAGGCCCACGCCGCCGCCACCGCGCCGCCGCCGCCCGCGCCCAAGCGGGACGAGCCCGAACCGGGCCTGTGGATCGAGGCGTTCATGAAGGGCGTCAAGGGAGACAACCAGCCGGACGGCTCCGACCCGGTGCCCCCGCAGAACAACCACGGCAGCGCCGACGAGAGGGACTGGCAGTGATCCAGCAACGCGCCAACTTCGACTGGATGCTGAAGGAACTCGCCGACGGGGTGCCGCAGACCCGGCAGATCGTGGTGCTCTCCGCCGACGGTCTGCGCATCGCGCGCTACGGCGGCGACCCCGACGCGGCCGACCGCATCGCCGCGGCCTGCGCGGGCTTGCAGTCCCTCGCCGCCGCCGTCGCCACCGAGATCCCGCACAGCGACGGCGGCATGAAGATGGTCATCATCGAGATCAACGGCGGCTACTTCTACCTGATGGCCGCGGGCGCGGGCGCCTACCTCGCCGTGCTCGCCGACGAGACCGTCGACGCGGGCCTCGTCGGCACCCGCATGCGCGACCTCGTCGTGCGCATCGGGGCGCACCTGACGAGTCCGCCCAGGCGTGACGGGCAGGCCGTATGACTCCTCCGCAAGACTCCTCCCACGGCTCGGAGCAGGGTGGCCCACCCGACCCCGGCACGCACCCGCAGCGGGAGCGCCGCAGCCCCGAGAACCCGGAGCGGCTGTACATCCTCACCGGCGAGGACTCCGACCGGGCCCCGCTCGACCTCGTCACCCTGATCGTCGCGCAGGGTGAGGCGTCCCCGATGGCCCAGCCCGAGCACTCCGCGATCCTGCGGCTGTGCACGACTCCGCTGTCCGTCGCCGAGCTCTCGGCGTACATGGCGCTGCCGTTCAGCGTCGTGACGGTCGTCCTCACGGAGTTACTGGCGACCGAGCTCGTCCAGGCGCGCGCCCCCATCGTCCGCTCCGCGCTCCCCGACCGATCCCTCCTCGAAGCGGTGATGCATGGACTTCAGAAACTCTGAGACCACCGACACGATCTCCGGCCCGCGCAGTGAGGACGTCCTGCCGCACACCGCCACGGCCGCCGTGAAGGTCGTGATCGTGGGCGGCTTCGGGGTCGGCAAGACGACGATGGTCGGCTCGGTCAGCGAGATCCGCCCGCTGACCACCGAGGAGACCATGACCCAGGCGGGCATCGGGGTCGACGACAACTACGGCTCCGAGTCCAAGACGGCCACCACCGTGGCGATGGACTTCGGGCGCATCAGCATCTCCGAGGAGCTCGTCCTCTACCTCTTCGGCACCCCCGGCCAGGAACGCTTCTGGTTCCTGTGGAACGGCCTCTTCGAAGGGGCGCTCGGCGCCGTCGTGCTCATCGACACCCGGCGCCTCGAAGTCAGCTTCGACGTGATCGGCCGCCTGGAGGAGCGCGGCGTGCCGTTCGTCGTGGCCGTCAACGACTTCCCGGACGCGCCCGTCCACCCCATCGAGACGCTCCGCAGGGCGCTCGACCTGGAACCGGCCGTGCCGATCATGGCGTGCGACGCCCGCCGCAGGGAGTCCAGCCGCGACGTCCTGATGACCCTGATGCGCTACCTCCACTCCCTGACGGCGACCCGCGTCTGACCGCACCCGCACCCCGTATCCAGCACCCCCTATCCATCACCCCGGAACTCTGCAACCCGGACCCCTTCAGCGAAACCCGGAGCGACGACCGTGACGACTCCTGCCTCCCCCTCCTGGCCCCACGCCGGCGACCCGACCGCCGAGCCCCCCGTCGGCTGTCCCGCCCACGGCCTCGGCCCCGGCGGCCTGCGCCGGCTGTACGGCCCCGAGGCGGACGCCGACCTCGCGGGTCTGTACGAGAAGCTGCGCGCCGAGCACGGCGCGGTGGCGCCCGTGCTGATCCACAACGACGTGCCGATGTGGGCGGTGCTCGGCCACAGCGAGAACCTGCACATGGTCCGCACCCCCTCGCAGTACACGCGCGACTCGCGCCGCTGGCGGGCGGTGCAGGACGGCTCGGCGGGTCTCGACCACCCGCTCGCGCCCGTCTTCACCTGGCAGCCGATGTGCAGCTTCGTCGAGGGCGACGAGCACCAGCGGCTGCGCGGCGCGGTCACCGGCGCCATGTCGAGCATCGACCACCGCGGCATCCGCCGCTTCATCAACCGCTACACCAACCACCTCCTCAACGACTTCTGCCAGGACGGCCGCGCCGACCTCGTCAGCCGGTTCGCCGAGCACCTGCCGATGATGGTGATGTGCCACGTCCTCGGCATGCCGGAGGAGTACAACGAGCGCATGGTGCAGTCGGCCCGCGACATGATCAAGGGCACCGACACCGCCATCGCCAGCAACGCGTACGTGATGGAGGTCCTGATGGGGCTCGTGGCACGGCGCCGCGCCAACCCCGAGGAGGACTTCACCAGCAACCTCATCGCGCATCCCGCCCGGCTCACCGACGACGAGGTCGGCGCGCACCTGCGTCTGGTGCTCATCGCCGCGTACGAGGCCACCGCCAACCTCATCGCGAACGTCCTGCGGATGGTCCTCACCGACCCGCGCTTCCGCGCCCAGCTCAGCGGCGGGCAGATGACGGTGCCCGAGGCCGTCGAGCAGTCCCTGTGGGACGAGCCGCCGTTCAGCGCGATGGTCGGCTACTTCGCCAAGCAGGACACCCAGCTCGGCGGGCAGCACATCCGGGCGGGCGACGGCCTGATCATGGGCATCGCGCCGGGCAACGTCGACCCGGTCGTACGGCCCGATCTCGCGGCCAACATGCGGGGCAACCGCTCGCACCTCGCGTTCGGCGGCGGGCCGCACGAATGCCCCGGCCAGGACATCGGCCGTGCCATCGCCGACACCGGCGTCGACGCGCTCCTGATGCGGCTGCCGGACGTCGAACTGGACATCGACGAGAGCGAGTTGCGGTGGACCGCGACGATCATGTCGCGGCATCTGGTGGAGCTGCCGGTCAAGTTCGCGCCGCGGCCTCCGCAGGACGTGACGGCCCGCCCGTCGGCGCAGATGCCGGCGCCGCGCAGGGACTGGCAGGTGTCGTCCCCGCCGCCGCGCACTCCGGAGCCCGCCGCCCCGCTCGCACGGCCGGCGGCCGCCGCCCCGGCCGCGAGCCCCGGGCCCGCCCGGCCCAAGGGGGCCTGGCAGCGCTTCCTCACCTGGTGGCGCGGGTACTGACGGCTACCGCGCCCAGGCGTCGTACGCCGACCAGGCGCTCAGTGTCCGCCCGCTGACGAAGCGGTGCGCGACGCCCGTGACCGGGTCCGTGAACTCCAGGACGCGCGCCAGGAGTTGCAGGGGCCGCCGGAAGTCGTCCGGCGGCACGGGTCCGGCCACCACCGGGTAGACCGGGTCGCCGAGGATCGGCAGGCCCAGCGCGTTCATGTGGACGCGGAGCTGGTGGGTGCGGCCGGTGTGCGGGGTGAGGCGGTAGCGGCCGAGGCCGGCGCGGTGCTCGACGAGCTCTATCCGGCTCTCGCTGTTCGGCGCCGCGTCCGCCACCTCGTACGCCGCGATGATCCCGCGCTCCTTGACGATGTGACTGCGCACGGTCCGCGGGAGCGGTACGGCCGGGTCGTACGGGGCCACGGCCTCGTACTCCTTGTGCACGCGGCGGTCGCTGAACAGCGTCTGGTACGCGCCGCGTTCCCCGGGCCGGACGGTGAACAGGAGCAGGCCCGCGGTCAGCCGGTCCAGGCGGTGCGCGGCGCCGAGGGTCGGGATGCCGAGCTCCTTGCGCAGCCGGGCGAGGGCGGTCTGGGTGACGTGGCTGCCGCGCGGCATCGTCGCGAGGAAGTGCGGCTTGTCCACGACGACGATGTGCTCGTCGCGGTGGACGACGTCGAGGGCGAACGGCACGGGGACCTCCGGGCGCAGCTCCCGGTGGAACCAGACGAAGCCGCCCGGTGCGTAGGGCGCGTCGTGGGACACGGGTGCGCCGTCCGCGCCGACGATCCTGCCGTCCCGCAACATCGCGTCGACGACCCCCGGCCCGGCCGCGAGCCGCTCCACCAGGTGATCACGCACGGTGGACCACGCGCCGTCGACCGGCAGTCTGACCCGGGTGGGGTCGACGCCGTCGCGCTGGGGGAGCGGGGCGGGCGGGATGCGGGGCTTGCGTGTCATCAGGGGGTCAGCGTACGGGGCGGGGTGGGGCGGGTGGGCGTAGGGAGGGTGGGCGGTGAGGGGCGCGGGGGCGGGTGGTGCGGGGCATGGGGGCCGGGCACAGGGGCGGCGACGCAGGTCACGGAGGGCGGGCGGTGTGGATCACGGGGCGGTGCACCGGGGTGGCGGTGCGGGGCATGGGGGGCGGCGCACCGAGTTGGTGGTGCGGGCATGGGGCGGCGTGCCGGGGCGGCGGCGCGGGTTATGGGGGCGGCGTGCCGGGCGGCAGTGCGGGTTGCGGGGGCGGGGCACCGAAGCGGCGGCGCGGGTCACGAGGCGGCGCACAGAGGTGGCGGTGCGGGTTACGGGGGCGGGGCACCGAGGCGGCGGCGCGGGTCACGGGGCGGCGCACAGAGGTGGCGGTGTGGGTTACGGGGTGGGTGGGGGTGGCGGGGTGTATTCGTGGGGCTTCGGGGGTGGACCGTGTGCGGGGCGCTCGGGTGCGGGAGGCGGGGGCTCATGTGCGCCCCGGAAAACCACTGCCGTCACTTGGGCCCCGCTGGCACGATGCGCCCATGCCTTTCAAGATCTCCGACATCGTCGCGGCCGGCACGCTCGCCCGCCGTCCGCAGCCCACGCTCGCCGTCGCCGGGGGCGGTCTGGTCGTGCGGCCCTGGGAGGTCGAGGACGCGCCCGCCGTGTACGAGGCGTTCCAGGACCCCGTGATGCAGCACTGGCACGCGCGCGTGGCCGACTCCGAGAGCGAGGTGCGGGGCTGGATAGAGGGCTGGCGCAGGGCCTGGGCGGACGAGCGCGACGCGTACTGGGCGGTCGCCGACGCCGGGACCGACGAGGTCCTCGGGCGGGTCGCTCTGCGGTGCATCGTCCTCGGTGACGGGCTGGCGGAGGTCGCGTACTGGACGATGCCGTCGGCGCGCGGCCTGGGCATCGCCCCGCGCGCCGTCACGGCGCTCACGGAGTGGGCCTTCGACACGGTCGGCCTGCACCGCCTGGAGCTGACCCACTCGACGGCCAACGAGGCGTCCTGCCGCGTGGCCCTGAAGACGGGCTTCACGCCGGAGGGCACGAAACGCAGCGCGCTGCTGCACGAGGACGGCTGGCACGACATGCACCTGCACGCCCGCATCAGGGATGACGGGCCCGCCGTCCTGGCGTGAGGCAGGTCAGGCCGACTGCTCCTGCTCCGCCTCCACCTGTGCGTTCCACTCGCGCTTGGAGGCCTGCCAGCCGTCCTCGTTGTGGCCGAGGCGCCAGTAGCCGGAGATGGAGAGGCGGTCCCGGGGGATCTCGCGTTCCACGCGCAGGTAGCGGCGCAGCTCCTTCACGAAGCCTGCCTCGCCGTGCACGAAGGCGTGGAGGTCGCCCTCGGGGAACTCCAGTGCGCGTACGGCTTCGACCAGGAGCCGGCCGACCGGGCGGTCGCCGCGGTGCAGCCAGACGATCTCCGCGTCCGTCGCGATCTTCTGCTCCTCCTCGGGGCCCGCGACCTCGATGAAGACATGGGCGAGCGCGCCCTCGGGCAGTGCCTCGGCCGCGGCGGCGACGGCGGGCAGGGCGCTCTCGTCGCCGGCGAGGAGGTGCCAGTCGGCGGCGGCGTCCGGTGCGTAGCCGCCGCCGGGGCCGAGGAAGCGGACCGTGGCGCCCGGCTCGACGTCGCGTGCCCACGGGCCCGCGAGGCCCTCGTCGCCGTGGATCACGAAGTCGAGGGCCAGCTCGCGGGTCTCGGCGTCCCACCAGCGCACCGTGTACGTCCGCGTCACCGGCCACTGCTCGCGCGGGAACTCCTCGCGGATGCGCTGCATGTCGAAGGGTTCCGGGTAGGTGACGCCTTCGGCTGCGAAGAGCAGTTTCACGTAGTGATCGGTGTGCTCGCCCGCCGTGAACTCGGCGAGGCCCTCGCCGCCGAGGATGACGCGCTGCATGTGCGGGGTCAGCCGTTCCGTGCGGACGACCTGCGCGACATGGGCCTTCGGTGCTTTGCGTGCCGGACGTTCTGCCATGGCGACGGCCTCCCCTGATCCACAATTACTTAGGTTTACCTAAGCTAACACCTCAGGTGTGCAGGGTGGTGAGAAGCCGCGTCAGCGAGCCGCCGAGGCCCCAGCGGGCCGCCAGCTCGTCCAGGGCGGCGGGGTCGCGCGGCTCGCGGGGGAGCGCGAGGTCGATCTCCGGCAGGGGGACGTCGTCCGCCACCCGCACGACCTTCGGCGCGACCGCCACATACGCGCGGGCCTCGTCGAGCCGCTTGCGCTGCGACGGCGTGAGCTTGGACTTCGGGTCGTCGACGGCGGCCATGATCCCGGCCAGGTCGCCGAACGCGTCCAGGAGCTTGGCCGCCGTCTTCTCGCCGATGCCGGGCACGCCGGGCAGGCCGTCGCTCGGGTCGCCGCGCAGCAGCGCCAGGTCCACATAGCCCGGCCCGTCCACGCCGTACTTCTCGCGGAGCCACGCCTCGTCCGTCGTCTGGAGGGTGCCGACGCCCTTCAGGGGATAGAGGACGCGGATGCCGCGCTCGTCGTCCACCAGTTGGTAGAGGTCGCGGTCGCCGGTGACGATGTCCACCGGGCCGGTGGCGCGGGCCGCGAAGGTGCCGATCACGTCGTCCGCCTCGTACGCCTCGACGCCGACGCGGGCGATGCCGAGCGCGTCGAGGACGGCCTCGATGACCGGCACCTGCGGGGCGAGGGTGTCGGGGGTCTCCTCGGCGTCCGGGCCCTGGGCGACCTCCTCGGCGACGCGGTGCGCCTTGTACGAGGGGATGAGCTCGACGCGCCAGTGCGGGCGCCAGTCCGCGTCCATGCACGCGACCAGGTCGTCCGGCCGGTGGTCCTGGACGAGACGGGTGATGAAGTCGAGCAGTCCGCGCACGGCGTTGACCGGAGTGCCGTCCGGGGCCTTCACCGACTCCGGGACGCCGAAATAGGCCCGGAAGTAGAGGGACGCCGTGTCGAGGAGCATGAGCCGTCGAGTTCGCTGAGTCACATCGCGCATCATGCCGCACGGCACCGACAGCGCGACCGCGTTGCGCATCGCGCCAGGCCGTGCCGAGAACGCAACGGATGTGAACTGGGTCACTCCTTGGTTTGGTTCGGACAAGTGGGGGCAGGGGCGCAGCCGGAGCCAACCCGGTCGCGAATTCAACTTTTTCGATCGGTAAGCGGGCAGACACCGCGTCGCTCCACGGCCCGCCGGCGGGGGAGGCGGGCCGTCTTGGTTCAACCCGAGAGGTGTATGTGTCCAGGCTTCAGGCCGAGCACTTGTACAAAGTGTTCGGCAGACGACCCGATGACGCGGTGGAGAAACTCCGCCACGGAGCCGACCGGGAGGAGTTGCGCGCCGACGGCACCACCGCCGCCGTGATCGACGCCTCCTTCGAGGTCGAGCCGGGCCAGATCTTCGTCGTCATGGGTCTGTCCGGATCCGGCAAGTCCACGTTGCTGCGCATGCTCAACGGGCTGTCGGAGCCGACGGCCGGTCACGTCCGCTTCGACGGTCAGGACCTCACCGAGCTGAGCGCCCGCGAGATGCGCGCGGTGCGCTCCAAGAAGATCAGCATGGTCTTCCAGCACTTCGCGCTCTTCCCGCACCGCAGCGTCCTGGAGAACGCCGGCTACGGCCTTGAGGTGCAGGGCGTCCCGCGCGCCGAGCGCGAGAAGCGCGCCACCGAGGCGCTGGAGCTCGCAGGCCTCAAGGGCTGGGAGAAGTCCTGGCCCGACGAGCTGTCCGGCGGCATGCAGCAGCGCGTGGGCCTGGCCCGCGCGCTCGCCACCGACGCCGACCTGCTCCTCATGGACGAGTCGTTCAGCGCGCTCGACCCGCTGATCCGCCGCGACATGCAGGACCAGCTCCTCGTCCTCCAGAAGCGGCTGAAGAAGACCATCGTCTTCATCACCCACGACCTCAACGAGGCCATGCGCCTCGGCGACCAGATCGCCGTCATGCGCGACGGCCGCATTGTGCAGATCGGCGCCGCCGAGGACATCCTCGTCACCCCGGCCAGCGACTACGTCGCAGCGTTCACGCAGGACGTCGACCGATCCCGCGTGCTCACTGCGGGCGCGATCATGGCCGAGCCCGACGAGGGCTTCGTGATGGCCGACGCCCCCGCGACGGTCACCGAGGACACCCCGATCATCGAGCTGTTCACGCCCTGCTCCACCAGTGGTGTCGCGGTCGCTGTGACCGACGGCGACGGCAAGCTCGTCGGCGTCGTACCGCGGGCGCGGCTGCTCGCCGTGCTCGGCGAGCCGATGGAGTCCGACGAGACGGACGCGGAGCCGCGGGATGTCGTCGTTCCCGCGCAGGACAACGGCGGCAAGAGCGTGGGCAAGGTGAGCAGCGGTGCCTAGGATTCCCTTCGGCGACTGGGTCAACGACTGCGTCGACTGGCTGCTCAGCCACATGGCCTGGCTGTTCGACTTCTTCAAGACCGTCTTCCAGGGCGCCTACGACGGCATAGCCGACGTGCTCCAGGCGCCCGAGCCGCTGCTGCTCGCGGGCATCTTCGCCGTCATCGCGTTCTGGCTGCGTGGCGTGGTGGCCGGTGTGCTGACCTTCGCGGGCTTCGCGTTCATCGTCTCGCTGGAGCTGTGGGACCACGCGATGATGACGCTGGCCCTGGTGCTCGTCTCGACGATCATCGCGCTGCTCATCTCGGTGCCCGTGGGCATCTGGGCGGCGCGGTCCAACACCGTCAGCGGCATCGTCCGCCCGGTGCTCGACTTCATGCAGACGCTGCCGGCGATGATCTACCTCATCCCCGCCATCCTCTTCTTCGGAATGGGCGCCCCGGCGGGCATCGTCGCCACCCTGATCTTCGCCCTGGCCCCCGGCGTCCGCATGACGGAGCTGGGCATCCGCCAGGTCGACAAGGAACTGGTCGAGGCCGCCGACGCCTTCGGCACCACGCCGCGCAACATCCTGCTGCGCGTCCAGCTGCCCCTCGCCCTGCCCACGATCATGGCCGGTGTCAACCAGGTCATCATGCTGGGCCTGTCCATGGCCGCCATCGCGGGCATGGTCGGCACGGAGGGCCTGGGCGCCGACGTCAACGAATCCATCGGCCAGCTCAACGTGGGCCTCGGCTCCGAGGCGGGCATCGCCATCGTCATCCTGGCGATCTACCTGGACCGGATGACCGGCGCCCTCGGCACCCAGGTCTCCCCGCTGGGCCGGCGCGCCGTCGCGAAGCTGCGGGCCGCGCAGGGCCTGAACATCTGGACCTACCGTCCGCAGGCCGCCGTCGCGGTCGTCGGCGTGGTCGTCCTCGCCCTCATCGCGGGCGGCATGGGCGTCTTCGGCGGCTCGAAGTCCGAGGACACCGCCACGGACGCGAAGAACGTCGGTCAGGGCAAGCAGCTCAACATCGGCTACATCCCCTGGGACGAGGGCGTGGCCTCCACCTTCCTCTGGAAGGAGATCCTGGAGCAGCGCGGCTTCAAGCCGCAGACCAAGCAGCTGGAGGCGGGCCCGCTCTACACCTCGCTGGCGCAGGGCAGCATCGACTTCCAGACCGACGGATGGCTGCCGACGACGCACGCCGCGTACTGGAAGAAGTACGGCGCCAAGCTGGAGGACATGGGCTCGTGGTTCGGCCCGACCTCGCTGGAGCTCTCCGTGCCCTCGTACGTGAAGGGCGTCGACTCGCTCGACGACCTCAAGGGCAAGAGCGGGCAATTCAAGGGCAAGATCGTCGGCATCGAGCCGAGCGCCGGCATGATGGGGCTCCTCAAGGACAAGGTCCTCAAGGAGTACGGCCTCGACAAGGAGTACAAGGTCGTCGACGGCTCCACGCCGGCGATGCTGGCCGAGCTGAAGCGCGCGTACGCCAAGAAGGAACCGATCGTCACCACGCTCTGGTCGCCGCACTGGGCGTACAGCGACTTCGACCTGAAGAAGCTCAAGGACCCGAAGGGCGCCTGGGGCAAGGGCGACGGCGTGCACGCGCTGGCGCGCAAGGGCTTCTCCGACGAGAACCCCCTGGTCGCCAAGTGGCTCAAGGACTTCAAGATGAGCGAGAAGCAGCTCACCAGTCTTGAGGCGGAGATCAACAAGGCGGGCAAGGGCAAGCAGCAGGACGCCGTCCGTGCCTGGCTGAAGAAGAACCCCGGCATCGTCGACAAGCTCGCCCCGCTGCCGGACGACTCCACCCCCGCCGAGGCGAAGCGTCCGCTGAACGCCGCGTACTTCGCGTGGGACGAGAACATCGCCGTCACCAATCTGTGGAAGCGCGTCCTGGAGAAGCGCGGCTACAAGATGAAGCTGACGCCGGCCGACGTCGGCCCGGTCTACACCGCCCTCGCCCAGGGCGACCTCGACCTGGACCTCGACGCGTGGCTGCCCACGGCCCAGAAGCAGTACTGGGAGAAGAACAAGGCGAACCTCAAGGACCTCGGCTCCTGGTACAGCCCGACGTCGCTGGAGATCGCCGTCCCGTCCTACGTCAAGGACGTGAAGTCGCTCGAGGACCTCAAGGGCAAGGGCGACAGGTTCAAAGGCAAGATCATCGGCATCGAGCCCGGCACGGGCGTGATGACGGCCCTCAAGGACAAGGTGCTCCCCGGCTACGGCCTCGACAAGGAGTACAAGATCGTCCCCGGCTCCACGCCGGCGATGCTCTCCGAGCTGAAGTCGGCCTACGCCAAGAAGGAGCCGGTCGCGGTCCTGCTCTGGTCGCCGCACTGGGCGTACAACGAGTACGACCTGACCAAGCTCAAGGACCCCAAGGGCGGCTTCGGCAAGGGCGACACGATCCGCACGATCTCCAGCAAGAAGTTCCCCGAGCAGTACCCGCAGCTCACGAAGTGGCTCAAGGACTTCAAGATGAGCGAGCAGGAACTGGCCAGCCTGGAGAACGAGATCAACAAGGCGGGCAAGGGCAATGAGCCCAAGGCCGTCGACGCCTGGCTGAAGAAGAACCCGGGCTTCGAGCAGAAGATGACGGCGGCGAAGTAAGCCGGAACCGCATCCACCCCCGAGGGGTGGGCCTCGCCCTGTGGCGAAGCCCACCCCTCGACGCGTTCCCGCGGGGCCGCCGACTCCTTAACCTCGACTGGGCCCCGCCCCTCGTGCACATGTGAACGTGAGACCCGACCCGTGAGACACCGCCCGTGACCGCCAGGCAGCAGCACAGGACGGTGCTCTTCCTCGCCGCCGCCGCGCTGGCCCTCGCCACCGCCCTGCTCGTCGCGCAGCTCGCCCGCGCCGACGCCGCCCCCGCCTCCGCGGGCACCGCGCGCCTGGCCGCGCTCGCCGAGGACGTGACCGCCGCCGACGGGCACCGCTACGACGCGCGGGACCACACCGGCCGCACCATGGACGCCGCGCAGATCGAGCAGGACCAGGACGGCGGCTACCTCGCCGTCTACCACACGCTCCTCGCCGACGGCCGCTTCCACGCCGCCGTCGCCACCTCCACCGACCTGCGCCACTGGCGGCGCCGCCACGACTTCGGACCCGGCACGCACCAGGCCTCGCTCGCCCACGACGGCCGCGGGGGCTACGTCCTCGCGTACGAGAAGGACCCCCGCAACCACATCGCCGTCCGGGCGTACGAGAACCGTGCCGCGCTGCTCGACGGGCGGGCCCGCCGGGCCTTCGACGCGCCGCTGACCCTCTCGCGCTGCGCCGAGGGCACCCCGAGCGTCACCGCCGTGCGCGGCGCCACGATCCACCTCACCGGGCACTACCGGGCGGGCTGCGACACCGACCGCCAGCTGCGCGCCACCCTCACCGGCTTCCGGCGCTGGCACGCCGAGCCCGACCGGCGCCTGGACCGTGCCGTGCGCGCCCGGGGCAACGGCGGCAACATCGGCGACCGGGCGCCCGTGCGGCTCGGCGGGCAGCGCGTGGTCCTCGTCGAGGGGCAGGGGCGGCGCGGTGACTTCGGCAGCTGGGGCACGTACGCCTACGACCCCCCGAGTGGCCGCGCGGACCGCCTCGACATCCGCACGCACGGCGGCAGCCGCGCCTTCGCCAACCCGTCGGCGACCCTCCTCACCGACCCGCGGGGCCGCCCCGCCCTGCTCGTCAGCCTGTTCGTACCGGCGGAGGGTGCCGCGCCCGGGGAGGCCGGACAACTGCTCTACTGGCACAAGCTGTAGCTCCACCGGCACAAGCTGCGGGGGCCGGTCCGGGGAACGGGGCGAAACCGTTTGGCGAACATGCGTAGGGTGCAGAAAACCCCTCAGGGTTGAGAGCGGGCCGATGCGCTGAAGGGAGCCGAGGCGATGGACGAGCACAAGGAGACCCTCCGGGTGGGCTCTGCCGTGCGGCGGCGCCGCCGCCAGCTGGAGCTCACCCTTGCCGTCGTCGCCGAGCGCAGCGGACTCTCCGTGCCGTTCCTCAGCCAGATCGAGAACGAGCGCGCCCGGCCCAGCTCGCGCTCCCTCCAGCGGGTCGCCGACGCGCTGTGCACCACCGACGTGGAGCTCCTGGCCGCCGCCGACCCGGCCCGCACCGTCGAGGTGGTGCGCGCCGACGACGCCACGGACCTGGAGGGCTCCACCCCCGAGGCGCGCGTACGGGAACTGGCGCGCGGCCACCATCAGCTGCACGCCCTGGAGTTCATCGGCGACCACGACGAGGGGCGCGAGTTCCAGCACCGCAACGACGAGCTGATGTACGTGGTGGAGGGCGCCGTGGAGATGGAGGCCGAAGGCCGGGCCTACCGCCTGGGGCGCGGCGACACCCTCTTCCTCACGGGCGGCGTGCGCCACCGCTGGCGGGCCACCGTGCCGGACACCCGGGTCCTGGTGGTCGCCGTGGGGGACCACATCGAAGCGGTGGACGACAGGGGGCGCTGACGTGCCGCTCGCGCGGGGCCCGCTGCGGGTCGTCTCGCTGGTGCCCTCGCTGACCGAGGCGGTCGCGGTCACCGTGCCGGGCGCGCTGGTCGGTGCGACGGACTGGTGCAGCCATCCGGCGGACCTGGACGCGCGCGGAGTGGCGCGGGTGGGCGGCACGAAGAACCCCGACGTGCCCCGCATCGTCGCCCTCGCGCCCGACCTCGTCATCGCCAACGAGGAGGAGAACCGCGCCCCCGACCTGGCGGCCCTGCGCGCGGCCGGCGTCGAGGTCCTGGTGACGGAGGTGCGGACGCTTGACCAAGCCTTTCGCGAACTGACCCGCGTCCTCGCGGCGTGCGGGGCACAGCGGCGGCCGCGGTGGCTGACGGACGCGGAGGCGGCGTGGCAGGGCTGGGCGGCTCCCCCGGTCCGCCTCCGCGGGGCGGTCCCGATCTGGCGGCGGCCGTGGATGGTCCTCGGCCGCGACACCTTCGCGGGAGACCTGCTCGCGCGCCTCGGCGTCGACAACGCGTACGCCGGACACGCCGAGCGGTACCCACGCGTCCCGATCGAGGAACTGCGGGCGGCGGACCTCGACTTGGTGATCCTCCCCGACGAGCCGTACCGCTTCACGCGCGACGACGGCCCCGAGGCGTTCCCGCGCCAGACGCCGGTCGCCCTGGTCAGCGGCCGGCATCTCACGTGGTACGGGCCGTCGCTCGCGGAGGCGCCGGGGGTGCTCAGCGGGGCGGTGCGAGCAGCCGGCCGGTGAGGATGCCGTGCAGGGTGTGGGTCAGGGCCACGGCCCATGCGGTCGTCAGGAGCAGGAAGAGGGCGGTGGCGAGCCAGGAGAGCGGGGTGAGGCCGGTGTGGGCGGCGAGGCCCTCCGCGCCGGTGACGCAGGTGCCGATGGGGAAGGTGAACGCCCACCAGGTCATCGCGAAGCCCATGCCGCGGCGGCGGGCGCGGAGCACCAGGGCTCCGGCGAGTGCCAGCCACAGCAGGGCGAAGCCCAGCACGGGCACGCCGTAGAGGACGGCGAAGGCGAGGAAGCCGCGGTCGAGGGGGGCGGGGACGACGCCCGGGGCGAAGTCGGCGAACTTGTTCGCGGCGGTCGTGGACTGGCCGAGCGGGCCGAGCACCAGGAACAGGGTGGGGGTGAGGGCCAGGGGCAGCGGGCCCGCGGTCACCAGGCGGGCGAAGATCACCGGCAGCATCACCAGGGTGGCGAGGAGGCTCAGGCCGAACATGGCGAAGCAGGCGTACAGCAGCGTCTGCTGTGCCTGGCCCGCGGGCAGGTGGGGTACGAGCAGCGGGCCGACGGCCGCCGAGACCATGGGCGCCACCACGGGCAGCAGCCACACCGGTGAGGCCTGGTCGGCGGTGATGCGGTGCCGGGTCACCATCAGGTAGGGGACGGCGACGGCCGCCGCGAGACCGATGACGGTGCCGGTGGTGAACAGGACGGTGTCGAGCGCGACGGCCGCGCCCGTGCCGATCCAGTCCTCGCCGACGAGCAGGGTGCCGGCGCCGACCGCGAGCAGGGCCATCGACAGACAGCCGTAGAACGGTGCCACGGCCGGGTCGAGCAGATGGGCGCGGGCCTGGTCGCGGTGGTGGATCCAGTGCGCGGCGCGGGCGATGAGCAGGACGGCCAGCAATAGGAAGGACAGCGCCCACACGATCGTGCAGCCCGTGCGCAGCCCCGGAAACCCGTACGGCAGTGTCGCGCCCGCGTTGGCGACGATGGCGGTGCCCATGACGGAGGCGTACCAGTTGGGGCCGAGGTGGCGGACCGCGAGGGCGCGGGTAGCGGGGGCGTGGGTGCCGGGGGCCGTGGGGGAGACGGTGGCGGGGTGGGCGGTGGTGACCATGGGTCCACCGTCGTACGGGGGGAGCGGTGCGACCAGGGAGCACCTTTCTATGAGGGCATAAGCTGGTTTTATGAGTACGTCGCCTGCGTCGCCCGAGCCCGCTGCTTCTGCTTCCGGCCATATCGCTGAGGCGTCCCTCGCGCACCGCGTGCCCGACCTCGGCGCGCTCCAGCTGTTGCTCGCCGTGGCGCGGCTCGGCAGTCTCGGGCGGGCCGCCCGTGAGCTCGGCATCACGCAGCCCGCGGCGAGCAGCCGGGTGCGGGCGATGGAGCGTCAGCTGGGCGTCGCCCTCGTCGACCGGTCGCCCCGCGGTTCGCGGCTCACCGACGCGGGCGCCCTGGTCACCGACTGGGCCGGCCGTGTCGTGGAGGCGGCGGAGGCCTTCGACGCGGGGGCGCAGGCGCTGCGCGTGCGGCGGGACTCGCGGCTCCGGGTGGCAGCGAGCATGACGATCGCCGAGTATCTGCTGCCGGGCTGGCTGATCGCCCTGCGGACGCAGCGGCCGGACACGGCGGTGTCCCTGCTCGCGGGGAACTCCGCGGCCGTCGCCGCCCGGCTGCTGGCCGGTGAGGCGGACCTCGGCTTCGTCGAGGGGCTCACCGTGCCGGGCGGGCTCGACGAGGTCGTCGTCGCGCACGACCGCCTGGTCGTCGTGACGGCGCCGGGGCATCCATGGGCGCGGCGCAGGAAGCCGCTCGCGGCGGCGGAGCTGGCGGCGACGCCGCTGATCCTGCGCGAGGAGGGCTCGGGCACCCGCCAGGTCCTCGACGCGGCACTCGGCGGACTCGCCCGCCCCCTGATCGAGCTGTCGTCGACGACGGCGGTGAAGGCCTCGGCGGTGAGCGGCGCGGGCCCCTCGGTCCTGAGCGAACTCGCGGTGGGCGAGGAGCTCGCGGCGCGCCGCCTGGTCGAGATACCCCTCGCCGACGTCCAGCTGCGCAGGGAGCTGCGGGCGGTCTGGCCGACGGGGCACCGCCCGGCGGGACCGGGGCGGGATCTGCTGGCGCTGACGCGGGGTGGGCCGGGGGCCGGTGGGCGGCGGCCCTGAGCCGCGGATCCGGACCGGAGCGGGCCGCCCGTGCGGGCCGCCGCGTCCAGGACCGGTTCGCGCGCGGCGCCCGTGCCAGGTACGCCCTGCCGCCCTCGGCCCGCGCTGCGTCGTGCGGCTTGTGCCGTTCCCGCTCGGCGGCGCCGCTGAGCTCATCGCGGGTGGGCCGGAGGCGGTCGGTGCCTCCAGGTGGCGGGGGAGTGGGCGCGCGATCGGTGGGGGAGCACGCCGGGAGCGGGCGGCGTGGGTGGGGGAGCGGCAGCAGGGGGGCGGGTGGCGTCCGTGGGGGAAAATGCGTGGCAGGCCCGCCCGGGTCCGCTCACCATGGGTGAATGAACCCCACTGCTCCCCCGGCCACCGGCGTACGCACCCCCTGGCGTCAACTCCCCGCGCACGTACGGGCAGGGCTGGCGGACGCGCTCGGGGCGCCTGTGGTCGAAGCCGTGACGCAGCGGGGCGGGTTCTCGCCGGGTGTCGCCGCGCGGGTGCTGCTCGCCGACGGGCGGCGCGCGTTCGTCAAGGCGGTCAGCGCCGAGACCAACCCCGGCAGCCCACGCCTGCACCGCGCGGAGGCCCGTAACGCCGCCGCCCTGCCGGACTCCGTGCCCGCGCCCCGGCTCCTCGCTTCCTACGACGACGGGACCTGGGTCGCCCTGGCCTTCGAGGACATCGACGGGCGGCAACCTCAAGTCCCTTGGCAGGCGGCCGAGTTGGAGCGCGTGCTTGATGCTGTGGATGCCCTCTCGCGGGAGCTCACACCCGCGCCGCTCGCCGCCCCCACCGCGGCGCAGGCGCTGGCAGGCGTCTTCCGGGGGTGGGAGCGGCTGATCGAGGAGGGGGCGGAGGGTGACGCCAGGCTCGACCCGTGGGTCCGTCGGCATCTGCCCGCCCTCGCCGAACTCGCCGCGCCGTGGCCGCAGTTCGCGGCGGGCGACACCCTCGCCCACGGCGACCTGCGCGCCGACAACATGCTGCTCACGGCAGAGGGCGACCGGGTCGTCTTCGTCGACTGGCCGCATGCCCTGCGTGCCGCGCCCTGGCTCGACCTGCTCCTCATGCTGCCGTGCGTGCGGGCGCAGGGCGGCCCCGACCCGGAGGAGGTGTTCACCGCCCGGCGGGTGGGCCGGGCGGCGGACCCACGGGGCGTGACCGCGACGCTGGCGGGCGTCGCCGGGTACTTCGTGCGGGCGTCGCTGCGGCCCGCGCCGCCCGGCCTGCCGACCCTGCGCGCCTTCCAGGCCGCCCAGGGCGCGACCGCAGTGGCGTGGCTCAGGACGCGGCTCGGACCAGCGCTGCCATGACGCGCGTGTCCTCGCCCATCTCTGGGTGCCACTGCACACCGAGCGCCCAGGCGGGCTCCGGGAGCTCGACGGCCTCGACGGTGCCGTCCTCCGCGTACGCCGACACGATCAGGTCCCTGCCGAGGCGGTCCACCGCCTGGTGGTGGTAGGTCGGCACGTCCGTCGACGCGTCCGGCACGATCGAGGCGTAGAGCGTGCCGGGGACCGGCTTCACGGTGTGCGTGCCGAAGACGCCCACCGCCTCCGCGTGCCCGTCCATGTGCTGGATCAGCGTCCCGCCGAGCGCCACGTTCATGAGCTGCATGCCGCGGCAGATGCCGAGGAGCGGTGTCCCCGACGCCAACGCCGCCTCGATCAGGGCCAGTTCCCAGCTGTCCCGCTCCCGTGCGGGCGGCCCGGTGCGCTCCTCGCGCACCGCACCGTACAGCTCGGGCTGCACGTCGGGGCCGCCCGCGACGACCACGCCGTCGAGCCGGGCGACGACGGACTCCGCGTGCGCCGGGTCGTCCGGCGGCAGCATCGCGGTGAGTCCGCCCGCCGCCCGGACGAGACGCGGGTACCCGGCGGGCAGCAGGGCCGCGGGCAGCTGCCACACGCCCCAGCTCACCCGGGGGTCCAGATAGGTGCTGACCCCGATCAGCGGCCTGCTGCCCACTGCGCTCTCGCTCTCGCTCACCGTTCTCCTCATGATCGTGCTCAGTCGCGTTCCAACTCTGCCTCGGCCGCCGCGAGCGCCGCGAACTCCTCCTCCGGTGCGCGCGCCACCAGGTGCTTGCGGCTGTAGATGCCGAAGTAGGCGATGGCGACCACGTACACCGCGAGCGCGATGAGCGCCGCCGTCACGTCCACCAGGAACGTCGCGACGAGGGCCGCGCAGGCGAGGACCAGCGCCACGGACGACGTGAGGACGCCGCCGGGTGTGCGGTAGGGCCGCTCGAGGCCGGGCTCGCGGCGGCGCAGCACGATGTGCGAGAGCGACATCAGGGCGTACGAGATGGTCGCGCCGAAGACCGCGACGTTCAGCATGCGGGCGCCGTCGCCGGTCGCCGCGGCGAGCCCGAAGCCGATGGCGCCCGGCACGAGCAGGCCGAGGTAGGGAGCCTTGCGGCTGCTGGTGAGCGAGAGGAAGCGGGGGAGGTATCCGGCCCGGGAGAGCGCGAAGAGCTGGCGCGAGCCCGCGTAGATGAGGGAGAAGAAGGAGGCGATCAGGCCGGCGAGGCCCGCGTAGTTGATGACACGGCTCAGGCCGGTCGCGTCGCCGTCCGGCTCCAGCGCCTCGACCAGGGGGTTGCCCGCGTCCTGGATCGCGTCCGCGCCGCGTGCGCCCGCCGACGCGAAGAAGGTGAGCAGCGCGAGGGCGACGAGGATCGCCATCGACCAGCGGATCGCGCGCGGCAGCGTGCGCGCCGGGTCCTTGGTCTCCTCGGCTGCCAGCGGTACGCCCTCGACCCCGAGGAAGAACCACATGCCGAACGGGAACGCCGCCCAGATGCCCAGAATGCCCATCGGCAGCCAGGAGTTGGCGCCGAAGGCGTCCGCCTCCACGGGGATGTCGTTCAGCTTCGACGCGTCGAAGTCCATGAACGCGCCGACCGCGAAGACCAGCAGCGCCGCCACCGCGATGCCGGTGACGACGAAGCTGAAGCGCAGCGCCTCGCCGACGCCCCACAGGTGGATCCCGATGAAGATGACGAAGCAGGCCAGGTAGACGGGCCAGCCAGAGGTGAGGCCGAAGAGGCCGAGCGACTCCACGTAGTCACCGATGAAGATGGAGATCGCGGCCGGCGCCAGGATGTACTCGATGAGGATCGCCGTGCCGGTCAGGAAGCCGCCCCAGGGGCCGAGCGCCCGGCGCGCGAAGCCGTAGCCGCCGCCCGCCGTCGGCAGGACGGACGAGAGTTCGGCGAGCGAGAAGACCATGCACGCGTACATCACGCCCATGAGCGCCATCGCGATCCCGAGGCCGCCGAAGCCGCCCTCCGCGAGGCCGAAGTTCCAGCCGGAGAAGTCCCCGGACACGACATAGGCGACGCCGAGTCCGGTGAGGAGCAGCCAGCCCGCGCTGCCCCGGCGGAGCGTTCTGCGCTCCAGATAGTCGTCCGCCGGTTCGGCCGGGCTCGGATTGCTGGACTCCACGGTCATGGCACGGCTCCCATGCGACGGCACTGCGGCGGGTGACCCAGACGGGCGACTCAATGGAACGGATCCATACCTTTGCGGTGTCGCGGGGTGGAAATCAAGCCCCGTGCGTTACGTCGCGGTTAATCGGTGCCCCCGTGCCCCGTCCCGTCCCGTTCCGCCCCGTCCCGCTCAGGTGAGGAAGCCCCCCGCCCCGCTCAGGTGAGGAAGCCCCGCAGCAGGGCCGCCGTTCCCGCGCAGTGTTCGCGCATCATCTCGCGCGCGCCGTCCGCGTCCCCGTCGAGCACCGCCTCGACGAGCGCGGTGTGCTGGCGCTGCGAATGCTCCAGGTTCCGCACGAGCAGCGGGATGCAGTCCAGGAGGTCGTTGACGGTCGCGCGGACCGCCGCGTACTGCGCGGTGAGCGACGGCGACCCGCACAGCTCGGCGAGCGTGAGGTGGAGCAGCGTATCGAGCCTGCGGTACTCCGCAAGGGGTGCGTCGTGGGTCTGTGCGAGCGCCGTGCGCAGCCGGTCCGCCTGCTCGTCGGTGAGCCCGTGCGCCGCGCAGAGCCCGGCCGCGCCGACCTCCAGGACCTCGCGGAAGCGCAACGCGTCCTCGACGTCGACGTCCTCGATGCGGCGGCGCAGCTCGTCCTCGCCCGGCGCCTCGGGGCGCGGCCGCACGAACGTGCCGCCGTACCGCCCGCGGCGCGACTCGACGAGCCCCTGCTCCTGCAACACCTTCAGGACCTCGCGCAGCGTCACCCGGCTGATGCCGAGGCGGTCGGCCAGCTCCCGCTCCGACGGCAGCCGTTCGCCGCCGGGCACCAGGCCGAGGCGGACGACCTGGAGGATCTGCTCCAGGGCCTCCTCGAAGCCGTTGCCCGCCCGCACCGGACGCAGTACCGGTGTCAGCCGGTCGTCGTCCAGCGCCGCGGGCGACGTGCCCTCTTCCGTGTGCGACATGCCCGTACCCCCTTCCCAAGCAAAGGTTCTCGGCAATACCTTATGGCTCCCGGCTGACCCAAGGAGGCTTTTCCCGTGGCAGACCGCACACCCCCGCTCACCGTCGAGGAGCTGAAGGCCCTCGTCGCGAGCGGCGAGATCGACACTGTCGTCCTGGCCTTCCCCGATATGCAGGGGCGACTCCAGGGCAAGCGGTTCGCCGCCCGCTTCTTCCTCGACGAGGTCCTCGAACACGGCACGGAGGGCTGCAACTACCTCCTCGCCGTCGACGCGGACATGAACACCGTCGAGGGCTATGCGATGTCCTCCTGGGACCGCGGCTACGGCGACTTCGCCATGCACGCCGACCTCTCCACCCTGCGCCGGGTCCCCTGGAACGAGGGCACCACGATGCTCATCGCGGACCTCGCGTGGAACGACTCCTCGCCCGTGGTCGCCGCACCCCGCCAGATCCTCCGCCGCCAGCTGGAGCGGCTCGCGGAGCTCGGCTACACCGCCCACGTCGGCACCGAGCTCGAATTCATCGTCTTCAAGGACACCTACGAACAGGCGTGGGACGCCGGGTACAAGGACCTCACGCCGGCGAACCAGTACAACATCGACTACTCCGTCCTCGGCACCGGCCGCGTCGAACCGCTGCTGCGCCGCATCCGCAACGACATGGCCGCCGCCGGGCTCGTCGTCGAATCGGCCAAGGGCGAGTGCAACCCGGGCCAGCACGAGATCGTGTTCAAGTACGACGAGGCCCTCGTCACCTGCGACCAGCACGCCATCTACAAGACCGGCGCCAAGGAGATCGCGGCACAGGAAGGTGTCTCCCTCACCTTCATGGCCAAGTTCAACGAGCGCGAGGGCAACTCCTGTCACATCCACCTCTCGCTCCAGGACGCCGACGGCACCAACGTCATGGCCGGCACGGCGGACGACCCCGGCGGCATGTCACCGGTCATGCGGCACTTCCTCGCGGGCCAGCTCGCCGCCCTCCGCGACTTCTCCCTCCTCTACGCGCCCAACATCAACTCCTACAAGCGGTTCCAGCCCGGCACGTTCGCGCCGACCGCCGCCGCCTGGGGGTACGACAACCGCACCTGCGCGCTGCGCGTGGTCGGCCACGGCCGCTCGATGCGCTTCGAGAACCGGCTGCCCGGCGGAGACGTCAACCCGCACCTCGCGGTCGCCGGACTGATCGCCGCCGGCCTTTACGGCATAGAGCAGAAGCTCGAACTGCCCGAGGAGTGCACCGGCAACGCCTACACCGGCGAGTACGAACACGTCCCCACCACCCTGCGCGAGGCCGCCGAGCTCTGGGAGAACAGCCCCGTCGCCAAGGCCGCCTTCGGCGACGAGGTGGTCGCCCACTACCGCAACATGGCCCGGGTCGAGCTTCAGGCCTTCGACTCCGCGGTGACCGACTGGGAGCTCCGCCGCTCCTTCGAACGCATGTGAGGAACGACTTGCTTCAGGTACTCAACCCGGCGACCGAAGAGACCGTCGCGTCCGTCCCGGCTGCCACCGCCGCGGACGTCGACGCCGCCGTCGCACGCGCCGCACGCGCCCAGGAGAAGTGGGCGGCCACCGCCCCCGCCGACCGCGCACGCCTCCTGCGCCGCTTCGCCACCACCGTCGACGAACACATCGAGGAACTGGCGCGGTTGGAGGTCCGCGAGGCCGGTCACCTCATCGGCAACGCCCGCTGGGAAGCGGGCAACGTCCGCGACCTGTTCGACTACGCCGCCGGCGGCGCCGAACGCCTCAACGGCCGGCAGATCCCCGTCGCGGGCGGCCTCGACGTCACCGTCCTCGAACCCCTCGGCGTCGTCGGCGTCATCGCCCCCTGGAACTTCCCGATGCCGATCGCCGCGTGGGGCACCGCCCCCGCTCTCGCGGCAGGCAACGCGGTGCTCCTCAAGCCCGCCGAGACCACCCCGCTCACCGCGCTCCGCCTCGCCGAACTCGCCCTGGCGGCGGGCCTGCCCGAAGGCCTCTTCCAGGTGCTGCCCGGCGAGGGCGGCGTCGCGGGCAACGCCCTCGTCGAGCACCCCGGCGTCGCCAAGATCGTCTTCACCGGCTCCACCCGCGTCGGCAAGCAGATCATGGCCAGGTGCGCCGACCGCGTGAAGCGCCTGACCCTCGAACTCGGCGGCAAGAGCCCCAACATCGTCTTCGCCGACGCCGACGTGGAAGCGGCGGCCCTCGCCACCCCCATGTCGTACCTCGACAACTCGGGCCAGGACTGCTGCGCCCGCACCCGCGTCCTCGTACAGCGTTCGGTGTACGACCGCTTCCTGGACATCGTGGCCCCCGCGATCGAGTCGATCGTCGTGGGCGACCCGTCCGACGAGAAGACGCAGATGGGCCCGCTGATCTCCCGGACCCAGCTGGACCGGGTCCGCTCCTACGTCACCCCGGGCGACGGCATCCACGGCACGGCGCCCGAAGGCCCCGGCTTCTGGTTCCCGCCGACGCTGCTCACCGACGTCGACCCGGACTCGCCCGTCGCCACGGAAGAGGTCTTCGGACCCGTCGCCGTCGTCATCCCCTTCGACGACGAGGCCGACGCGGTCCGCCTCGCCAACGCCACCGACCACGGCCTGTCCGGCTCCATCTGGACGCGGGACATCGGCCGGGCCCTGCGCGTCTCGACGGCCGTCCGCGCGGGCAACCTCTCCGTCAACTCGCACTCCAGCGTCCGCTACTGGACACCCTTCGGCGGCTACAAACAGTCCGGACTCGGCCGCGAACTCGGCCCGGACGCCCTGCACGCCTTCACGGAAACCAAGAACGTCTTCATCAGCACGGAGGCCTGACCCATGTCGACCACGTCCGAGAACATCTGCCGCCGCCTCGTCGGCCGCACCGCCGTCATCACCGGCGCGGGCAGCGGCATCGGCCTCGCCACCGCCCGCCGCCTCGCCTCGGAGGGCGCCCACGTCGTCTGCGGCGACATCGACGAGAGCGCGGGCAAGAAGGCCGCCGAGGAGGTCGGCGGGACCTTCGTGAAGGTCGACGTCACCGACGCCGAGCAGGTCGAGGCGCTGTTCAAGACGGCCTTCGACACCTACGGCTCCGTCGACATCGCCTTCAACAACGCGGGCATCTCGCCGCCCGACGACGACTCCATCCTGGACACCGGCCTCGAAGCCTGGAAGCGCGTCCAGGAGGTCAACCTCACCTCCGTCTACCTCTGCTGCAAGGCCGCCATCCCCTACATGCGACGCCAGGGCAAGGGCTCGATCATCAACACCGCGTCGTTCGTGGCCCGGATGGGCGCGGCGACCTCACAGATCTCGTACACCGCCTCCAAGGGCGGCGTCCTCGCCATGTCGCGCGAGCTGGGCGTGCAGTTCGCCCGCGAGGGCATCCGCGTCAACGCGCTCTGCCCGGGGCCGGTCAACACCCCGCTCCTCCAGGAACTCTTCGCCAAGGACCCCGAGCGCGCCGCGCGCCGCCTCGTGCACATCCCCGTGGGTCGCTTCGCCGAGGCCGAGGAGATGGCGGCCGCGGTGGCGTTCCTCGCCAGCGACGACGCCTCGTTCGTGAACGCCACCGACTTCCTCGTCGACGGCGGCCTCACCGGGGCCTACGTCACACCCCTCTAGGGCCTGTGTCGGAAGTCCCGTCTGCTCGGCGGCGTCACAGGCCCTAGCCGCGCCCGTGCAGTTCACCCTCCGGCCACCCCACCGTCAGCCGGGCGTCGCACGACGCCCGGCTGACCTGCGTAAACACGGGAGCGTGTACATGAACCTCAAGCGCCGCTGCACCGCCGCGGCCGCCGTGCTCGCCGTCGCGGGCGCCGGCCTCGCCGGCGTCCAGGCCACCGCCGAAGCAACGCAGCACCCCGCACGGCCGCAGGCCGCGAAGTGCCCCATGCCGACCGTCTCCCAGGGCTGGTACGGCGACAACAGGGCCAGACTCCAGAGCATGGTGGACCGCTACGGCACCTGTGGCGACCGCCACGGCCGCGGCGCCGCGCCGGTCGCCGTCTTCGACTGGGACAACACCGTCATCAAGAACGACATCGGCGACGCCACCATGTACTGGCTGCTGCGCAACGGCAAGATACGCACGCCGAAGGACGGCGACTGGCACACCACCAGCCGCTACCTGACCCGCCCGGCCGCCCGCGCCCTGACGAAGGCCTGCCCCGCCACCGGCACCACCCTGCCCACCCACCGGAACACCGCCTGCGCCGACGAGATCCTCTCCGTCTACGCCGAGGGCACCACCACCGCCGGCCAGGCGGCCTTCGCCGGCTTCGACCACCGTCGCATGGAACCGCAGTACGCCTGGCTCGCCCAGCTCACCCGCGGCTGGACCACCCGCCAGGTCAAGCAGTTCGCGGCCGCCGCGCGCAAGGAGAACCTCGCCGCGCCGGTCGGCGGCGAACAGCGGGTCGGCACCGGCGAGGTCACCGGCTGGGTCCGCTACTACGACCAGCAGCGCGACCTGATCCGCACGCTCAAGAAGGCCGGGTTCGACGTCTACATCGTCTCCGCGTCGCCCGAGCCGGTCGCCGAGGTGTGGGCCAAGGGCGTGGGCATCGACGCCAGGCACACCATCGGCATCCGCAACGTCACCGCCCACGGCAAGCACACCGCGCACCTCAAGGGCTGCGGCACCGTCGAGGACGGCGACGACTCGATGATCACGTACATCGACGGCAAGCGCTGCTGGATTAACAAGGAGATCCTCGGCGTGCGCGGCGCCGCCGCCGAGAAGGTCCAACCGGCCGCGAAACGCCAGGTGTTCGCGGCGGGCGACTCCGACACGGACGTCTCCTTCCTGCGCGACGCCACCGGCCTGCGGCTCGTCCTGAACCGCAACAAGAACGAAGTGATGTGCCGCGCCTACGACAACGGCGACGGCCGCTGGCTGGTCAACCCCATGTTCATCGAGCCCAAGGGCGAGAAGGCCGACCCCTACCCCTGCGCCTCCACCGGCTACACCGAACGGGACGGCCGCGAGGGCCCGGTGCGCCGTACGGACGGCACGGTGATCCCCGATCAGCGGGACACGGTGCACGGGACGTCCGTGACATCGTCAGCCCCGCAGGACTGATGTACGGTCCACTCACATGCGTAACAGAAACCTTTCGGCGCTGACCCTGGCCGCGGCCGCCACCCTGGCGGCCGTGCCGGCAGCTCTCCCCGCGGCCGCCGCCACGGCCGCGAACTCCCGCACCGCACCAGCGGATTGCCCCCAGCTGTCGAAGAAGCTGACCTGGTACGGCAACAACCGCGCCAAGCTCCAGCGCACCATCGACGAGCGGGGCACCTGCGCGAACCCGGACCTCGGCCACGGCGGGAACAAGCGCCCGGTCGCCGCGTTCGACTGGGACAACACCATCACGAAGAACGACGTCACCGACGCGACCATCGCCTGGTCCCTGCGGCACGACAAGATCCTGCGCCCCAAGAGCTGGAAGTCCACGAGCAAGTGGCTGACCGACGACGCCGACCGCGCGCTCACCGAGGCGTGCGGCACGAAGGTCCCCGTCGGCAAGCCGCTGCCCACCTCCAGGGACAAGGACTGCGCCGACGAGATCTTCGAGGTCCGCGAGGACGGGAAGACGATGAGCGGCGCCGCCGCGTTCGCGGGGAAGTGGGACCACCGCCACACCGTCCCGCAGTACGCCTGGGTGCCGCAGCTCTTCGCCGGGCACACCGTCCGTGAGCTGGAGTCGTACGCCGCGAAGGCCCGCAAGGAGGCGCTCGCCGCCCCCGTCGGCGCCACGCAGACCGTCGGCACGCACGAGATCCCCGGCTACGTCCGCTACTACGATCAGCAGCGCGACCTGATCCGCACGCTGAAGAAGGCCGGCTTCGACGTCTACATCGTCTCGGCGGGCTCCGAGCCGGTGACGGAGGTCTGGTCGAAGGGCGTCGGCATCGACCGGGCGCACACCGTCGCCATCCGCTCCGTCCTGGACCGCGAGGGCCGCATCACCACCTGGAACCAGGGCTGCGGCGGCGTCCCCGCCAACAAGGGCGAGGCCATCCCCTACATCGACGGCAAGCGCTGCTGGGTCAACCAGGAGATCTTCGGGGTCAAGGGCAAGAAGGCCTGGCAGAAGCAGGACTTCAGGCACCGCATCGCGCTCGGCGGCGGTGACGCCGACACCGACGTGACGTTCGTCGGCGACGCGACGGGCGCGCACCTCGTGCTGAACCGCAACAAGAGCGAGTTCATGTGCCGCGCGTACGACGACGCGGACGGCCGCTGGGTCGTGAACCCCATGTTCATCGAGCCGATGCGGCAGAAGCAGGACCGCTACCCGTGCGCGACGAGCGCGTACAACGAGCACGACGGGGACAAGGGGCCCGTCCGGCGCGCGGACGGCACCGTGGTCGCCGACCAGCGGGACTCGGTGTACTGATCTTCGCGGCACGTCTTAGAGTGCCGCAATGAGCATGTCGACGCCGCCCGGCTGGTACCCGGACCCGCACCAGTCCTCCGTCGAGCGCTGGTGGGACGGGGCCGCCTGGACCGAGCACCGGCGGACGCCCGAGCACCCCCAAGTCGCCGCGGCGCCCCAGGGGTTCGGGCCGCCGCAGGACACGACGTCGGTCATGCCGGTGGCGGCGTCCCGGGGCGGCGGCCGGGCGAAGCTCGTCGCGCTGGGCGTCGCCGGGGCCGTGCTCGTCGCGGCGATCGTCACGGGCGCCGTCGCCCTCACCAAGGACAACGGCGACCCGCAAGGCGGCACCCCGGCGCCGAGCGCCACCGCCGGGAGCAGCCCGACGCCCACCGAGTCGGAGAAGGAGTCGGCGTCCCCGAGTACCGACCCCGACCCGGACACCCTCGTCGACGACCTCAACGGCATCACGCTCCCCGTGCCCGACGGCTGGGAGAAGGACGACGACTCCTTCGGCGGCGGCGCCACCATCCAGACCCCCGACATCGTCGACTGCCCGGGCGACTCCGGGCTCTGCCGCGAGGGCACCGTCACGTCGAGCACCGTGACGGGCACGGACGAGACGGACCCCAAGGCCCTCGCCCTCGGCGACATCGAGGACGCGGCGGACGCGGCCTACGACAAGGACAAGCTGGACAACAAGCCCTACGGCGGCATCACCGGCCACGAGAAGGTCAAAGAGGGCCAGGTGGCCGTCGCGGGGCGCAGCGGCTACTTCGTGCGCTGGCGCGTGCACACGGCGAAGGGCGACGGCGGATACGTCCAGTCGCTCGCCTTCGCGTCGAGCGTCGGCTCGGAGTCGATGGTCATGGTCCGGTTCAACGTCGGCGCGGGCAAGGGCGCCCCGCCCGTCTCCGTCATGGACGAGATCACCGACGGGATCCGCTCGGTCGAGGACAGCGCGACGGGCGGCGGCGTGGGCGACGACGTCGGCGCGACGCCTTAAGGGCCTGGCGGTCAGAGGAACTTACTGTCAGAGGAACGTACGGCCCTCGCCGCGGTACGTCGGGACGCTCCCCGTCACCTTGTCGCCCTCGACCAGGTGCAGGGTCTCGAACCGCTCGCACAGCTCCCCGGCCTTGGCGTGCCGGAACCACACCTTGTCGCCGATCCGCAGATCGTCCGCCGGAAGGCCGTGCAGCGGCGTCTGCACCTCACCGGCGCCCTCCTGCGGGTCGTATCGCAGCCCCTCGGGGAGATACGGCACCGGTGAGCGGTCCGGGCCCGCGACGCCCGACGCCGGATAGCCGCCGCCGAGCACCGTCACCGTCCCCGGGCCGGGCCGCCGCACCACGGGCTGCGCGAACAGCGCGGCGGGACGGCCGCTGAACGACGTGTAGTGGTCGAAGAGGCGCGGCACGAAGAGCCCCGACCCGGCGGCGATCTCGGTGATCGCGCGCTCGGCCGCGGTGTGCTGCACGCTGCCGGTGCCGCCGCCGTTCACGAACTCCAGGTCCGGCGCGACCGCCCGGACGGCGGCGATGGTCTTCGCCCGGCGTGCGGCCAGTTCCCTGCGGGCCGCGGCCTGCATCGTCCGGACCGCCCGGGAACGCGCCGGGCGGCCCTCCACCGCGTCACCCACACCCGCCACATGCCCCTCGTACGCCATGACACCCACGAGCCGGAACCCCGGCCGCCGGGCGATGGCGCGGGCCAGGGCGGCGACCTGTGCGGGGGAGTGCAGCGGGGAGCGCAGCGCGCCGATCCGCACCTTGCCGCCGAGCACCCTGAGGGAGGTGTCCAACTCCAGACAGACCCGCACCTCCTCGGTGCCGCCGTCCCTCGCCTCGTCGATCAGCCGCAGCTGGGCCGGGTCGTCGACCATCACGGTCACCGATCGTGCGAGCTTCGGATCGCCTGCCAGCTCGGCGAAACCGGCCCGGTCCGCCGAGGGGTACGCGAGCAGCACGTCGTCGAAGCCGGAGCGGGCCAACCACAGGGACTCCGCGAGCGTGAACGACATGATCCCGGCGAAACCGTCGCGGGCGAGGACCCGTTCGAGCAGGGCGCGACAGCGCACGGACTTGCTGGCGACCCGGATCGGCTTGCCCGCGGCCCGGCGTACGAGATCGTCGGCGTTGGCGTCGAAAGCGGCCAGGTCGACGAGGGCGAGGGGGGCGTCGAGGTGTGCGGTGGCGCGGTCGTAGCGGGCGCGGTCTGCGGCTCGGTCTGCGGCACGGGCTGTCATGGCCGAAGCCTGCCAGACGCGATTACCAGAGGGTAGGGGGATGATCCGGGCAGATCGCCCGGGGGCGCGGACTGAGTTCCCGTGCGCCGTGGGTCTGCCCGTAGAGTGACGCGCACGGAGCCTGGCCGAGCGGTGCGTACGGAGCCTCGCCGCCCGAGCGCTCCGGCCGGCCGAGCGCGAGGAGACGGGGGAGCATGAGCACGGAGGCGCCTCACAGCCCCATCCCGCCCCGCCCCGCGGCCCCGCCCCGCCCCGCAGCACCGCCGGCCCCGGCCCGCCCCGCAGCACCGCCGGCCCCGGCCCGCCCCGCAGCACCGCCGGCCCCGGTGGCCCCGGCCGACGAGCCGGCCGAGCCGCCGCCCGCGCCGTCCGCCCGCTTCCCGGACGTCCGCCCCCCGGTAGACCAGGACTGGCTCCTGAACCGCCCCCGCCCCACCCCCGACCACGACGCGGAGGACCCGGACCAGGCGGCCCGCATCCAGGCCCTCCTCTCCCCCTTCGAAGAGGCCCGCCCCCAACACAACACCCCACCGCCCCCGGCTCCTCTGCCCGACGCGCTGGCTCCCGTCGACGGTGCGTCGCGTACGCGGCGTGAGGTGGCCGCCGAGATGTCGCCCTCGTCGGCCGGCGCGGGCCGTGTGCTCGGCGGTCCGGCCATCGGTGACGGCCCGTCCGGCGCGTCGGGTGATGCCTCCGGCGACGTGGAGTCGTCTCCGCCGTCCTCGGCCTGCCTGCCCGCCGCGGCGGCCCCCGTCGACGGTGCGTCCCGTGCGCGGCGCGATGTCTCCGGCGAGAGGTCGCCCTCGTCGGCGGGCGTGGGCCGTGTGCTCGGCGGTCCGGTCGGCGTGCCGGACGATGCCTCCGGTGACGCGGAGGCTCCGCCCCCGCCGTCGTCGGCTCGTCTGCCCGACGTGCCGCCGGTGGGCGCGGGCAAGGGCTCCTCGGCGGGGTCGGTTCGGGGGGATGAGGGGGTGTCCGACGCCGGTGGCGTGGGCGCGGTGGTGCCGGGGGGTGGTTTTGGGCGGCCCCTGGTGTTCTTCGCGCGGCCCGCGATGGGGGACGACCGGCCCACCCGGGCGCGACCCGTCGCTGCCTGGGCGCGCCCCCGTGCGGCCGCCGCCGCGGCCTGTGTCGTGCTCGGGCTCGGGCTCATCGGCGGTGCGGTGACCGGGAGTTGGCTGACCGGGGAGTCCGCGGCGGGCGGTGCCGCCCGGAGCGCGTACACGGTCACCGGGGCCCTGTGGCACAGCGTCCCCGTCGACCGGCTCTTCCCGCCGGAGCTGAAGGGCGAGGGCGCGGGACCCGGCGGCGCCGACCGCGCCTGGACCCGCATAGCCGTCGCCCCGGACAGCGGCTGCCGGGGCGCGTTCGACCCGCTCCTGAAGAAGGCGCTCGACCCGGTCGGCTGTCTGCGGCTGCTCCGGGCCACGTACACGGACGCCACCCGCAGCCATGTCACCACCGTGGGCCTGCTGTTCACCAAGGCGGACGCCGACGCGATGCAGACCCTGCGGAACCGTTTCACGGAGGAGGGCCTCGACCGGCGGACCGACCTCATGCCGCGGCCGTACGCCGCCAAGGGCACCGCCTCCCAAGGGTTCGGGGAGGCGCAGCGGGCGGCCTGGACCGTCTCCGTACTCCCGGACGCGCCCGTCGTCGCGTACTCCGTCTCGGGCTTCGCCGACGGCCGCGCCGTCACCGACCCCGAGCCCGCCACCGAGGCCATGGGCAGCAACACCACGTCGGCGCCCGCCCAGGCGGGTCTCGGCCACGAGGCGAAGGGCATCGCCGACCGCGTCGAGCGGGGCCTCCGTAAAATCATCGCGGCGGCGGAGAAGGCGGCATGAGGGGCCGCGGGCGGATCGTCGCCGTCCTGGCCGCCGCCGCGCTGGCGCTCGCCCCGACCGCCACCGCGTACGCCGACGACGGCATCCGCGCCCAGCAGTGGGCTCTCGACGCGATGCACACCAGCCGGGCCTGGCAGATCAGCAAGGGCAACGGCATCACCGTCGCCGTCCTGGACACGGGTATAGACGCCGAGCACCCTGACCTCGCCGGGAGTGTCCTTGAAGGCAAGGACATGGTCGGCTTCGGGGCCCGCCGCGGCGACCGCCCCTGGGCGCGGCACGGCACCGCGATGGCCGGCATCATCGCGGGCCACGGACACGGCGCGGGCGGCCGCGACGGCGTGCTCGGCATCGCGCCGGAGGCGAAGATCCTGCCGGTCCGCGTGATCCTGGAGGACGGCGACCCCGCCCGCAAGAAGGCCCGCAACACCCGCGGCAACGCCCTCGCCGAAGGCATCCGCTGGGCCGCCGACCACGGCGCGGACGTCATCAACCTCTCCCTCGGCGACGACTCCGAGTCCGCCCACCCCGAACCGGCCGAGGACGCCGCCGTGCAGTACGCCCTGAAGAAGGGTGTCGCCGTCGTCGCCTCCGCGGGCAACGGCGGCGAGCGCGGCGACCACATCTCCTACCCGGCCGCCTATCCGGGCGTGATCGCCGCGACGGCCGTCGACGAGAACGGCGCCCGCGCCTCCTTCTCCACCCGCCGCTGGTACGCCACCGTCGCCGCGCCCGGCGACGACATCGTCATCGCCGACCCGGACCGCAAGTACTACGAGGGCTGGGGCACCAGCGCCGCCTCCGCCTTCGTCTCCGGCGCCGTCGCCCTCATCCGCGCGGCCCACCCCGAGCTGCGGCCCGCGCAGATCAAGGAGCTCCTGGAGGACACGGCCCGCGACGCCCCGTCCGGCGGCCGTGACGACTCCCGCGGCTTCGGCCTGATCGACCCGGCGGCGGCGCTCGCCCGCGCCGGCCGGATCAAGCCCGATGAGCCGCGCACGGCGACGTACGGCACGAAGTACTTCGGCCGGGGCCCGGACGCGACACCGGGCGACGAAGGACCCGCGGGCTGGGTCGGCCCGGTCGCCGGCGGCCTCGGTGTCGTCCTGCTCGCCCTCGCGGTCCACCTGTGGCGGACCAGGTCCGGGGCGCCGCGGCGCGACTGACGCCACTCTGTAGGGTCGACACCGTGGCGAACACGGCGAACACCCCGAACATGGTGAACAAGGCGGACATGGCGAACAAGAACATTCCCGACCCGGGGTTCTCCGACGACGACGGGACGGCCGACCCCCGGCTGGCCGCGGCGCTCGCCGCCTGGTCCGCGGACCGCACGGCCCACGGCCCGGTCCTCGAAGCCCTCGCGGGGGCCCGTCTCCTCGTGCCCGTCGTCGCCGTGCTCGGCGAGGTCGAGGAGGACGAGAACGGGATGAGGAGGGAGAAGACCAGCGACATGGCCGTGCCCACCCTCAAGGCGGGCGACCGCAAGGCACTGCCCGCGTTCACCTCCATCGAGGCCCTCGCCCTGTGGGACCCGGCCGCCCGTCCCGTCGCCGTCCCGCTCCACCAGGCCTTGCAGGCCGCCGCCCACGAGCGGGCCGACACCATCGTCCTCGACCTCGCGGGTCCCGTCCCCTACGAACTGGGCCGCTCCGCCCTGCTCGCCCTCGCCGAGGGGCGCGCGAGCGCCGACCCGCTCGCCGATCCGGCCGTCACCGGAGCGGTCCGCGCCGCCGTCGCCGCCGAACCCGTCGTGCTCCGCGCCCACCTCGGACCCGGCCGCGCGGACGGCACCCTCGCCCTCGTCCTGGACCCGGCCGCGGACCCGGCCGAGGCCGCCCAGCGCGTGGCCCGGCGGATCGCCGCCGACGAAACACTGAGGGCCCGCCTGGTGCGCGGTCTCGACCTGGCACTGCTGCCGGCCGAGGCGACGCCACCGGGCGAGCCCCTCTACGTACGTACGGTGTGAAGGCCCTGCCGTGCGACGGAGAGCCGGTCGTACGGCTGTACGGGTCAGCCGTAGACAGGGCCCGTGTACTTCTCGCCAGGACCCTGGCCCGGCTCGTCCTTCACGATTGACGCCTCGCGGAACGCCAGCTGGAGCGACTTCAGGCCGTCGCGCAGCGGCGCCGCGTGGAACGAACTGATCTCCGTGGCGCTCGCGTCCAGCAGGCCGGCCACCGAGTGGATCAGCTTGCGGGCCTCGTCCAGGTCCTTGTGGCCCTCGCCGCCCTCGGCCAGGCCGAGGTTGACGGCGGCGGCGCTCATCAGGTGGACCGCCACGGTGGTGATCACCTCGACCGCGGGGACGTCCGCGATGTCACGGGTCAGGGTGTCGAAGTCGGGGGAGTCGCCGGCGGGGGACTCGGGGGCGGGGGTCGCGTCGCTCATGCTCACATCTTCCTGAGGGCCGAAACGGTGTAAGCCTAGTTGATGGCGGTTTCCGGGCCCCGGGCGGCGCCGCCCGGGGCCCGCGGGCCCGCCGGCCTCCCCGGCACGGTCGCACAGGTAAACAGAAGGTAATGTCGCGGCCGCCCGGCGTCCGGAAGCCGCAGGTGCCTGCCCGACTATCGACCCCCCGGCAACCCCAGAGTGTTTGCCTGCGCAACTACAGGTCGGCGAATGATCGATTCGAGGCCTCTCGGCCGGTCCCTGTCGCTGCTCACTCCGCGCTACGGAACGTCGCAACGGGCGAAGTCAAGTGTTGACTTGCCGCTATCAGTACAAGAAGGTGGCTCCAGCGGGGGGAGAGGCCATAGCGGCCTGGGGGGCGTAATGACTTGTATTGCGTCGCACGTTCGTCATGGGTTCAACCTCCGAACTGATTCAAATTTGATGACCGATTTGAACGGGGGGGTTATTCGTGGCAACAGGGACGGTCGCACTTTTTCCCGGCATCGGTGCCCAGCGCACCGGCATGGGGGAGCGACTCCACGGTAACCACTCCGTATTCCGCGACACGTTTACCGAGGCCTCCGACCACCTCGGTGAGAACTTCTCCGCGCTCATATTCGACAAGGCCAACAAGTCGAGGCTGAAGCGTCAGGAAGAAGCGCAGCTGACCACCTTTCTGGTCAGTGTCGCCATGTATAGGACCTACGCCGCCGAGTGGGGCCACGAGTTCGACCACTGCGTCGGGTACAGCCTCGGCGAGTATTCCGCCCTCTGTGCCGCGGGCGCTCTTCGTTTCACGGACGCCCTCGATCTCGTGCGGCGCAGGGCGGAGATCATCCGTGCCGTGGCGGACCGGGTCGACGGCACCATGATGTGGGCTCTCGACCTCGACGCGGAAACCGTCGAGCGGGTGTGCAGGAGGGTCGCCGGTGCGGAAGGCGGCCTTTTCGTCTCGGCGGTCGACGCGCCGCGGCAGGTCGTCATGTCGGGCAGGGAGGAACTGGTCGGACGCGCGGCCGAGATGCTGGAGGCGCGCGGCGGCCGTGTCTATCCCCTGCGGATGGAGGGCCCGTACCACAGCCCGCTGATGGCGGGGGCGAAGGGCGAGATGGCCGCCGTGCTCGACGCGGTCGACATCGCGCCGCCGCGTACCACCGTCCTCTCCACGGTCAACGGCCGGCCGCACCCGGGCGGTGACGAGAGCCGGCGACTCCTCGCCGACCAGCTCGTCTCACCCGTCCAATGGCTGTCCGTGCAGCGCAGGTTCCTCGCGGAGAACATCGGGAGCGCCATCGAATTCGGCCCCGGGAACGTACTGAGTTTCCTGCTCGAAAAGGTCACCGACCGCATCAGGCCCTGGCCGGCGGAGCGGTACGGGAGCCCCGCCGAACTGCGGGCGGCGATGACGCTCGGCCCGCAGGACCACGCGGGTCTCGTCGGCCGCTGTCTCGCGGTGGCGGCGGGCACCGGCTGTCGCGAACAGCCGTCCGCCGCCCAGCGGGACCGGATGGACCAGGCCTACGCCGCACTGCTCGCGATGGCGGACGGCGCGGCACAGGAGCGGCCGGGAACACCGGCCGAGACGCGCCGCGCGCTCGACTGGATCGGGCAGATCCTGGAGTGCAAGGGCTGGCGGGGCGCGGACAAGGAGAGCCGGCTCCTGCGTGTCCTCGACGGCCGGCTCCTGCCCGCCCGGTAGCGGCCCGCACCTCCCTCGGACCCTGACCGCACCTCCCTCGAACCCTGACAACACCCTCCCTCGAAGTCTGACCGCGCAGCACGGCTGCCCGGGCGACGCTCGGCGTGCCCGAAGACCATTCCTTCCTCTTCCGACCCAGGGGTGACGCGTGTCGAAAAGAAGTGCCGCACGGACGATGGGCGTCATTGGCGCAGGGGGCATCGGGCTCGGTGTCGCCGCGGACTTTGTTCTGCACGGCTTCGACGTGGTCCTCGTGGACACCGACGAGTCCCGGCTGAAGCAGGCGAGGGACGAACTCGTCGACGCCGTCCGCTACGGGCCGATGATCCGGCGCGAACTGCCCCGCCTGGACACCGATGAGGCCCTGCGCCGCGTGGTGTTCACGACCCGCGTCGAGGAGGTAGCGGAGTGCGAGTTCGTGGTGGAGAACGTCACCGAGTCCTGGGAGGTGAAGCGCGTCCTCTACGGCCGTCTCGACGCCGTGCTGCCGCCGGACGTGGGGATCGGGGTGAACACGTCCAGCATCCCCATCGGCAGGCTCGCCGCCGAGACGTCACGCGCGGAACGTGTCATAGGCATCCATTTCATGAACCCGTCCTACCTCAAGGACGCGGTGGAGGTCATGCGCGGCGACGCGACCTCCGAGGAATGCCTGTCCTACGTCCTGGAACTGCTCGACCGGCTCGGCAAGAGCGCGGTGGTCGTGGGTGACTTCCCCGGCTTCGTGAGCAACCGGATCTCGCATCTCTTCTTCAACGAGGCCATTCGCGTGGTCGAGGAGCAGGGCGTCGAACCCGCCACCGTCGACGCCGTTTTCAAGAAGTGTTTCGGCCATTCCATGGGCCCGTTGGAGACCGCCGATCTCATCGGCCTCGACACGGTGGCGCTGACCCTGGACCACCTGCACGACTCCTATGGCGAGGACAAGTTCCGCTGTGCCGGCCTCCTGCGCGACATGGTCGCGGAAGGACGGCTCGGCCGTAAGGCGGGAGAAGGGTTCTACCGCTACCGCCCGCAGCAACGCTCGGAAGACTGAGAGGACCAATTCTCCATGAGCATCAACCGTGACGAAGTCACTCAGATTGTCCTGGACTACCTGGCGCAGTACGACACGAGTGGTACGCCCGATTTCGACGAGAACCTCTTCGAGACGGGCCGGGTCAATTCCCTCTTCGCGATACAGCTCGTCGGATTCCTGGAGAGCACCTTCCGCATCAAGATGTCCGTCGACGACCTCGATTTGCAGAACTTTTCGACCGTCAACTGCATTGCCGACCTGGTCCAGGCCAAGTCGGCGACGGTCGCCGGTGCCTGACCACCGCCGAAGTCGGCGGCGCCGACGAGAGAGGGAACGACGGGCGTGAACCACCTACTGACCGCGGACGAGCAGCGTCACCACGCGGACCTCGTGCACCGCGTCGAGTCGGCCTGGGCCGACACCGCGGCCGACTGGGAACGGCAAGGCACGCTGCCGGACGACGTCGTCCGCTGGTGCGCCGACGAGGGACTGATGGGCGCGGCCCTCCCCGCGGAGCTGGGCGGCGGAGGGGCGACGGCGGTGCAGGCGGGGCTGCTGTACGAGGCGCTCGGCCGGGTCAGCGCGTCGCTCGCCTCCTATGTGAACGTCCACGGGATGGCCGCCCAGACCGTGGCCAAGTGGGGCACCGAAGAGCAGTGGCGGGAGGTCATGCCGGGGCTGGCCACCGGGAAGCGGGCGGCCGCCATCTGCATGACCGAACCCGGCGCGGGCAGCGACCTCAGCACCATCGCCACCGAACTGACCGAGCAGGACGGGAAGTTGGTGCTCAATGGCGGCAAGGTCTTCATCACCTGCGGCGAACTGGCCGACGTCTTCCTCGTGTTCGCCCAGCGCGCGGGACACTCCACGGTCTGTCTCGTCGAGCGGGACAACCCGGGCCTGGAGACCCGCCCCATGGGCGACCTGCTCGGCCTGCGGGCCGCCGCGCTCGCCCGGGTCGACTTCCGCGACTGCGTCGTACCGGAGCGGCACGTCGTGGGCCGGGACGGGTTCGGGCTCAGCATCCTGATGCCGCACGCGCTCGAACACGGCAGGCACGCCGTCGCCTGGATGGCCCTCGGCATGCTCCAGTCCGTGGTCCGTGAAGCCGCCGCCTTCGTGGCGGGCCGCCGCTCCTTCGGGCGGCACCTCGTGGAGCACGGGCAGGTCCAGTCCCTGGTGACGCGGATGGGCACCGACCTGGAGGCCGCGAAGCTGATGTGCCTCGCGGCGTCCCGGGCCGTGGACGACGGCGCCGGGGACGCCTCCGACCGGATCCTCATGGCGAAGTACTTCACCTGCCGGGTCCTGGAGGAACACGCCGCCCAGGCCGTCCAGCTCCTCGCCTCCCGCGGCGTCCTGGAGGCGGGCAGGGCGGCGCGTGCGTACCGGGACAGCAAGGTCCTGAACATCATCGAGGGCACCACCCAGATCGTCGAACGGATGCTTGCGCCCGGCCTGCTGCGGACGCACGCGAAGAAGGAGCTCTGACATGGCACGGGCAGCCAGAGGACTCGACCGGCGGACCCGCGAGAGGCTCGCCGCGCTGACCGCGGACGCGACGGGGGAGACGCTCGCCCTGACCGCCGCGGCGGCCGCGGCCGCGTTCCACTACGCCGGCTTCGTCACGGAGCTGACCCTGTGCGTCGCCGTGCCCGGCGCCGACGGCGCACAGGGCGACAAGATCCTCGTGGTGGAGACCGGCATCGACCCGGAGCTCTCCCTCGCGGACCACGCCGAGCGGATCGCCAAGGACCTGCGGCCGCGGAGCGCCGAGGAGGCCACCGCCGCCGGGGGCCACTGGCTCGTCCTCGGCCCCGGCACGGCCGACGAGGGCGCCCGGCACCCGCACGAGAGCGCCGCGGACGGGCCGCTCCTGGCACTCGACCCCGTCGACGGCAGACTGGCGGCCCGGTCGGACAGCGCGCCCAGGGCGGAGTGCGACGTGCTCGCGGGGCTCTTCGCCACGCTCCTCGGCCACGCGCTCGACGAGCCCGGCCGGCCCCTCGCCGAGTGCCCGGTCCTCACCGGACCCGAGCGGTCCAAGGTCCTGACGGAGTTCAACGCCACGGCACGCGACTTCCCCGAAGACCTCACGCTGCACGAGGTGTTCCGCGGCCAGGCGGCCAGGACCCCGGACCGGGTGGCGGTCACGACGGACGACGCGCGGCTGACCTACGCCGAGTTGGACGAGCGGTCGGACCGGCTCGCCCACGCGCTGCGCGGGCGCCTGGGCGACGGCACCGACGTGGTGGTGGCCGTCCTCGCCGAGCGCGGCCTCGAACTGCCGGTCGCGCTGCTCGGCGTACTGAAGGCGGGGTACGCCTACACGCCGCTCGACCCGCACGCACCGGCGCTGCGGATCCAGGACATCCTGGAGCGGAGCGGCGCGCGGGCGGTGGTCGGCCAGGAGCACCTCCTCGCGGGCCGCGAACTGCCCGTGGAGACGCTCGTCCTGGAGGCGCCCGAACTGACCACCGGGCCCGTTCCGGAAGTCGTCCGGCACGGCTCACCGGACGATCTCGCGTACGTCATCTACACCTCCGGGTCCACCGGCCGCCCCAAGGGCGTCATGGTCGAGCACCGCTCGGTGGTCAACCGGCTCTGCTGGATGCAGCGCGACCACCCGCTGGGCCAGGACGACACCCTGATCCAGAAGACCCCCGTGATCTTCGACGTGTCCGTGTGGGAACTGTTCTGGTGGATGTTCGGCGGCAGCAGGATGTACCTGCCGGCCCCCGGCGCCGAGAGGTTCCCGCTGGCGCTCGCGGAAGGCGTGCGCAAACACGGCGTGACCGTGATCCACTTCGTGCCCTCGATGCTGAACGTCTTCCTCGACGAGGTGGAGCGCAGCGGACTCGCCGACTCCCTCAGCGGTCTCCAAGTCCTCTACTCCAGCGGGGAGATCCTGCCCCGGCAGGTCGTCGACCACTTCCACACCGTGCTCGGCGCCCCCAACGGAACCCGTCTCGTGAACCTCTACGGACCGACCGAGACGACCGTCGACGTGACCGCCCACACCTGCGCTCCCGGCGACACCGCACCCCGGGTGCCCATCGGCGGCCCCATCGACAACACCCGGCTGTACGTCCTGCGGCACGGCCGTCCGATGCCCGTCGGGGTCTTCGGCACCCTGCACGTCGCCGGCGTCGGCGTCGCCCGCGGCTACCTCGGCGACGAGGAGCTGACCCGGGAGAAGTTCGTCCCCGAGTACGAGCGGCCGCAAGAACGCATGTACGACACCGGTGACGTCGCCCGCTGGCTCCCCTCCGGCGACATCGAGTTCCTGGGCCGCCAGGACCAGCAGGTCAAGATCCGCGGCATCAGGATCGACCTCCAGGAGATCGAGAACGTACTCCTGGAAGCCCCCGGCGTCGTCGAGTGCGCGGTCCGCCTGGAGCAGACCAACGCCTTCATCGCCGTGCTGCGCGCCGCCGTCACCGGCGGCGACGAACTCGACAGGAACACGCTGCGCGGATACGTCGCCGACCGCCTGCCCGCCTACATGGTGCCGGCGACGTACGACCGCTTCGACCGGCTGCCCCGCACCCCCAGCGGCAAGATCGACCGCCGCGCGCTGACCGAGGACCCGGACCTCACGGCACGAGGAAAGCGACTGTGAACGAACCCCGACAGGACGTGGCGATGGACTGGCTGCTCGACCGGCTGCGCGGCTTCGCCGGCCGCGAGGCGATTACCGGCACCGGCGGCACGGCCGACTACGGACAGCTCGTCGAGGCGGTCCTCGGCTGGCGCGGCGAACTCACCGCCGCGGGCGTGCGCCCCGGCACCTCCGTGGCCGTGGTCGCCGACACCTCGGCCGCCTCCGTGGCGCTGGTCCTCGCCCTGATCCGCGAGGGCTGCACCGTCGTGCCGCTGGCGCCGAACGACCCGCCGCCGGACGCCCGCGGCGCCCGCTTCGACATCGCCGAGGTCGAGACCGTCCTCACCTTCTCGGGCCCGGACACCTGGCGGGCGGAGACCCTGCCGCCCCGCAGCGGCGACCGCCACCCGCTCCTGGCATCGCTGACGGACGGGCGGGAAGCCGGCCTGGTGCTCTTCTCCTCGGGCAGCACCGGCGAGGTGAAGGCGGCCCTGCACTCCTTCCCGCAGCTGCTCGACCGGTTCCGCACCGAGCCGGGCCGCCCCCTGCGCGCCCTCCAGTTCATGGCGATGGACCACATCGGCGGCATCAACACGCTGTTCCACACGCTCTGTTCGGGCGGCACCGTCATCGTGGAGACCCGGCGCACCGCCGAGCACATCTGCGCCGCCGTCGAACGGCACCGGGCGGAACTGCTCCCGACCACCCCCACGTTCCTCAACATGCTGCTGATCTCCGGGGCGTACCGCAGCCACGACCTGTCGTCGCTCCGGATCATCACGTACGGCACCGAGCCCATGCGTGACGTGACGCTGAAGCACCTGGCGGCCACGTTTCCCGAGGCACGCCTCAAGCAGACGTACGGCCTGACGGAGACGGGCATCCTGCCGACCCGCTCGGAGGCCAACGGCTCGCTCCTGATGCGGGTGGGCGGCGGCGGCTTCGAGACCAGGATCGTCGACGGCACCCTCTGGATCCGCTCACCCAGCAGCATGCGCGGCTACCTCAACAGCCCCGACCCGTTCGACGGCGACGGCTGGCTGGACACCGGGGACGCCGTGGAGGAGGCGGGAGACGGCCTGCTGCGCATCATCGGCAGGCGCTCGCACTGCATCAACATCGGCGGCGAGAAGGTCTTCCCCGCCCAGGTCGAGAACGCCCTGCTCCAGGCCGACAACGTCCAAGACGTGGTCGTCGAGGGCCGCGCCAACGCCGTCACCGGGCAGATCGTGGCCGCGCGCGTCCAGGTCGTCGAGCCCGAGGACCCCCGCGCCATGGCCCGGCGGCTGCGCAAGCACTGCACCACGCTGCTCGCACCCCACCAGGTGCCCGCAGTCATCACACAGACCGAGGAACAGCTGCACGGCAGTCGTTTCAAGCGACAGGGGTGGACAGGATGAGCCGGGCTACCAACCAGGACGGGCGCCGGGTCGCCGTGGTCAGCGGCGGCAGCCGCGGCCTCGGCCTCGCACTGATCGGGCACCTGCTCGAACAGGACTACCGCGTCGCGACCTTCAGCCGCACGGAGTCCGACGAACTGGCCAAGCTCCGCGCGGGCCTCGACGACCCGGACCGGCTGCACTGGAGCGCCCTGGACGGCGCCGACACCGGCACGGCACCGCAGGAGTTCGTCCGCGGGGTGATGCGGCGCTTCGGACGGGTCGACGTGCTCGTCAACAACGCCGGAATCGGCCTCGAAGGGCTGCTCTCGACCACCCCGCCCGCGGACATCGACCACTCCCTGCTGGTCAACATGGCCCTGCCGCTCCAGCTGAGCCGGGCCTGCCTCAAGCCGATGCTCGCCGCCGGCGGCGGCTGCATCGTCAACATCTCCTCCATCAACGGACTCCGCGGCCAGCCCGGCGTCTCCGTCTACAGCGCCGCCAAGGCCGGGCTCGACGGGTTCACCCGCAGCCTCGCCCGGGAGGTCGGTCCCGTCGGCATCCGCGTGGTCGGACTCGCCCCCGGCTACTTCGAGAGCGACATGACCGCGGGCATGTCCGAGAAGACCCGCGACCGGGTCGCCAGGCGCACCCCCCTCGGGCGCCTCGGCACCCTCGACGACCTCGTCGGCGTCTTCGCCTTCCTCATCTCCGACCAGGCCCGGTTCATCACCGGCCAGACCCTCACCGTCGACGGCGGGTTCACATGCTGAGCGCCCTCCCGTCGTCCCCGTCCAGCAGCTTCACGCGTTCCGGAGGCCAGAGTTGAGTCGCAGAGAAGCCATCAAGGCAGCCGTGCTCGAAATGATCGAGGAAGTGGCGGGCGAGGACCGCGACGGCGGGCCGCTCCCCGAGGTCAAGGACACCGACCTGCTCGTCGACCACCTCGGGCTGCGCTCCCTGCACCTGGCGCGGATCACCGCCATGCTGGAGGTGGAACTCGACCTGGACCCGTTCAGCGAACTCGTCCCGATCACCGGCATCCGCACGGTCGAGGACCTGTACCGGGCCTACGACATCGCCGCCGAGGGCGGCACCGCCGCCGACTTCGCGCCCGCCCCCGCCGACGCCCCGACCGCCGCCGGCATGGCCGCGGGCCGCAGCGCCGCGCAGCGGGTCCGCGCACTGCGTTCGAAGGCGCGGGGACAGGCATGAGCGACGAACTGGCCGACGACGCGGCCGCAGGGTTCATCGCGGTCGTCGGCATGGCCGGGAGATTCCCCGGAGCAGCCGGCATCGGCCAGTTCTGGGAGAACGTCGTGGCCGGGCGGCCCGCCATGCGCGACCTCTCCGACGACGAACTGCGCCGCGCGGGCGTCGCCGAGCAGTGGATCGGCCACCCCGACTACGTCAAGACGGCCGCCGTGCTCGACGACGCCGACCGCTTCGACGCGGGCCTCTTCGACATCGCCCCGCGCGAGGCCGCGCTCATGGACCCGCAGCAGCGCGTCTTCCTGGAGACGTGCTGGGCGGCGCTGGAGCACGCCGGGCGCCTCGCGCCGTACGCCGGCCAGTCGACCGGCGTGTTCGGCGGCGCCGGCGGCGTCCTCGCCGGCTACCTGCCCGAAGTGCTCGGCACCGGCGGCAGGTTCCTCGACAGCACGGCCTCACTGGAGCACCTGGGCAACGACAAGGACTTCCTCGCCACCCGGGTCTCGTACAAACTGGGCCTCACCGGCCCCGGCCTCACCGTGCAGACGGCCTGCTCCACCTCGCTCGTCGCCGTCCACCTGGCCTGCCAGAGCCTGCTTCTCGGCGAGTGCGACACGGCCGTCGCGGGCGGCGTGACCGTGCGCGTCCCCGACCTCGCCGGCTACCTCCACCAGGACCAGGGCATCCTCTCCCCGGACGGGCGCTGCCGGCCCTTCGACGCCCGCGCCCGCGGCACGGTCTTCGGCAGCGGCGCCGGAGCCGTCGTCCTGCGCCCCCTGGCCGACGCCCTGCGCGACCGCGACACCGTCTACGCCGTGATCCGGGGCACCGCCGTCAACAACGACGGCGGCGGCAAGACGAGTTACGGCGCCTCCACCGTCGACGGCCAGCTCGCCGCCATGCGGCAGGCGCTCACCGTCGCGCAGCTCGCCCCGGCCGGCCTCGGCTACGTCGAGGCGCACGGCACGGGCACCCTGCTCGGCGACCCGCTGGAGGTCTCCGCCATCCGCCGCGCCCTGGGCGACGACGCGGTGTGCGCGCTCGGCTCGGTCAAGGCCCTCGTCGGCCACCTGGAGGCCGCCGCGGGCATCGCCGGCCTCATCAAGACCGTCCTCGCCCTGCACCACGGCGTCGTCCCGCCCAGCCCGCACGTCGAGGAGCTCAACCCCCGGCTCCGCCTCGACGGCTGTGGCCTGTACATCAACAGCGAACCCCGGGCGTTCCCCACCGAGGTGCGCAGAGCCGCCGTCAACTCCCTCGGCATCGGCGGCACCAACGCCTTCGCCGTCCTCGAACAGGCACCGGACCGCACACCCGCCGCCCCCGTCCTGTTGCCCCGGGAACTCCTCACCGTCTCCGCGAAGACGGCCGACGGCCTCAAGGCGGCGGCGGAACGCTGGGCCCGGGAGCTGAGCGACCGTGACCTGCCCGGCGAGCGCGACGCCGAGGAACTCGCCGACCTGGCCCACACCAGCCAGGTCGGCAGGCGCAGACTGCCGCACAGGGTGAGCGTGCTCGCCTCCTCCACGGCCGACGCCGCCGAGCAGCTGACGGCCTGGCTCGAAGGCCGCCCGGACGGCACGGCGGTGCAGGCCCGCGAGACGGCCCGCCCACCCAAGGTCGCCTTCCTCTTCTCCGGACAGGGCGCCCAGTACGCGGCCATGGGCGCCGACCTCCACGAGCGGCACAGCGGATTCCGCGCCGCCCTGGCCCGCCACGCCGACCTGTTCGAAGAGCTCACGGGCGTCGGCATCGAGGCCGCCCTCGCGGACAGGGAGCGCTCCGGCGCCCTGCTGCGGCGCGCCGAGGTCCTGCAACCCGCGATGTTCCTCCTCCAGGTCGCGACGGCCGAGCTGTGGGCCTCCTGGGGCGTACGGCCGCAGGCGGTCGCCGGGCACAGCCTCGGCGAGTACGCCGCCGCCTGCGCGGCCGGGGTGCTGACCGCGGAGGACGGCCTGCGGCTCGTCGCCGAGCGCGGCGCCGCGATCGCCGAGGACGCCGAGCCCGGCGGCATGGTCGCCGTACGCTGCCCCGACCTGGAGCAGCTGCGGGAGCTCGTCCGCCCGTACGGCCGTGACCTCGCCGTCGCCGGGCACAACGCGCCCGGCCGCTACACGCTCTCCGGCACGGCGGACGCGCTCGCCGCGGTGCGGGCCGCGTGCCTGGAGCGCCGCTGGGCCGTCGTGGACCTCGACGTCACCCACGCCTTCCACTCCCCGCTCATGGCCCCCGCGGCCGAGCGCATCCGGCAGGCCGCCCGGGGCATCACCCACCGGCCCCCGCGCACCCCCCTCGTCACCAACCTCACCGGCGCCCTCGCCGCCCCCGACGAGCTGGGCGGCGACTACTGGGCGAGTCAGCTGGCCTCCCCGGTGCTGTTCAGCGAGACCGTCGACACGCTGCTCGCCGACGGCTTCACGCACTTCGTGGAGATGGGCCCCGGCCGCTCCCTGACCGGCTTCGGCAACGGCAGAAGGGAACCGGACACGCTCTGGCTCGCCGGCCTGACCTCCCGCGGCTCGGACTGGGACACCCTCCAGCGGACCCTCGCCGAACTCGACGCGGACGGCGTGCGCGTCGACTGGCCCGCCTTCCACGCCCCCTTCCTGCGGCGCCGCGTCGCCGCACCCACCTACCCCTTCGCCCGGCAGCGGCACTGGGTCGGCGAGGACGGCTCGCCCGCGCCGCGCGCCGGCACCCGGGCCGCCACCGCCGCCGCCCCGGCCGCCCCGCAGGCCGGCGCCGAACTCACCGGCCTGCGCAGGATGCCGCTCCCGCAGGCCTCCCAGCGCCGCTGGGAGAGCGGCGCGAACCAGCGCGAACCCGCGTTCCTCGGCGACCACGTGCTGTTGGGCCGGGTCGTCGTCCCCGGCGCCTACCACACCGCGTGCCTCCTGGAGGCGTTCGGCGGGCAGCGGCCCGTGCTCGTCGAGGACCTGGTGTTCCCCCGGGCGCTCGCCGTGGACGAGGAGCCCACCGCTCTCCAGATCGTCCTGGACGAGACCCGCGGCGCGGCCGCCGACGCCAGGGTGCTCGGCCAGCGCCCCGGCGCCGCCGCCCACCTCGACACCTCCTGGACCACCCACGCCCAGGCCCGCATCCGTACCGCGGCGGGCGACGCGGACCGGCGCACCCCGCCGCCCGCCGAGCGGGGCGAGTGGACCCGGACGCTGTCCGGCGACGCCCTGTACGCGCAACTGCACCGCCTCGGCTACGACCTCGGGCCGGCGTTCCGCTGGATGCGGGAGCTGCGGCTGCGGGACGGCCAGGCGGAGACGGACATCACCGTCCCCGAGTTCCTCGACCCCGCCGCACGCCCGGCGAAGACGGTGCTCATCGACGTCTGCGTCCAGACCGCCATCGGCCTCAACGTCCTGGACGAAGAGCGCCTGGACGGACTGCTGCTGCCCTTCCGGGTCGAACACGCGGTGTTCCACCCCGTCGACGAGGTGCCGCGCACCGCCCGCGTCCGGGCGACGGTCCACGCCACAGCGGACTTCGCCTCGGACACCCCGCGCGCACTCCTCGACGTCAGGATCGACGCCGAGGACGGCCGTCCCCTCGTCGAACTGACCGGCCTGGAGCTGCGCCTGGTCCCGCCGCACCTGGTGACGGGCACCGACGACCCGGGCACCGTCCACGTCCAGCGCTGGAAGACCCTCGACTCCGTGCGGCCCGGCACCGGGCTGCCGGACCACTGGCTCGTCCTCGCCGACCGGCAGGGCCACTGGGCGTCCGCGATCGCGGGTCCGGTCCAACAGGGCGCGCGCTGCCGGGTGTTGACGGACAGTCCGGACAGCGGCCGCTCGGACACGCTCCCCGCGGGCGTCACCGTGCGGCAGGTCGGCGACCTCGCCGACGCCGGACAGCTCGCAGCCGCGCTGGGCGAAGCCCAGTTCGCCGGGCCGTACGGCGTGCTGCACTGCGCCGCCCTGGACCTGCTCGCGGTGGAACCCGACGACGCGCTTCAACGGCGCGCCCTGGGCAGCCTCCCGGCCCTGGTGCGCGCCCTGGAGGACGCGGGCCGCCCGGCACCGTCCCGGCTGGCGCTGATCACCGGCGGCGCGCTGCACACCGGCGGCCCCGGGCCCGTCCTCCACCCGCAGCAGGCCACCCTGTGGGGCGCGGGCCGCAGCGCCGTGCACGAACTCCCCGACACCGACGTGCGGTTGGTCGACGTCGACCCGTACGACCTGCGCACCTGTCTGCGTACGGCACTCGTCGACGTACTGACCGGCGACGCCGACCAGGTGTCCGAGGCCGCCGTGCGCGACGGCACGGTGCGGGTGCCGCGCCTCGACCAGCGGCGCGCCACCGCCACCGGCGAGTTCCGGGCCAGGCCCGACGGCACCTACCTCATCACCGGCGGCCTCGGCGCCCTCGGCCTCGGCACGGCACGCTGGCTCGCCGACCACGGGGCACGGCACCTCGTGCTCACCGGACGCGGCGCGCCCGGCGAACCCGCCCGGCGGGCTCTCGCGGAGCTGGAGCGGAACGGCGTGCGCTGCACGGTCGTCGCCGCCGACGTCTCCGAACAGGCCGATGTGGAGCGGCTGATGGCGGGCATCCGCGCCGACGGAGTCCCCCTGCGGGGCGTCCTGCACGCGGCGGGTGTGGTGGAGGACGCGCTCCTCACCGGTCTGGGCTGGGACGCCTTCGCGCGGGTCCTCGCCCCGAAGGTCGCGGGCGGCTGGCATCTGCACCGGGCCACGCTGGACGAGGAGCTCGACCTGTTCGTGCTGTACTCGTCGACGTCCGGGCTGCTCGGAGCGGCGGGGCAGGCGCACTACGCCGCGGCCAACACCTATATGGACGCCCTCGCCCAGCACCGGCACGACCGCGGGCTGCCCGCACTCAGCCTCGGCTGGGGCCCGGTGACGGAGGGCATGACGGCCCGCCTCGACCAGCGCCACCGCGACCGCATGGCGGCGGCCGGGTTCACCCTCCTCGACCCGCGGCGGGTCTTCGCCGCCCTCGGCCCGCTCCTCGCGGGCGGCCACGACGCCGTGCACGGCGTCTTCGAACTGGACTGGGACACCCAGCTGTCCCGGTTCGCGCCGGGACACCGGCCCGGCAACCGGCCCGAGACGGCCACCGGACGGCCCGAACCGGCCGCGCCCGGCGCGGCACCCGGCAGCGACCTGCTGCGCGCCTGGGGCTCCGCGGGGCCCGAGCGGCGACAGGAGCTGGCCGCCGAGTACCTGGCGTACGTCCTGGCGCAGCGCGTCGGCGCCGAGGCCGGCGGCGCGGACCGGACGGCGTCGCTCACCGCCCTCGGCGTCGACTCGATGCTCGCCCTGGAGATCCGCAGCGACATCCGCGCGGACCTCGGGGTCGACCTGCCGCTCGGCCTGCTGCTTCAGGACGAGCCGGTGCACCGGCTCGAAACGGCCCTCCGCGAGGGACTGGACCGCGAGACGGCCGGCGGCCCGGCGGCCGACGCGGCCACGGCGCCGCGAGTGCCGGCGGAGCGGCTGACACCCCAGGCCGCCGGAGAACTCCTCATGTCGGTGCACCACTTGGACGACGCCGGACTCGAAGCCGTCGCGGCCCTGCTCGACGCGCAGGAACAGGAGAGCTGACCCATGTCGGACACCGCGAACACCGTGGAGACCGGGCAGGCCCGGGCCGGCACCCTGCGCCGGCGCGTCGAGGCGGAACTGCGCCGCCGGGCGGCTCCCGCCCGCGCCGAACACCCCCTGTCCTACGGGCAGCGCTCGATGTGGCTGCTGCACCGAGTGGACCCCGCCGGAGCCTCGTACCACATCTCCTTCGCCGCCCGGGTGCAGGGCGCCGTCGACGGCGGCGCGCTGCACGCCGCGCTGCGCTCCCTGGCCGGGCGGCACGAGGCGCTGCGCACCACCTTCGACGAGCGGGACGGCGACGTCCGGCAGATCGTGCACGGCTGGCTGGAGCCCGGCTGGCAGGAGACGGACGCCACCGGATGGGACGCGGACCGGCTCGACGCCGAGGTCCGCGCCGCCTACCGGCAGCCCTTCGACGCCGAACACGGCCCGCTGTTCCGCGCCGCCCTCTTCCGCACGGGCGCGGACGCCGCCGTCCTGCTGCTGGTCGTCCACCACCTGGTGGCGGACTTCTGGTCGCTGGAACTCCTCGTCGACGAACTGGGCACGCTGTACGCGGGGGAGCGCGACGGCACGGACACCCGGCTGCCCGAGGGCAACGCCCCGTACCGCTCCTTCGTGGCCTGGCAGGAGCGGTTCCTCGCCGGGGAGCAGGGCGCGCGTGCCGCCGCGTACTGGCACGACCGGCTCGCGGGGGAGCTCGGCATCGTCGACTGGCCCCGCTTCCGTGTCGCGCCCGACGCCGACCCGGCCGCCGGAGCCTCCGAGTTCTTCCGGCTCGACGACGAACTCGCCAAGCGCGTCTTCGCCTTCGCCCGGCAGGAGAACACCACCCCGTACATCGTGCAGCTCACCGCCTACCAGGCGCTGGTCGCGCGGTACACCGGGCAGGACGACGTGCTGGTCGGCATGCCGGTGTCGGGGCGCACCGACCCCGCCTTCCGCGGCAGCGTGGGATATCTGGCGGACCCCGTCGTGCTGCGCGGCGACCTCTCCGACGAGCCGTCGTTCATGGAGCTGATGCGGCGCACCCGGACCGCGGTCACCGAGGCACTGGAGCACCACTACCCCTTCGAGCGGCTCGTGGAGGAGCTCGCGCCGCGCCGGGTGCCCGGCGTGAACCCCGTCTTCCAGACGCTGTTCGTCTACCAGAAGCCGCAGCGTCTGCCGGGCCTCGCCGCCCTGCACTGGGGGGACGGGCCCGGCGCCGACGCGCCGGCCGTGCCCTGGGCGGGACTGACGCTGCGCCCCCACCGGCTGCCCCAGCAGGAGGGCCAGCTCGACCTGATGCTGGAGGTCGCGGAGGACGGCGAACGGCTGCTCGGGACGCTCAAGTACCGGCCCGCCGTCTTCTCGTCCGCCGCCGCCCGCGGGGTCATCGAGCACTACACCGCCCTGCTGCGGGCCGCCCTCGACGACCCGCGCGCCGCCGTCGCGAGCCTGCCGCTGGGCACCGGCTCCGGTGTCCCGCGGGCCGCGGGCGCGGCCCCCGAGCCGGTGCTCGACGCCGACGACAGCCTGCTGCGGCGCTTCACCACGGTGGCCAGGACATACGCCGACCGGCCGGCGGTCCGGCACGAGGGAACCGAACTGTCCTACCGTCAGCTCGACGGTCTCGGTGACCGCTGGGCGCGGGCCCTGCGCGCGAGCGGCACCCGGCACGGCGACCGGGTGGCGCACCTGCTCGCGCCCTCGCCGCAGACCGTGGTGGCCCTGGTGGCCACGGTCAAGGCGGGAGCGGCCGCGGTCTGCCTCGACCCGCACCACCCCCCGGCCAGGCTCCGGGCCATGCTCGCCGACTGCGGCGCCACGACGGTGCTCACCACCCGCGCCCTCGCCCCCCTGCTCGACGGAGCCGACGCACGGGTCCGGTTCCTCTACATGGACGAGTACGCGGACGAGTACGCGGACACCCACGAGGGCGAGCACGCGGATGAGGGCGCGCCGGAGCCGCCCGCCCTGACCCCGGACGACCTGCTCTACACCGTCTACACCTCCGGCTCCACGGGCACCCCCAAGGGAATCGACGTCGAGCACCGCAACGTCCTGAGCCTGCTGGAAGCCATGCGGGAACACGTCGAGCCGGAGCCGGAGGCGGTCTGGTGCCTCTTCCACTCCACCGCGTTCGACCTGTCCGTCTGGGAGCACTGGGGCAGCCTCCTCTCCGGGGCATGCCTCGTGGTGGTCGGCGCGGAGACCGCCCGCGCGCCCGACGCGCTGCGCCGGCTGCTCGTCGCGGAGGGCGTGACCCATCTGACGCACACCCCGTCCGCGCTGCACGGCCTCGCCGCCGAGGTCGCCGCCCACGGCGCCGACGGACTGCGGCTGCGCCACACCTTCAGCTGCGGCGAGCTGCTCTCCGCGGGGACGGCCGGGTCCGCCCTGGACTGGTGCGGCACGCTGTGGAACTGCTACGGCCCCGCCGAGACCACGGTCTGGGTCACCGCCCACCGGGTGTGCGCGCAGGACTGCCGCGGCGCCTCCGTGCCGGTCGGCGGCCCGCTCGCCAACGCGGCGCTGTACGTCCTGGACGCCCACGGCCAGTCCGTGCCGGCCGAGGTGACCGGGGAGCTGTACATCGGGGGACAGGCCGTCGCGCGCGGCTATGTGAACCGGCCGCAGCTGCTCGCGGAGCGCTATCTGCCCGACCCCTTCGCGGGCGGTGCCGCCCGCATGTACCGCTCGGGCGACCTCGCGCGGGTCGACGCCGACGGCCTGGTGGAGATCCTGGGCCGGGCCGACAACCAGGTGAAGGTCAGCGGCTACCGCATCGAGCTGGAGGAGATCGAGGCCGCCCTCGACCGGGTGCCGGGCGTGGACCGCTCCGTCGTCCTGGTCGAGGGGACGGGCCCCGACACCCGCAGCCTGACCGCGTGTGTCGTGCCGAAGCGCCCCGGCGCCGCGCCGGCGGAGGCGGAGCTGCGGGCCGCGCTCCAGGACGCGCTGCCCCCGTACATGGTGCCCACCTCCTTCGTCTTCCCGGACCGGCTGCCCCTCAACGTCAACCAGAAGACCGACCGGTCCGCGGTGGCCCGGCTGGTCGAGGCCGAGCGCGCCCGGCAGCTGCCCCGGCACTCCGCGGCCCCGGCCGCGGGCAACCGCATGGAACGGGCCGTGGCCGAGGTGTGGCGCCGCGTCCTGCGCCGCGACGGGATCGGCAGGAGCGACAACTTCTTCGAGGTCGGCGGCACCTCCATGCTCCTGCTCCAAGTGCACCAGCAACTGCGGGAGATACCCGGCGCGGCCCCGGTCGCCGTCTCGGAACTCTTCGCGTACCCGACCGTCGCCGCGCAGGCCCGCCGCCTCGCACCGGCCGCGGCGGCCCGGCCCGCCGCACCGGAGGGGCAGGGTGGCCGCCGCGCCGCACTGCGGAAAGCGGCCGCCCGCGGCGGCCCCCAAGCGGCACTGCGCCGTGGCCACCGGGCCCGGCGGGACGAGGCAGCCGGAGGCGACCATGAGTGACCCCTACGAGGCCCACGAGGCCCATGAGTACGACGGGCTCGAAGAGGGCGAAGGACAGGACGGGGGAGTGCGGCCCGGCGACATCGCCGTCATCGGCATGCACGGCCGCTTCCCCGGCGCGCGCGACTGCGACGAACTGTGGCAGCGGATCAGCGCGGGCGACGACTGCGTGGGCTTCTACTCCGACGACGAGCTGCGGGCCGCCGGAGTCACCGACGAACTGCTCGGCGACGGCCGCTACGTGAAGTCCCGCGGCGGCCTGGACGACCCGTTCGGCTTCGACCACACCTTCTTCGGCTACAGCGCCAGGGAGGGCGAGCTGCTCGACCCGCAGCAGCGGATCTTCCTGGAGACCGCCTCGGAGCTGCTCGACACCGTCGGGTACTCCGGCGGTCGGGCGGACGACCCGGACCAGCCCGTCGTCGGCGTCTTCGCGGGCGCCTCGATGAACACCTACCTGGTCAACGTACTGGCACGCGGCTGCGACCTGCTCTCCCTGGAGGGCACCGAGCTGATGCTGACGAACGACAAGGACTACCTGCCCACCCGGGTCTCCTACAAGCTGGGTCTCACCGGGCCGAGCGTCAACGTGCAGAGCGGCTGTTCGACGTCGCTGGTGGCCGTCCACGTCGCGGTGCAGAGCCTGTTGAGCGCCGAGTGCGACATCGCGCTGGCGGGCGGCGTCTCGGTGCACGTGCCGCCCCGGCCCGGTTACGTCCACCAAGAGGGCCTGATGTTCTCCCCGGACGGCCGGTGCAGGCCCTTCGACGAGCAGGCCAAGGGCGCGGCGTTCGGCGACGGCGTGGGCATCGTGGCGCTGAAGCGGCTGAGCGAGGCGCTCCTGGACGGCGACGAGGTCCTCGCCGTGATCAAGGGCACGGCGATCAACAACGACGGCGCCCGCAAGGTCGGCTTCGCCGCTCCCGGCGTCGCCGGACAGCGCGACGTGATCACCGAGGCGCACGCCGTCGCCGAGGTCCCCGGCCGGTCCATCGGCTACGTCGAGGCCCACGGCACCGGCACCGTGCTGGGCGACCCGGTGGAGGTCGCGGCGCTGCGCGAGGCGTTCGGCACGGAGACGGCCGACACCGGGTTCTGCGCGCTGGGCTCGGTCAAGGCCAACGTCGGGCACCTCGCGGGCGCGGCGGGCGTCACCGGCCTCATCAAGGCGGTGCTCGCCCTGCGGAACCGGCAGCTCCCGCCCCACCCCCACCTCACCCGCCCGCACCCCGAACTGCGGCTCGACGAGAGCCCGTTCTACCTCAACGACCAGCTGCGGCCCTGGCCGGCGCAGGACGCCCCGCGCCGGGCCGGCGTCAGCTCCTTCGGCGTCGGCGGCACCAACGCGCACGCCGTCCTGGAGGAGGCGCCGCCCGCGCCCGCCGCCGCGCCCGCCCCGGCAGGACCGCACCTGATCCCTGTCAGCGCGGCCTCGCCCAAGGCGCTCAGGACCGCCCTGGAGCGGCTGGCCGACCGCCTCGACACGGCCTCCGCCGACGCCCCCGCCCTGGCGGACGTCGCCCACACCCTGCTCGTCGGCCGGCGCGCCTTCCCGTACCGCGTCGCGGTGCGCGGACGGACGCACCGGGAGGTGGCCGAGCGGCTCCGCTCCGGCGCCGCGCTGCCGCACGACCGGGCCGTCGAGCTCGCGGCACCGGTCACCCTGTACCTGGGCCGTGGCCCGTACGGCCCCGCGCTCGCCGGACCCGTCGCCGGGTTCGCTTCCGTGCGTACGGTCCTGGAGCGCGCCCGGAGCCTGCTCGCCGACGCCGGAGTCGCTCCCGCACGGGCCGCCGACGTGCTCGCCGGGGCGCTGTCCGGACGGCCGGAGCCCGCCCTGCGTGAACTCGCCACGTTCCTCTCCCAGTACGCGATCGCCACGCTCTGGCTCGACGCCGGACTCGTGCCGGACGCCGTGGCCGGCGCGGGCGTCGGCGAGCTCGCCGCGGCCTGCGTCACCGAGGCGCTGCCCCTGGCCGACGCGCTGGCCCTGCTCGCGGGGCGGGCGGGACTCCTCACCGGGACGCCCGCGCCCCGGACCGGGCCCGGCACCCTGCCCCTGCTCTCGGCCGCCTTGGGAGGCCCCCTGGACCCGGCCATGGTCCCGGAGCGCCACTGGACCGAGGCGATATGGGCGCCGGGAGCCGGAACACCCGAGGGCGACCTCGCCGGGGCAGTCCAGGCCGCCGCCCCGGGTGACCTCACCGGAGCGGTCCTCGCCGTCGCCCCCGACGAGCGGAGCGCGCTGGCCTACCGCGCCGAGGACGTCTCCGAACTGTCCCTGCCCGCCACCGGCCACACCGGCGACCACGTCGAGGAGCACCTGCTCGACGTGGCGGCCGCCCTGTGGACCACTGGGCACGACGTGTCCTGGACCGAGTGGCGGGACGGCCCGAGGCGGCGCGTGGCCCTGCCGCCCCACCCCCTCGACCGCCGCACGCTCGTCCCGCTCCCCGGCCCCTCCGCCCAGCAGGCCACCGCGGCCGAGGACACTCCGGAGAGCACCGCGCCGCACCGGGCCGAACACCCCGAGCAGTGGCTCTACACCGAGTCCTGGGAGCGCGCGGGCCGACTCGGCCCGGCCGCGGAACCGCCCGCCGGCTCCCGCTGGCTCCTCTTCGAGGACGAGGGCGGCCTCGGCGCCCGGCTGCGCGCCGAGCTCGCGGCCCACGGGACCGAGGCGGTGAGCGTCCGGGTCGGGCCCCGCTTCGAACGGGTCGGCCCGCGCGCCTTCACCCTGGACCCGGGCGACCCGGACGGCTGCCGGTCGCTCTTCACGGCCCTCGCCGCCGACGGGACCGTGCCGGACCACGTCGTGCACCTGTGGTCGCTCGACGACCCGGACCACGGTGATGCCGGACTGCCCACCGCGGCGGAGACCGAAGAAGCACAGCAGCGCGGCCTCTACACCCTCCTCGACACGGCCGTCGCCCTCAGCGGCGCGGCCCGCGGCGGGAGCGCCCGGATCTCCGTCGTGGCCCGCCACGTCTTCGACGTGCTCGGCGGCGAACCGGTCGCCCCGGCCACCAGCACGGTGAGCGCGGCGGTCCGCGTCGTCCCGCAGGAGTTCGCCGGCCTCGACTGCCGGTGCGTCGACCCGGGACCCACCCCGCCGGCCGCCGCCGAACTGCTCGCCGAACTCACCGCGGAGCGGCCGGACGAGACCGCGGTGGCCCTGCGCAACGGCCACCGCTGGGTGCAGCGCTTCCGGCCCGCGCCCGCGCCCCGCCCGGCCGACGGGACGACGGCGCTCCGGCCCGGCGGCGTCTACCTGATCACCGGCGGCCTCGGCGTCATCGGCCTCACGCTCGCCGGCCACCTGGCGAAGGAGTACGGCGCCCGCCTCGTCCTCACCGGCCGCACCCCGCTGCCCGACCCCGCCTCGTACGCCGCGTGGCTGGACACGCACACCCCGGACCACCCCGCGTACGCCAAGGTGCACGCCCTGCGCGAACTGGCCGACGTCGCGGGCGGGTTGCTGACCGTGGCCGCGGACGTGACCGACCGCGCCGCCATGGCGGAGGCCGTCGCGGAGGCGGAGCGCAGGTTCGGCGCCGTCGACGGCTGGTTCCACGCGGCCGGTGTGCCGTTCGGGGACGCCGTCCAGTGGCTCGGCGCGACCGGCCGCGAGCAGTGGCGCGCCACGCTGGCCCCCAAGGTGCGGGGCGCCCTGGTCCTGGAGGACGTCTTCGCGGGCCGCAGGATCGACTTCGGCTGCCACGTCTCGTCGCTGGCCTCCGTGGTCGGCGGCATGGGGTACGCCGCGTACGCCGCCGCCAACACCTTCCTCGACAGCGTGGCCCTCGGACGCGAGCGGCGGCTGAGCGTCGACTGGGAGGGGTGGGCGGGCCCGAACGCGGAGCCGCCCACCGGGACGGCGTCGGACGCCTGGCGGGAACTGCGCTCGTACGCGCTGAGCCCCGAAGAGGGACTGCGCGCCTTCGACCTGGTCCTCGGACGCGTCGATGAGCGCAGGCTCGCCGTCTCCACCGTCGACCTGGAGACCCGCAGGCGGCGCTGGGCCAAGCCGGTGACAGGCGCCGCGCGCAAAGCCGCGGAGACGGCGGGCGCGCCCGACCTCGGCCCCGGCCTCGACCAGCGGCTCGCCGAGGTGTGGAGCGAGGTCCTGCACACCGAGATCGACCGCTACGACCAGAGCTTCTTCGACCTGGGCGGCGACTCGCTGCTCATCGTCGAACTGGTCCTGCGGATCGAGGAACGCCTGGGCATCCCGCTCCAGGCCGCCGACGTCCTCCAGGCCCCCACGGTGGACCACCTCACGGCACGGCTCAGGGGGGACACGGACGACCGGAACGAGACCGACGACGTCATGGCAAGGGCCGAACAACGGGCGGACCTGCGTTCCCGCAGGCGCGCGGCCCGGAACAACAGAAAGGACCGGGACGCGTGAGTGAGCATCCCAGTGTGGCGATCGTCGGCATGGCCGGACGGTTCCCGGGGGCCGACGGCGTGGACGAGCTGTGGCGCGTCCTCGACGAGGGACGGGAGACGGTCCGCGGCTACGTCGACGCCGAGCTGACCCGGGCCGGGGTCCCCGCCGAGACCCTGCGCCACCCCGACTACGTGAAGCGCGGCTCCCACCTGAAGGACGTCGAGTACTTCGACGCCGCCTTCTTCGGCTACACCGGCCGGGAAGCCGAGCTGACCGACCCGCAGCAGCGGATCTTCATGGAGGTCTGCCACGAGGCCATGGAGAACGCGGGCCACGGCCCCGGCACCTTCGACGGACCGGTCGGCATCATCGCCGGCACCCGCCGCAGCGGCTACCAGGACCTCCTCGACCGGCCCGAGTACGACAACGTCACGGACACCTACGTCAAGGCGGGCAACGAGCCCGACGCGCTGGCCACGAAGGTCGCGTACAAACTCGACCTCACCGGCCCCGCGCTGACGGTCCAGACGTTCTGCTCCACCTCACTGGTCGCCGTGCACCTGGCCTGCCAGCAACTCCTCGACGGCGAGTGCGACATGGCGCTCGCCGGAGGCGTCGCGCTGCGCCTGCCGCAGCACACCGGCTACCTCTACCGGCAGGGCGGCACGCTCTCCCGCGACGGACAGTGCCGCTCCTTCGACGCCGACGGCAGCGGACTGATCTTCGGGGACGGCGCCGCCGTCGTCGTGCTGCGCCGCCTGGAGGACGCCATCGAGGACGGCGACACCGTGCTCGCCGTCATCCGCGGCTCCGCGGTCAACAACGACGGCGCCCAGCGGGCCGGTTACACGGCGCCCGGCGTGGTGGGCCAGGCCCGTGCCGTACGGGAGGCGCTCGCCGCCGCCGACGTCACGGCCGACGAGATCGGCTACGTGGAGACCCACGGGGCCGGGACACCGCTCGGCGACGGCGTCGAGTTCAAGGCGCTGACCCAGGCGTTCGGCACGGACCGGCGCGGGGTGTGCGCCATCGGCTCGGTCAAGTCCAACCTCGGCCACCTGGACTCCGCGTCCGGTGTCACCGCGCTGATCAAGACGGTCCTCGCCCTGCGGCACCGCCGGATCCCGGCGAGCCTCCACTTCGACCGGCCCAACCCGGAGATCGACTTCCTGAACAGCCCGTTCTACGTGTGCGCCGAGGCGCTGGACTGGCAGCCCGTCGGAGGGCGGCGGCTCGCCGGGGTCAACTCGCTCGGCATCGGCGGCACCAACGCCCACGTCATCGTCGAGGAGGCGCCCGAGCCGCATCCGGCACCGGCGGGCGGCACCGGCGCCGGAGAACAGCTCCTCGTCTGGTCGGCGCGGAGCCCCGAGGCGCTGGAGCTGCACACCGAGAACCTGCGCCGCCACCTGGAGGACCGGCCCGGGCTCGACCTCGCGGACGTGGCCTGGACCCTGCAACGCGGCCGCCAGGCCCACCGGTACCGCCGGACGCTGGTGGCCGCCGACTGCGAGGCCGCCGTCGCGGCGCTCGCCGCGGGCCGCTGGACGGACGGTGAGGTCGCCCCCGGCCGGACCCGCGAGGTCCGGCCGCCCGAGGGGGCCGGCGCCCTCGAAGCGGTGGGCGCCCGCTGGCTCTCCGGCGAACAGGTCGACTGGGCCGCGCTCCACACCGGTGCGCGCCGCCGGCTTCCCCTGCCCACCCACCCCATGCTGCGCAAGCGTTACTGGCCCGACGAGACGGCCCCCGAGCCCGTATCCGCGCCCGAGCCCGAGCCCGAAGCCGTTCCCGAGCCCGTTGTCACCACTCACAAGGACGAGGCCATGAAAGACGCTCTTCTCGACGAACTCAGGACCGTCGTCGCCACCCGTTTCAAGATGGCGCCCGAGGACCTCGACGCCCATGTGCCTTTCCTGGAGATGGGCGCGGACTCGCTGCTCCTGCTGAGCATCCTCCAGCCCCTGGAGGAGCGGTACGGCTGCAAGCTCTCGATGCGGCAGTTCTTCGGTGAGTTCCAGACGCTGGATGAGCTCGCCGACTACCTGGTCGGGCACGCGGACGCGCAGCGGCTGCCCGGTGCGACGGTCGCGGCTCCGGCTCCGGCTCCGGTTGCGGCCGCGGCTCCGGCTCCGGTCACGGAGGCCGCACCGGTGCCCGCCCCCGCACCTGCCCCCGCTCCCGCCGCGCCGGATGTGCAGCTCTCGCCGGTGGTCGTTCCCGCACCTCAGGTCGCTCCCGCACCTCCGGTCACGGCACCCGCGATCCCCATGAGCCCCGTCGGTATGTCCGCGATCGAGCAGATCACCTCTGAGCAGCTGAAGCTGATGGGACGGCAGCTCGACGTCATCCAGAGCGCGTACGGCTCCGCAGCGCCCGCGGTCACCGCTCCGGCCCCGATCACGGTCCCGACCCCGGCCCCCGAGCCGGTCACCGCCCCCGAGCCGGTCACCGCCCCCGAGCCGGTCACCGCCGCACCCGCTCAGCTCCCCGTCCCCGCCGAACAGAACGGCGCGGGACCGAAGGTCCCGCTCGCCCCGCGCATGCGGTCCACCGCCGCTCTGCCGCCGGACACCGCGGCGCGCAAGCAGTACCTGGACGGCTTCATCGACCGCTTCTCGCGGCGCACCCGCAACTCCAAGGAGTACGCCCAGCGGTTCCGGCCGCTGATCGCCGACAGCCGCTCCACCATCGGCTTCCGGATGTCGACCAAGGAGCTGCTCTTCCCGATCGTCGCCGAGCAGGGCCGCGGCGCCCGCCTGTGGGACGTCGACGGCAACGAGTTCGTCGACCTGACGATGGGCTTCGGCGTCCACCTCTTCGGGCACCAGTACGAGCCGATCATCAACGCCGTGCGGGAACGCATGGACGTCGGGTTCGGCCTCGGGCCGCGCACCGAGCTGACCGAGGACGTGGCCGCCTCCATCCTGGAGCTGACCGGCATGGAGCGCGTCGCCTTCGTCAACACCGGCAGCGAGGCCGTGATGAACGCGGTCCGCCTCGCCCGCGCCGCCACCCGGCGCGACAAGATCGTCATCTTCTCGACGGGCTACCACGGCCACGCCGACGGCGTGCTCGCCGCCCCGACCTGGGTCGACGGCGACCTGCGCACGAAGCCGATCGCCACCGGCGTGACCTCCCGCAGCGTCCAGGACGTCTACGTCCTGGAGTTCGGCACCGAGGAGGCCCTCTCCTTCATCGACCGGCACGGCAGCGAACTGGCCGCCGTCATGGTCGAGCCGGTGACGACCCGTCACCCCGGGAACCAGCAGCCCGAGTTCCTGCGCCAGCTGCGCCGTCTGACGTACAAGCACGGCGCGAAGCTGATCTTCGACGAGATGGTCACCGGCTTCCGCGCCCACCCCGGCGGCATCCAGGGCCTGTGGGACATCCAGGCCGACATCGTCACCTACGGCAAGGTCATCGGCGGCGGCCTGCCGCTCGGCGTGGTGGCCGGCCGCGGCGGCGTGATGGACGCCATCGACGGCGGCGTCTGGCACTACGGCGACAACTCCTACCCGACGGTCGAATCGACCTTCTTCGGCGGCACCTTCTGCCAGCACCCGCTCTCCATGGTCGCGGCGAAGACCGTACTGGACGAGATGCGGGCCACGGGCCCCGCGCTCCAGGCGGACCTCGCCCGCCGGACGGAGCGGTTCACCGACGACCTGAACTCCGACTTCAAGGCCCTCGAAGTCCCCATCAGCGTCGACCGGTTCGCCTCGCTCTTCCGCTTCGAGCACGACGCGAACATGGACCTCTTCTACTACAACCTCCTCGACAAGGGCGTCTACGTCTGGGAGTGGCGCTGCTGCTTCCTCTCCACCGCCCACACCGACGACGACCTGACCACCACCCGCAGGGTGATCCGCGAGTCGATCGAGGAGCTGCGCGACAACAAGCTGCTGCCCCCGCTCTCCGGCGCGGCGAGCGCGCCCCCGGCGCTCCCCGCGGCAGCGGCACCCGTCACCACCCCTGCGTCCGCGGCGGCCACCGCCGGCGAGGGAGCCTCCTTTCCGGCAGGCCGCGCACACCAACAGCTCTGGGCGCTGGCCAACATCAGTGACGGCGGTTCCCTCGCCTACAACCTGAACGCCGACTTCTGGCTCCACGGCACCCTGGACGAGGCCGCGCTGCGCACCGCCGTGCGGGGGCTGATCGACCGGCACGAGTCGCTGCGCATGACCATGAGCGCGGACGGCAGCACCATCGAGGTCCGCGGCAGCGCCGACCTGCCGCTCGACTCCGTGCTGCGCACCGAGGCCGTCACGAGCGACGAGGAGCGCGACCGCCTCCTGGAGGAGCTGGCCGCGCGCCGCTACGACCTGGTGAACGGCCCCCTGTTCAAGGTGACCGTCATCCGCACCGCGCCGGACCGGCACCTGCTCCACCTCGGCGTGCACCACCTCGCCGCCGACGGCTGGTCGACCGTCCCGATCCTCGGCGACCTCGTCGCGCTCTACAACGAAGCGAGCACCGGCGTCTCCGCCGGCCTCGGCCCCATACCCCAGCTGCGCGACTTCCTCGCCTGGCAGCAGGAGAACGCGGCCTCGCCCGACGCCGCCACCCACCGGGCGTACTGGCAGAAGATCACCGAGGGGGCCCCGGAGCTCGACCTGCCCGGCGCGGCCCACCGGGTGCTCCCGACGTTCCTCAGCGAGCGCCGCACCCTGAAGCTCGACGGCGAGCTCCTCACCAAGCTGCGCAGGGCGGCCGCCGCACAGGGCGTCACCGTCTTCGCCTACCTGGTCTCGGCGTGGGGCACGCTGCTCCAGCGCCTCACCGACCAGCGCGAGCTGATGCTGCTCGTGCCGTCGGCGGCCCGCCCGCCGCACCTGGACAAGACCGTCGGCTACTGCACCAACCTGCTGCCGCTGCGCTTCGGCCCCGACGGCGGCGACCGGGTCGGCGCCTGCGTCGGCGCGGTCCAGGACCAGCTGCTCGACGCCATGGACCACGACACGTACCCGTTCGCCGAGACCGTGCACGCGCTCGACCGGGCCGCCACCGGCTCCGCGGGCCGCGTCTTCCGCACCGTCCTCGCCTTCGACCGCGAGGTGACGCTGCCCGAGATGCACGGGCTGCGCATCGAGGAGGCGGGTCTGACCCCGGTCCGGCACGCCATCTACCCGCTCTACGCGACCGTCACCGACACGGGGTCCGGCTACCGCTGCGACTTCGACACGCACCTCGACTCGTTCCCCCGGGCGGTCACCCGGCGGCTGCCCGAGCTCTTCCGCGACGTGCTCCTCGCGATGACCGAGGACAGCGACCGGCCGCTGGCCGCCATCGACCCGCGGCAGCGGGACGAGCGCGCCGAGCTGCTCGCCTGGGGGCGCGGCCCGGACGTCGAGCTCGGCTCGCGGACCGTCTGCGAACTCTTCGAGGAGCAGGCGGCCCGCACCCCCGACCGCACGGCCGTCGCCTGCGAGGACCGCACCCTGACCTACGCGGAGCTCGACGACCGCGCCGACCGGCTCGCGGACGTCCTGCACCGCAGGCTCGGCATCGGCCCGGAGTCCGTGGTCGGCATCAGGCTGCCGCGCTCCGAGAAGTTCCTGATCACCATCCTCGCCCTGTGGAAGTGCGGCGCCGCCTACGTCCCCCTGGAGCCCAAGCACCCCCTCCAGCGGCACCTGAAGGTGCTCCGGCTGAGCAACGCCGTGGCGGTCGTCTCCGAGGAGCAGTACGAGCCGGAGTCCGTGGCGGGCGACGTCACCTGGCTGCGCTACCCCGACCTCGTCGCCGAGGGCGCGGCCGGGGCGGGCGGACCGCTCGGCCTGCGCCGGCCGATGGACGCCGCCGCGTACATCATGTTCTCGTCGGGCTCGACCGGTGAGCCCAAGGGCATCGTGATCGAGCAGCGGGCCATGCTCAACCACGTCCTCGCGAAGATCGAGGACTACGAACTGGAGGGCCCCGACGAGGTCCTCGCGCAGAACGCCCCGAGCTCCTTCGACATCTCCGTGTGGCAGTTCGTCGCCCCGCTGCTCGGCGGCGGCCTGACCCGCGTCTACCCCGACGCGGTCGTCGAGGACCCGGCCGCCTTCGTCGACCAGGTCGACCGGCACGGCGTCACCGTCCTCGAACTCGTCCCGAGCTACCTCGCGATGATGCTCGACGAGCTCGACCTCTCCGACCGCACCGGCATCCTCACCGCCCTGCACCACGTCGTGCTCCAGGCCGAACCGCTGAAGCCGTCCCTGGTGGCCCGCTGGTACGCCCGCTTCCCCGACACCGTGATGTCCAACGCGTACGGCGCCACGGAGACCGCCGACGACGTCCTGCACCCGGTCACCACCGTCCCGGACGGCGACCTCACCCCGACCGGCAAGCCCATCCGCAACTGCTCCGTCTACATCGTCGACGAGGAGCTGCGGCCGGTCCCCGTCGGCGTCCGCGGCGAACTGCTCGTCGCCGGCGTCCCCATCGGCCGCGGCTACCTCACCGAGACCCCGGCCAACGCGCGGGCGTTCCTCGACCACAACCCCGTCGAGCCCGAGCGCCTCGGCCGGGTCTACCGCACGGGCGACATGGCCCGGTGGCGCGAGGACGGGCAGATCGAGATCCTCGGCCGCACCGACCACCAGGTGAAGGTCCGCGGCCAGCGCGTCGAACTCGGCGAGATCGAGCGGGTCCTCGACGGCCTCGACCAGGTGTCCGACGCGGTCGTGAAGCACTTCCCCGTGCCGGGCGGAGGCGGCTCCTACCTCGTCGGCTACGTGGTCGCAGCGCCCGGCACCACCCTCGACACCGACGCGCTGCGCGCCGCCCTGCGCGAGCAGCTGCCCGACTACATGGTCCCCGCGCACCTCGTGCCGCTCGACGCGCTGCCCCTCAACGACAGCGGGAAGGTCGACCGCAAGGCGCTGGAGGAGCCCCGGGTCTTCACCGGCCGCAAGCACGCCGTCACCCCGCCCCGGCACTCCGTGGACGACGTGGTGCTGCGCTCCGCCAGGACCCTCTTCGGCCACGACGACCTCGGCATCGACGACGACTTCTTCGAGCTCGGCGGCAACTCCATCTCGGCGATCCGCCTCACCCAGCTCGTCCGCGAGGCCTTCGGCATCGACCTGCCGGGCATCACCATCTTCGAGAACCCCGTCCTGCGCGACTTCGGCGACGTGGTGGCGGCCCAGGCCTTCGACCCGATGGCGCCCATCCAGGCCGCCCCGGACAAGGAGACCTACCGGGCGTCCGCGGCCGAGGAGCGCATGCACTTCCTGTGGACGCTCGACCCGGACAGCAACCTCTACAACATCCCCATGGCCTTCGTCGTACGGGGTCCTGTCGACCGCGAGCGGCTGCGGCGGGCGGTCGACGCGGTGGTGACCAAGCACGACATCCTGCGCACCACCTTCCACATGGAGGACGGCAGGCTCGTCCAGCGCGTCCTGTCCACCGTCGACGTGCCCGTCACCGACCTCGGCACCCGTGACGAGTCCCTGGAGGAGCTGGTGCGCGGCTGGGTGAAGCCGCACGACCTGCGGACCGGACCGCCGATGCGCACGGCCCTCGCCGCCCGCCCCGGCGGCGACGAGCACGTACTCCTCCTCGACCTGCCGCACATCGTCCTCGACGAGGGCTCCATGCCCGTCCTCTTCCGGGACCTCTCCACGGCCTACCGCGGCGAGCCGCTGGCACCGGCGGAGCTCACGTACAAGGACTTCGCGGAGTGGGAGCAGCTCTACCGCGGCTCCGACTCCTACGCCAAGGACCGCGCGTACTGGCTGGAGCGGTTCGAGAACCCGCCGCCCGCCCTCCAGTTCCCCTACCGGCCGCGCCCCGCGGTGCTCGACCTGACCGGACGCAGGCATTCCTTCGCCCTGGACGCCGAACTGACCCGGCGGCTGCGCGACTACTGCAAGAGCCACCGCGCCACCCCGTACATGGTGCTGCTCAGCACCTTCAACCTGCTGCTCTCGCAGTACACCGGTGAGCAGGACGTCGTCGTCGGCAGCCCCGTGGACGGCCGCTACCACCCGGCGTGCGCCGACATCATCGGCATGTTCGGCAACTCGCTGCCGCTGCGCACCGCCCCGGAGCGCACCAAGCCCTTCAGCCGTTACGTCAACGAGGTGCGCGCCACCGTCGTCGACGGACTCCAGCACCAGGCCTACCCGTTCGAGGAGCTCGTCAGGGAGCTGGACATCCCGCGCGACGCGAGCCGCAACCCGCTCTTCGACTTCATGTTCGTCTTCACCGACCTCGCCTCCTACGCCTTCGACATGGACGGCGTCACCGGCGTCCCCGAGTCGGTCAGCATCGGCGTGGCGAAGATGGACATGACGTTCTCCGCGTACGAGCGGGAGGACACCATCCAGGTCGTCCAGGAGTACGCCACCGACGTCTTCGACCTCGACACCGTCGAGCAGATGGGCCGCCACTTCGCCCGCCTCCTCGACCAGGTGCTCGCCGCCCCCGACGCGCCCATGGGGGAGGCCCGCCTCGTCACCGAGGAGGAGCGCGCACGCCTCATCGGCGCCCCGGTCGGCGACGGGGCCGACGGCGACACGCTGCACGCCCTGTTCGAGCAGGCGGCCGACCGCGCACCGGAGCACACCGCGCTGGTCGGCGACGGCGTCCGGCTCAGCTACGCGGAGCTCGACGAGCGCGCCAACCGGCTCGCCCGCAAGCTCAGGGACGAGCACGGGGTGCGCCGCGAGGAGCCCGTCGGCATCCTCACCGGCGCCTCGCACGACACCGTCACCGCGATGCTCGCCGTCCTCAAGGCGGGCGGCGCCTACGTGCCGTTCGACCGCGCCACGCCCACCGCGCGCGTCGGCGAACTCCTCACCGCGGCCGGCGCCACGGTGCTGGTCGGCGACCTCGCCGAGCAGGCCGCGCTGCCCGAAGGCATCCGCGTGATCGCACCCGACGCCGCGCTCGGGGACACCCCCGCCGAACGGCTCGAAGAGGTCAACGGCCCCAAGGACCTCGCCTACATCATGTTCACCTCCGGCTCCACCGGCCGCCCCAAGGGCGTCCTCGTGGAACACGCCGGGGTCAGGCGCCTCTCCCACCGGCCCGCCTACCTCTCCGCGGGCGCCGACGACCGGGTCCTCCAGGCCACCAGCTGGGGCTTCGACATGTCCGCGGCCAGCATGTACACCGCCCTGCTCAACGGCGCCACCCTGGTCTGCCCCTCCCACGAGGAGCTCCTCGACCGGACGGCGCTGCACCGCCTCGTGCGGGCGGAGGACATCAGCGTCGCCTTCTTCAGCACCGCCTACTTCCACCTGCTCGCCGACGTCTCCATGGAGTGCCTGGAGCCCATCGGAACGATCGTGACCGGCGGCGAACGGATGTCGGCCGAGCACGCCCGCCGCGTCGTCGAACACATGGGCCCCGGCCGCCTGATCAACGGCTACGGACCCACCGAGAGCACGGTGTTCGCCACCGCGCACCGCGTGGACAAGGTCGAGGACGACGCGGTGTCCGTCCCCATCGGCACCCCCGTCGACGAGACCCGCGTCTACATCCTCATGCCGCACGGCGAGCCCGCCCCCGACGGCATCGCGGGCGAACTCTGCGTCTCCGGTCCCGGCGTCGCCCGCGGCTACCTGGGCGCGGAGGACGACCAGGACGGACCGTTCAGGCCCGACCCGTTCGTCGAGGGCGCCCGCATGTACCGCACGGGCGACCTCGCCCGCCGGCTGCCGGACGGCACCGTCGAGTTCATGGGCCGCAACGACGACCAGCTCAAGATCCGCGGCTTCCGCGTCGAACCCGCCGAGACCGAGGCCGCACTGCGCGCCTGCCCCGGAGTCCTCGACGCCCGCGTGGTGCCCCTGAGCTCCGACGGCGAGACCTACCTCTGCGCCTACCTCGTCGCCGAGGACGAGTCAGTGGCCGACACGGCCCGCCGCGAACTCGACGACCGGCTCCCCTCCTACCTGCGGCCCGGCGCCTACGTGGTCCTGGACGAGCTGCCGCTCAACACGAGCGGCAAGGTCGACAGGAAGGCCCTGCCCCTGCCCGAGAAGGGCGGCCCCGCGGGGACCGGCGAGGCGGAGCCTGCCGAGGCCCGCAACGCCACCGAGAGCGAGGTGCTCCGCGTCTGGGCCAAGGTGCTCGGCGTCGACGCGCCCCGGCCGAACGACAACTTCTTCGAGGCGGGTGGCCACTCGCTGAAGGCGGTCGCCCTGATGGCCGAGATCCGCGAGTCCTTCGGCGTCGACATCCGGCTGATGGACTTCTTCCCGGTACCCACCGCCCGCGCGCTGGCGGAGCACATCGACAACGCGAAGTGGCTCGAATCGGGCGGCGACACCGCGGCGCCCACGGACCATGAGGAGTTCTACATCTGATGACGAGCATCACCGCCGCGGATGTGGCGGGTCTGCTGTCACGGTTGCGTACGGCGGGCGTCCAGCTGCGGGCCGAGAACGGCCGGCTCGTGCTGGACGCCCCCCGGGGCGCCGTCGACGACGACCTGCTCGCCCTCGTGCGCGCGTCCAAGGAAGAGCTCCTGCGCAGGCTCACCGCCGGCGGCGGGACCGGCCCGGCGGCGGCCCGCCTCCCGGCGGCCCCGCCCGCCCAGTGGTACCCGCTCTCCTTCGGACAGCAGCGCCTCTACTACACCCAGCTGCTCTACCCCGACTCGGTCACCTATCAGATCCTGGACGTCCTGCGCCTGGACGGACCCGTCGACGCCGAACACGTCGAGAACACCCTGCGCGCGCTCGTGCGGCGGCACGAAGGGCTGCGCACCGGGTTCGACCTGGTCGACGACGAGCCCCGGTTCACCGTCCACGACGAGGTCGACTTCCACCTCGAACGCGTCACGGACCCCGGCTTCACACCGCGGGACACCGGGGACTTCGTGCGGCCCTTCGACCTCACCGCGCCGCCGCTGCTGCGCGGCCGGCTCGTCGAGGTCCGCGACGACCTGCACTACCTGCTCCTCGACAAGCACCACCTGGTGTTCGACGCGGCCTCACGGGAGCCGTTCGCCCGTGACTTCGCCCGGATCCACCACGGCGGGACCCCGCCCCCGCAGACCCGCACGTACAAGGACTTCGCGGTCTGGCAGAACGACCTCGAAGGCGCCGAACTGAGCGCGGCGGCCGCCCACTGGGACACGGTGTTCTCCGCCGCGCCCCGCGGCGGCCCCGACCCCGTCAAGGCACACCCCGAACTGTTCGGCACCGACTCCCGCCGGGCGCACGTCGACCTCACCGGTCAGGAGCTGCGCGCGGTCGACGCGTACTGCCGCGCCCAGGGACTCACCACGGCGACGTTCCTCCAGGCCGCGTACCACGTCGCCCTGCACCGGTTCAGCGGCCGGGACGAAGTCGTCGTGGGCTTCCCCGTCGACCTGCGGGCGGGCGTCGGCCTCGACGACCAGCTCGGCCTGTTCGTCAACACCGTGCCCGTGCGCTCCTTCCCCGCGGACCGGCTGCTCTTCACCGAGTACGCCGCCACCGTCAGGGACGGCGTGCTCGCCGCGATCGACCACGGGCAGTACCCCTACGACGCCCTCGTCGACCGGGTGTCGGCGCGGCGGAACATGAGCGAGGACCCGCTGGTCGACGGGTTCTTCAACATGGCCACGGCCGACGCGGGCGCGAGCCCCTGGGCCGCGGCCGGCATGACCGAGGAAGTGGGGGACCCGAAGGCGGCCCTGCCCGAACTCCCCTGCCTGGCCTGCCGGTTCGACCTCACCCTGAGCGTCCTGGAAGGACCCGGCACGCTCCGCCTCGACCTGGAGTGCACCACCGCGCTGCTCGACCTGGCGACCGTCGGGCGGATCGTCCGGGACATGGCCGCGGTCGTCCGCCACGTCGTCGCCGACCCGGGGACGACCGTCGGCGCCCTGCCGGGCCCGGAGGCGGTCACGTGATCACGGCGAATCCGTTCGAGCTCCGCTTCCCCGAAATCTTCTTCGAGCTGACCGGCTTCACGCCGGCGGGCCGGACCCTGCTGAAGCTGGAGGGCTTCGGCGCCACCGGCTCCATCAAGCTGAAGCCCGCCCTGTTCATGGTCGACCGGCTGGAGCGGGAAGGGCGGCTGCACCCGGGCCGCTCCACCCTGGTCGAGTCCTCCTCGGGAAACCTGGGCCTCGCGCTCGCCATGGTCTGCCGCATGCGCGGCTACGGATTCATCTGCGTCACCGACCCCAACGTGTCACCCGCCAACCTGCGGGCCATCCGCGCCTACGGCGGCCAGATAGAGGCGGTGACCACCAAGGACGCCCAGGGCGGCTACCTTCAGACCCGCCTCGACCTGGTGCGCAGACTGGTCGCCGAGGCACCCGACCGGATCTGGCTGAACCAGTACGCGAACCCGGCGAACCTGGAGGCGCACGCCCGCTGGACCGCCGAGGAGATCCTGCGCTCCCTGCCCGACGTGACCCACCTCTACGTGGGGACCGGCACCACCGGCACCATGATGGGCATCGCCAGGCACTTCGCCGAGTTCTCCCCGAAGACCGAACTGGTGGCCGTGGAGCCCGAGGGCTCGGTCACCTTCGGCGGCGGCAGGCCGGGCCGCCGCCGGCTGCCGGGCGTCGGCACCAGCCGCCCGCCGGAGATCGCGGACGCCGACCAGGTGCACCGCATCACGTACGTGGCCGAGCGGGACGCCGTGCTCCGCTGTCACCAGGCGGTGAACGAGCACGGGCTGCTCGTCGGCTGCTCCACCGGCCACGTGCTGCACGCCATCGCCGCCGACGCCGACATGTTCGCGCCGGACAGCGTGGTCGTCGGCATCAGCGCGGACCTCGGCGACAAGTACCTGGACACGGTCTACGACCCGCAGTGGCTGCGGGACAACTTCGTGGAGCTCGACACGGAGGACGTCCTGTTCCCGACCGGCCCCGGCCGGCCCCTGTGCGGGCCGCTCAGCGACTACCTCACCGAGCACCCTGTCTCATGAACGGAGCCAGTACGTTGCCCCACTCCACGAACACCCCGACGTTCCAGGTGATCGGCGCCACCGCCGTCGCGGAGGTCCTCGACGGCCGCCACGAGGACGTCGTCGGCCTGGTGTCGGACATCTACCGGCTGCACGGCCGCGGCGGAACCACCAACCCCGACAGCTACTTCCTGCGCTTCCCCGAGCGCCCCGAGGCGCGGATCATCGCGCTGCCCTCCCGCATCCAGGACGAACAGGAGGTCGCCGGCATCAAGTGGATCGGGAGCTTCCCGGGCAACCACGCCGCCGGCACCCTGCCGCGCGCCTCGGCCGTCGTGGTCCTCAACGACATGGCGACCGGGTTCCCCTTCGCCTGCGTGGAGGGCTCGGCCATCAGCGCCCACCGCACCGCCGCGTCGGCGGCGCTCGCGGCCGGCCTGCTGCACCCGGACAAGTCCGCGTCCCGGGTGGCCGTGATCGGCTCCGGCCCCATCGCCCGGCGCATCCTGGAGTACCTGCGGGAGACCGGCTGGAAAGCGGGGCGCTATGTGATCCACGACCTCGTCCCGGCCCGCGCCGAACAGCTCAGGGACGACCTCCTGGCGCGCGGCGACAACGCCGAGGCCGTCACCACCGGCGCCGAGGACGCGATACGCGGCGCGGAGCTGGTCGTCCTCGCGACCACGGCGGGGGAGCCGTGGCTGCACGACGCCTCCCTGCTCACACCCGAACAGACGGTGCTCAACGTGTCGTTGCGCGACCTCGGGGTGCCCGTCGTCCTCGCGGCGCAGAACATCCTGGACGACGTCGACCACTGCCTGAAGGCGAACACCTCCCCGCACCTGGCGGAACAGGCCACCGGCAACCGCGACTTCGTCGCCGGCACGGTCTCCGACCTGATCGAGGGGCGGCTCGCGCCCGACCCCGGCCGCCCCCGCGTCTTCTCGCCGTTCGGCCTCGGCGTACTGGACCTGGCCGTCGCCCGCTTCATCCACGCGGAAGCGGTCCGCCGGGGCTCGGCGGTCACGATGGAGAACTTCTTCGGCCTGGAGTAGCCCGCGGGCCCCGTGCCCGCGGATCAGCTGTCCGCGGGCACGGCGGGCTCCCGCGGCGGCAGCAGGTCGTCCCCGTGGTCGTCCTGGTCGTCGACCGAACGCAGCGTGCGTACCGGAGTGAACAGGGGCCACGCCGCCGCGAGGATCAGCCCGGCCGTCGCCGTGACGAGCGCGCCGGAAAGACCGAGGGCCGTGGAGGCGACGGCACCGCCGGCCAGCGCGCCGAGCGGCTGCACCCCGAGCCCCATGAAACGCGCCGACGAGATGATCCGGCCCTGAAGATGCTCGGGGACCATCGTCTGCCGCATGGTGTTCACGCAGACGTGCATGACCACGATGCCGAAGACCCAGGAGAACTGCGCGATCCCGATGAGGACGAGCGCGACCGGCCGGTCGAAGTGGTGCACGAGCCCCACGGGAAACCCCGTCAGGCCCGGCAGCGCCAGCCCGATGATCGCCGTCGGACCGATGCCGAACCGGGCGATCATCCGCTGGTTGACCATCGCCGCCGTCAGCCCCGCGACACCGCCCAGCATCGTCATCACGCCGAGGAGTGCCGGGCTCAGCCCGACCACGCGCAGCGCGTAGAGCATGTACGTGGCGGCGAAGACGGACGAGAAGAAGTTGAAGAACACCGAGGTGACCGCAAGCGGCCACTGGTACCGGTCCCGGCGCAGCACCCGCAGCCCGCTCAGGATGGCCCGGAAGTGCGACTCCTCGGGCTCTTCCGTCCGGCGCTCCTTGGCGGGGTGCGCCTTCGGCAGCCCGATCAGGGCCGCGCTGCTGACGACGTAGGAGCAGGCGTCGATCACCACGGCTATCGGCGCCCCGAACGACTGCACCAGGATGCCCGCGAGGCCGGGGCCGCCCACGTCGCCGACGGCCTCGCTCGCCTCCAGCCAGGAGTTCGCGGGCCCCACCTTGTCCCGCCCCACCAGCCGCGGGACGTAGGGCGTCATCGCGCTCTCGAAGAGCAGCGAGAGGGCGGCGATCAGGTACGTCACCAGGGCGAGCAGCCACACGCTGAGCGCGTCGGCCCAGTACAGGAACGGCACGGACATCAGGACGGCGAGGCGCGCGAAGTTCGCGACGTGCATCACCGCGGTCCGCTCGTACTTGTCGGCCATCACCCCGGCGGAGAGCCCCAGCGTCAGACTCGCCATGCCGGCCGCGGCGACGAGCAGACTCATCTCCCACGGGGACGCGTCGAGGTTGACCGCGGCCACCAGCGGCAGCGCGAACGTGGTGATCTGGGCGCCGGTCAGGGAGATCGACTCGGCGGCCCAGACACGGAAGAAGCCCGTCGAGGCCAGTACCGATTTCTTGCGCATGGCAGTATGCGTCCTTCTGGCCTGATCAGCCGATGGTCACGGGCAGGCTTGAGTAGCCGCGCGGGTTGAGGACGGGCCGCCGCACGGGCTCCCCGGCCAGGGCCAGGCGCGGGAAGCGGCGGAAGAGCGCACGGAAGACGATCTCGCCCTCGAGGCGGGCGAGCGCCGAGCCGACGCAGTAGTGGATGCCGCCGCCGAACCCCATGTGCTTCGCTCCCGTACGCCCGAGCCTGAACCGGTCCGGCTCGGGGAAGCGCTCCGGGTCGCGGTGGGCGGCACCGATGAAGACGACGACGGGCGCCCCGGACGGGACGTCCACGCCGGCCAGCGTGGTGCGGCGCAGCGCGCGCCGCACGGTCGCCTGGATCGGGGACTCGTACCGCATGGTCTCCTCGACCGCGGCGGCCGCGAGGCCCGGGTCGGCCCGCAGCAGGTCCAGCTGAGCGGGGTGGCGCAGCAGGGCGTGCACGCCGTTGGTGAGGAGGTTGACGGTCGTCTCGAAGCCCGCGATGAACAGGAGCAGCACGAGCTGGAGCAGCTCCTCCCGGGTGAAGGCGTCCGTTCCGTCGTGCGAGGCGAGGAGCGCGGAGATCATGTCGTCCCGCGGGGACCTGCGGCGCTGCTCGATCAGCTCCTCCAGGTAGGGGCTGAGCGTGCCCAGTGCCTCGTCGGAGAGCGACCGGTCGCTCTCCGAGGTGAAGATGTCGAAGACCACCGAGATCGCCGCCGTCGGTCCGCGCAGCCACTCGCGGTCGGACGCGGGGATCCCGAGCATGTCCGCGATGACGGCCACGGGCAGGGGATGGGCCAGCAGCTCGTGCAGATCCACCGTCCCGCCCCCGGCCCCCTGCTCGGCCACGGCGTCGAGCCGCTCCTCGACCATCTTCTCGACCCTGCCGCTCAGGGCGTGGATGTGCCGTTGCACGAAGGCGCCGCCCACCAGTCGCCGGAGCCGGGTGTGCTCCGGCGGGTTGCGGTTCAGCAGGGACTGCCCCATGACCAGCTCGGTCGGGCTGGAGCGCCAGCCCGGTTCGTGGACGTCCATCCAGGCGGCGTCGTCGACGCCGAGGTCGGCGGAGCGCAGGGCCTGACCGGCGGCCGCGTATCCGGTGACGAGGACGGGACCGTACGAGGTGGGATGCACGGGGGCGGTGCGGCGCAGCACGTCGTAGCTGGGGTAGGGGTTCTCGATGCCCGCGGGGGTCCGCAGTTCGAGGAAGGCGATGTCGGCGGGGGAGGGCCCGGAGCGGGGGCGGGGCGCGGGCCGGGGAGGCGCGTCGGCGCTCAGGTGCCCGCGGATCAGTCCGGCGACCTCGTCGACCGCGCCCGGGCCGAGAACGTCGTAGTGCGTGCCGGTGACGGTACGGACGGTGAGGTCGCCGCGGAGGAGGGGCCGCCACTGCTGTGGCCGCAGCCCGGAGGAGGCGCCGACGAGCAGGACGTCGGCGTTGAGCGGGCCGGGCCGGTAGCCGAAGGCGGCGATCATGTTGCTGCGGAACACGGCCAGGCGCAGCCGGAAGTCGTCGATGAGTGCGGCACTCGGTGGCAGGCCGAGCAGTGTCACCAGGCGGGCCAGCCCCTCGTCCGCGCTTGCCACGGGCTCCCAGGGGCCGGTCTCGGCGCCGACGGATCCAAGGATGTCCTCGGCGAACCATTGCAGGAAGTCCGCGTCGTCCGGAGTGCTCTCGAACGGCCGGGGGAACTGCGTGTCGACCATCACGAGGCGGACGCGGTGCCCGAGCGCGACCAGTTGCCGTCCCATCTCCCAGCCGATGGTGCCGCCCATGGACCAGCCGGCGATATTGACCACCGGAGGCAACGGCCCCTTCCGCCCCAGCGCGTCGAGATAGGCGTCGGCCATCTGTGCGATGGAGGTGTGCGGTGCGACTTCGGGGTGCAGTCCGGCCGACTGGAACCCGGACAGCGCGACATCACCTTTGAGCTTGGCCGCGAGCAGACCGTAGACGGAGGCGCTGCCGCTGACCGCGTGGGGACAGAAAAGAGAAGGGAGCGATACGCCTTTGGCTGCCTTCTCCTTCGTATTCCCCACCGCGTTCGAGGACAGTGGAACGATGAGCGGAGGCTCGGATACTGCCCGCAATGCTCGGCCCTTTCCATGCATGCTTGTTCAATTCTCTGTTTCAGGAGAATCGGACGGTCAGCGCGCGGCCTCGACGGCTTCGGCGCACTGGCGCAGGGTCGAGTTCTTGAAGAAGACGGGGGCGGGCAGATCGACCCCGAGCTCACGGCGTACGCGCAGCAGGAACTTGACGGCTTGCAGCGACTTTCCGCCGATGGTGAAGAAATCATCGTCCGGCTGTACGTTCTCGACGCCGAGCAGCTCGCTCCAGAAGCGGCCGAGGGTCTCCTGCACAGACGTCGGCTCGGATGTCGATTTCATGAACGTCCCCCACCCCGTATTTCGGGGTGAGCCGAACGGATCCCCCGCTGTGAAAGTCTCACTGTCGGCCCAAAGGCCCGCCCCGCAAGGAAACTATCAGCCGCCGTCAGAGTAGGCCAAGGGTCCGGGAGAGTCCATGTGTGGCGTACATCACGTCAGGGAATTCGCTATTCCGGTTGTGTGCACTCCCGTACTGAACTTTGCGCAAAAGGGGCGAAAGGCATCCCTGGTCAGCCCTGTGTCCTTCGGGTAGTGTCGCGCTCGGTCAGCTAATCAAATGTGCTGAGGAGAAGAGATGCCGCGATATTCCATACCCCTTTCTCCGGAAGTCCCCGCATCTCTGGCAGACGAACTGGCGAAGCGTATCTACTACACATCGTCGGAGATTCAGGAATTCAATCTCGTCCGTGCCGACGGCGGTGCCGTCTCCGCGGTCGACATCGTGACCGGACGGGACATCGACCCGGCGGACTTCGGCCGCAAGCTCGGCGTCATGGTCGGGCGCGACGTGCTGCCGCAGGAGGAGATACCGGAGCCGACCGTCATCTGGCGCTCCGCCGAGGGTCCGCGGGAATCCCGGGTGGAATTCGCCGAGCTGGAGAAGCTCGGCGTGGTGACGCGCATGGGCGCCGGCTTCTTCGCCGTCTCGGAGCTCCTCGCCGACCTCCTGGAGCGGCTCGACGCCCGCGTCAAGAAGATCGCCGTGGACCGCTTCGGCGCCGAGAGCTACCGGTATCCGACGCTGGTCTCCACCGACGTGCTCCGCAAGGCCGGGTACCTGGACGCGTTCCCGCAGTTCCTGATGACCGCCAGCCGCTTCCACTCCGACGTCGACGCCTACCGGACGTTCGCGACGGGCTTCGGGGCCGCGGCGGACAAGGCGGAGTTCATCGACGCGTGCAGCGAACACTCCGGCTACTGCCTGCAACCCGCGGTCTGCTACCAGGCCTACCAGCAGCTCTCCGGGCAGACGCTGCCCGAGGGCGGCGTCGTCGTCACGGCGCGCGGCAAGGTGTTCCGCTTCGAGTCGCGCTACCACCACTCCCTGGAGCGGCTCTGGGACTTCACGCTGCGGGAGGTCATCTTCCTCGGGGACCGCGAGACCGTGCTCGACCGCCGTCAGCAGCTGATGGACGCGGCGTTCGAGCTGGTGGACGAGCTCGGCCTGGCCGGCCACGCGGAGGTCGCCAACGACCCGTTCTTCGCCAATGACACGACCGCCGAGCAGGTCATGGTCCAGCGTGTCCTCGAAATGAAGTACGAGCTACAGCTCCCCGTGGCGGAGGGCCGCACCGTCGCGGCGGGTTCCTTCAACATCCACGGCGAGAAGTTCGGCGAGGGGTTCGACATCAGGCTGCCGGACGGCGGCCCCGCGTACTCGGGGTGTGTGGGCTTCGGCCTGGAGCGCCTCGCCTACGCGTTCCTCTGCCGGCACGGAGCGGACCCGGCTCACTGGCCCGCCTTCTGAGGGGCTCCCGCCTGCCCGGGCGGCCACGCGAGCAGCGTCAGCCCGTCCTCGGCGACGGCCCCGGCGGGCCGGGCGACCGCCACCGTCGTCCCGGGGGCCGACGCCGGGTTCTCCACGACCCAGTGCCGCGGCGGTGACACCGTGTCGTCCCGGACCGGCGCCCGGTCGAGCCACGGCCGCGTGTTCCAGCGCCGCGGATCACCGGCCAGACCGATGCCGATGGCCTTCAGCACCGCCTCCTTGCGGGTCCAGCACCGGTAGAACCCCCGGATCCGGTCGTCCCGGTCCGCGAAGCCCTCCACCCAGGCCGCCTCCGCGGGATCCAGCGTCGTACGCGTGAGAGTGGACAGGTCCACCTGCCGGTGCGCCTCCACGTCGACGCCCACCGGCGCCGGGCTCACCGCGAGCACGCCCCCGGTGCCCGAGTGGCTGAGACTGATCCACAGGGGCACGTCCGGCCGCGCGACGCGGGGCGGCCCGTGCGCGGCGGAGCCGCAGCCGGGGCAGGGGTGCCGGGCGAGCACTATCTCGTGCCCCGGCGTGTCCAGCAGGCCGGCGAGGATCGAGCGCACCGCCACCCGCCCCGCGACGAAGGCGGCCGCCGGTCCCGGGCGCATCCCCTCGGCCCTGCGCAGCTCCTCCTCGCCCAGCAGGCGCAGGGCCGGACCCGACAGGTCGCTCTCCACCTCACCGGCCGCCCAGGACCACACATGTGTCGTGGCGATCGGAGGCGGCATGGCGGGGACCATACCGGCTGGGGCGTGCACTCCCCGAAGTGCTGGTATTCTGGACAGCGACCGGTTGGCTCCCTAGTGAGTCAACCCGCAAGTGGAGGCTCCGAAACTCCCACCTGGCCGCCCTGAGGGCGGCGGGTCACCGGTCAGACGGTCTCCATCGTTCCGTACGGACGATGGAATTGTCAGACGCGCCCCGCGGTACACCGTGGTGGTGCTCCGGTTTGTGAGGAGCCCCGCCTGTGTTCCGGCCGGGGCATTTTTTGTGCGCCGCATCGGTTAGGTCCAACGAAAACAGACGTTACGTGGCTGTCCGCCAGACGGCCGCGTGGTGCTACCGAGGAGGATCCATCAGCGCCGAGCCCCGCATCAACGACCGGATTCGCGTTCCCGAGGTGCGACTTGTCGGTCCCAGCGGCGAGCAGGTCGGGATTGTTCCGCTTGCCAAGGCCCTGGAGCTTGCGCAGGAGTACGACCTTGACCTGGTCGAGGTCGCGGCGAACGCCCGTCCGCCCGTGTGCAAGCTCATGGACTACGGGAAGTTCAAGTACGAGTCGGCCATGAAGGCCCGTGAAGCGCGCAAGAACCAGGCGCACACGGTCATCAAGGAGATGAAGCTCCGGCCGAAGATCGACCCGCACGACTATGACACCAAGAAGGGTCATGTCGTCCGGTTCCTCAAGCAGGGCGACAAGGTCAAGATCACGATCATGTTCCGTGGTCGCGAGCAGTCCCGCCCCGAGCTGGGTTTCCGACTGTTGCAGCGCCTCGCTTCGGACGTCGAGGACCTTGGGTTCATCGAGTCGAACCCGAAGCAGGACGGCCGAAACATGATCATGGTTCTCGGTCCGCACAAGAAGAAGACCGAGGCGATGGCCGAGGCCCGTGAGGCCCAGGCGGCTCGCAAGGCGGACGCGAAGGCCAATCCGGGCCGCTCGCAGAACTCCGCCGAGGGAGAGGAGCCCGACGAGGCTCCCGCCGAGGCCCCGGCCGAGGCCAACGCCGAGGCCTGATCCCCGGACGCGAGTCCAGGGGATGCCAATCGATACATATGGCTCCCGGATGCCCGGTTTCGCGACCGGGCATCGGAGTGCCACTGACGAGGAGAGAACGGCGCTATGCCGAAGAACAAGACGCACAGCGGTGCCAAGAAGCGTTTCCGGGTCACCGGCTCGGGCAAGGTGCTCCGGCAGCGTGCCAACCGCCGCCACTACCTCGAGCACAAGTCCTCGACCCTGACCCGCCGCCTCGCCGGCACCGTCGAGCTGTCGTCGGCGGACTCCGCCAAGGTCAAGAAGCTCCTCGGTATGTGACGGCGCGCCCCGCACCCACGGGGCGCAGCCGACCGACCATCGGGACCAAGCCGTTCTCGGGTCACGCACGTGACCCAGCTACAAGGAGTTAACAAGTGGCACGCGTCAAGCGGGCAGTCAACGCCCACAAGAAGCGTCGGGCGATCCTCGAGCAGGCCAGCGGCTACCGCGGCCAGCGGTCGCGCCTGTACCGCAAGGCCAAGGAGCAGGTCACCCACTCCCTGGTCTACAACTACAACGACCGCAAGAAGCGCAAGGGCGACTTCCGTCAGCTGTGGATCCAGCGCATCAACGCCGCTGCCCGCGCCAACGGCATCACCTACAACCGCTTCATCCAGGGTCTGAAGGCCGCCAACATCGAGGTGGACCGCAAGATCCTCGCGGAGCTGGCCGTCAACGACGAGAACGCGTTCGCCGCGCTCGTCGAGGTCGCGCAGAAGGCGCTGCCGTCGGACGTCAACGCGCCCAAGGCGGCCTGACGCCCGCGCATTGCCGAGCTCGACATCGGACCCGCAGGCCGCTGGCTTGCGGGTCCGATGTCGTTCGGGTCCCCGTCTGCCCTGTGCTGTCTCCTGCCGTCCGCGGGTCTGTTCTCGGCTGGTCGCGCAGTTCCCCGCGCCCCTATCGGGGCGCCGTCCCGAGGTGAGTTGAATGGTTGCCGCCCCCGAATTGATCTCCCCCAAGTCGCCGCGTGTCAGTGCCGCGCGGCGGTTGGCCAAGCGGAACTTCCGGGGCAAGGAGCGGCTGTTCCTCGCCGAGGGACCGCAGGCCGTGCGGGAGGCCGCCGGGCACGGGCGGACGCTCGTCGAGCTCTTCGCCACCGTCGAGGCCGCCGAGCGGTACGCCGACATCGTGGGGGAGGCGCGCGCCGCCGGGGCCCGGGTGCACCTCGCCGACGAGGACGTCATCGCCGACATCTCGACGACCGTCACCCCGCAGGGCCTCGTCGGGGTCTGCCGGTTCATGGACGTGCCCTTCGAGGAGATCCTCGCCGCCCGCCCCCGGCTCGTCGCCGTCCTCGCGCACGTCCGGGACCCCGGGAACGCCGGGACCGTGCTGCGCTGCGCGGACGCCGCGGGCGCCGACGCCGTGATCCTCACGGACGGCTCCGTGGACCTCTACAACCCCAAGTCGGTGCGCGCGTCGGTCGGCTCGCACTTCCATCTGCCGGTCGCCGTCGGCGTACCCGTCGAACAGGCCGTACGAGGGCTCAAGGACGCGGGAGTGCGCATCCTCGCCGCCGACGGGGCCGGCGCGGACGACCTCGACACGGAGCTCGACAAGGGCACCATGGGCACCCCCACCGCCTGGATCTTCGGCAACGAGGCGTGGGGACTGCCGGAGGAGACCCGCGCACTCGCCGACGCGGTGGTGCGTGTTCCGATCCACGGCAGAGCCGAGAGCCTCAACCTCGCGACCGCGGCGGCCGTGTGCCTCTATGCCTCAGCACGTGCACAGCGCGCCGCCGGAGGGTGCCGCTCCGTCACATCGAGCTAGTAGTGTGACGGGCTCGGGGCCCCGACAGGTCCGAGAGGTGGGGTACGGGGAATGAGTGTGGGCACGAGCAGAGCACCGGGGGTACAGGACCTCGTCCGTGCTCGCGCGGACCACGGCGGTCCCGGTGACCTCGGCGGCCTCGGACTCGACCCCGACGAGCTGCCCGACGGGCTCGTCGTCGCGGACGAGACGGGCCACGTCATCTGCTTCAACGCGGCGGCGGCGCGGATCACCGCGGTCCCCGCGGCCGACGTCCTCGGCACGCCCCTGGACCACGCGCTCCCCTTAGAGGACCTCGAAGGCCGCCGCTGGTGGCAGCTGACCGATCCCTACGGCGGCCTCGCCATCCGCGTCGGCCAGCCCGAGCGCAACCTCCTCCTGCCCGGCGGCCGCGAAGTCCTCGTCTCTGCGCGCTACGTCCGCACCACCCGCACCGGGCCCGTCCGCCGCGTCGTCGTCTGTCTCCGCGACACCGAGGCCCGCCGCCGCACCGAGCGCAGCCACGCCGAGCTGATCGCCACGGTCGCCCACGAGCTCCGCTCCCCGCTCACCTCCGTCAAGGGCTTCACCGCGACGCTGCTCGCCAAGTGGGAGCGGTTCACCGACGACCAGAAGAAACTGATGCTGGAGACCGTTGACGCCGACGCCAACCGCGTCACCCGGCTGATCGCCGAGCTCCTGGACATCTCCCGCATCGACTCCGGACGTCTTGAGCTGCGCCGCCAGCCCGTCGACATCGGGGTGGCCGTCGGCCGGCACATCCAGGCGCACGTCGCCGCCGGACAGGACGCGGACCGCTTCCTCGTCCGGGTCCAGCAGCCGCTGCCCGACTGCTGGGCGGACCCCGACAAGGTCGACCAGGTGCTCAGCAACCTGCTGGAAAATGCCGTGCGGCACGGCGAGGGAACCGTCACCATCGAGGTGGCGCCCTCCTCCTCGCCGCGCGAGCGGGGCGGCGCCGAGACCGCCGTGACCGTGAGCGACGAAGGTCCCGGCATTCCGGAGGAGTCGATGGGCCGCGTCTTCACCCGCTTCTGGCGGGGCAGCAAACGCGGCGGGACGGGACTGGGGCTGTACATCGTGAAGGGCATCGTGGAGGCACACGGCGGGACGATCACCGTCGGCCGCGCGACCGGCGGCGGCGCCCAGTTCCGATTTACGTTGCCCGTGGGCGCCCCGGCGTATCTCCAGTGACTCACGTGAGTCACTGAGGCCGCGAGCAGCCCGCGGGCGCATTCGTTCACCGCACCCCCGTTAGACTCGGTCGTTGGCACTTTGTGTCCCCACACCTGGGACAGCTTGTCTCCGAGTCGTTGACGGGGACCCATCCGCCAGCCAACCGGAAGCACGGGAAGAGATGTCGGCACCGAACAAGTCGTACGACCCTGTTGAGGTCGAGGCACTGAAACCTGAAGAGATCGAGCGCATGCGGGACGAGGCGCTCGCCGCCTTCGCGGTCGCGGACTCCCTCGACGCGCTCCAGGAGGCCAAGGTCGCGCACACCGGCGGCACCTCGCCGCTGGCGCTCGCCAACCGCGAGATCGGCGCGCTGCCCCCGCAGGCCAAGGCCGAGGCGGGCAAGCGCGTCGGCATGGCGCGCGGCGCCGTGAGCAAGGCCCTGGCCGCCCGCCAGGCCGAGCTCGAGGCCGAGCGCGACGCCCGCGTCCTGGTCGAGGAGGCGGTGGACGTCACGCTGCCGTACGACCGCACGCCCGCCGGCGCCCGGCACCCGCTGACCACGATGATGGAGCGCGTCGCCGACGTCTTCGTCTCGATGGGGTACGAGGTCGCCGAGGGCCCCGAGGTCGAGGCGGAGTGGTTCAACTTCGACGCGCTCAACTTCACGCCCGACCACCCGGCCCGGCAGATGCAGGACACCTTCTTCGTCCAGGGGCCCAAGGGGACCGAGGGCGACGAGAGCGGGGTCGTGCTGCGGACGCACACCTCGCCCGTGCAGGCGCGCGCGCTCCTCGAGCGCCGCGAGCCGCCGGTCTACATCGTCTGCCCCGGCCGGGTGTACCGCACGGACGAGCTCGACGCGACGCACACCCCGGTCTTCCACCAGATCGAGCTGCTCGCCGTCGACGAGGGCCTCACCATGGCCGACCTGAAGGGCACCCTCGACCACATGGTCCAGGCGCTCTTCGGCCCGGACATGAAGACCCGCCTGCGGCCGAACTACTTCCCGTTCACCGAGCCGTCCGCCGAGATGGACATGGTCTGCTACGTGTGCCGCGGCGAGTCCGTCGGCAACCCCGACCGCCCCTGCCGCACCTGCGGCAGCGAGGGCTGGATCGAGCTCGGCGGCTGCGGCATGGTCAACCCGAAGGTCCTCACGGCCTGCGGCGTCGACCCCAAGAAGTACAGCGGATTCGCCTTCGGGTTCGGCATCGAACGGATGCTGATGTTCCGCCACAACGTCGAAGACATGCGAGACATGGTCGAGGGTGACATCCGGTTCACCCGGCCGTTCGGGATGGAGATCTGATGCGGGTCCCGCTTTCCTGGCTGCGGGAGTACGTCGACCTCCCCGCCACCGAGACCGGCCGTGACGTGCAGGCCAAGCTCATCGAGGTCGGCCTGGAGGTCGAGACCGTCGAGCAGCTCGGCGCAGGGCTCAAGGGCCCGCTCGTCGTGGGCAAGGTCCTCACCATCGAGGAGCTGGAGGGCTTCAAGAAGCCCATCCGCTTCTGCACCGTCGACGTCGGCCAGGCCAACGGAACCGGCGAGCCGCAGGAGATCGTCTGCGGCGCCCGGAACTTCGCCGTCGGCGACAAGGTCGTCGTGGTCCTGCCCGGCGCCGTCCTGCCCGGCGACTTCGCCATCGCCGCCCGCAAGACGTACGGCAAGGTCTCGCACGGCATGATCTGCTCCGGCGACGAGCTCGGCATGGGCGACGACGGCAGCGGCGGCATCATCGTCCTGCCGCCCGAGCACGAGGCCGGCACCGACGCCATCGAGCTCCTCGAACTCGTCGACGAGGTCCTGGACATCGCCGTCACGCCCGACCGCGGTTACGCGCTCTCGATGCGCGGCGTCGCCCGCGAGGCCGCCATCGCGTACGGCCTGCCGCTGCGCGACCCGGCGCTCCTCGACGTGCCCGCGCCGAACTCCTTCGGCTACCCCGTCAAGATCAGCGACCCGCTCGGCTGCGACCGCTTCACCGCGCGCACCGTCACCGGCCTGCGGCCCGAGGCCCGCTCCCCGATCTGGCTCCAGCGCCGCCTCCAGAAGGTCGGCATGCGCCCGATCTCGCTCACCGTCGACATCGCCAACTACGTGATGATGGAGCTCGGCCAGCCCCTGCACACGTACGACCGCGCCCGCGTCCAGGGCACGATCGGCGTGCGCCGGGCCGAGCAGGGCGAGAAGCTCACCACGCTCGACGGCGCCAAGCGCGTCCTCGACGCCGGGGACCTGGTCATCACCGACGACCGCGGCCCCATCGGCCTCGCGGGCGTCATGGGCGGCGCCAACACCGAGATCGCCGACTCCGACGAGGCCGCCGGGACCACCGACGTCGTCATCGAGGCCGCGCACTTCGACGCGATCTCCATCGCCCGCACCGCGCGCCGCCACAAGCTGGCCTCCGAGGCGTCCAAGCGCTTTGAGCGCGGCGTCGACCCGCAGGCCGCGGCCGCCGCCGCGCAGCGCACCGTCGACCTGCTGGTGCTGCTCGCGGGCGGCACCGCCGAGGCCGGCGTCACCGAGGTCATCGCGCCGACCGCGCCGCGCACGATCACGATGCCCGCCGACCACCCGGACAAGGTCGCCGGCGTGGCCTACGGCCGCGAGACCGTCGTACGCCGCCTCCAGCAGGTGGGCTGCGACGTCTACGGCCAGGACGACCTGACCGTCACCGTCCCGTCGTGGCGCCCCGACCTCGCCGAGCCGAACGACCTCGCCGAAGAGGTCATCCGCCTGGAGGGGTACGAGAACCTGCCCTCGACCCTGCCGAAGCCCCCCGCGGGCCGCGGCCTGACCGAGCGGCAGCGGCTGCACCGCCGCGTCGGCCGCGCGCTGGCCGGCGCCGGTTACGTCGAGTCGCTGAGCTACCCCTTCATCGCGGAGGGCGTCTTCGACCAGCTGAGCCTGGACGCGGACGACCCGAACCGCCGCGTGGTCAAGCTCGTCAACCCGCTCTCCGACGAGGAGCCCGCGCTCCGCACGACGCTGCTGCCGGGTCTGCTCTCGGCCCTGCGCCGCAACGACGGACGCGGCTCGCACGACCTGGCCCTCTTCGAGACCGGCCTCGTCTTCAAGCCGCAGGACGAGCTCAAGGTCGCGACGCGGCTGCCCGTCGACCGGCGGCCCACCGACGAGGAGATCGCGTCGCTCACCGCGGCGCTGCCCGTCCAGCCCCGGCACGCCGCCGTCGTCCTCGCGGGCGCCCGCGAGCAGGCCGGCTGGTGGGGCAAGGGCCGCCCGGCGGACTGGGCCGACGCCGTCGAGGCGGCGCGGACCGTCGCCCGTGAGGCCGGCGTCGAGCTGATCGTCGACAAGGGGCAGTACGGACCGTGGCACCCGGGCCGCTGCGCCGAGCTGAAGGTCGTGGTCGACGGCGAGATCGTCTCCGTCGGACACGCCGGTGAGCTGCACCCGCGCGTCGTCAAGGCGCTCGGCGTGCCCGCGCGCACCTGCGCGATGGAGCTCGACCTGGACCGCCTGGAGCAGGCCCGTGAAGGCGTGCTGCGCGCGCCGCGGATCTCCACCTTCCCGGTGGCCACGCAGGACGTCGCGCTCGTCGTCGACAAGGAGGTGCCGGCCGCCGTGGTCGAGTACTTCCTGCGCGGCGGGGCGGGTGAACTCCTGGAGTCCATCCGGCTGTTCGACGTCTTCGAGGGCGAGCAGCTCGGCGAGGGCAAGAAGTCCCTCGCGTACGCGCTGCGCTTCCGGGCCGCCGACCGCACGCTGACCGTCGACGAGGCCTCCGCGGCCCGCGACGCGGCCGTCGCGCTGGCGGCCGAGCGGACGGGCGCGGTGCTGCGCGGAGCGTAGTCACTGCCCGTAGCCGCCGACAGGCGCACAAGGGGCGCAAAGAGGGACTTACCCGGACCACCGGGTAGGTCCCTCACTCATTTGGGTGACAAGTGGCGTCACTTGGCCCGATCGGTTCACCCGGTAGACAGAATCGATCCGGTCGTAAGGGCCGGTCTGTGCGCGGAACAGGGCCAAGGGGGGCCATCGGCATGATCCGTATCAAGACCAGAGCCCCCTGCCGGGCGGAGCGGCAGGGTGCCCGGCGGGTGCTCACGCTGGGCCTGCCCACGGTATGGGGCGCCGTTGCCATCACGTACAAACTGGCCTGCCCGCTCGCCACGCAGGACAGCATGGGAGCCCGCATCGTCAGCAGTGCCGTCTTCTTCGCCGTCGGCACCGGGCTCATACTGCATGTCCGGCGGGCGCTGGTGCGGGAGTTGCGGCAGGTCCGCGAGGTCGCGGGCGCCGCACAGAACGTACTCGTGCGGCCCCTGCCACCCCGCGTCGAAGGGCTCACGCTCGCCGCGGGGCGGCTCTCCGCCTCCCGCGGCGCCTCCGTCGGCGGCGATCTGTACGAGGTCGCCGCCACCGACCACGGCGTCCGTGTCGTGATGGGCGACGTGCGGGGCCACGGCCTCGCCGCCATGGGGACCGTCGCCGCGGTGCTCGGCAGCTTCCGGGAAGCCGCGCACGACGAACCGGAACTGCCGCTGGTCCTGCGCCGCCTGGAGCGGACACTCGCCCGGCACCTGCACGAGCGCTCGCGGACCGGGGACACCCCGGGCGGCGCTCCGGCGCCGGAGAGCGCGCTCGGCGAGGAGTTCGTCACCGTACTGCTCCTGGAGATCGCCAGGGACGGCGGGATCTCCGCGCTCAACTGCGGTCACCCCTGGCCGCATCTGCTCAGCGGCACCGCGCGGCACCTGACGGACGGGGTGCCGCTGCCGCCGCTCGGGTCCTTCCCGCTCCCCGCCGACCTGCCGGTGCTCCACTGCGGTCGGCTGCTGCCCGGCGAAATGCTCGTCCTGCACACGGACGGCATGGAGGACGCGCGCGACGCGGCGGGGACGTTCTTCCCGCTGCGGGCCGTGCTCGCCGAGGCGGCCCGCGTCCCGCCGGTCTCCCCGCAGGGCCTCATCCGCGCGGTCTACGCCGAACTCCTGCGCCATTCCGAGGGCTTGCCGTCCGACGACACGGCGCTGCTCGTGCTGCGCAACGACCGCAAGAGGGTCCCTCTGCGGCAGCCCGAGGAGGAGCCCGAGCCGGAACCGGAACACGAGCCGGAGCGGCACGTCCGCTCCATGACCGGCAGGTGACCGCTCCGGGCAGACGGGCAGACGGGCAGCGGCATGCGCCATCCGCCCCGCCATGGAGTTGTCGGGCAGACGGCGGGACGGACGACGCGAGTGAGGGCCGCCGCACTGTTCGAGGGGGGAGCCGACGGCCCGGCCGGCCTCCTTAACTGATGAGGCATCTCAGTCAAGCGATCCCACACACCGTGCGGCAGAGCGCACACCCCCCGGATCCGAGCACTCCGTTCACACCCCGTGTGAAGCGACCTCCACTAATGTGAGGAGCACCGAGCCACCGGAGGGCATCCATGCAGCCCAACACCCTGCTCGACGCGATCCTCGACGAAGCCGGCATCTCCCACGCGGGACTCGCCGCACATGTGAACCAGGCCGGCAGAGCCAGAGGTCTCGCGTTGCGGTACGAACACACCGCCGTGTCCCGCTGGTTGAAGGGCCAGCGCCCGCGCGGCCAGGTGCCCGACCTGATCTGCGAGGTGCTCGCCGCCCGGCTGCAACGGCCCGTCACCCTGGACGACATCGGCCTCGGGCTGCCCGGGGTCCCCGCCGCCAGGGTCGGCTCGGCCGCCTCCACGCTCTCCGGCTTCGTGGAACGGGCCACCGCCCTGTGGCGCTCGGACGAACAGCAGCGCCCGCACCTGCTCGGCGCGCCCGCCGTCACCGGCACGCCCGCCGTGATGCCCGTCTGGGAGTGGGAGAACCCGCCCGACGACGTCGACGTCTCCCGCGGCGGACGCCACCCCGTCAGCACCGCCGACATCGAGATGATGCGCGCCGCCCGCGCCCACTACGAGCAGATGTACCGCAAGACCGGGGGCATCGCGACCCGCACCCGCATCGTCGGCTTCCTCAACGCGGAGGCCGCGCCCCTGCTGCGCGGCAGCTACACCGACGAGATGGGCCGCCAACTGCACCGATCCACGGGCGGGTTGGTCGCCATCGCGGGGATCTGCGCCTACGACTCGGACGCGCACGGTCTCGCCCAGCGCTACTTCCACCAGGCGCTGCGCCTCGCCAAGGCGAGCGGCGACACGGGGCTCGGGGCCTATGTGATCGCGCTGCTGGTCAACCAGTCGCTGTTCATGCGCGAGTACCGGCAGGCCGTCGCGTTCGCCGAGGCGGCGCTGCGGGCCGCGGGCCGTGACCTCACCCCGGCGCTCGCCTCCGACCTGTACGCGATGCAGGCCAAGGCGTACGCACACCTGGGCGACGGCAGGAGCGCGCTGTCCTGCATCCGGCGTGCGGAGGCCGCGGCCGACCGGATCCTGCGCGGCCGTGAGCCGGACGAGACCGGCTATGTCCAGCCCGGCCTGGTGAACGTGCAAGTGGCGGAGGCGCTGCTCAGCCTCGGCGATCTGGCCAGCGCCAGGGAGCACGCCGCGGCGGCCGTGGACACGCCGGCGCACGACCGCGGGCGGGTGCACCGGCTCGCCATGCTGAGCCAGATCGAGCTGCGCCAGGGCAACACCGACGAGGCGGTGGCCACGGCGGTGGAGATGGCGGAACAGGCGCGGGGCATGGAGTCGCAGAGACTCCGCGACCGGCTGCGCGCCGTGCGTGAGCACCTGGTCCGCAGCGACTGCGCGGGCACGGCCGAGGCGGCCGAGCTGATCGCCGGGGCGCTGCGCGTCCCCCTGTGACGCACAGTCCCGAGGCGCACACACGCTGCTGCAAAGATTCGTCTGCTGCGATATTGCCATCTACCAGTCGGAAGGTGGCAGAACCGTGCAGTGGACGAAACAGAGCGAACAAACTGTGTATGGAAACAGGTGGTTCACGGTCAATCTGGCCGATGTCGAGCTGCCCGACGGTCGGCATCTGGACCACTTCCTGATCCGGCTGCGGCCCGTCGCCGTGGCCACCGTCGTCAACGACGCCAACGAAGTGCTCCTGCTGTGGCGGCACCGCTTCATCACCGACAGCTGGGGCTGGGAGCTCGCGGCCGGCGTCGTCGAGGACGGTGAGGACATCGCGTACGCGGCGGCACGCGAGATGGAGGAGGAGACCGGGTGGCGGCCGGGCCCGCTGCGGCACCTCATGAGCGTGGAGCCGTCCAACGGCCTCACCGACGCCCGGCACCACATCTACTGGTCCGACGAAGGGACGTACATCGGGCACCCCCAGGACGACTTCGAGTCGGACCGCCGCGAGTGGGTCCCGCTCAAGCTGGTCCCCGACATGGTGTCCCGCGGGGAGGTGCCGGCCGCCAACATGGCCGCCGCCCTGCTCCTCCTCCACCATCTGCGTCTCGGTCAGGACGCGCGCTAGTCAGCGACCGATGGCCTGCCAGACCGCCACGGCGATCGCCGCGACCGCCGCGAGGGCGACGATGGTCGGCAGTGGCCAGCGTGTGTTCTCCAGCGCGGCGACCCGGGCCTCCATGGTCTCCACGTTCTTGGCGGTCTGTTCATCGTGCTGAGTGAGCAACGCCAGCCGTCCGTCGACGCGGGCGAGGCCCACGTCCAGGCTGCGTCGGAGCTCCGCGAGTTCTTCCGGGACCACGGCACTCTCGCCGTCGGTGGTCACGAGACCACTCCTCTCTGTAATGGCGCTTCCCCCCTTCCTCCCAACAGAGAGTGAACTAGCGCGGTGGGCAGGGCGGGAGCGTGTGCGATGGGCATATGCGAGCCCCCGGCGCACACGGTGTGTGAACGCCACGGGCCCGGCACTCGCAGGAGTGCCGGGCCCGTCGGGTACGGAGAGTGTTCGTACGGGGAGTGAGACCGTCGAGGCGGCGGTGGAGTGCGACCCGTCAGGCGTACGTGTAGAAGCCCGAGCCGGACTTCCGGCCGAGCCGCCCGGCGTCCACCATCCGCTGGAGCAGCGGGGGAGCGGCGTACAGCGGCTCCTTGTACTCGGCGTACATGGAGTCGGCGACCGAGGCGACCGTGTCCAGGCCGATCAGGTCGGAGAGCTTGAGCGGGCCCATCGGGTGGGCGCAGCCCATCTCCATGCCGTTGTCGATGTCCTCACGGCTCGCGATGCCCGACTCGAACATCCGGATCGCGGAGAGCAGATACGGGATGAGCAGCGCGTTGACCACGAAGCCCGAGCGGTCCTGGGCGCGGATCGCGTGCTTGCCGAGGACCTTCTCGACCATGGCCTGGGCCCGGCTGATGGTGCCCTCGGAGGTGGTCAGCGCGGGGATCAGCTCGACGAGCTGCTGCACCGGCGCCGGGTTGAAGAAGTGGATGCCGATGACCTGGTCGGGGCGCGTGGTCGCGACGGCCAGCTTCACCAGCGGGATGGACGAGGTGTTGGAGGCGAGGATCGCGTCCTGCCGGGTCACCACCTGGTCGAGAACCTGGAAGATCTCCGTCTTGACCTGCTCGTTCTCCACCACGGCCTCGATGACCAGGTCACGGTCGGCGAACTCGCCGAGGTCGGTGGTGAAGCTGAGGCGGTCGAGCGTCGCGTCGCGCTCCTCGTCGGAGATCTTGCCGCGCTCGGCTGCCTTGGAGAGCGAGTTGTAGAGCCGCGTACGCCCGATTTCCAGGGCCTCGCCGGTGGTCTCCGCGACCTTCACGTCCAGTCCGGAGCGGGCGCAGACCTCTGCGATTCCGGCGCCCATCTGGCCACAGCCCACCACTCCGACGCGTGCGATATCGGTCATGGAGTCGGTCACCTCGTGCCTTTCGCTGATCAACGGGGCCGGCAGGTCCCCCGTATGGATGCGGTGCCTGCCTCGGCCGTGAACGTTACTCCGCAATGAGGGGTCCATGGCGGGCCGGGTCGGGCATGCTGTGCGCATCCGGCAAGGGGTGCCGGTCCACAGCGAGCTCAGGGGGCACGCAGATGAGGCGTATGTCACGTCGGGGTTTCTCGGTGGTGGCCGCCGCGGCGGTGGCCGGCCTGGCGACGGCGGGTGACGCCGCCGCCGCTCCCGACCGGCGGCGGAAGAAGAAGCGGGAACTGCGGGGCATGTGGCTGGCGAGCGTCGTCAACCGCGACTGGCCCTCCAAGCCGGGGCTCCCGGCGGCCCAGCAGCGCAGCGAGCTGCTCGCCTTCCTGGACTCGGCCGTGAGCCGCAGACTCAACGCGGTGGTCTTCCAGGTGCGGCCCACGGCCGACGCCCTGTGGCCCTCGCCGTACGAGCCGTGGTCGGAGTACCTCACCGGGACGCAGGGCAAGGACCCGGGCTGGGACCCGCTGGGCACCGCCGTGCGGGAGGCGCACAGCAGAGGCCTGGAGCTGCACGCGTGGTTCAACCCCTTCCGGATCGCCAACCACACCGACCCGTCGCGCCTGGTCCCCACGCATCCCGCGCGGGTGCACCCCGACTGGGTCGTGCCGTACGGCGGGAAGCTGTACTACAACCCGGGCCTGCCCGCGGTGCGGCGCTTCGTCCAGGACGCGATGCTGGACGCCGTCCGCAAGTACCCGATCGACGCGGTGCACTGGGACGACTACTTCTACCCGTATCCCGTCGCGGGCCAGGTCTTCGACGACGACGCGGCCTTCGAGGAGTACGGCGGCGGCTTCCCGGACCGGGCCTCCTGGCGGCGGGACAACATCGACCGGCTGGTGCGGGAGATGGCGGGCCGGGTGAAGAAGGCGCGGCGGCAGACCCAGTTCGGGATCAGCCCCTTCGCGGTCTGGCGGAACATCGCGACCGACCCGACCGGCTCGGACACCCGGGCCGGGGTGCAGACCTACGACGACCTGTACGCCGACACGCGCGGCTGGGTGAAGAAGGGCTGGCTCGACTACATCGTCCCGCAGGTGTACTGGAACATCGGCTTCCCCGCCGCGGACTACGCCAAGCTCATCCCCTGGTGGAACGAGGTCGTGCGCGGCACGGGCGTGCGCCTGTACATCGGCGAGGCCCTCTACAAGGCCGGTGACCCGGCGCAGCCCGCGGCCTGGCAGGACCCGGCGGAGCTGTCCCGGCACCTCACGTACGCCAAGGGGTACGACGAGGTGCGCGGGCACATCTATTTCTCGGCCAAGGAGGTCGGCGTCGACAGGATCGGCGCGATGGCGCGGGTGGTCGCCGACCACTACCAGGAGCCGGCGAAGCCCCCGCGTTTGACCGAGTGACCTGCCGGGCCCCGTGACCCGGGAGACCCCGTGACCTAGGAGGCCGGGTCCTGGTGCCGCACGACGGTGTCGGGGCCCGGCGAGATCACGGTCTCGTGGCCGTCCTCGAAGCGGGCGCGGTACGGCGGGCCGCCGTCCGCGCCGAGCACCTCGACGATCCGCGCGACCCGGTCGCGCTGCCCGACGACCCGGCCGTGCACCACCAGCTCGTCGCCTACGGTTGCACGCATCTCCAGTGCCCCCTCGTCCCGCTCTGCGGTAGCGATCTGTGGCCGCAAGTGTACGACGGGTGGCGGGAGTTGGGGCCCCGTCGGACGGCCAACCGGTCAGCCGCGGGCCCGTTGGGTGACCGCGATGCAGACGAGGACGGCGGCGGCCGTGAGCGGTGCGGCGACGGTGAGGTGCTCGCCGAGCAGGAAGACGGACCAGACCAGGGTCAGCAGCGGCTGGGCGAGCTGTAGCTGGCTGGCCTTGGGGACGCCGATCGCCGCCATGCCCCGGTACCAGACGACCAGGCCGAGGAACTGCGAGCCGATCGCGGCGTACAGCAGCCCCGCCGTGCTGTGCCCGGTGAGGTGGAAGGACTCGTGGGGCAGGGCGAGGAGCGCGCCCACGACGTTGAGCGGCAGGCAGAGGATGAGCGCCCAGCCGATGACCTGCCAGCCGGGCATCTCACGGGCCAGCCGGCCGCCCTCGGTGTAGCCGGCCGCGCAGATCAGCAGCGCGCCGAAGAGGTAGAGGTCGGCGGTGGTCAGGGCGCCGCCGCTCTGCTGCACGGTGAACGCGATGACGGCGGTGGCCCCGGCGAGCGCCGCCGCCCAGAACGCGCGCGACGGGCGCGCCCCGGTCCGCAGCGCCGAGAGGACGGCGGTCGTCAGGGGGAGCAGGCCGACGACCACGGCAGCGTGCGCGGTGGTGGAGGTCTGGAGGGCGAGCGTGGTGAGCAGCGGGAACCCGACGACGACGCCCGCGCCCACCACCGCGAGCCCCGCCCAGTGGCGGCGGTGCGGGACCGCGACGCGCAGGGCGAGCAGACAGCCGCCCGCGATGAGCGCGCTGAGCACACCGCGCAGGGTGACGAAGCTCCACGGCCCGATGCCTTCGAGGCCCCAGGCGGTCGAGGGGAAGGTGAGGGAGAAGGCGGTGACGCCGAGGGCGGCCATGACGGTGCCGGCGCGGCGGGAGCCGGCGGGGCGGGGCGGCCGGGGAGTCTCCGCGGGGGCCGTGACCGCTATCCGGGTCGGACGAGTAGCGCTATCCTGTGCTGTCATGCATGACAGTAGCAGCGTGGCTGAACTGGCGAAAAGCCTGCGGAATGAGCTCGACCGCTACTCCCCGGGTGGAAAGCTGCCGTCGAGCCGCTCGCTCGTCGAGCGGTTCAGGGTGAGCCCGGTGACCGTGTCCAGGGCCCTGGGGCAGCTGGCCGCCGAAGGGCTCGTCGTCACCCGGCCCGGCGCGGGCGTCTTCCGTGCCCAGGCGCCGGCGCCCGCCGCGCCCGCCGGGGACACCTCGTGGCAGGAGGTGACGCTCAGCGCCGACGCCGCGGCCGAGCTCGTGCCGCGCTCGGTCGACGCGTCCGGGGTGCTCGCCACGCTCGCCGCGCCGGCGCCGGGCATCATCGAGTTCAACGGCGGCTATCTGAACCCCGCGCTGCAACCCGAGCGCGCGATGGCGGCGGCCCTCGCGCGGGCGGGGCGGCGGCCCGGCGCGTGGGGGCGGCCGCCGGTCGACGGCCTGCCCGAGCTGCGCGAGTGGTTCGCCCGGGGGATCGGCGGCGCGATCACGGCCGCCGAAGTGCTCATCACCGCGGGCGGCCAGAGCGCCCTGACGACGGCCCTGCGGGCGCTCGCCCCGCCCGGCGCGCCGGTCCTCGTCGAGTCCCCGACGTATCCGGGCATGCTGGCGATCGCGCGGGCCGCGGGGCTGCGGCCGGTGCCGGTGCCGGTCGACACCGACGGGGTGCGGCCCCAGCTCCTCGCGGCCGCCTTCCGGGCGACGGGGGCACGGGTGTTCGTCTGCCAGCCGCTGTTCCAGAATCCGACCGGCGCCGTCCTCTCCGCCGAGCGACGCCCCGAGGTCCTGCGGATCGCCCGCGAGGCGGGCGCCTTCGTCATCGAGGACGACTTCGTGCGCCGCCTCGTCCACGAGGACGCCGGCCCGCTGCCGCGCCCGCTCTCCTCCGACGACCACGACGGCGTCGTCGTCCACGTCTGCTCGCTCACCAAGGCCACCGCGCCGAGCTTCCGCGTCAGCGCGCTCGCCGCCCGCGGACCGGTCCTCGAACGGCTGCGCGCCATCCAGGTCGTCGACCACTTCTTCGTGCCGCGGCCGCTCCAGGAGGCGGCGCTCGAACTGGTGGGCACCCCGGCCTGGCCGCGCCATCTGCGCGCGGTGGCGGGGGAGTTGAAGGAGCGCAGGGACGCGATGGCGGCGGCGCTGCGGCTGCGGCTGCCCGGGTTCACGGTGCCGCACATCCCGGCGGGCGGCTACAACCTGTGGCTGCGGCTGCCCGACGGCGCGGACGAGTCCGCGTTCGCCTCGGCGGCCCTGCGCGCGGGTGTGGCCGTGGCCCCCGGCCGGCCGTACTTCGCGGCCGAGCCCCCGGCCGGTCACGTCCGGCTGAGCTTCGCGGCGGTCGCCGGGGTGGGGGAGATCACGGAAGGGGTGCGCAGGCTGCGGGTGGCGTGCGACGAGGTGCTGGCGTAACCGCGGACCACCCGTCCCGCCCGGCGGAATCCACTCGACTCCGGCCCGCGCAGGCTGCGAGGCTCGCCCCATGAACAACCGTGTCACCGTGCCCGACGGCTACGAGATATCCGCCGACCCCGCCCGCATCGACGCCGCGCGCGTCCACCGCTGGCTCTCCACCGACGCGTACTGGGCGCTCGGGCGCCCCCGCGAGAAGCAGGACGCGGCGATCGCCGGATCGGTCAACTTCGGGGCATACGAGGCGGCTTCGGGGGAGCAGGTCGCGTACGCCCGCGTGGTGACCGACCGGGCCACCTTCGCCTGGCTCTGCGACGTGTACGTCGCGCCGGACGCGCGCGGCAAGGGCCTCGGCGTCGCGCTCGTCGACGCGGTCTGCGCGCACCTGGAGCCGTACGGCGTGCGGCGGACCCTGCTCGCCACGGGGGACGCGCACGGCGTCTACGAGAAGCTCGGCTTCAAGGCCCTTGAGGCGCCGGAGAACTGGATGGCGCGCGGCAGCCAGTGAGGACGCACTCCGAGGCCGCCCGCGACCCGGTCACTCCTGCTCCTGCCGCCGGTACTCCGTGACGAGCAGCAGGTCCTTCGCGGGCCCGCCGACCCGCCACCGGGCCCGCCAGCGGTCCGCGTCGACCACCTCGAACTCGCCGCGGTAGAGGTCGCGCGCGTAGGGGTGGTCCGCCGTCCAGCGGCCCGTGCGCAGGTCGAGGTCGTGGAAGAAGCGGCCGTCGGCGAACTCCACGCGGGCCGTGCCCGCCGCCCCGCCGGGCAGGGAGCGCAGCGTGCGCTCGGCGGGGCGTGCGACGCCGTGCCAGGTGAAGGTGCCGGACTCGTGGTGGAGGAGGCCGCCGGTGTCCGGGGCGGGCAGCGGCGAGAAGCGTGTCGTACCGGTGAAGCGGCCCTCGGAGCCGTCGGCGAGGTCGCGGACCGTGCGCTCGACGTGCCACGCGCCCGCGAGGTGGGCGAGGACGTCCGGTACGCGTACATCCTTGTCGTGCGCGTCCTTGTCGTGCGCGTTCTCCTCGTGTGCGTTCTCCTCGCGCATGGGCATACCCGCAGGTTACGCCCCTGCTTGTCCACGGCCGCGGCAAGGCCGGGGGGATTTCCCCCGGGTGGTCCGGCCCGGTAGCCCGATGGTCCGGCGGTGCGCGCATTCCTAACGTGGAGATCACTTCCCCACCGGACCAAGGAGCACGATGCGCGTCGTGTCAGCAGTCACCGCGGGCCTGGGCCTCGTCGGATTGTTCGCCGGCCCCGGAGCCGCCACCGACCTCCCCGGAGTCGACAGTACGTCCAAGGCGCCACGGCAGACTGTCAGTTGGGGCCCTTGCTCCGCGGACCAGAAAGAGCTGAACGAGGCGGGCGCGCAGTGCGCGAAGGTGGCCGTACCCCTCGACTACGCGGACCCCCGCGGCCGTACGATCGACATCGCCGTCTCCCGCATCAGGGCGAAGTCGCCGGGGGAGCGGCGCGGCATCCTGCTCTCCAACCCCGGCGGGCCCGGCGGCACGGGACTCGCCAACACCCTTACGCTGCGCCCCGCGTTGAAGGACGCGGCCGACCGCTACGACCTCATCGGCTTCGACCCGCGCTTCCTCGGTGAGAGCACCCCTGTCACCTGCGGCGAGGCCCCGCAACCCACGCCGCCCGCCCCGACCACCACCCCGCGCCGGGACTTCGAGAAGTCGGTGCGGTCCGCGCAGGACACCGCGCGCAGGTGCCTGGAGCACGGCGGCAACGCCGCGTTGCTGCCGCACGCCTCGACCAGGAACGTCGCCCGCGACATGGACGCCATCCGTGCGGCGCTCGGCGAGCGCCGGCTGTCGTACTACGGCATCTCGTACGGCGCCGACCTGGGCGCCGTCTACACGCAGCTGTTCCCGCACCGGAGCGACCGCATCGTCCTGGACTCCTCGACCGACCCGGCGGCCACGCAGTACGAGCTGTTCCAGCGGTCGGGCGCGCCCGCGGAGGCGGCGCTCGACGGGCTCGGCGGCGGCCACGTGCGCGACGACGTCCTGAAGCTCCTCGCGCGGGCGGAGCGTCGCCCCATCCCGGTGAAGGACGTGCGCCTCGACGCCCCGCTGCTGCGGATTCTCCTCAAGCAGCTCGTGCAGCACGAGGAGTACGACCCGCAACTCGTCAGCGTCGTCGACGACTTGAAGAAGGCCGCCGCGGGCGAGGAGTTCGAGCCGGGGCCCGCGCTGAGCGGACTCCTCGACCTCCTCTCGTCGCCCGAGCTGGCGGACAGCATGACGGGCGGCGCGGTCTTCATGTGCGGCGACGGGGGCTGGCCCGCGGGCGGCTGGCCGAAGAACCCCGAGACGTACTGGAAGAACATGCAGCGCAGCCGCGCCGCCCAGCCGGTCTTCGGGCCGTACGTCAACGGGATGATCGCCCCCTGTGCGTTCTGGGGGACCGAGCCCCGCGAACCCGGCACGAAGATCCGCAACGGCGTGCCCGTCCTGATGCTCCAGGCCAAGCACGACAACAACGTCCCGTACGAGGGCGCTCTGGCGCTGCACAAGAAGCTCAAGGGATCCCGCCTCGTCACGGCGGACATCCGCTCGCACGGCGTCTACGGACGCGGCATCGGCGGCCTCACCCCGGTCCCGTGCGCCGACGACGCCGTGAACACCTACCTGCGCGACGGCGAGCTGCCCACGGCGGACGTCACCTGCGCGAAGCCGTCCCCGAAGCCGACGGGGACGACGGGGACGACGGGAACGACGGGGACGACGGGGACGACGGAGAAGACGGAGAAGACCCAGTGAACGAGATCAGCAGGCGAACCGGCCTCACGGCGGCCGCCGCGGCACTTCTCGCGGGGACGGCGGCGCCCCCGGCGTCGGCCGCTCCGCGTGCCCCGCGCGGCCCGCGTGGACGCGCCCTCCAGCGCGGCGTCGACGCCCTGTGCGCCACCGGCGCGAGCGGCGTCCTCGCCGAGGTGCAGGACGCGCGCGGCCGCACCACGGCACGCGCCGGGGTCGCCGACCTCGACGCCCCCGCGCAGGGCCCGGTGCCGTGGGGCTCGTACTACCGCATCGGCAGCGACACCAAGACGTACACGGCGACCGTCGTCCTCCAGCTGGTCGGCGAGGGACGGCTGAGACTGACGGACACCGTGGAGCGCTGGCTGCCCGGCGCGATCCGCGGCCACGGCAACGACGGCCGCCGGATCACCGTCACCTACCTGCTGCGGCAGACCAGCGGCCTCAACGAGTACATCACCGCGGAGAGCGGCGACTTCACCCCCGACGCGTACCGGCGCAACCGCTTCCGTTCGCAGTCCCCGAAGGAACAGCTCGCGGTGGCCCTCGGCAGACCCCCGCAGTGGCTGCCCGACGCGGACGACCCGGCACAGGAGCGGCGCTGGGGGTACTCCAACACGAACTACATCGTCGCCGGGATGCTCGTCGAGGCGGTCACCGGGAACCCGTGGGCCCAGGAGGTCCACGACCGCATCATCGGACCGCTCGGCCTGCGCCACACGATCGTGCCCGGCTCCTCGGCGTACGTGCCGCAGCCGACGGCGACCGGCTACACGTACTTCCCGGACGAGACGCGCCCCACCGAGACCACGCTCGGCTACGGCGGGGGAGCGGACGGCTGCCTCATCTCGACGACACACGACCACGGCGTCTTCCTGCGCGCGCTGCTCGGCGGCCGGCTGCTGCGCCCGGCTCAGCTGGCGGCGATGAAGTCGACGGTGCCGGTCCGGGACTGGATCCCGGCCGACGGCGTCCGCTACGGCCTGGGCATCGCCTCCCGCCCCCTCGCCGGCCGCGAGGACGGCGTCTGGTTCCACGGCGGTACGAGCCTCGGCTTCGTCAGCGAGGGCGGCGTGACCCCGGACGGCGCGACGGCGGTGACCGGCGCGGCGTTCACGCTCCGCCTCGACGACGCGAAGACACACGAGCGACAGGCACGGGCGGCGCTGCGGATGGTGGACGAGACGCTGCTCGCCGGGGCGTGACGCGCCATCTTCCACCGAGGCCCCTACCTGGCTTGGCCTCCGGGCTCCTGGCCTCCGGCCCCCGGCCCCTGGCCGCCGGGTCCCCCCCCGGGCCCTGACCCCCGGCCGCCCGGCCGCCGGGCCCCCGGGCCCCCGGGCTCCGGACCCCCGGCCCCCGGCCCCTGGCCTCGGGGCTCCGGGCCCCCGGGCCCCGGCCTCCGGCCCCCGGCCCCGGCATCTGGCCCCCGACCTCCGGGCTCCGGGCCCTGGCCTCCGGCCCCGGCCCCGGGCCCGGGCCCTGACCCCCGGCCGCCGGGCCCCCGGGCCCCCGGGCTCCGGACCCCCGGCCCCCGGCCTCGGGGCTCCGGGCCCCGGCCACTGACCCCCGGTGGCCGGGCCGGCGGGCCCTTGGGCCCCTGGCGCCCCCCGGGCCCCGGCCCTCGACCCCCGCCCCTTCGGGCCCCCGTCCCCGACCCGGGCCCCCCGGGCCCTCGACCCCGCCCCTACGCCCCGAACCCCGCACGCTCGGGGCGTGCCATGTCGCGGCCCGGGAGTCGCGTCGCCGTCAGGGCGCCCAGCGCCGCCACTGCCGCGAGCGTCGTGAGCGTGGGCGTCATCGCGGAGAGGAAACCGGCGTCCGGCCACTGGGGGCCGCGTTCCCCCGTGCGGGGCGCGAGAGCCGTCATGAGGGTCGTCGCCGCGGCGATCCCCACCGTGGGCCCCACGTTCATCGCCGTCTGCTGGAGGCCGCCCGCCACCCCGGCGTCGGCCATCGGCGCATGGCGTACGACGGCCGCGGTCGCCGCGACCATCACCGTCCCGAACCCGGCCCCCACCAGCAGGAACCCCGCACCGGTCGCCACCGGCCCCGACCCCGCGTCGAGGCGCGACAGGGCGAGGATCCCCGCGGCGAGCACCGTCATCGCCGCCGTGATCGTCCGCCGCGGCCCCTGCCCGCGCAGCACCACGGCGGCGAGCGGCGCGCTCACCACCATCATCACGGCGAGCGGCAGCGCCCTCAGCGCACAGTCCAGCGGGTCGAGGCCGAGGACGTCCTGGAGGAAGTACGTACCGACGAAGAGGGCCCCGAACATCGCCGCGGACGCCGCGACGAGGATGCCGAGCGCGGCACCGACCCCGGCCGAGCGGAGCAGGCGCGGCGGCACCAGCGGGCGTACGGCACGTCCCTCGTGCCGTACGAACGCGCCTCTCGCGAGCGCCGCCCCCGCGAGGCCCGCCACGGCCGTCGCCGTCCACCCCTGCTCCGGCACGGCGACGAGGGTGTGCACCAGGCAGGCCAGCGTCACCGCGAGCAGCCCGGCGCCGGGCAGGTCGAGCCCGAGCGCGGGAGTCGCCCGGGGTGCCGCCGGTACACGTACCACGAGCGCGAGTACGCCGATCACCACCGCGGGCACCACGCTGAGGAAGAACACCGAGCGCCAGCCCAGATGCGTGGCGAGCGCCCCGCCGACCAGCGGCCCCGTGGCCGCCGCCAGACCGATCGCGCTCATCCGCAGGGCGATCGGCATCCCGAGCCGGTCGGGCGGGAACGCGGCCCGCAGCATCCCGAGCGTCGCGGGTTGCAGCAGCGCTCCGAAGATCCCCTGGGCGACGCGGAGCGCGATCACCCAGCCGATGCCGGACGCGAGGCCCACCCCCGCCGACGCGGCGGCGAAGCCGAGCGTTCCGACGGCGAAGAGCCGCCCGTGCCCGTACCGGTCGCCGAGCCGCCCGGCGAAGACGAGCAGGCTCGCCACGGCGATCAGATAGCCGGTGCTCGTCCACTGCACCTGGGCGAAGGAGGCGTCGAGGTCGCGTTGCAGGGCGGGCTGGACGACGGTCAGCGCGGTGCCGTCCAGCGCGACGACCATCGCGCCGACGACACTGCTGGCGAGGGTGAGGTGCTGCTGGACCGCGGAGGCGCGGGGCGGTGCGGGTATCGCGGCTCCGGCTGCTCCGGCTGCTCCGGCTGCTCCGGCTGCTTCGGGTGCTCCGGCTGCTTCGGGTGCTCCGGCTGCTTCGGGTGCTTCGGGTGCTCCGGCTACCCCGGCTGCCCCGGGTGACCTGGGCGCCGGCGTCTCCGCTGCCGGCATCACACGTCCTCCGGCCCGAGATGCGCCTCCAGCGCCGCGTCCAGCAGCGCCTCCACGTCCTCGGCGCCCGTGGCGAGGCGCAGGCTGCCCCACCCCCACAGCTGGGCGATGCCGTGCAGGTTCGCCCAGAGCGCGCCCGCGACGACCCGCGCTCCCGCGCCGGAGGCGGGGCGGGCCTCGGCGACGAGTCCGGCCAGCGTTTCGAAGAGCGGCAGGCTGGTCTCCCGCAGGCCCAGCTGATTGCTCTCGAGGAGATCGTGGCGGAACATCAGCTCGAACATCCCGCGGTGGTCCGCGGCGAACCCGAGGTAGGCCCGGCTCAGCGTCTTCAGCCGCGCCCGCGCGTCCCCTTCCGCCCCGTCCGCCAGGGCCCGCCCCGCCTCGGCCGCCAGCTCCTCGAAGCCGCGCCGCGCGATCGCGGAGAGCAGCGACATATGCGTGGGGAAGTACCGCCGGGGCGCCCCGTGCGAGACCCCGGCCCCGCGCGCGATCTCCCGCAGCGACAGCGCCTGGACGCCCCGCGCCGCCACCAGCTCGACGCCCACGTCGACCAGCCGGGCCCGCAGCCCGGCGTCCTGTTCAGTCATAGACACTGTCTACTACGTCGAGTAGACAGTGTCTACTGCCCGGCGCGAGCGGGGTGCCGGAGATCGGGCCCCTAGGCCCTGTCCTTCAGGGGGGAGGTAGGAGATATCTTGATGTCGAGCAATGTTGCAGACGCGGAGCGGAGCACCCGGTGACTGACTCGACCATCATCTACACCCACACTGACGAGGCCCCGGCCCTGGCGACCCATTCGTTCTTGCCGGTGGTCCAGGCCTACGCCTCGACGGCCGGTGTCGGCGTGGAGACCCGCGACATCTCGCTCGCGGGGCGCATCATCGCGAGCTTCCCGGAGCGTCTGGAGGAGAGCCAGCGCATCTCCGACGCCCTCGCCGAGCTCGGTGAGCTGGCCAAGACGCCCGGCGCGAACATCATCAAGCTGCCCAACATCTCGGCCTCGATCCCGCAGCTGAAGGCCGCGATCGCCGAGCTCCAGGGCCAGGGCTACGCGCTCCCGGACTACCCGGACGACCCGAAGACCGACGAGGAGCGCGACATCCGCGCCCGCTACGACAAGGTCAAGGGCAGCGCCGTCAACCCGGTCCTGCGCGAGGGCAACTCCGACCGCCGCGCCCCCGCGTCGGTCAAGAACTACGCCAAGGCCCACCCGCACCGCATGGGTGCCTGGACGGCCGACTCGAAGACGAACGTCGCCACCATGGGCGAGAACGACTTCCGCTCGACCGAGAAGTCCGCGGTCATCACCGAAGCCGGTGCGCTGCGCATCGAGCTCGTCGGTGACGACGGCTCCACCACCGTCCTGCGCGAGTCCGTGCCGGTCCTCGCCGGCGAGGTCGTCGACGCCTCCGTGATGCGCGTCGCGGCGCTGCGCGAGTTCCTGAAGCAGCAGGTCGCCCGCGCCAAGTCGCAGGGCGTGCTCTTCTCCGTGCACCTCAAGGCCACGATGATGAAGGTCTCCGACCCGATCGTCTTCGGCCACGTGGTCCGCGCCTTCTTCCCGAAGACCTTCGCCGCGCACGGCGAGACCCTCGCCGCCGCGGGCCTGACCCCGAACGACGGCCTGGGCGGCATCTTCAAGGGCCTGGAGTCGCTGCCCGAGGGCGACAAGATCAAGGCGTCCTTCGAGGCCGAGCTGGCCGAGGGCCCCGAGCTCGCCATGGTCGACTCCGACAAGGGCATCTCGAACCTGCACGTCCCCAGCGACGTCATCGTCGACGCCTCCATGCCGGCCATGATCCGCACCTCCGGCCACATGTGGGGCCCGGACGGCGAGGAGCACGACACCCTCGCGGTCCTCCCCGACAGCAGCTACGCCGGCATCTACCAGGTCGTCATCGACGACTGCCGCGCCAACGGCGCCTTCGACCCGGCCACGATGGGCTCGGTCCCGAACGTCGGCCTGATGGCGCAGAAGGCCGAGGAGTACGGCAGCCACGACAAGACCTTCGAGGTCGCGACCACCGGCACCGTGCGGGTCGTCGACGGCGCGGGCAACGTCGTCCTGGAGCAGGCCGTCGCCGTCGGCGACATCTTCCGCATGTGCCAGACCAAGGACGCGCCGATCCAGGACTGGGTCAAGCTCGCCGTCACCCGCGCCCGCGCCACCGGCAGCCCGGCCGTCTTCTGGCTGGACGAGACCCGCGCCCACGACGCCGTGCTCATCGGCAAGGTGCGGCAGTACCTCGCGGACCACGACACCGAGGGCCTGGACATCCGCATCATGTCCCCGGTCGAGGCCACCGCGTTCTCCCTGGAGCGCATCCGCCGCGGCGAGGACACCATCTCCGTCACCGGCAACGTCCTGCGCGACTACCTCACAGACCTCTTCCCCATCCTGGAGCTGGGCACCAGCGCCAAGATGCTGTCGGTCGTCCCGCTGATGAACGGTGGCGGCCTCTTCGAGACGGGCGCCGGCGGCTCCGCCCCGAAGCACGTCCAGCAGCTGGTCAAGGAGAACTACCTGCGCTGGGACAGCCTGGGTGAGTTCCTCGCCCTCGCGGTGAGCTTCGAGCACCTCGCCACCACGACGGGCAATGCCCGCGCGCAGATCCTCGCCGACACCCTGGACCGCGCCACCGCCACGTTCCTGGAGAACGACAAGTCGCCGAGCCGTCGCCTCGGTGGCATCGACAACCGCGGCAGCCACTTCTACCTCGCCCTGTACTGGGCGCAGGAGCTGGCCAAGCAGACCGAGGACACGCAGCTCGCCGAGGCGTTCGCGCCCCTGGCCAAGACGCTGGCCGAGCAGGAGCAGACCATCGTCGACGAGCTGATCGCGGTGCAGGGCTCGCCGGCCGACATCGGCGGCTACTACCAGCCCGACCCGGCCAAGGCCTCCGCGGTCATGCGCCCGTCCGCGACGTTCAACCAGGCGCTGTCGATCCTGGCCTGACGCTCGCACGCAGCACTACAGAAGGGGCTCCCGCCACTCGGCGGGGGCCCCTCCTGCTGTGTCCCGTGTGTGCTGCTGTCTCCTGCTGTGCGCGGGCGCTACGAGCGGCGCCGCGGCCTGCCGCGCTTGGCGGGCTTCGCGCTCTTCGCCTGCCGGGCGGGCGCCCCGCGGCGCCCCTTGTCGGCCGCGGGCTTCCGCTTCGGCTGCGCCGCGGCCTTGGCCGCGGACCTGTCCTTCGCCGGAGCCCTGTCCTTCGCCGCGGTCTGCGCGCGGCCCCGCGAGCTGTTGACCGTACGGCCGCGGACGATCCCGATGAAGTCCTCGACCAGGTCGGTGGTCTCCGCCTCCGGCCACGACAGGGCGACGCGCGACTCGGGGGCGCCCGTCACCGTGCGGTAGGTGAGGTCCTTGCGGTGGTGCAGCCGGGCCAGCGACTGCGGTACGACGAGGAGACCCACCCCCGCCGCGACCAGGTCGACGGCGTCCGCGGTCGTCGCCGGACGCTCGTACGCGGGCAGGCCGGGCCGGGTCTCCCACTCCAGGGTCTCGTCGAGCGGGTGGAACACCACCTCGTCGGCGAGGTCGTCGGGGGACACCTCCTCGACCGCCGCCACGACGTGGTCCTTGGGGACGACGACGACCGTCGTCTCGGTGTAGAGGGGGATCGCGCTGAGATCCGTACGGTCGATGGGGAGCCGTACGAAACCGGCGTCGGCGCCGCCCGCGCGCAGCAGGCCGGGCGCCTCGGCGGCGGCCACCGGGAGGAGGGTCAGCGGGATGTCGGGCAGTCGCTCGTGCCAGATCCGCACCCATTTGGCGGGCGTCACTCCGGGAACGTAGGCGAGCCGGAACGACGGGGGTACTTCCGAGCCTGTCACCTCGCCAGGCTACCCGGCGTGGTCAGGAGTAGCGCACATGCTCGATACCCTGGACCCATGACGTCGCACCAGACCACCCAGACCATGAAGCCCGCGACCGCGGCGAAGAAGCTGGGTGTGTACCTCCAGGCCACGCCCGCCGAGTTCCAGGAGGGCGTCGTCTCGCGCAGCGAGCTGAACGCGTTGCAGGCCGACCCGCCCGAGTGGCTCCAGGAACTGCGGCGCAACGGCCCGCACCCCCGCCCCGTGGTCGCCGCCAGGCTCGGCGTCTCCATCGCGGGACTCGCGCGCGGCGGAGTGACCGAGCCGCTCACCACCGAGCAGATCGACGCGCTCAAGGAGGAGCAGCCCGGCTGGCTGCGCCAGGAGCGCGCCGTGCAGGCCGAGGTGCGCAAGGAGACGGCGCGCATTAAGGAGAAGCAGGCGGAGCAGGCGGAGAAGCGCGCGGCGCGCGCGCAGGACTAGGGACTTCCGACACCGGCCCGGGCGCGGGCGCTACGCCTGCCGCAGGCTCCGCATCGCGTGCCGGGTCTCGCGGTCGACGGCCCAGACGTCCGCCACGGGACCCAGGTGCCCGAGCTTGTCGGGGTTGATCATCAGGCGGACCGCCCGGATCCGGCCGTCGGCCACGTCGAGCGAGAGCGTGGTGAGCACCCTGCCGTCCCGGGCGCGGAAGACCGCGCCCGGCCCGGCGTTGAGCTCGTGCACCTCGTGCGTCACGCCGATCGTGGTCAGCGCCGCGAAGCTGGTGGCCAGCAGCTGGGCCACCCGCTCGGTGCCCGCCACGGCCCTGGACAGCTGCGGGCCCTTGCCGCCGCCGTCGCCGACCATCGTCACGTCGGCGGCGAGCAGTTCCCGCAGACCGGCGACGTCACCGTCGCTGAGGGCGTCGAAGAACCGCGACGCCAGCTTCTCCCGCTCGGCACGAGCCGCCCGGAAGCGCGGCTGAGCCGCCTCCATGTGCCGCCGGGCCCGCACCAGCAGCTGCCGGCACGCCGCCTCCGACCGCTCCACCGCCGCGGCGACCTCGTCGAATCCGAAGCCGAACACCTCCCGCAGCACGAACACGGCCCGTTCCAGCGGACTGAGCCGCTCAAGCAGCAGGAGCGCCGCCACCGACACGGATTCGGCCAGCTCCACCGAGCGCACCGGGTCCTGATACGGATCGTTCAGCAGCGGCTCGGGGAACCACGGGCCCACGTACTGCTCGCGTCGCACCCGCGCGGAACGCAGCACGTCGATCGAGATACGGGTCACCGCGGCCGACAGATAGGCCTTGGTCGACGTGGGCAGGGTCGTCGTGGCGTCGAAGCGCAGCCACGTCTCCTGCACCGCGTCCTCGGCCTCGCTCACGCTGCCCAATATCCGGTAGGCGATCGAGAACAGCAGCGGCCGCAGCTCCTCGAACTCCTCAACCTTGCCCACGTCGACCCCCACCTTGCTGTCAGTGCATCTGCCCGGGCTCGTAGTCGCCCGCCGGCTGCTGAGTGATGATGTTCAGCCGGTTCACCATATTCATGACGGAGACGTGCACCACCAGGGCGGTGAGCTCTTCCTCGTCGTAGTGCTCGGCGGCGCGTGCCCACACCTCGTCGCTCACCCCGACGGCCGCGTCGGCGACCCGGGTGCCTTCCTCCGCCAGTTCCAGCGCGGCACGCTCGGCCTCGGTGAAGACCGTGGCCTCCCGCCAGGTCGCCACGAGGTGCAGCCGCAGCGCGCTCTCGCCCGCGGCGGCGGCTTCCTTGACGTGCATGTCGGTGCAGGCGGCGCAGCCGTTGATCTGGCTGACCCGGAGCGCCACGAGCTCCCGGGTCGTGGCCGGCAGCGCCTCCTGAAGCGTCCGCGCGCCCGAGACGAAGTACTTGATCGCCTTGGCGGCGTTGGGCTGGGCGATGTAGTTCAGTCGCGCGTTCATGGGGTGCTCCTCCGTGCTCGTCGGTGGCTTGCACCCCCTGAGACGAGACAGCCTCCCGCCCTGTGACACGACTCCTCGGTGACGGGTTGGATACACCGCGTATCGGAGGGGTAGGCAAACGCCCGGAGAAAGCGCACGGAGTCCGTGCGTTCGTTGAATCGCCACGGCCGATCGGCCGAGATGGGCGAGCCATTCAACAGCATCTTGCGGAGGGCAGCTCATGTCTTTCAAAAACATTTTCGAGAGCGGCGGCGGCGAGGCCAGGTCCGCCGAAGAGGCCGCTCAAAAGGTCCATGAAGACATTCCCGGCGCCCGGCCCGAGGAGGAAGGGGTCGATCCGGAGCTCTACGACGGCATTGCACCGGTCGAGCGTGACCCGAAGCTCGTGCGCGAGACGTCGCCCGAGGCGCTCAATATCGTGCACAACTTCATCGCGCCACTGTTCGGGAACACCCGGACGGCAGCCGCCGCACAGCACGCGGCCAGCGAAGACCCCGCGTCGACATCCGGCATGGCGTCCTCGGCCAAGGATGAGGCGTCCAAGAAGGTGAGGGTGGAGATCAGGGACGAAGACCGGCCGAAAATCGCCGAAGAGGACCAGCCGAAACTCAGCGACGAGGAGCGGGAAGAGCTGCGGAAGCGCAATGCCGAATCGGCCAAGAACACGAAGCGGACCGAATAGGGCCGAGCTCGCTCACGTGCCGTCGAATCCCGCACCGCAAGGAGGCTGAAAGTCATGAGTGGCCCCATCAAGAACCATGTGAGCACCACCCACATCGGTGAGAGGTTTCTACGCCACCCGTTGACAGGGCGGAACCTGAAAGAGCTGAAAATCGCCGAAAGGGCCGCCGCCATCCTGGAGCGGGACAAGGAGAGGCTGAAAAGGAAGGCCGAGAAGAAGACGCCGGACGGGGAGGTCCGATATGTGTCCCCCACCGGGTTCTCGCTGAACAAGGGGCGCTTCGGCCGGTTTCCCGACGGGACGGACGGCGTGGACGCGGAGGACACCGCACACGAGCGCGGCTGGCGCGCCTACATGACGGTGGGCGTACCGCTCATCGAGGAACGGGGCGACATCGCCCAGCCGCCACCTGACGTGATCTCCAAGCAGACGTACGTCAATCGCACCGACCCCACCCCCACCAAGTGGTCGCACACCGTCGAATTCTCGATCTCGAACACGATCAGCTGGTCGCTCCAGGGGCAGATGCAGCTCACATTCGGGGCGAAGGCCACCGCGTCGCTGCAACAGCAACTACAGAAGGCCATGTCGACGAAGAAGCATCAGAAGAACACCCAGCTCGCCAGCAAGGACCGCCAGGGCAGTGACTCCGAGTCCCAGTCGGAAGCGGCCACCACGACCACGGCCACGAGTACCGCCACGGGCACCGGAGAGCTGTCGGCGAGTCTCATGCTGGGGATCACCGCGTCGGTCAGCGGTTCGCTGACCACCGGGTTCAAGACGTCGTCCACGCTGAGCGGTGAGGTCGGCAGCCGCGTCGACGTCCTGGCGACGCAGCGCCGCCAGGTGCGGAGGTTCGACTACGAGTTCCCGGTCTCCTTCGGTGGCTGGGTCGCCCTCTATTACCCCGAGCCGGTGGAGGTCAAGGAGACCCGTCCGGAGGGCCCGCAGGCACGGGAGCCGAAGTACGCCCAGGTGATCGCCTGGAAGCTCGGCGAGACCGGGGCGCCCGCCGAGACCTTCGACCTGACCGACGAGGGCAAGCCCTTCCTGCAAAAAGGGGAGGCCGAAGTCGTCTCCACCCTCGCCGGAGTGCACGAGGTCTTCGAGCTCGAAAACCTCGAATTCGACTTGAAGGACCACCCTCTGCACAAGGGCGAGGCCCGGGAGAGCCCGAAGCAGGCGGCCGTCGAGCTCGCCACGGGCTTCGGGACGGCCGACGGCCTCGCGCTGGACCCGGCGAACCAGAAGGCGTACATCGCCGAGCGGTACAACGGCGGCAAGCTGCACGAGGTGGATCTCACCGACGGCGGCACGGAACGGGTCTGGGAGAAGCTCGGTCAGGTCAACGACGTGGCGCTGGACCTTCCTTCGAACAAGGCCTACGTCACCGACTACGGCGGCAGGCGCCTGTTCACGCTGGACCTGTCCGACCACGCCGCGGACCCGGTCGTCGTCGCCGACGGCGTCTACGCGTACGGCGTCGCGCTGGACCTGCCGGGCCGCAAGGCCTATGTCGCCGACGTCGAGAAGGGGAAGCTGATCGAGTTCGCCCTGGGCGAGGGCGGACCGGCGGAACGGCAGCGCACCTGGGACGTGCCGAGGGCCGCCGGGGTGGCGCTCGCCGGGGGGAAGGCGTACGTCGGTCAGTACGACGGCGGCCGGCTGTACGAGATCGACCTGGCGGCGGACGGCGCCGGGCCGCAGCAGGTGGCCGGTGCGCTGGGGAACAGCGTGCGCCTGGCACCGGACGCCGCGGCTCACGCATATGTCGCCGACTCGGCCGGCGGCAGACTCCATGAAGTCGTCGTGACCGACGGCGAGGCCAAGGGCCGACAGCGCGTGGTCGCCAACAACCTCGGCTCGGTCTGCGGCGTCGAACTGGACCCCGGCCGCGGCTCGGTCTACGTCACCAACCGCCAGGGCAAGCTGTTGCGCGTCCCGGGCGTACTGCCCGACGACGGGCGGCCCGCCACCCCGGCGACGTAGCGAAGCGCCGGTCTCCATGCCCCGGCCCGGACGGCCCGCCTCCAGGAACCGCATTGCATAAAACTGCGGCGGAACGTATAGTCATGCCATCCAGGAGGAGGGTTCCATGAGGGTACGCGCAGCAGTGGCAGGGGCGAGTGGGTACGCGGGCGGCGAGCTGCTGCGTCTGCTGCTCGGGCACCCCGGGGTCGAGATCGGCGCCCTCACCGGCAACTCGAACGCGGGCCGGCCGCTGGGCGGCCTCCAGCCGCAGCTGGCGCCGCTCGCCGACCGCGTCCTGGAGCCGACCACCGCGGACGTCCTCGCGGGGCACGATGTCGTCTTCCTCGCTCTGCCCCACGGCGAGTCCGCCGCCGTCGCCGAGCGGCTAGGGCCGGACGTCCTCGTCATCGACATGGGCGCTGACTTCCGGTTGAGGGACGCGGGCGACTGGGAGAAATTCTACGGGAGCCTGCACGCCGGCACCTGGCCGTACGGCCTGCCCGAACTGCCCGGTGCCCGTGCCGCGTTGGCGGGCGCCAAGCGGATCGCGGTGCCCGGCTGCTACCCCACCGCCGTCTCCCTCGCCCTCTTCCCCGCGTACGCCGCGGACCTCGTCGAGCCCGAAGCGGTGATCGTCGCCGCGTCCGGCACCTCCGGCGCGGGCAAGGCGGCCAAGCCGCACCTCCTCGGCTCGGAGGTCATGGGCAGCATGTCGCCGTACGGGGTGGGCGGCGGACACCGGCACACCCCCGAGATGATCCAGAACCTCAGCTCCGCCGCGGGCACCCCCGTCTCCGTCTCCTTCACGCCGACCCTCGCCCCGATGCCCCGCGGCATCCTCGCCACGTGCAGCGCGAAGGCCAAGCCGGGCGTCACCGCCGAGTCCGTACGGGACACGTACGCGAAGGCGTTCGCCGACGAGCCGTTCGTGCGGCTGCTCCCCGAGGGGCAGTGGCCCGCCACCGCCTCCGTGTACGGCTCGAACGCCGTGCAGATCCAGGTCGCGTACGACGAGGCGGCCGGGCGCGTGATCGTCATCGGCGCCATCGACAACCTGACCAAGGGCACCGCGGGCGGCGCCCTTCAGAGCATGAACATCGCCCTCGGCCTCGACGAGGCCACCGGGCTCACTACGATCGGAGTAGCGCCGTGAGTGTGACGGCAGCCAAGGGATTCACGGCCGCGGGCATCGCCGCCGGGATCAAGGAGAACGGCAACCCGGACCTGGCCCTCGTGGTCAACACCGGGCCCCGCCTGGCCGCCGCGGGCGTCTTCACCTCCAACCGCGTCAAAGCCGCCCCCGTCCTCTGGTCGGAGCAGGTCCTCAAGGGCGGCCTCGTCTCCGCCGTCGTCCTCAACTCCGGTGGCGCCAACGCCTGTACGGGACCCCAGGGCTTCCAGGACACGCACGCCACCGCCGAGAAGGTCGCCGACGTGCTCTCGGTGAACGCGGGCGAGGTGGCCGTCGCGTCGACCGGGCTCATCGGCGTGAACCTCCCCATGGACAAGCTGCTGCCGGGCGTCGAGAAGGCCGCGGGTGAGCTCTCCGCCCACGGCGGCGAGAAGGCCGCCATCGCCATCAAGACCACCGACAGCGTGCACAAGACGTCCGTGGTGACGAAGGACGGCTGGACCGTCGGCGGCATGGCCAAGGGCGCGGGCATGCTCGCCCCCGGCCTCGCCACCATGCTCGTCGTGCTCACCACCGACGCCGACGCCGAAGCCGACGTCCTGGACCGTGCCCTGCGCGACGCCACCCGGCTCACCTTCGACCGCGTCGACTCCGACGGCTGCATGTCGACCAACGACACCGTGCTGCTCCTTGCCTCCGGAGCGGCCGGAGTCACCCCCGAGTACGCCGAGTTCGCCGACGCCGTCCGCGAGGTCTGCGCCGACCTCGGACGGCAGCTCATCGGCGACGCCGAGGGCGCCAGCAAGGACATCAGGGTCGACGTCGTGGGCGCCGCCAGTGAGGCCGACGCCGTCGAGGTGGGCCGCTCCATCGCCCGCAACAACCTCCTCAAGTGCGCCCTGCACGGCGAGGACCCCAACTGGGGCCGGGTGCTCTCCGCCATCGGCACCACCTCCGCCGCCTTCGACCCGAACCAGCTCAACGTCGCCATCAACGGCGTCTGGGTCTGCAAGAACGGCTCGGTGGGCGAGGACCGCGACCTCGTCGACATGCGCTACCGGGAGGTCGTCATCACCGCCGACCTGGCGGCAGGCACCGAGTCCGCGACGATCTGGACCAACGACCTCACCGCGGACTACGTCCACGAGAACAGCGCGTACAGCTCATGAGCAATCCGACCGCGAGGAAGCACACCGCGCTCCCCAAGGCCCAGATCCTCATCGAGGCGCTGCCCTGGCTGACCCGGCACCGCGGCAGGACCGTCGTCATCAAGTTCGGCGGCAACGCCATGATCGACGACGAGCTCAAGGCCGCCTTCGCGCAGGACGTCGTCTTCCTGCACCACGCGGGCCTCAAGCCCGTCGTCGTGCACGGCGGCGGACCGCAGATCAGCAAGGCCCTCGACCAGCACGGCATCGTCAGCGAGTTCAAGGCGGGCCTGCGCGTCACCACCGAGGACGCCATGGACGTCGTCCGCATGGTGCTCGCCGGACAGGTGCAGCGCGAGCTCGTCGGCCTGCTCAACCAGCACGGCCCGCTCGCCGTCGGCCTCACCGGCGAGGACGCGCACACCATCACCGCCACCAAGCACCGGCCCCGCATCGAGGGCGAGCTGGTCGACATCGGCCGGGTCGGCGAGATCACCGAGATCGACACGGGCGCCATCGAGGCGCTGCTCGCCGACGGCCGCATCCCGGTCGTCTCCTCGATCGCCCGCTCCCAGGACGATCACCATGTCTACAACGTCAATGCTGATACGGCGGCTTCGGCACTCGCTGCGGCGCTTGATGCCGAGACCCTGATGGTCCTCACCGACGTCGAGGGACTCTACGAGGACTGGCCCAACAGCGACGAGGTGATCAGCCGCCTCACCGCGAGCGAGCTGGAGAAGCTCCTGCCCGAGCTGGCCAGCGGCATGGTCCCCAAGATGGAGGGCTGCCTGCACGCCGTCCGCAACGGCGTCGAGACGGCCCGCGTCATCGACGGCCGCGTCCAGCACTCGATCCTGCTGGAGATCTTCACCGACGAAGGCATCGGCACCATGGTCGTGCCCGACGACGAGAGCACCGGCACCGAGGGGGAGTCGTGAGCAACCAGGAGCTGACCGCGCGCTGGCAGGGCGCGCTCATGGACAACTACGGCACGCCCCGGCTGCCCCTCGTGCGCGGCGCGGGCACCAGGCTGTGGGACGCCGACGGCAAGGAGTACCTCGACTTCGTCGGCGGTATCGCGGTCAACGCGCTCGGCCACGCCCACCCGGCGCTCGTCGAGGCCGTGAGCACCCAGATCGGCGCCCTCGGCCATGTGTCGAACCTCTTCGTCGCCGAGCCGCCCGTCGCGCTCGCCGAGAAGCTGCTCGGACTCTTCGGGCGCGAGGGCCGGGTGTACTTCTGCAACTCCGGCGCCGAGGCCAACGAAGGCGCCTTCAAGCTCGGCAGGCTGACCGGCCGCCCGCACATGGTCGCCACCCAGGGCGGCTTCCACGGCCGCACGATGGGGGCGCTCGCCCTCACCGGCCAGCCCGGCAAGCAGGAGCCCTTCCTGCCGCTGCCCGGCGACGTCACCCACGTCCCGTACGGCGACGTGGAGGCCCTCCGCGCGGCCGTCACCACCGACACCGCGCTCCTCGTCATCGAGCCCATCCAGGGTGAGAACGGCGTCGTCGTGCCGCCCGCGGGCTACCTCAAGGCGGCCCGGGAGATCACCGAGGCCACCGGCACGCTCCTCGTCCTCGACGAGGTGCAGACCGGAATCGGTCGCACCGGGCAGTGGTTCGAGTACCTGGCGCACGACGGCGTACAGCCGGATGTCGTCACGCTCGCGAAGGGTCTGGGCGGCGGGCTGCCGCTCGGCGCGACCGTCGCGTTCGGCGCCGCCGCGGAGCTCTTCAAGCCCGGTCACCACGGCACGACGTTCGGCGGCAACCCCGTCGCGTGCGCCGCGGGCCTCGCCGTCCTGCACACCATCGAGACCGAGGGCCTGCTCGCCAACACCAAGCGCGCGGGCGAGAAGCTGCGCGACGGAATCGAGTCACAGGGACACCCGCTGGTACGGCATGTCAGGGGCGCGGGCCTGCTCCTGGGTATCGTGCTCACCGAGCCGCTCGCGCCGAAGGTGCAGCAGGCGGCTCAGGACGCCGGCTTCCTGGTGAACGCGCCCGCCCCCGATGTCGTACGGCTGATGCCGCCGTTGAACGTGCGCGACGACGAGGTGGAGGCGTTCCTGGAGGCACTGCCCGGCATCCTGCACGAGGCCGCCGAGGCCGACGGGGACGGACGATCCGGAGAATGAGACGACGATGAGCCAGGCGCAAGGCAACGAGCACGGCGACCACGCGGGCCCCGCCGTGCCGCAGACCCGCACCGCACGCCACCGCCGGATCGTGGACATCCTCAACCGGCAGCCGGTGCGCTCCCAGAGCCAGCTGGCGAAGCTGCTCGCCGACGACGGTCTGACCGTCACCCAGGCGACGCTCTCCCGGGACCTGGACGAACTGAACGCGGTCAAGATCCGCAACGCCGAGGGCGACCTCATCTACGCGGTACCGAGCGAGGGCGGCTTCCGCACCCCGCGCGCACCGCTGGGCGAGTCGGCCAAGGAGGAGCGGATGCGCCGCCTCTCCGCGGAACTCCTGATCTCCGCGGAGGCCTCGGCCAACCTCGTCGTCCTGCGCACCCCGCCGGGCGCGGCCCAGTTCCTGGCCTCCGCGATCGACCAGGCCGAACTGCACGACATCCTCGGCACGATCGCGGGCGACGACACGCTGATGCTGATCAGCAGGGAGCCGGCGGGGGGCCAGGCACTGGCGGACCATCTGCTGCGGCTGGCTTCGAACGAGCACTGAATCCGCTCCCCGCACCATGGGCGCCGTTGAGCACCGGCTCCGCCGAATTCGTCCTCAAACGCCGGACGACCTGATGTCTCCCGTCAGGTCCAGGCCGAAGAGGACTGCGTACAGGCGTAGCCGGTCCTTGACCCATTCCTCGCTCTCGTCCACGGCCCGTGCGGCGAAGAGGACCTGGGACGCTGTCACGGGTCCGCGCAGCGTCGGCAGCATGCCGTCCGCGTGGACCGAGAGCAGGATCAGGTCCTGCCAGAGCGGGACCACATCGGGTATGTCGTCCAGGGCTGGTGACGGCCCAGGCGGCAGACCAGGCGCCGTTTCCAGCGGGAGATAGGGGACGATCCGCTGCCAGGTACGGCGGACCGGCTCACCCAGCCGTCCCGCGAGGCTGACCAGGTCCATGGGGCCGAGCGGCGCTCCCGGAGCCGAGACACGGTGCTCGGCCGAGAGCGCGACGACGTCCCAGACGTCGGGCTGGTCGGCAGGCAGGGCCTCGACCTCGGCGGGGCTGAGTTCGGGAACGAGGGCACCCAGCTCCCTGAGCGGTGCCAGCTTCTGGTACGCGGCGCGGGTGCCGATCCGCTGCTCGAATGCGTAGGCCGTGAGCCGTTCCGTGGTGAGCAGGGCCCACTTGGGGGACTCGTCCCATTCGTCGTAGTCCTCGTCGTCGCCCCAATTGATCAGCGCACTGGTTTCTTCGTGGCCAGGACGGAAATCAGCGAGTCCGGCGGGCAGGGCCGGCACGCTGAGACCCACCTGTGCCGCCTCCTGCCGGGCCGTCTCCCACACCGCCCCCAAAGTGTTCTTCAGGAAGTGGCTCGCAACGAACAGGATGTCCGAGGTCGGCAGAACCGGATAGCCAGCCGAGCCGAACGAGGGGTCGATGCCGGAGAAGATGTAGCGGCTGGGAACCGGCAGGTCCTCCCAGGCCCGCAGCAGGTCGCCCGCCGCCGGGACCTCGACACCTGACTTCCGCAACTCATCGACCACGTAGGCCATGTCGTCCCATCCGATCAGGTGTGTCTTGGCGAATGCCAGGTCCCGGAGTGTGAGTCCGTCCTCCAGCCGAGTCCCTTGGACATGGGCCACTCCCACGATGCTGCATGTCTCCGGACCGGGGTTGACTCGGCCCGCTCCCGTCTTCCCTCGATAACGCCGCGTGTGCGTCAGGCCGAGCGTGGCTGTCCAGCCGACGAGCGCCTTCTCCGCCTTGCGCAGTGTGCAGCCCCACCGCTTCGCCACGGCGAACGTGGCCGCCCACGGCAGCGCGAGGCCGCCGGACGGCTCGGGTAGGCAGTAGTCCCGCAGCACCGCGCGGATGTCCCGCGGCACGGCCCCCCACCGCTCCACGGACTCCGCGTCGGGGACGGTCCAGCCGAGCCAGGCGAAGGCCAAGAGGCGCTCCCGTACCTCCTGCGGCGCGATCTCCATGGCGTGGGCCGTCTCGTGAATGTCCCAAGGCCACTGGACGGGGCGCCAGCCCCGGACCTCGTCGTTGACGTAGAGCAGCGAGAGATCGGACTCATCGCACACGTGGTCCCGGTGGTGATCGGGCGCCGTCGGCGGCGGGGTCGGCAGGAAGGGCCCGAACCGGGCGCAGCGCTCGGCCAGTTCACCGAGCGGCCGACGCCCTGCGACCGAGGCGCGGACCAGGCCGCCGAGGTCGTCCGGCGCGTGCAGATAGTCGTTCTCCTTCTGGTGCGCATAGGCCCCGCGGGCGTGCGGGCGGCTGAGGAGCTCTTCCACGATCAGTGCGTCGTACCCGCCCGGTGTCCAGTCCAGGTCCCCCTCTCCAATGGGGGGCGGCTTCAGTGCGGGATGGGAGACGCGCAGGGCGCGTGCGGCACGGATGACGGCCCGGACGGTCGTCCCCTGGCTGTGGGCGATCGCGACGGCCGAACGCCAGTCGCGGGGCGGTACTTTTTCGCCCGGGTATGGTTCGCGCCAGGACTGAGGTCTCCCTGTCGCGACTTCGGCCCAGCCCGGTTCGGGCACGGGGTAACCGGTCGTCGAAGTGGGGCCCGCCTTACGGAGCGCGAGTTGTTGGTTACCCAGGACCACGGCACGCCAAGGGCCTGGCGGCGTCTCCAACCACTCCACCTGACGGCGCTGGCCGACCGATGGGGGCCTAATCTGCGCGTCTTGGTGGAACCAACCGACAGCGTCCAGATTCAGCTCCGGGAGCGACGCCTTCGCTGGTACCCGCACACCCTTGCCGCGCCACGCCTCCCAGACGGTGCGCGCCGCAGGCAGGTTGCGCCGCTCCAGCTCCCACAGCCAGTCCATGCTCAGCTCCGGCCAGGTGGCCAGCACGGGCGCGCCACCGGCCCACTGTTCCGCTTCCCATGCCCCGTCGTACCGCTCGAGCTTCTTGCGGTTGAGGCTGAGTGTCCCCGCGTGCGCACCGGTCAGATTCAGGACGTAGCCGAAGGGCTCCTGGTCCGTGCCGATGCCGTCGCACAGGACAGCGCCCTTGCCTTCGAGCCACCACAGCACACCGGGGACGGCCTCCACCGCTCCGGGAGTGAGGTTGTTCCCCGGCCCGCTCTGGAGCTCGCCGGGATGCCACCGGTGCCGCCTCCCCGAGGCGTCCCGCACCTCCAGCGCGAACTCGCTCACCAGGACGAGACGGCAGAGCGTGGACACCGGCGAGAGCTCGGAGGACGAGACCGTGTCGCGCAGATACAGACGTACCCGCGTGCCGCCTTCCAGGAGGCCGTCCCCCGCGGCGTCGTCGTGTTCCTGGATCCGGAACAGGCTCCCGCTGCCGGGGATGTCGACGCGCAGCGCCTTCTTCGCGGGGATGCCGTCGACGCCGACCGACCGGGTGACGACGGTCATCTCGTCGGCGAGCATGAAGTAGCTGAACACGCCGATGCCGAAACGGCTGTTGGGGTACAGGCGCAGCGACGGGTCCTGCCGGTGCCAGTCCGCCTGTTCCCGGCGGAACGCGCGGGACTGCTCGAAGCGGCGGCCCGCCTTGGTGAAGGTGTTCTTGAGCTGGTCGAAACCCATGCCCACGCCGTTGTCCCGGCATTCGACGTAGCGCCCGCGGTCGTCCTCCCCCTCGACGAAGGTGATCTGCCCGGTCCAGGGGGCCGGCGCACCGCCCCTGGACACCACGTACCGGCGCCGCATCGCGCGGTAGCGGCACGCGTCCATCGCGTTCTGGTACAACTCGCGCAGCGCCAACTCCGGTTCGCCGTCGTAGATGCGCTCGCCCATGAACAGGTCGCGCACCTCCGTCTGCGCCAGCTGGAAGCGGAGAAGGGGTACGTCGTAGGCACGGCGGCCCCGGTCTTCGGCAGGGCGCAGCGCCCCGTCGGTCACGCGGGCGGGCACCCCGCCGAGCAGCGCCGCGCGGGGCGCGGGTAGCCGGCGCGCCGCGTCCCGCAGCGAGCAGGCGATCTCGTCGGCCTGCTCCGCGACGCCTGCGAGCGCCGCGTGGACAGCGGGATGGGGGCATGCCGCGTCCAGGCGCAATGCACCGTCCACGGGATGCCAGTCCGCGTCGCGTACCGCGTTGACGGCGTCCTGGGGGAGGACCGGATCGGAGACGGCCAGGTGTTCGGCGAGCACGTCGGGCAGCGTGCGGACATCCAGGGCCAGCACCGATGCCAGGTGCAACAGGGCGGCCGACTCGGCCGTCCGCAGCGCCTGGCGTCCACCGCCGGGCACCGGGAAGGCGGCCTCCGGCAGCGCACCGGACTCCGGGGCCGGAGCGCCCAGCGCGATGGCGGAGGCGAGGCGGGAGAGCTCCGCCGACAATTGGGACGCCCGGTTCCCCCGGGTGGCCGGAGCGCCCAGCAGCGCGGCCGCCAGGGTCCCGGACTCCACCTGCGGGACGGGTTCCTCATCGGTTTCGAAGCGTTCGGTGATCCACCGGTGCACCAGCCACAGGGCGACGCCGCGGGCGTCTTCCGGGCGCCCGCTCAGCCAGCACTCGGAGAGCTTCTCCCTGATGTGCGGGTGGTGGTCGGCCACTTGCTCGTAGTGCCTGCGCCACGCGTCGCCGTCCTCCTGGGGCCAGGCGGTGTACGCGGAGATGTCACGTGCGTGGCTGAGCCGCCGCGCCCAGGCCGCTTCGTGCAGGAACGGGGAGGCGACGAGGGCCGCGGCCTCGACGGCGGAGAGCGTCACCGTCTTGGGGATCAGGCTCGGCAACCGGTCGCGCAGTATCCGTACCGGGAAGTCGTCGTCGGCCCACGGGTCGGGCATGCGCTTCTGCGCGAGATGGACCACCGTGGCGCACTCTTCGACGAGCGCTGCGAGACAGTCCCGGAAGTGGGGCACACAGGAGGCGTCCGAGTCGGCCACTCGCTCCCACAGGGCCGTGTCCCATGCGGCCTCGCGCCAGGCCTCCAGAAGCCTGCGTCCCTCGCAGACCTCCGTGGAGCGGGCCTCGGCCTCCAGCTCGGCGCCGTACCGGATCTGCGGCTCCTGCTCCTCGCCCAGCTGCCGGCGGGCCACTCGCAGGGTGTGCCGCCGCGCCGTCTCGTACACTTCCTGCACGGTCCGGGCCTCGGTCAACGGCCGAAAGGCCTCAGCGAGTCCCTGGGTGAAGAAGCTGCCCTCGGCGGTGAAGCCCGAGCGCTGCCCGGCGGCACAGGCCGTCATCAGCGCGAACCTGCCGGACGGCTGTCCTTTGACGATGCTGCTGCCGAACACGCCCGCGCCACCGGACGGCTCGTCGCGGCAGGCGTCGATCAGCCACAGGACGGTGCCCGCCCCGCAATCCGTCAGGTAAGGGCTGATGTCGGCGGGGAGCAGGGTGTCGCGGTACGAAGTGCGCCAGTGGCCGTCGTGCGGGGCCCGCGCGTCGGAGGGGACGAGGTAGTCGGTGTCGCCGATGCGGACGCCGTGCCCGGAGTAGTGCAACAGCAGCGTGCCGTCGGCGGGAACGCTCCGCGCGACCTCGTCGATCGCCGTGGTGATCTCGGCCCGGCTGCCGCCCCGCACTGTCTCCACCCGGTATCCCGCGGCTTTGAGCGAGGCGCCCAGGGCACGCTGGTCCGCGGCGACAGGTTCTTCCAGCGCGGCGAAATGATGCGCGGCGTCGGGCGTCGCCGCGACTCCGATCAGCAATGCGGTACGTATCTGTGCCATGCCCTCTCCCGGGTACGAACGCCCATCGTCGCACCCCGGGGGCAGTCTCAGGAGGCCCGCTCCTGCCGCCGCGCCCGGTGCGACATCCAGGCGGCGACCAGCGCCCCCGATACGTTGTGCCACACGGAGAAGACAGCGGCGGGCAGTGCGGCCAAGGGACTGAAGTGGGCGGTGGCCAGCGATGCCGCGAGGCCCGAGTTCTGCATACCCACCTCAAAGGCCATCGCCCGCGAGGCGGGCGGGCCGAGCCGGGCCAGCTTGCCCGCTCCGTAACCCAGCGCGAGGCCGAGCCCGTTGTGCAGGAACACCGCGAGGAACACCAGTGCCGCGGCGGACTTGATGGCCGCGGCACTGCCCGAGACGACGATCGCCACGATGGCGGCGATGGTCAGCGCCGACAGCCATGGCAGCGCGCCGAGGACGCGGTCGACGTACCGCCCGAAGAGCAGCCGCACGACGAGGCCCGCGAGCACCGGCAGCAGCACGGTCTTCAGGATGTCGGTCACCATCGAGCCGGCGTCGACGGGCAGGTACTCGCCCGCGAGCAGCAGCGTCAGCGGTGGTGTGATCAGCGGCGCGAGGACGGTCGAGACGGTGGCCACCGACACGGAGAGCGCCACGTCGCCGCGGGCCAGATAGGTCACGACGTTGGACGCGGTGCCGCTCGGCGCGCAGCCCACCAGGATCACACCGGCCGCCAACTGCGGCGAGAGACCCAGCGCATGGGCGATCAGCCAGCCGAGCCCCGGCATGATGACGTAGTGCGCCACGAGCCCGAGCGCGACTGCCCAGGGCCGCCTGACCACGCCCTGGAAGTCGAGCGGGGTCATCGTGAGCCCCATGCAGAACATCACGAGGCCGAGGAGGTAAGGGACGTTGGTTCCCCAGCCCTCGAAGGCGCCCGGAGCGGCAAGGCCGAGAGCGCCGGCGGCCAGGACGAGGACGGGGAAGACCGTGACGGCGAGCCGGGCCGCCTTGTCGGCGTCACGTGCCCCGGCGGGGGTCGTCTGTTGGGTCTGCACCCGGTGATGCAACGCCGCCGTGGCGCACGGTCGCAACCGCGTCTCGATATGTGGTCGCTACATGTAGGCGGCGGAAGGGTGTCGGAGTCAGCCCGACGCGCCGCAGGTGGCGACCGGGGTGACCGAATTAACCGTGCGGATGGGCAAGGTGACGTGCCGGGGCCCGTCTCCGTCGTCCACCCGGATCACGAGCCCGCCGCGGCCCGCGCGGATGAATTCTCCGCACAGTTCTCCCGTCGCCGTGCCGATCCTGACCACGTGATCTTTGGGGGAAGCGGTGGTCGTCCAGGCGATGCCGATGGCCGCTGCCGCGAGGAGGACTCCGGCCAGGCAGCACAGTGAGGCGTGGCGGAGGGCCCGCGTGATCCGGACGACCTCCTTGCCGGTCCACTCGCGCAGGGCCTGGCCGGCGTGCAGGATCCGGTCGCCGGGCCGACCGTGCGCGGCCCGTACGGCGAGCACGGACCCGATCACGAGCAACAGGAAGGCCGTGGCGAGCAGTGCGGTCGCCCAGTGCCGGGCGGTGTCGGGGAGGTTGGCGAGGTCGTCGCGGCCCTTGAGGACGACCAGGACCGCGAGCAGCGCGGTGAGCCCCGTGAGCCCCGCCCGCCAGCCCTCGGCCTGCCGCCTCAACTCGGCGAGCTGGGTGAACTCGAGTTCACGGGCGAGCACGGCCCAGCGGCGCTCGGATTGATCGCTCATCCAGCGGTCACCTGGGGTCCGTCGGTGTCCCCGGGCAGCAGCGTGGTGACCCGCCAACTGGCGCCGCATCCCACGAAGGGAGCGTCGGCGGGCAGTTGAGGGTGCGGGTGCCCGCACTCGCAGAAGTACCGCTCCCGGGTCAGCGCCGCGGCATCAGCGGCGGGCACCGGCTGCGAGGGTCTGCCGTTCAACCAGTCCCAGAGCCCTTTGGTCCCGGTCCCGGGCAGGCCCCGACGGATCTCGGTGGCCGTTCTGCCGTGGCAGCGCGGACAGTTGCCTTCGAGCACCACGCCCTCGCCGTCACGCGAGGCACGTCGCACGAAGGGGGCGGCTGCTTCCCCCGCGTCCTGCTCGGCGTACTCGGCCTGGAGGTCGTGGGGCGGGGCGGGCGGTTCGGTCATCCTCGGTCGCCTCCCCGGCTCAGGCCACGCTCGGCGGCAGCGGAAGAGGAAGCCCCGGCAGCCCGTCGATGCTCTGCGCGATCCACTCCTTCTTGGTGAAGTACGCGTCGAGTGAGGCGTCGTCCTCGCGCGCGAAGCGCTTGGCGTGCAGGTCGCGGTCCTCGTCGTACGTCATGAAGGGCACCGCGTAACCGCAGGTGTCGCGGATGAGTTCGGCCGTCACGACGATGACGGCGCGCAGGCCGTGCGGCGTCGGGTCGATGCCGGGGAAGTGGCCGAGCAGCTCGGCGAAGCGCGGGTCGTCACGGAAGACGGGCTCGCCGCGGCCGTGCACCCGCACGATGTTGGGCGGCCCCTGGAAGGCGCACCACATGAGCGTGATGCGGCCGTTCTCCCGGAGGTGCGCGACGGTTTCGGCGTTGCTCCCCGCGAAGTCGAGGTAGGCCACGGTGCGTTCGTCGATGACCGCGAGGGAGCCCTTGAGGCCCTTGGGGGAGAGGTTGATCGTGCCGTCGTCGGCGAGGGGCGCGGTCGCCGTGAAGAACATCGGCTGCTCCTCGATGAAGGTGCGCAGCCTGCCGTCTATGCGTGCGTGAGTCTTTCCCATGCGGGGATTATCGGCGCCAAGTACTTCGCCTGTCTAACGAAATTTCTCCCGGCGTGCGGTCTCGCCGCCCCCGATTGACGAAACATACGGTGCACTGCATACTCATGCATAACGCAGAACAGCGCATGCACGTACCGCAAGGAGGGCCCCGTGACCGAGCGCGTCGTACTCGCCTACTCGGGCGGCCTGGACACGTCCGTCGCCATCGGCTGGATCGCCGAGGAGACGGGGGCCGAGGTCATCGCCGTCGCCGTCGACGTCGGCCAGGGCGGTGAGGACCTGGACGTCATCCGCAAGCGCGCCCTCGCCTGCGGCGCCGTGGAGGCCGAGGTCGCCGACGCCAAGGACGAGTTCGCCGAGGAGTACTGCCTCCCGGCGATCAAGGCCAACGCCCTCTACATGGACCGCTATCCGCTGGTCTCCGCCCTCTCGCGGCCCACGATCGTCAAGCACCTGGTGGCCGCCGCCGAGAAGCACGGCGCGGGCACGGTCGCCCACGGCTGCACCGGCAAGGGCAACGACCAGGTGCGCTTCGAGGCCGGCATCGTCGCCCTCGCCCCCGGGCTCAAGTGCATCGCCCCCGTCCGGGACTACGCGATGACCCGGGACAAGGCGATCGCCTTCTGCGAGGAGAAGCAGCTCCCGATCGCCACGACCAAGAAGTCGCCGTACTCCATCGACCAGAACGTCTTCGGACGGGCCGTCGAGACGGGCTTCCTGGAGGACATCTGGAACGCGCCGATCGAGGACATCTACGAGTACACCGCGAACCCGGCGGAGCCCCGCGAGGCCGACGAGGTCGTCATCTCCTTCGAGGCCGGCGTCCCGGTCGCCCTCGACGGCGAGCCCGTCACCGTCCTCCAGGCGATCCAGCGGCTCAACGAGCGCGCGGGCGCCCAGGGCATCGGCCGGATCGACATGGTCGAGGACCGCCTCGTCGGCATCAAGTCCCGCGAGGTGTACGAGGCGCCGGGCGCCCTCGCCCTCATCACCGCCCACCAGGAGCTGGAGAACGTCACCGTCGAGCGCGAACTGGCGCGCTACAAGCGGCAGGTCGAGCAGCGCTGGGGCGAACTGGTCTACGACGGCCTGTGGTTCTCCCCGCTCAAGCGGGCCCTCGACGGCTTCATCGACGAGGCGAACCAGTATGTGACGGGCGACATCCGGATGACTCTGCACGGCGGCCGCGCCGTCGTCACCGGGCGCAGGTCCAGCGAGTCGCTCTACGATTTCCACCTCGCCACTTACGATTCGGGCGACACGTTCGACCAGTCCAAGGCGCAGGGCTTCATCGAGATCTTCGGTCTCTCGTCGAAGATCGCCGCCAAGCGGGACCTCGCGTAAGCGCGCGGCCCGTCGTACCAGCAACAGCCTTGAGGAGTACGTGCAGTGAGCAGCAACAACGGCGGTGACGTCCGGCTCTGGGGCGGACGGTTCGCGGACGGGCCGGCGGAGGCCCTCGCGAAGCTGTCGGCATCGGTCCACTTCGACTGGCGCCTGGCGCCGTACGACATCGCGGGCTCCCGCGCCCACGCGCGCGTGCTCCACACGGCGGGCCTGCTCACCGAGGACGAGCTGACCGGCATGCTGGACGGGCTCGACCGGCTGGAGGCCGACGTGGCCGACGGCTCGTTCGTCGGCACCATCGCCGACGAGGACGTGCACACCGCCCTGGAGCGCGGCCTGCTGGAGCGGCTCGGCCCCGACCTCGGCGGCAAGCTGCGGGCCGGACGGTCCCGCAACGACCAGGTGGCGACGCTCTTCCGGATGTACCTGCGCGACCACGCCCGGATCATCGGCGGCCTGCTCGCCGACCTCCAGGGCGCGCTCGTGGGCCTCGCCGAGGCTCATCCCGACGTCGCCATGCCGGGCCGCACGCACCTCCAGCACGCCCAGCCGGTCCTCTTCGCGCACCACGTCCTCGCGCACGTCCAGGCGCTGTCCCGGGACGCGGAGCGGCTGCGGCAGTGGGACTCGCGGACGGCCGTGTCGCCGTACGGCTCGGGCGCGCTGGCCGGGTCCTCGCTCGGCCTCGACCCGGAGGCGGTCGCGCGGGACCTCGGCTTCGAGCACGGGTCGTCCGCCAACTCCATCGACGGCACGGCGTCGCGCGACTTCGTCGCCGAGTTCGCCTTCATCACCGCGATGATCGGCGTGAACCTCTCCCGGATCGCCGAGGAGGTCATCATCTGGAACACGAAGGAGTTCTCCTTCGTCACCCTCCACGACGCCTTCTCGACCGGCTCGTCGATCATGCCGCAGAAGAAGAACCCGGACATCGCCGAGCTGGCGCGCGGCAAGTCCGGCCGCCTCATCGGCAATCTGACGGGCCTGCTGGCGACGCTCAAGGCCCTCCCGCTCGCGTACAACCGCGACCTCCAGGAGGACAAGGAGCCGGTCTTCGACTCCTGCGACCAGCTGGAGATCCTGCTGCCCGCCTTCACCGGCATGATGGCGACGCTCACCGTCCACCGCGAGCGCATGGAGGAGCTGGCCCCGGCCGGCTTCTCGCTCGCCACCGACATCGCCGAGTGGCTGGTCAAGCAGGGCGTGCCGTTCCGCGTCGCGCACGAGGTCGCGGGGGAGTGCGTGAAGGTCGCCGAGGCCGAGGGCAAGGAGCTCGACGACCTCACCGACGACCAGTTCGCTGCCATCTCCGAGCACCTCACCCCCGAGGTGCGCACCGTCCTGAACGTGCCGGGCGCGCTGGCCTCCCGCAGCGGCCGCGGCGGCACCGCGCCCTCCGCCGTCGCCGACCAGCTCGCCGACGTCAAGGCGGACCTGTCGGTGCAGAAGGAATGGGTGAACGCCCGCAGGTGACGCGGGGGCGTCGCGGGTTACGTTGACGGGGAGATCCCTACGACAAGGAGCCCGCGATGCCCTTCGCCCGGCTGGCCGAAGCCACCTCCCCGACCGCGCACATAGGGCTCGGTCTCGCCGCCGTCGGCAGGCCCGGCTACATCACGCTCGGCCGCGACACCGACCTGCCGCCGTCCCGCAGCGTCGAGGCCCTGCGCGAACGCACCTTCGAACTCCTCGACGCCGCCCACGCCTCGGGCGTCCGCTACCTCGACGTGGCGCGGTCGTACGGCCGCGCCGAGGAGTTCCTCGCCGACTGGCTGCGCGCCAGGCCCGATATTCGCGACGTCGTCGTCGGCAGCAAGTGGGGCTACACCTACACGGCCGACTGGCGCACCGAGGCCGAGGGCCCGCACGAGGTCAAGGACCACAGCCCGGCGGCGTACGCCCGCCAGCGCGCCGAGACCGCCGCACTCCTCGGCGACCGGCTCGACCTCTACCAGATCCACTCCGTGACGCCCGAGAGCCCGGCGCTCACCGACAAGGAACTCCACGCCCGCCTCGCCGAGCTCGCGGCCGAGGGCGTGACCGTCGGCCTCTCCGTGAGCGGCCCCGGACAGGCGGCCGCGATCCGCGCCGCCCTCGCCGTGACCGTCGACGGTGAGCCGCTCTTCCGCACCGTGCAGGCGACGTACAACATCCTGGAGACCTCCGCGGGCCCCGCGCTCGCCGAGGCGCACGCCGCGGGGCTCACCGTGATCGTCAAGGAGGGCCTGGCCAACGGCCGCCTCGCGGGGCCGTACGCGCCGCCCGCGCTGCGCGAGGTCGCCGAGGAGACGGGGCTCGGCTGCGACGCGGTGGCGCTGGCCGTCCTGCTGGCCGAGCCCTGGGCCGGCGTGGTCCTGTCCGGCGCGGCCACCTCGGTCCAGCTCGTCTCCAATCTGCACGCCGCCGCCGTCGACCTGGACGCCGGGCAGGTGGAGCGGCTGGTGGGGCTCACGCAGGACCCCGCCGCGTACTGGGAGGGGCGCGCGCGGCTGCCCTGGAACTGACGGCACGCATGCCGGGCGGCGCATGAGACGTCGCTGCCCACGCGGGGGTGTGAGACGTTACTGTCTCAGTAGGCTTATGGTTGTCTCATGTCAGTCGATCGCGATCAGGTCCTGCGCACCGCCGCGGCCCTGCTCACCCGCAAGGCCACCGCCACCATGGACGAGGTCGCCCGCGCCGCGGGCATCAGCAGGGCGACCCTCCACCGCCACTTCGCCGGCCGCGACGCGCTCGTGCTCGCCCTGGAGGAGCTGGGCCTCCAGGAGTGCGAGGCCGCCCTCGGGCGCGCCGGGCTCGACGAGGGAGGCGCGGGCGACGCCCTGCGGCGCCTGGTGAAGGAGATCGAGCCGGCCGCCGGCCTGCTCGCGTTCCTCTACACCGAGAACCAGCTCTTCGAGGGCGACGCGCAGCACGAGGGCTGGTCCCGCATCGACGAGCGGCTCGCCGCGCTCTTCCGGCGCGGCCAGGAGAGCGGCGAGTTCCGCATCGACCTGACCCCCGCCTGGCTGACCGAGGCGCTCTACGGCCTCATCGGCTCGGGCGCCTGGGCCGTACAGGACGGCCGAGTGGCCGCCAACGACGTCTCGTACATGATCGCCGAGCTGCTGATCGGCGGCGTACAGCGGAGAGTGGAATCATGACCAGCATTCACCGGCCGACAGCGGCACCGGAGGCGGAGCGCAGCCCCGGCCGCTGGCTGGCGCTCGCCGTGCTCGCGCTGGCCGTGCTCCTGGTCGCCGTCGACGCGACCGTGCTCGGCCTGGCGACGCCGTACATCAGCGAAGACCTCAAGCCCTCCGGCACCCAGCTCCTGTGGATCGGTGACGTCTACTCGTTCGTCATCGCGGGCCTGCTCGTCTCCATGGGCAGCCTCGGCGACCGCATCGGCCGCAAGAAGCTGCTGCTCACCGGAGCCGTCGCCTTCGGCGCGGTGTCGGTCCTCAACTCCTACGCGACCAGTCCCGAGCTGATGATCCTGGCCCGCGCGCTGCTCGGCGTGGCGGGCGCCACGCTGATGCCGTCGACGCTGGCCCTGATCCGCAACATCTTCCACGACCCGCGCGAGCGCAGCCTCGCGGTCGGCATCTGGGGCGCCATGGCCTCCGCGGGCGCGGCCGTCGGGCCCGTCGTCGGCGGCTTCCTGCTCGAACACTTCTGGTGGGGCTCGGTCTTCCTCATCAACCTGCCGGTGATGGCCGTGCTCGTCCTCGTCGGCATCAAGTTCCTGCCCGAGTCCAAGAACCCGGCGCCGGGCCCCTGGGACCTGCTCAGTGTCGCGCTCTCCCTCATCGGCATGATCGCGGTGGTGTACGCCATCAAGGAGGCGGCCGCGCACGGGCTGCGCTGGGACGCCGTGACGGCCGCCGTCGTCGGCGTCGCCGCGCTCTTCTGGTTCGTACGCCGCCAGCTCACGCTGCCCGCGCCGCTCCTGGACATGCGGCTCTTCCGCAACCGCGGGTTCTCCGGCGCGGTCCTCGCCGACCTGCTCACCGTCCTCGGCCTGTCCGGCCTGGTCTTCTTCCTCTCCCAGTTCCTCCAACTCGTCCAGGGCAGGCGCCCCTTCGAGGCGGGCCTCGCCGAACTGCCCGCCGCGGTGGGCGCGGTCGGGGCGGGCCTCATCGCGGGCATGGTGGCCCGGCGGTTCTCGGTACGGATCGTGGTCGCCGGCGGCCTCGCGGCGGTCGGCCTCTCGCTCGCCGCGCTCACGGCGCTGAGCCAGCACACCGGCTATCCGCTGCTCGGCGCGTCGCTCCTGGTCGTCGGTGTCGGCGCGGGCTTCTCGTTCACGGTGACCGCCGACGTCATCCTCTCCAGCGTCCCCAAGGAACAGGCGGGCGCGGCCTCCGCGGTCTCCGAGACGGCGTACGAACTGGGCGCGGCCCTCGGCATCGCGCTGCTCGGCTCCATCGTCACCGGCGTCTACCGCGACTTCACGGCCCCGCCGGGCACGCCGCCCGACGTGGCGTCCGCCGCGCACGAATCGCTCGGCGGTGCGGTGGAGTCGGCGTCGGAGCTTCCGCCCGCGCAGGCGGACGTGCTCCTCTCGGCGGCCCAGACGGCCTTCGTCGACGGATTGCGCCTGGCGGCGGGCGTCGGAGCGGGGGTTCTCCTCGTGACCGCGGCGGTCGCCTGGTTCCTCCTGAAGAACCAGGCACTGGAGGACGGCCCGGGCCCGGACCACTGACCGTGGCGGGGACGGGTTTTCACCTGCGGGCCGGTGGGGGCCGCCCGCGCAGTTCCCCGCGCCCCTGGTGGATGGAGCCTGCTCGCCGCCGTCAGCTGCGGGTCGCGTGTGGCCGGTCGCGCAGTTCCCCACGCCCCTGGGGGGTCGGGCCTGCTCGCTGTTGTTTGCTGCGGGTTGTGTGTGGCCGGTCGCGCAGTTCCCCGCGCCCCTGGGGGGTGGGGCCTGCTCGCTGTTGTTTGCTGCGGGTTGTGTGTGGCTGGTCGCGCAGTTCCCCGCGCCCCTTGGTGGGCGGGGGCTGCTCGGCGTTTCCGGTGCCGGGGATGTGGGCTTTTAAGGGGCGCGGGGAACTGCGCGACCAGCCACAGCGGACCCGCAGCCGACGAACGCCTCACCCCCCGGTGCCGGGCACGCCGGCTTGTCAGGGGCGCGGGGAACTGCGCGACCAGCCCCCACCGGCCAGCAGGCGAAGAACGACCCCCCCGGTGCCGGGCATCAGTAATGCAGAACGCCCGCCCCGGCGCCGGGGAAAGACCCTCGGCACCGGCGCGGGCGCACCGGTATCCGCTCAAGCCCCGCAGGGCTACGCCGCCTTCGCCTTAGTCGCATACATATCCACATACTCCTGCCCCGACAGCAACATGACCTCCGTCATCACGGAGTCCGTCACCGCCCGCAGCACATAGCGGTCGCGGTCCATCCCGTCGTACCGGGAGAACTCCATCGCCTCGCCGAAGCGCACCGTCACCTTGCCGGGCCGCGGCAGCCCCTTGCCGCCGGGCTGGAGCTTGTCCGTGCCGATCATCGCGAACGGCACGACCGGCGCCCCCGTCATCAGCGTCAGCCGAGCGATGCCCGTACGGCCCCGGTACAGCCGCCCGTCGGGCGACCGCGTCCCCTCGGGGTAGATGCCGAAGACCTTGCCGTCGTCGAGGATGCGGCGCCCGGTCATCAGCGCCGCGACACCGCCGCGCCCGCCGTCCCGGTCGACCGGGATCATGCCGACGCCCGTGAAGAACCACGCCATGAGGCGGCCCTTGAGGCCCTTGCCGGTGACGTACTCGTCCTTGCCGATGAAGAACACCGGCCGGTTGGTCACCAGCGGCAGGATCATCGAGTCGATGAACGTGAGGTGGTTTCCGGCCAGGATGACGGGACCGGTCCCCGGGATGTTCTCGGCACCTTCTACCCGTGGGCGGAACATCAGGCGCAAGAACGGTCCGAGCACTGCCTTGATGAGCGCTAGACGGGACAACGGGCCCTCCGGTGTCAACGGGTCGACGACGAGTAAGTGCAGGTGAGTACGGTACTCGCGGGCCACCGCCCTTTGCACATCGGGTTCATGGACCCGATACGCAGAGTTGACCTGAATCCGTGCGGTGCCCCCCAGGGCCGTCGCCTGTGGGACGACCGTATCCCCGCGGGAGCGCTGTGGCCCGAATCAGTGGTTCTTGTCACGCACACCGTTGGCTCTGCGTGGCGGTCGCGCGGCACGCACCACCGACCCCCATGGTGCGCCCACTCGCCACGCCGCGTCACCCCGCCGTTCCTTCAGGGGTCTCCCACAGGTCACTTGCGGCCACCTACGATCAGTCCCGCTTTGTCAGGTGCAAGGCAGGGGTACATCGGGAGGAGCGCCAATGGCGACGCAGGAGTCGGGTCAGCAGCAGCCGGGGACCAACCGGGGGCGTCGAGCGGTACTGGGGGCGGCGATCCTCGGTGCGGGCACCGCCGCGGTGGGACTGCCCGGCGTGGCGAGAGCCGACGAGCGGCACGGCGGCGGCCACGGCAGACATGGCGGATACAAGTCGCTGCCGGTGCCGACGGTCGTGGCCCACCGGGGAGCGAGCGGATATCGGCCGGAACACACGCTCGGCTCGTACCAGCTCGCCCTCGACATGGGCGCGCACGTCATCGAGCAGGACGTCGTGCCCACCAAGGACGGGCATCTCGTATGCCGTCACGAGAACGACATCACGGGGACGACGGATGTCGCCGCGCACCCCGAGTTCGCGTCCCGCAGGACGACCAAGTCCGTGGACGGCACCTCGCTCACCGGCTGGTTCACCGAGGACTTCACGCTCGCCGAGCTGAAGACGCTGCGCGCCAAGGAGCGCATCCCCGGCACCCGCCAGCGCAACACCCTCTACGACGGCCGCTGGGCCGTCCCCACCCTCGAAGAGGTCTTCCGCTGGGCCGAGAAGGAGGGCCGCAAGCGGGGGAAGCCGGTCTGGCTGCACATCGAGACCAAGCACCCCACGTACTTCCGCAAGCTCGGCCTCGGCCTCGAAGAGCCGCTCGCCAAGCTCCTGCGCCGCTACGGCCGCCACACGAAGAACTCGCCGACCTTCCTCCAGTCCTTCGAGCCCAGCAGCATCCAGCGCCTGGCCAAGCTGGTCTCGGCGCCGCGCGTCGTGCTCCTGTCGAGTGCGGCCTCCCGCCCCTGGGACTTCGTCGAGGCGAACGACCCGCGCACCGTCGCCGACCTGATCAAGCCCGACGGCCTGCGGTGGATGTCGGGCTTCGCCCAGGGCATCGGCCCGACCCTGGACCTGATCATCCCGCGCAAGGCCGACGGCAGCCTCGGCACGCCGACCACCCTGGTCGAGGACGCGCACGCGGCGGGCCTGATCCTCCACCCGTACACGATGCGCAACGAGAACACCTTCCTGCCCGCGAACTTCAGGAAGGGCACCGACCCGGCCGCCTACGGGGACGCCTTCGGCGCCTTCAAGGCCTACTTCGAGACGGGCATAGACGGCATCTTCTCCGACAACCCGGACACCGCCCTGCTCGCGGCCGCAGACTTCGTCAACCGGTGAGGTCCCGGCCCCGGTTGGGGTGAGAGACGGCCGCTCCGGAAACCCGGCACCGGAGCGGCCGCGTCCCGCCCTGCATGACGTACGACCTCATCCCCGCGCTCATCCCCACCCTGCGCCCCCTGCTCGCCGCCGAGGCGTCCGCGGAGGCGCTGGGCTCGGACACCGACCCCGGCGACCTCGAACAGGCCGTCTGGCTCCGCCTGCTGGAGCGGATGGATTCCGAAGGCCTGCCCGCCGACCCGGCGCTGTGGCTGCGCGGCGCCGTCCGGGCCGAGGCGCGCCGCACCCGGCGCACGAGCCGCCGGGAAGCGGCATACGTCACCGAACCCGCGGACGACACCGAGCGCGGCCCCGAGGAGCGCGCCCTGTCCGCCGACCGGGACCGCACCCTGCACGCCGCGGTGCGCAGACTGCCCGGCCGCTGCCCCCGTCTCATGGCCGCACTGCTGTCCCCCGAAGACCTCACCTACCGAGAAATCGCAGGAGAGTTGGGAATGTCACAGGGGAGTCTGGGGCCGGAACGTTCCCGTTGCCTGGGATGCCTGCGCAGAATGCTGGCGGCGGAGGTTGCGGCTCCAACCTCGTGGGGAATGGAGCGTTAGACAACCGGTGGAGCAGGTGAGCGGGAGGCATGCACACATGGGCATGAGCGTGACCATCTCGGCGGCGGCGGCCGACGACCAGGACGCCGCCGAACAGATCCTCAAACTGCAGTACCTCTGCTACCAGAGCGAGGCCGAGCTCTACGGCGACTACTCGATCGAACCACTGACCCAGACCCTCGACTCCCTCAGGGCGGAACTGGCCGAGGGCACCGTCCTGGTGGCCCGGCTCGGCGACGAGGTGGTGGCCTCCGTGCGCGGCACGGTCGACGCCGAAGGCACGGCGCGGATCGGCAAGCTCATCGTCCACCCGAGGATGCAGCGCCACGGCCTGGGCGGCCGCCTCCTCGACGCGATCGAGCGCCACCTCGGCTCCACGGCCAAGTCCTTCCAACTCTTCACGGGCCACCGCAGCGAACAGAACCTCCAGCTCTACCGCAAGCACGGGTACGCCCTCGTCGACACCCAACGGATCAACGACCGACTCACCGTCGTGACCCTCGCCAAGGACTCCGACACGCGCGCGTACGTGACGAGCGCCTAGCGGGGCCGCTTGCCCACGACATCTGCCGGCCGACGCGAACACCCTCGATCGAAGGGCGTTCGTGTCGGCCGGCGGCATGTGCGCGGAGGGTCGAAGCGATTTCGGCGTAGTGCCGCGAGGACATTTCCCCCAACGGACCCGCCCATTTTCCCGTGCGTTTTTCTCGCGTTCCGTAATGGCCTCCAGTTCCCCTGGCGTACGGCATGGCTGATTCATGCAGCGCCGAGCCACCCAGTGGAAGGCCCACACCCCCATCGCGCGGCACTTTCGACTCCTGTATCGCGGGCGTCACACGAATGGCCGGGAGTCGCCGTGACGGAACACGGTGAGTCACCACTTGTGGCGTGACGTCAGATGCGTGTGGTCTGCATCACGTTGACGGCCCGACTGGGCGGAGCATTAACTCGCCCCGCTGTGAACGTCCTGTGACGATGTTCCGTGAATCTGGGGTGGGGACTGTGGAGTTGTTCCGGGGCGTATGCGGGTGTGCGCGGGTGACCGGGTGGGGGGTGGCCGCAGCCCTTGTCGTGGCGGCCACGACATCGCTCTCGTTCGGGGCGTCGCCCGCGGCCGCCGTCTCGTGCACCGCCGGCGTGGGCTCGGACTTCAACGGCGACGGCATCCGCGACATGGCCGTCGCCGACCCGGAGGCCACGGTCGCGGGCAAGGTGAACGCGGGCCTCGTCCGAGTCGTGCTCGGCGGGGGCAAGGGCGTCACCGAGATCTCCCAGTCCTTGAGCGGCATGGCCGCCGATCCCGAGACGGGCGACAAGTTCGGCGCCTCGATCGCCACGTACGACGCCGACCAGGACGGCTGCGACGACCTCGTCGTCGGCGCCCCCTACGAGGACGTCACCACGACCGACGGGGCCCAGGCGGACGCCGGAGCGGTCTACGTCATCCACGGCCGACCGGCGGGGTTGGGCGCGGGCTCCACGATCAGGAGCTACACCCAGGCCGGTCTCGACGGGAGCACCGTCACCGAAGCCGGAGACCTGTTCGGCTATGCCCTGGCCGCCGGCGCCAAGTCGGGGGGCAAGCCGTACCTGGCCATCGGCGTGCCGGGCGAGGCCATCGGCGATGTCTCGGACGCCGGATGCGTCCACTACGTCCAGGGCACGACCGAGACCACGGTCAACCAGGACGACCCGGACGTGCCGGGGGTGTCGGAGGCCAACGACCGGTTCGGACGTTCCCTCGCCGCCACGAGCCGCTTCATCGCGGTCGGCGCGCCCGGTGAGGCGATCGGCGACGAATCGTTCGCCGGGGCGGTGACGCTGTTCAACCACACCATCGAGGACGGGCGTCCGACATCCCTGGACGGGGTGGACGAGAACCACCCGGCTCTGGCCTCGGGTGCGTCCGCCAAGGACGACCGTTTCGGCACGGCGCTGTCGATGGTCCCCTACCGGCCCTCGGGCGCGGAGTCCGAAACGGACGCGCTGCTGGCCGTCGGTACACCCAACGAGAACGTGGGCACGGTCGCGGACGCCGGGGCGGTCACGGTCCTGCGGATCAAACCGTCCGGGGCGCTCACCGAAGTGGCCTTCATCGACCGGCTGGCGTCCGGCGGCGACGAGCGGCCGACGGCGGCGGACTTCTTCGGCCAGCGGGTCGCCCTGGCCAACACCGACCCGGGCGCCATCGGCACCGCCGAGACGATCAGGCTGGCCGTCAGTGTCCCCAACCAGGAGGCGCAGGGCATGGAGAACGCGGGCGCCGTGCACGTCGTCGCGCCCCTCGGCCCGTCGGGGAGAGCCAAGGTCCTCACGCGGGGCCATGGCCTGCCGGGTACGGCCGAGGCGCGTGACTTCACGGGGCTCGGGCTGTGGGCCACGTACAAGGACCTGTACGTCGGAGTGCCCTACAGCAAGACGCCGGCCGACCGGAAGGGCCTGGTGTACGCGATGTCCTGGAAGCACATCGACGATGGCACCGGGTCGGTGCGCACGGTGAAGCCGGGCGCCGACGGCATCCCGGACGAGGGCAAGGCATTCGGCTCGGACATTCGATAGGCACCGTCGGGCGGCGCGTCCGCCACGGCACGCCTGCCCGCACACCGACCGCAGTGCAGGCAGCTCTCGACGCAGGGGGACCAGGGGACATGGGGAAGAGCGGGGCAGTGTGGCGTGCGCGCAGAGCGGCCGTCACGGTGGGGCTGATCACTTCCGTGCTGGCGGCCGGAGCCACCGGAGTGCCCGAGGCGACCGCGGTGCCGTCCGAACGGGCGCCCGCCGCCGGAAGTACCGCGTCGGACACCGAGCCGACGAGCGACGCGGCCGCCCGGCGTGCGGGCGCATCGGGGAAACGGGTCGAAGTCCTCGGCCGGCGCACCGAACGCGGCCAGACCTTCGCGAACCCGGACGGCACCTTCACCGCCAAGGAGTACGCGCACCCGGTCCGTACCCGGAAGGGTGACCGCTGGACCGACATCGACACGACTCTGGTCAAGCAGCCGAACGGCGGCTTCGCCCCCAAGGCGACGCCCACCGCTGTGACGCTGTCCGGCGGCGGTGCCGGACCGTTCGCCACGATGGCGCGCGACGGCAAGACGCTCTCCCTGTCCTGGCCCTCCCGGCTCCCCGAGCCCGAGGTCGAGGGCGCCACGGCCACGTACCGCGCGGTCCTGCCGGACGTCGACCTGGTGGTGCGCGCCGAGCCGGAGGGGTTCGCGCACCTGCTGGTCGTCAAGTCCGCGAAGGCGGCCGCCGACCCGAAACTTTCCGGTATCGAGCTGCCCATCGCCTCCCGCGGCCTCGACGTGCACGAGACGGCCGGTGGCGGGCTCGTCGCGAAGGACGCGGGTACGGGCGGCACGGTCTTCGAGGCCCCCCAGCCCGTCATGTGGGACTCCAGCGGCGACAGTACCGCCGGGGTGCGGCACAAGCGCGCATCGGCGGTGGCGCAGGCCGCGCCCGGCGACGGCGCCCGGGTCGCGGACGTCTCCCTCGACCTGCGGCGCGACACCATGATTCTGAAACCCGACCTGAGCCTGCTCAGAGCGAAGACCACCCGCTACCCGGTGATCATCGATCCGGTCGCGAGGACGAAGAGCCGCACCTCGTGGACCTGGGTGTCGTCCGCGAAGCCGAGCCTCGAAGGCTGGAAGTTCCCCAACTCCGACGACGGCATCGAGTCCGGCAAGGGCGTCGGACGCTGCCCCGCGAACTACTCCGTGCGCTGCACCGGCAGCGACGACGTGCAACGCCAGTACTACGCGCTGCCGACGGGGACTTTCGAGGGCAAGAGGATCCTCAAGGCCGAATTCGCGATCACGCTGGTCCACACGTACAACAGCGAAGCGCGCTCGGTGCAGCTGCACCGCGTCAACAGCTCCGGCGGCAGCGCCATCAACTCTCGTACGAACTGGTCCAATCGCCCGTCGAGCAAGGATCACATCGCGTCCGAGTCACCGACCAACCCGACCGGATCCTGCTCGACGACCAACCAGAACGTGCGCTTCAACGTGAAGGGCACGGTGCAGAAGGCCGCATCCAGCGGCTGGGACACCACCACGTTCGGGCTCCAGGCCGCCACCGAGGACTCGTACGTGTCATGGAAGCGGTTCTGCAACAACGCGGCCCTGGAAGTGACGTACAACAGGCCGCCCTACCAGCCGAAACTGGACGAACTGTCCATGGACCCCGGCGGCAAGTGTGCCTACGGAGAAGCCACCAAGCACTACACGAAGAAGGCGCCGACGCTCTCCGCGATCGTGTGGGACCCGGACCACGGCGACGTGAAGGGCAACACGGAGAAGCTCCGGGCGCAGTTCGAGATCTTCTGGACGGACAAGGACGGCCGCGAGAAGAAGTACGTCGTCACGACCGGCTACCAGCAGTCGAACACCGACCGGAGCCGTGACAGCGGATTCGAGGAGTTCACCTACAAGGTGGGCGAGGACATCCGGGGTGATGGCACGGCGTCCTTCACGCTGCCGCAGAACACCGTGATCGGCTGGTGGGTGCGCGGCGGCGACGACATCGGGGGATCGGACGAGTCCTGGGGCCCGTGGAGTCATGAAGGAAGCGGCACGCGCTGCGAGTTCATCCTCGACTCGACGAAGCCCGACGCGCCGGAGGTGAAGTCCGAGAAGTACCCCAACGACGAGAAGTGGCACGCGGGCGTCGGTGAGTACGGCACCTTCGAGCTGCACTCCGAGGGCACCGACGTGGTCAAGTACCGCTACCAGTTCACGGGCGAGGCGGAGCGGACCGTGGCACCGAGTGCTCCGGGCAGGCCGGCCCTCGTGCGGTGGATGCCGCTACGGGAGCGCCCCGTGACGCTGTATGTCGAGGCGGAGGACCGGGCGGGCAACAACCGCGAGATCACCAAGTCCTACCGCTTCCGGGTCGCCAAGGGACGCTCCGCGAAGGCGTCCTGGGCGCTGGCCGACCCCCTGGGCAGCCGGCAGGCGGCGGGAGGTGACGGAACCCAGGCGGCGACCGCGGGCTCCGGCGTGACCTTCGGCGACGACGGCCCGCACGGCTCGGTGCGCACGGCAGCGACACTGAACGGCACCAGCGGCGCCTACCTCGACACCGGTCAGCACGCGGTCGACACGGACCAGACCTTCTCGGTCGCGGGCTGGGTGCTGCTCCCCGAACTGCCGAGGACGTCGATGAGCGTGCTCAGCCAGGACGGGTCGGCGCAGTCGGGCTTCTCACTCGGGTACGACGCCACCTCCCGGCGCTGGTCCTTCATGGCGCCCGACAGCGAGATCGATTCGACGGTCTCCTGGGAGGTGCAGGGGCCGAAGGCGGTGCCCGGCGAATGGACGCATCTGGTCGGGGTCTACGACAAGGACGAGGGCGAGGCCGGCAGCTCGGGCACGATGCGGATGTACGTCAACGGCATGCTCGTGCACGGCGACATCCAGGAACGCTCGACGACGTGGAACGCCACCGGCTCCCTGCAAATCGGGCGGGCACTGGAACCCGCCGGATACACGGCGAACCTCAAGGGGACCGTGGCGGACATCCAGGTCTTCGACCGTGTCCTGACCGCGTCCGAGACGCAGAGCCTCGGCGGCATCCCGCCGTACCAGCGTGCCTACTGGGACATGGACGAGTCCGACGGCGGGACCGTACCGGACCGCACGGACGGCGCGGGAATGACACTGCGCGGTGGTGCGTCCGTCCACCAGGCGGAGGACACCTGCGATGTGCTCGACCCGAACTGCAAGCCGGCCGAGGAGCCGGTATGGGGTGACGGCCACCTCGCCCTGAACGGCAAGGACGGATATGCGAGCCGCGCGCCCGGACTGTTGAAGGCCAAGGCCAGCTTCACGGTCACGGCACGGGCCAGGCTCGGGTCACCGGATGCCACGGCGACCCAGGCGGTGTTCTCGCTCCCCGGCACCAAGGGGTCCGTGGCCAGTGTCCGGTTCGACAAGGACAGCAAGCACTGGAAGCTCAGGCTGACCGAGAAGGACGCCTCCGACGCGACGGTCACAGAGGCCGAGGCCGGTGCCGTCCAGCCCAGCAGCGAGGGGCGCGGCGACCACCTCGCCCTGTCGTACAACGCCCTGTTCGAAGAAGTCCGCCTGTACGTCAACGGTGAGTGGACGGGCCAGGTCGTGCGGTGGTCCAACGACTGGGACTTCTCCACGGCGGGCCTCCAGGTGGGGCGCGCGGGCCTGACCTCCGGGTCGCAGTACTTCTCCGGAGCCGTCGACGAGGTACGCGTCTTCGACGGCGCGCTCGACGAGCCGCTCGTGGCCACCGTCGCGAACCTCAAGTCCGGCGTGAATCTGGACGGCACGGTGACCTAGCCGCCGGGAGGCGGGGTGGGCCGACAGCCACACGGGTCGCCCATCCCGCTCCGTACCTCCGAAACCCCCCCCTTCTCAGTTTCCCGGAGACGACACGTGTCTACGTTGCACTGGTTCCGCCTGCCTTCTTGGTCCGCCCGCTCCCGCCTGCGCCACCAGGTCGTAATCACGCTGGGTGTCTCGCTCGCCGTGGGGCTCCTGCCGCAGTACGTCCCGCAGGCAACGGCCGACGACAAGGGCCGTACCCGCCCGGGCGTCCAGCAGGATCTCGGCGCACCCGTGCCCGGCACCGAGCTGAAGGCCGGCAAGAGCCGTGCCAACCCGGCGGAGAAGGCGAGGGCGAAGGGACCGGCCGACGTCACCTGGCCCAAGGCGACGACCGACACCGTGTCGCTGGGCGGCAAGGGCACGCGGGCGATCCGGGCCAAGGGCCTCCCCGTCGAAGTCGGCCCGCCACGTAAACGCGCCCGGCACGGCCCCACGGCCCCTGAAGCGGTGAAGGTCGCCGTCGCCGGACGGGAGGAGACGCGGGCGGTAGGCGTCGACGGAGTCCTGCTCACGCTCGCCGACGCGGGCAAGGGTGCCGGGGCGGACGGCACCGAGAGCCGGACGGAGACGACACCGAAGGCCGGTACGGCCCGCCTGACCCTTGACTACTCCGCGTTCGCCGAGGCGTACGGCGCGGGGTACGGCTCCCGCCTGCGCCTCGTGGAGCTCCCGGAGTGCGCACTGAGCACCCCGGACAAGAAGAGCTGCACGACCTCGCGTGAGCTGCCCGCCACCAACGACGCCGACGCCCGGACGCTGAGCGCCGACGTCCCGGTGCGGAACCGCGGCGACCGGGCCGCCGGGCCCGTCACCGTGCTCGCCGCGACCGCCGGCGCCTCCGGCGACCAGGGCAGCTTCGGCGCCACTCCGCTCGCGCCGTCCGCCGAATGGAGCGTCTCCAACTCCTCGGGCGCGTTCAACTGGAACTACCCCTTGCGCACGCCGCCCGCCCCGGGCGGACTGGTGCCCTCGGTCGGCCTCTCCTACAACTCGCAATCGGTGGACGGCCAGACCGCCGCCACCAACAACCAGGGCTCCTGGATCGGACAGGGCTTCGGCTACGAGCCCGGCTTCATCGAGCGACGGTACAAGCCGTGTGCGGACGACGGACACGCAAAGACCAACGGTGACCAGTGCTGGGCCTACGAGAACGCCACCATCCAGTTGGCCGGAGGCAGTTCCGGCGAGCTGATCAAGGACGACGGGACCAAGAAGTGGCGGATCAGCGGCGATGACAACAGCAAGGTCGAGCTGCTGACCGGAGGGAGCAACGGAGACGACGACGGCGAGCACTGGCGCGTCACCACGACCGACGGAACCGAGTACTACTTCGGCCTGGACAACCTGCCCGGATACACCTCCGGCAAGGAACAGACCGGGTCGACGTGGACGGTCCCGGTCTACGGCGACGACGCCGACGAGCCCTGCCACGCCGCGACGTTCGCCGCTTCCCACTGCAAGCAGGCCTGGCGGTGGAACCTGGACTACGTCGTGGACCCGCACGGCAACGCCATGTCGTACTTCTACGGCAAGGAGACCAACTACTACACCCAGAACCTACAGACCGACGAGAACGGCAAGTCGTACACGCGCGGCGGCTACCTCAAGCGGATCGACTACGGGCAACAGGCCGGCAAGGTGTACAGCACTCCGGCCGCCGCCCGCATGGTCTTCGACACCGACGAGCGGTGCAAGGGCGCGGCAGCGGACTGCGAGCCCGGCGATCTGACGGACTCGACCGCGGGCCGCTGGCCCGACGTCCCCTGGGACCTCAACTGCAAGTCGGGCACCAAATGCAAGGGACAGAACAGCCCCACGTTCTGGACCCGCAAGAAGCTGAGCGGGATCACGACACAGATCCGGTACGGCGACGGCTACGCGGACGTCGACTCCTGGTCACTCGGCCACATCTTCACGGACAACGGCGACAGCTCCGAGTCGCTCTGGCTCAACACCATCAAGCAGACGGGGCACGCCGGATCCGGCACGGTGAGCACCCCCGCCGTGGAACTGCTCGGCACCCAGCTGCCCAACCGGGTGGACAAGCCCGGAGACACCATCCAGGCGATGAACCGCTTCCGCCTCGCCGGCGTCGACAACGGCACGGGCGGCCGGCTGGACGTCGTCTACCGTGCCGCGGAGTGCAAGGCGAGCGATCTGCCGTCGGAGGATTCCCCCAAGACGGCCTGCTACCCGGTCAAATGGAGCCCACCGGGCGCCGAGAAGCCCATCATTGACTGGTTCCACAAGTACCTCGTCGGCCGTGTGGTCGAGGACGACGTGACGACGGACGCGCCCAACAGAGTCAGCGACTACGACTACCTGGGCGACGCGGGCTGGAAGAAGGCCAAGCCCGACGGCATCACCAAGGACGAGTACCGCACGCACAGCGACTGGCGTGGCTACGGCAAGGTCCGCGTGACCAAATCCGCCGGCACCGTCAGCGCCGCCGACCAGCGGACAGAACACGTCTTCCTGCGCGGCCTGGGCGGAGAGGTCGAGGACTCGACCGGCACGAAGCATGCCGACGCCGACGAGCTCTCCGGCCAGGAACTGGAAACCATCACCTACAACGGCGCCTACACCGCCGACAAGGTCGTTTCCAAGAGTGTCAGCACCACCTGGTCCCGAGCCACGGCGACCCGCGTGAAGGAGTGGGGCACGAGCAAGGCGTACTACGTGCGCCCCGAGACCACACGGACGTACACCGCCCTGGGCGGCGGCAAATGGCAGGAGACCGCCGCCACCAGCCGCTACGACTCCAAGACCGGCCGTCCCGTCGAGACCGACGACTACGGCAGGGTCGGGGACGGCTCCGACAACCAATGTGTCCGCACCGAGTTCGCGGACAGCGAGAGCAAGCACATGTACGAGCTGGTCTCTCGCGTCGAGAAGGTGGCCGTCACCTGCGAGACGAAGCCGGACCGCAAGACACAGGTCATCTCCGACGACCTGACGTTCTACGACGGCAAGGGGCTCGGCGAGGCACCGGTCAAGGGTGACGTGACGAAGGTGCAGCGGCTGTCCAAGCACGACGGCACCAACGCCACTTACCAGACGGTCACCACGTCCGCGGCGGCCGACTTCGACCGGTTCGGGCGCCCGCTGAAGGTCAAGGACGCCAAGGGGACGGAGACCACGTTCGCGTACACCGAGACGGACGGACTCACCACCAAGCAGACGGAGACCAACCCGCTGGGCTGGCAGGTCTCCACCGAGTACGTCCGCTCGTGGGGCAGCCCGGCCGCGCAGGTCGACATGAACGGCAAGCGCAGTGAGACGGCCCGTGACGCACTCGGCCGCGTCACCGCCGTCTGGCTGGCCGACCGGTCGAAGAGCGAACCCGCGTCGATCAAGTACACCTACCTGGTCCGCAAGAGCGCGCCGACCGTGGTCAAGACCGAGAAGAGCGAGGGGCACAGCTCCTACGGCGTCGAGTACACCCTCTACGACGGGCTGCTGAGGCCGCGGCAGCAGCAGTCCGAAGGCCCGAAAGGCGGCAGCGTCCTCGCCGACACGCATTACGACGGCCTCGGCAACGTGGTGGAGACGACGTCGGACTACTACAGCACCAAGCCGCCCACCGACATGGTCTTCAAGCCGACCGGTGAGGTGGACGGCCACACCATCACGCGGTACGACGGCGCGGGACGCAAGACCGCCGAGATCCAGCAGGCGGCCGACGAGGAGAAGTGGCGCACCACCTACTCGTACGGCGGCGACCGCGTCCACGTCGACCCGCCGACGGGTACGGCGCCCACGACGACGATCACCGACGGCCGCGGCAGGACGACGGAGATCCGCCGTTACAAGGGCGACAAGCCCCTGCCGGACGGCACGTCGGCGGATTACGAGAGCACGCTGTACGGCTACACGCCGGCCGGGCAGCTCAAGACCGTCGAGGACGCGGCGGGCAACACCTGGTCCTACGGCTACGACCAGCGGGGACGCAAGACCTCGGCCACCGACCCGGACACGGGCAAGTCCTCGTACGCGTACGACACTTTGGACCGTCTCGTCTCCACGACGGACTCGCGCAACAAAATGGTGGCGACGCAGTACGACGTCCTCGGCAGGCCGACGTCCACGTGGGAGGGCGAGCCGGACAAGGGTACGCAGCTCACGGCGACCACCTACGACCACATCGCCAAGGGACAGCCGTACAGCACGCACCGCTACGACAACGGCAAGGTGCAGACGGCCACGTTCAACGACCACCTCAATGACTTCTACCAGCCGCAACTCACCAAGGTCGTGCTCGGCGGCGATGTGGCCGAGGAGCTGAAGGGCACCTACGAGTACAGCACCGAGTACAACGCGGACGGCACGGTTCAGTCCCAGCAGCTCCCGGCAGCCGGCGGTCTCGGCCCCGAGACCCTCACGTACACCTACGACGAGTTGCAGCGCCCGATCCAGCTCCTGTCGAACCTCGACGGAAAGCAGCAGGGCGCGTATGTCGGACAGGCGTCCTACGCCTCGACTTCCCAGCTCCAGCAGCTCGAGCTGGGCACGATCGGCGGCTCGGGCGGCAAAAAGGTCGTGCTCACCTACGAGCGCGAGCGCGGCACCGACCGCCTGACCAACTCCAGCGTGGATGTCCCGGGTGCCGACGCGGCGACGTATGACGCCGACTACACCTACGACGCGGCCGGCAACGTCACGTCGGTCGCCGACACCCCCGCGGGCGGCCAAGAGGACGTCCAGTGCTTCCGCTACGACTGGCAGCGGCGGCTGAAGTCCGCCTGGGCGACAGCCAACGCCTCCGACGAGGCCAGGGGCACCGGCAAGCAGAACAAGGCCTGCGCGAGTGACCCGAGCGCGTCCACGCTCGGCGGTCCGGGGGCCTACTGGCAGGACTTCGACTACGACGCGTCCGGCAATCGCAGCCGGCAGGTCCTGCACGGCGTGGGCGGAAAACCCGACGTGACCCGGACGTACGCGTACGGCAAGGACGCGGAGGGGGACGGCGGCCCGCACACCCTCACCAAGGTCGTGACGGACACGCCGGCCAGTGGCAGCGGCCCGGCCGTGAAGTCCCAGGACACCTTCGCCTATGACGCCGCGGGCAACACCACGCAGCGAGTGCTGAACGGGACGACGCAGGACTTGACCTGGAACGCCGAAGGCAAGCTGACGAATTCGTCCAGACCGGACACGGAAGCCACGTCAGCCCTGTACGACGCGGCCGGCGAACGACTGCTGCGCAAGGAACCCGGCAAGCAGACGCTGTACCTGCCGGGCATGGAACTCACCCTGAAAACCGACTCGCGCGCGGTGGAGGCGACCCGCTACTACAGCTTCGCCGGCCAGACGGTGGCGATGCGCACTCCGAAGGGCGTGCAGTTCCTGGCGGGCGACCACCACGGGACGTCGCTGGCCGCGGTGGACGCGCAGTCGGGCGCGATCACCCGGCGCCGGATGGACCCGTTCGGCAACGAACGAGGCACCGCCGTGGGCGAGCCCTGGGTGGACGACAAGGGCTTCCTCGGCAAGCCGGCCGACGCGTCGACGGGGCTGACCCACATCGGGGCGAGGGAGTACGAACCGGAGAACGGCCGCTTCATCTCCGCCGACCCGCTGATCGACTTCACGGACCCGCAACAGATCAACGGTTACGCGTACGCCAACAACAGCCCGGTGACGCTCTCCGATCCGACGGGCCTGGCACCCATCGAATGCGCGGACACCGGCGTGCAGTGCCGGCTGAAGAGCAATGGTGGGTGGGAGGCCAAGACAACTCCGGCCTACAAGAAGTACTACAACATCGGCGCGACACCTGCCCAGCGCAAGGCTGTGGTCGCCCGCTCCCACGCCACCGTCCAGAAGCGCTTCATGATCTCGGCGGCCAAGGAGCTCGGCCAGATCATGTCGGACGAGCTGGGCATCACGGACGCACTCGACTGCTTCAGCACCGGCAGTCTGGGCTCCTGCGGAGCCACGATCCTGAACGTCGTCACAAGCGCGATCGGCGCGAAGATCGGCCAGTTGGCCAAGAAATACCTGTGGAACTGGAAGAAGGGCGCCGCACTCGCCAAGAGGATCTGGAATCTGCTCGACAAACTCAAGAGCAGTTACGGCAGGTGGCGCAGCCTCGACAAGAAGGCGGACCGGCTGGAGGACGCGGCGCGGAAGAGCTGCGACGTCAGCAACAGCTTCACACCCGGTACAAAAGTCCTGATGGCGGACGGCAGTACGAAGTCGATCAGAGATGTCGACATCGGCGACAAGGTCCTCGCCACGGACCCGAAGACAGGCAAGACGAAGGTCCGCACCGTCACAGCGGAGATCAAGGGCAAGGGCGCCAAGCGCCTGGTCAAGGTCACGATTGACGTAGACGGCAAGGAGGGCACAAAGAAGTCCGCCGTCACGGCGACGGACGGCCACCCCTTCTGGGTCCCGGAACTCGGCGAGTGGATCGACGCGACGGACCTGCGGCAGGGCCAGTGGCTGCGGACGAGTTCGGGCACGTACGTCCAGATCACATCGGTCGAACGCTGGACCAAGCCGGCGACGGTGCACAACCTGACGGTTGCGGATCTGCATACGTACTATGTGCTGGCGGGGGCCACGCCGGTCCTCGTTCACAACAGCAACTGCCCTCTGTACACGGTGGGTGGGCCGAGGGTTCGCCCGGGGAAAGATATCGATGTGGATGCGGACGGCTTCGTCAATGGGCCTACTGCTGAGCAACTGAAATCTCTGGATGTGCAGGGGCTCTCGACGTTTGATTCGGTGGAGAACGCCAGCCGTATCGGACTGAAGGGGCAGGTTCGTACCCCTACGGGGCCACTTCCTGACGGGTTGGGTGTTATCGCCGACGGTAGAGGGGTCGGAGGTCCGCGCGCACTTGGTCACCACACCATCTACCCAACGCGTCGCATGTCGTTCGACGAGTATGTAGGGCTCATCCAAGGGATGAACTGGCAGAACATAGGAAAGAAACTGTGAGTCCAGAAGGAGATACCCTGGGAATGGAGGAATGGCGTGCCTTGGTGGCAGCCGAACGAGAGGTCGCTCGATGTCGCGCCGAGGTGAACCAGTTGCCCTCACGCATGGAATTGCTGGCGAAGGCACTTTCAAGCAGTTCGGCGTGGGATCGGTCTGCCGCTCTGGATTTCCTCCACCTCTTCCCTGAGGACGTTCCGAAGCTGCTCGATCTGCTGGTTGACCTTTCCTTGTCGACTGGGTGGGCGCTGCCCGTCCGTGAGGCGATCCGGGCAGCTCGGAAAGAAATTGATCCATCGAAATTCGCGCGGGTAGCGCTAAAGTGCCTATCTAGCGGTGAAGTGGAAGACTATCTCAGGCTGGCTGACGTACTGGCCGAGGTTGAAGCGTGGGAAGCTCTGAGTGCCGTGATTGGCAAAGCTGCCGAGAGTGGCGACCCTGAAATCCGGGAAGTTTCTCGCAGTTTCACTGAAAGCCACGGCGGCATGCTGCCTTGATTGGCGAGTGGCCTTCGTTGGTGAAAATGGGCCGAGTCCCGTGTTCTCCGAATTTCCGACCTGCTGAAATTCGGGTCTACGACGGGTGTAGGTCTGCAAACCCGAAGCCCCGTCAGGTGCGTCCTGGCGGGGCTTCGGCACTTGGTGACGGCAGTAGTTGACGGCAACGTCAGTGGACGAGGGAGGCGCAGGGTGGCGGTTCGTTGCCGTCGGAGCGTGCCGTCTTGGTGTTCTCCGGGCTGCCGAGTGCGGTGCTGAGGGTGTTGATGGCGTTCCCACTGGAGGCGGAGCTTGACGTGGGCGTAGACGGTGGCGGTGACGCCGATGTGGGCGTGGCCGAGGAGTTCCTTGATCACGACGAGTTCGACGCCCTGTTCCAGCAGCAGGGTGGCGGTGGAGTGGCGGAGGTCGTGGAAGCGGATGCGGCGGAGGCCGGCCTTGCGGAGGAGCGTGATGAAGGCGCGGGTGGGGTTGGTCGGGTCGATCGGTCGGCCCTGCGCAGTGGTGAACACGTGCCCGTCGTGCCGCCACGTGGTGCCCGCGGCCTCATGCTCGCGCTGCTGCTGCTCGTGGTGGAGCTTCAGCGACTGGACGCAGCGGGTGGGAAGGGCGATGCGGCGCTCGGAGGCCCGCGTCTTGGTGGGCAGCGTGGTGAGCCCGCCTGCGGCGGTTCGCTGAAGGGTGCGGCGGACGGCGGCGGTGCCCGCGTCGAGGTCGAGGTCTTCCCAGTGCAGGCCGAGGAGTTCGCCTTTGCGGAGTCCGGTGTGGAGGGCGAGTTCGAACAGCGCGTGCAGCCGGTGGTCCTGGGCGGCGGTGAGAAACTGCCGGGCTTCTTCGGAGGTGAGGGGTTCGAAGCGTCGGGGGCGTGGGGTGCCGGTGCGGACGTTACGGGCGACGTTGCGCGGGATCTCTTCCTCACGGACGGCGTGCTCCAAGGCGGACTTGAGCACGGAATGGAGATAGGTGAGCGTCAGCGGGGAGAGCAGCTTGGAGCAGCACCGGCCGGCGGCGCAGCAGCGGGGCTGGTCGCGCCGGGCGTCGATGCCGCGCGTGCAGCACTGGCAGGTGGTGCGGAGCTGGTTGAGCCAGGTACGGACGTCCTTGGCGGTGAGCTTGGCGAGCTTCTTCTTGCCCAGGCCGGGGATGAGGTGTCGGTTGACACAGGCGGTGTAGCGGGTGTGGGTGTTCTCGCGGAGGTGGTGGACGAGTACTGGAGCCGGGAAGAGGATTCCGTCGAGTCTCCTCAAGGATTACGATGTCGGGAAGAATGCGGCCCCTGGGACGACCGCTCCGCTGTGCTCGTATTGCCGTACAAATACGGCTACGGCAATTGACCACGTTGAGCCTAGGACCGGCGGCGGTGACCTGACTGATGCAAACACCACGCCGGCTTGTACATTTTGTAATAGCTCGAAGCGGGATCGATTGGCGCCGATGAATCCGCCGCCCAATTACACCGGCCCCTGGCCGCCGCCCTGGTGGCCCTCGAGGATGACACCGCCCTAGGGGCGAGTAAGTGAGGGGCGGCTCCCGACGGGCTGATAGGAAGTTCAACCGTCGCGGGCCGCCTCACTGGTGGGGAGCGTCGTTGTTGCCTCACCGACCGCCTAGACTGCATGGGGCGGTAGTCCCACCTTCCATCCGGTTTGATCTGGAGCGTCGCATGAAGTTCATCGTCCATGAGAGTCCGGTTCGTCGGGGCGACAGCGACTACATTGCACGGGCTGATCTCTCGCCGTTCGGTTTGAAGGGGGAGGTGGAACAGCTTTGGCTTAAGAGGCTTGACGATGGTTCGCTTGAGTTGTGCTGCATCCCTTTCCGGGCTTATGGTATTTCCCTCGGCGACATCGTTTCTCTTTCTGAGGATGGCACCGCCGTTTCCCGATTGGTCCGGAAGTCGGGGCGGAGAGTATTGCGGGTTTTCCTGTTGGAAACAGCGGACTCTTCGAGCGTGGCGAGAGAGTTTGCTGCTGAGATTTCGCGGCTCGGCCTAATGAGCGAATGGAGCGGCGATAGGCATGCGGCAATTGACGTGCCGATCGACGTCGACGGCGCAAGCCTGATCGGCCTTTTCGAACAAGCGGAGGCTGAAGATCGGGCTTTTTGGGAATGGGCTGACGCTGTTTCGTTCTCATCAGGTGAGGCGTAGACTTAAGCGAAGTTATTACGGCCCCACCGGATGTGCCCGGTGGGGCCGTAGTGGTGTTTGACGGCAACGTCAGCGGACGGGGACCGATGGCGTTGCGCTGGAGACGGAGCCGGACGTGGGCGTAGACAGTGGCGGTGACGCCGATGTGGGCGTGGCCCAACAGCTCCTTAATGGATACGAGTTCCACTCCTTGCTCCAGGAGGAGGGTGGCCGCCGATTTTCGGAGATCGTGGGCCCGTATGCGGCGGAGTCTGGCCTGGCGGAGCAGTGTTGAAGTGCCGGGTGAGAGTGGCCCCCTTCGATCGGGGTGTCGTCGGGGCGGGTAACTACGTAGCCGCTGTCCTTCCAGTCTGGCTCCGCTGCCCCGCGTTCCTTGCACTGCCGGCTGCGGTGTTGTTCGAGGGAGCGTTGGCACGGCGTGGGCAGGGCGCTGTGGCGTGCGGAGCTCCTTGTCTTGGTGGGGAGAGCGGTCAGCTCGCTGGAGGTGGTGCGTTGGAGGGTGCGGCGGATGCTGGTGCTTGCGCCGGTGAGGTCGAGGTCTTCCCAGCGCAGGCCGAGAAGTTCGCCCTTGCGGAGGTGTGAAGAGCGAGTTCGAGCAGGGCATGCAGCCGGTGTCCGTGAGCGGTGGCAAGGGACTGGCGGGCTTCGTCGGCGGTGAAGGGTTCGAAGCGGCGGGGCGGGGGGGGGTGCGGACGTTGCGCGGAATCTCCTCCTCGCGGACAACGTGTTCCAGAGTGGACTTGAGGACGGAGTGCACGTAGGCGAGGGTCAGGGGTGAGGGCTGCCGGGAGCAGCACTTTCCGACAGCGCAGTAGTAGGGCTGGTCGCGGGCGGTGTCAAGGCTGCGGGCAAGGGGCGGAAGGGAGATGGGTGGCGGCTCTGAAGGCCATGGAGCTCACCGGTGCAGATATCGGCCCGCAGCGCAAGATCCGCGTCAAGAACAACGCCTTGGCCGCCGTCTACGGAAAATCCGACTCCAGTGCCGCGCCCGTCCGGTGCCGGCCGCTGGATCTCATGTTGTCCTACAGCTCCGTCCCAAGCCGAAGGCCTTCCATCCCTACGCGGTCGTCGAGAAGGGGGTCACGTACAACAACCCCAAGGGCGCCGAGCTCATCGTGGGGCTTGCCGTGCATGACGAGGCCGGTGCTAAGAAGGTGATGGCGGGGCTGCGGACGCGGTGGACAAGTGCGGCAGTGGCTTCGAGAGTGTCGAGGGCGCGTACAACAAGGTCGAGGAGTGGCCCGCCCAGGACCTCGGCGACGACGCCGTCGCCTATGTGATGCAGGTGGCGTGCACGGTGAGCTCGCGAACGCCCGTTACACCGTGGTGCGCAGCGGCTCCACCATCGTCACCTTCCAGGCCACCAACCTTGAGGCACCCCAAGAACTCACAGGCCCAGACATGGACTTGGTCGATGCCCAGTTGGCCAAGGTGACGGAGGCGGCGTCCGGGGGCTGATGCACGGCGTCGCGCCCCCGGCGAGCGGCCCGGGGAGGGCTCAGTGTTCCGCGCGCCGGGCCTTCGCCAGCCAGAAGATCGCCGTGACCGGCAGAATCACCGGAATGAAGAGGTACCCCATCCCGAAGTCCGACCACACCGTGGCGTCGGGGAAGGCCGACGGCTCGACGAGTGTCCAGGTGCCGACGCCCAGCACGCCGACCAGCTCGGCGGCGCAGCACACCAGCGCCGCCGTGCGGGCCGTGCTGCCGCCGCGTACCAGTGAGTACGTGATGAAGCCGTAGACGAGGCCCGCGAGCGCGGAGAGCGAGTACGCGAGCGGGGCCTTGTCGAAGTCCGTGGCGATCTGTACGGCCGAGCGGGACACGGCGCCGACGACCATCACGCCGTACAGCCACACCAGCAGGATGCCCGGGCCGGTGATCAGCTTCTGGCGGGTCCCGCCGGTACCGTGCGCCTCGCTTTTCTCGGTCACCGTCACCTCAGCCTCCCCAGATGTCGTAGAGCCGCACTTCGAGCACCGCGAGCACCACGCCGCCCGCGGCCACCGTCAGGGAGCCCCAGCGGCTGCGCTCGGCGAGTGACATGAAGCCCGCCGCGGGAACGCACGCGAAAGCACCGATGAGGTACGCCACGAAGATCACCGTGCCCTGCTCCGCCTGCTCGCCGCGGGCGAGCTGGACGATGCCGGCGACCAGTTGGACGGCGGCCAGCAGGGTCACCACGCCCATGCCGATGAAGTGCCAGTCCTTGGTCGGCTGGTCGCGGTAGGCGGCGAAACCGCACCAGGCGGCGAGGGCGAGCGCGGCCACCGAGGTCGCGATCGTCAGGGCAACAAGCATGCTCGTGACTTTATTACGGGGCCTTCGGCCCGCCGCGTCCGGCCCTCGGCCCCCTGCACCGCCCGCGGGAGCGCCCCGTACGCTCGATGCCCATGAAGATCCATGCTGACGCGCTCCTGTTCGACAACGACGGCACCCTCGTCTCCTCCCTGGAGTCGGTGTACCGCTGCTGGACGCGGTGGGCGCGGGAGTACGGGATCACCGCCGAGGAGTTCGGCCGGGTGGAGCTGCACGGCCGTCCCGCCGCCGAGATAGCCGCCGACCTGCTGCCCGCGGACCGGGTCGCCGAGGCCGTCGCCCGCATCGAGGAGCTGGAGGTCTCCGACGTGGCGGGCGGCGTCGTGCTGCTGCCCGGCACGCGTGAGCTCCTGGACTCCCTGCCCATGGACCGCTGGGCCGTGGTGACCTCCGCGACCCGCGTCCTCGCCGAGGCCAGGCTCGCCGAGGTCGGCATCCGTCCCGGCCTCGTCATAGCCGCCGACGACATCACGCGCGGCAAGCCCGACCCGGAGCCCTACCTCCTCGCGGCCGAGAAGCTCGGCGCCGACCCCGCGCGCTGCGTCGTCTTCGAGGACGCGCCGGCCGGGCTCCAGGCGGGCCGGGCGGCGGGCATGACCACCGTGGCGTTGGCCACAACGCACCCCGCCGCCGAGCTCTCCGCCGACGTCGTCGTCAAGGACCTCTCCGCCGTGTCCGCGCAGGCCACGGCGGGCGGCGTGGAGATCGTGACCGCCGACTGAACCGGCCGGTCAGGACGTCCGGTGCCGTCCCACCGCTGTCCGTAATGCGGACAGCAGTGGCGGACGCCGACCTCACGCGTGTTTTACTTGGGCCCATGACCACGACGAGCAGCCGCACCCTTGCGACCGAGGCGATCACGACGCCCGGTGCTCGTTGTATGTGTCGAATGTGCGCCTTCTGAGGGCCCCCGCACCACCTCTGAGTTTCGCGCCCCGAAGCGAAGCCGCTGTGCCGCTCCTGATCGACGTACTCGATGAAACCCCGTGGAGACGAACTCCATGGAGTCGACAAGTCGACGTAGGAGGCGAGCCGGCCCCGCGCACACGTCCTCCGGTTCCACCGCACCACCACCGCGAGAACCGTGCCGCGTTCCGAACGAATGCCCCGTGCCCGGCGCATCCCGCGCCGCGCACTCGACAGTGACGGAAACCCCTGTGATCACCACTTCCGGCCTCACCAAGGTCTACCGCTCACGCGGTCGTGAAGTAACCGCCCTCGACGGAGTCGACCTGCACGTCCGCGAGGGCGAGGTGTACGGCGTCATCGGCCAGTCCGGCGCCGGCAAGTCCTCCCTGATCCGCTGCGTCAACCTCCTGGAGCGCCCCACCTCCGGCACCGTGACCGTCGCCGGCCAGGACCTCACCGCCCTCGCGGGCCGCGGTCCGCGTGCGGGCAAGGAGCTCAGGCAGGCCCGCAGCCGCATCGGCATGGTCTTCCAGCACTTCAACCTGCTGTCCTCGCGGACCGTGCAGGACAACGTCGAGCTGCCGCTGGAGATCCTCGGCCTCTCCGGCCAGGAGCGCTCCCGCAAGGCACTCGAACTCCTCGACCTCGTCGGCCTCGCCGACAAGGCCCGGTCCTACCCGGCCCAGCTCTCCGGCGGCCAGAAGCAGCGCGTCGGCATCGCCCGCGCCCTCGCCGGCGACCCGAAGGTGCTGCTCTCCGACGAGGCCACCAGCGCCCTCGACCCCGAGACCACCCGCTCCATCCTCCAGCTCCTGCGCGACCTCAACCAGCAGCTCGGCCTGACCGTCCTGCTCATCACGCACGAGATGGACGTCGTCAAGAGCGTCTGCGACTCCGCCGCCCTCATGGAGCGCGGACAGATCATCGAGTCGGGCACCGTCAGCGAGCTGCTCGCAACGCCCGGCTCCGAGCTCGCCGCCGCGCTCTTCCCGGTCAGCGGCGACGCCACGGGCGCCGACCGCACCGTCGTCGACGTGACCTTCCACGGCGAGGCCGCGACCCAGCCGGTGATCTCCCAGCTGTCGCGCACGTACAACATCGACATCTCGATCCTCGGCGCCGCGATGGACACCGTCGCGGGCAAGCAGGTCGGCCGCATGCGCATCGAGCTGCCGGGCCGCTTCGAGGAGAACGTCGTCCCGATCGGCTTCCTGCGCGAGCAGGGCCTCCAGGTCGACATCGCGGGCGAGGAGCCCGCGCCCACGCCGAAGGACGCGACGCTGCTGGTCAAGGAAGGTGCCAAGTGACCTGGTCGCAGATGCAGCCCCTGCTGGAGCAGGCCTGTTGGGACACCCTCTACATGGTGGGCTGGTCGACGCTGATAGCCGTCGTCGCCGGACTGCCGCTCGGTGTCCTGCTCGTCCTCACCGAGCGCGGCGGACTGCTTCAGAACGCCCTGCTCAACAAGGTGATCGGGCAGATCGTGAACATCGCCCGCTCGATGCCCTTCATCATCCTCATGGTCGCCCTGATGGGCTTCACGCGCTGGATCACCGGCACCACGATCGGCCGCGAGGCCGCACTCGTGCCGCTGGCCATCGGTGCCATCCCGTTCTTCGCGCGCCTGGTGGAGACCTCCATCCGTGAGGTCGACGGCGGGCTCGTCGAGGCCGTGCAGTCGATGGGCGGCTCCACCTGGACCGTCGTACGCAAGGTCCTCGTCCCGGAGTCGCTGCCCTCGCTGATCTCCGGCGCCACCACCACGATCGTCGCCCTCATCGGCTACTCCGCCATGGCGGGCACCGTCGGCGGCGGCGGCCTCGGCGACCTCGCCCTGCGCTACGGCTACCAGCGCTTCGAGACCGAGCTCATGTGGATCACCGTGGCGATCCTCGCCGTGGTCATCTCGATCATCCAGTTCGTGGGCGACTACGCGGCCCGCAGGCTGCACAAGCGCGGCGGCGGCTCCGGCCGGCTGCCGCTCTTCCGGCCGCTTAGGGGCACGCTGCCCGGCACCGCCGCCGCCGAATCGGCCACCAAGACCGGCTGACGCGAGGCCCACCAGACCGGCTGACGGTCACCAGGACTTCCCCGCGCGTCCCGCGGGGCTGCACCACCCATGGAGAAAGGCACTTTTCGTGCGTAACACCGCCAAGATCACCACCGCTGTCCTCGCCGCCGGAGCCCTCACCCTCGGGCTCTCCGGCTGCGGCTCCGACAAGGGCGCGGGCGACAAGGACGGCCCGCTCGTCGTCGCCGCGACCCCGACGCCGCAGGGCCAGATCCTGGACTACGTCCAGAAGAACCTCGCCAAGAAGGCGGGCCTCGACCTCGAGGTGAAGGAATTCACCGACTACATCACGCCGAACACCGCCGTGGAGCAGGGCGAGGTCTTCGCGAACTACTTCCAGCACAAGCCGTACCTGGACGACTTCAACAAGAAGCGCGGCACCGACATCGTGCCCGTCCCGGGAGCCACCGTGCACCTGGAGCCGCTCGGCGTGTACTCGAAGAAGGTCAAGAAGCTCGGGGACCTGGAGAAGGGCGCCACGATCGCCATTCCCAACGACACCACCAACGAGGCCCGCGCGCTCAAGCTCCTCGAGGACAACGGCGTCATCGAGCTGAAGAAGGGCGTGGGCTACGAGGCCACCCCCAAGGACGTCGCCAAGAACCCCAAGAACATCAAGTTCAAGGAGCTGGAGGCGCCGGCGGTGCCCCGCACCCTGGCCGACGTCGACGCCGCGGTGATCAACGGCAACTACGCCCTGGAGGCCAAGCCCGCGCTCAGCCCCGCCAAGGACGCCATCGTCGCCGAGCCCGCCAAGGGCAACCCCTACGGCAACTTCCTCGCCGTCAAGAAGGGCGACGAGAACGACCCGCGCGTGAAGAAGCTCGCCAAGCTCCTCACCTCGCCCGAGGTCAAGAAGTTCATCGACGACAAGTACGACGGCGCCGTCGTCGCGGCGTTCTGACCGTGCGTACGCCCGCCATCGCCGCCGCGGCGGGAGCCCTGACCCTGGCGCTGGGCCTCACCGCGTGCGGCGCGGACACCGGGAACGACGGCGAGCTCGTGGTCGGCGCCACCCCGACGCCGGCCGGCGAGGTCCTCGCGTACATCCAGGAGAACCTCGCGAAGAAGGAGGGCCTCGACCTCCGGATCACGGAGTTCACGGACTACGTCACGCCGAACACCGCACTCCAGGAGGGCTCCCTCGACGCCAACCTGTACCAGCACACCCCGTATCTCAAGGACTTCAACAAGTCGAAGAACGCGGACCTGGTGCCGGTCACCGAGGTGTACCTGCCCCCGATGGGCGTGTACGCGAAGGAGATCAAGGACGTCACCCGGCTGCCCGAGGGCGCGACCGTCGGCGTCCCGAACGACACGACCAACGAGGGCCGGGCGCTGCAACTGCTCGCCTCCAAGGGCGTCATCGGGCTGAAGAAGGGCGTCGGCGGCACCGCGACGCCCGAGGACATCACGTCCAACCCCAAGAAGCTCACCGTCAAGCCGCTCGAACCGGCGCAGCTGCCGCGCTCCCTCGACGACCTCGACGCGGCGGTCATCAACAACAACTTCGCGCTCGACGCGAAGCTCAGCCCCAAGGAGGACGCGATCCTCCTCGAGTCCCCGAAGAGCAACCCCTACAACAACGTCCTCGCCGTCAAGAAGGGCGACGAGGACGACCCGCGGGTCAGGAAGCTGGCGAAACTGCTGACTTCCCCCGAGGTGAAGCGGTTCATCGAGGACAAGTACAAGGGCTCCGTCCTGCCCGTCCAAGCGGGCTGAACGGCCTCACGCGCGCGTGTCACCCATGGGGTCCTCCTCCCGGCCGGGAGAGGACCCCGTGGTGCGTCTGCGCCCGCACATGCTGCATGCTGGGCACTTCAGAAGGCCGAAAGGTGAAGGTCCCTCAGGTCTGTGAAGGTTACGGAGCGGCGCATGACTACAGCCTCCTCGGGCACATCGGGCACGTCGGACCCGGCCGGGTTCCCCGACATCTCCATCAGCACGGAGCGGCTGGTGCTGCGCCCCCTCGAAGAGGCGGACGTCCCCGCGTACGCGGAGATGATGAACGACGAGCAGGTCACCGCCTGGACCTCCGTGCCCGAGCCCTTCACCGAGGCCGACGCGCGCGACTGGATCACCCGACAGGCGCCCGCCGAGCGCGCCGAGGCCCGCGGCATCGTCCTGGCCGTCACCGAATTCCTCACCCAGCGCCTCGTCGGCATCATCCAGCTCAAGTGCACCGACTGGCGCGTGCGCTCCACCGAGCTGAACTACGTGATCGCCCCCTGGGCCCGCGGCGAGGGCTACGCGACGGAGGCGGCGCTCGCCACCGCCCAATGGCTGTTCCACGACCAGAAGTTCGAACGCATCGAACTGCGCACCGCCGCCGACAACACCGCGGCCCAGCAGGTCGCGCAGAAGATCGGCTGCATCAGCGAGGGCGTCCTGCGCGGCGCCTGGATAGCGCGCACGCGCAACGGCGGCGACCCCTTCGGCGGCTGGCTGCGGGTGCGCACCGACCTGATCGTCTGGAGCCTCCTCCCCGAAGACCTCGAAGGCGTCTCGGAGACCCTCGCCGACAGCGGCTTCTCGTCCTTCTCCGACTGGAACTGACCCCGGTCCCAGCAGGTAGGCTCGCCCATGGCCGCGTGCCCGGCTGTCCCCACCGCAGCCGCCACCCCGCACTGACGACCCGCGAGAACCCAGGAGACAGACCAAGATGGCCGACCGGGTCACGGTGATCGGCTGGGACGGCACGCCGCTGACCGCGGCGGCGCGCTCCGCGCTCGGCGCGGCGACGCTCGTGGCGGGCGCCGCCCACCACCTGGCGCTCGACGAGCTCCCCGCCCGCGCCGAACGGATCCGCCTCGGCAGCGTCGCCCTCGCCGCCCGCCGCATCGCCGCCCACCGCGGCACCGCCGTGGTCCTCGCCGACGGCGACCCCGGCTTCTTCGGGGTCGTACGCACCCTGCGCGCACCGGAGTTCGGCCTGGAGGTCGAAGTGGTGCCCGCCGTCTCCTCCGTCGCCCAGGCCTTCGCCCGCGCGGGCATGCCCTGGGACGACGCCGAGGTCGTGGTCGCCCACCGCCGCACCCTGCGCCGCGCCGTCAACGTCTGCCGCGCCCACCCCAAGGTCGCCGTCCTCACCTCGCCGGGCGCGGGCCCCGCGGAGCTCGGACTGCTCCTCCAGGGCGTCCACCGCACCTTCGTGATCTGCGAGGAGCTCGGCACCGAGCGCGAGCAGGTCTCCGTCGTCACCTCCGACAACGCCGCCGACCACACCTGGCGCGACCCGAACGTCGTCATCGTCATCGGCGGCACCGCCCCGGCCGCCGACACCGGCTGGATCATGGGGCGCGAACCGACCCGCGGCGCGCGCGGCTGGGCGCTGCCCGCCGCGGAGTACGGCGGCGACATCTGGCTCGGCGAGGGGGAGAACGACCGGCTCCGGGCGGCCCAGCTCGCCCGCCTCGGGCCGCGCCCCGGGGACCTCGTCTGGGACATCGGCTGCGGCAGCGGCGCCTTCACCGCGGAGGCGGCGCGCTTCGGCGCCGCCGTGATCGCCGTCGACCGCGACCCCGACGCCCTGGGCCGTACCACGGCGGCCGTCCGCCGCTTCGGCGTACAGGCGCAGACCGTGCACGGCGTCGCCCCGCACATCCTCGAAGACCTGCCCGAACCCGATGTCGTACGCGTCGGGGGCGGGGGAGCCGCGGTCGTCTCCGCGGTCGCCGACCGCCGGCCGGAGCGGATCGTGACGCACGCCGCGACACGCGACGCCGCCGAACTCATCGGCAGGGACCTGAGCGAGCACGGGTACGCCGTGGAGTGCGCCCTCCTGCAATCCGTGGAGCTCGACACACGGGCCTGGCGCGAAGAGAAGCGGACGGTGGCATTCCTGCTCTCGGGGCGGCTGCCCGACCGCTCCCCGTGACCCCGCCGACACAGAGCGCGGGGTAGGCTGGCCGATTGTTGTACTGCACCAGGGCGCCCAGCGGTTCGCTGGTCAATGCCCGGAAAGCCCGCCCGCTTTCGGGGGGTGTGTGGTACGGCATGACCGGAGGACGCGCAACGTGGCGCAGTCCACAGCGGGCCGTGGCCGATCAAGCTGCCACGGCGGCGGACCGACAGGGACAATGCCTGTTGTCCGGCGCGCGGTTCGTGCCGCGGGGCGCGCACGCTCGTTGAGGATGACGGGCGGTCGGTGCGCCGCTCCGGGCGTTGGGGCCGCCCGCCCCGGCCGTAGGCCGAGGGGCGGTCGAAGAAGCACTAACCGATGGGCGAGGGGTTACGCATGACCGACACCGGCCAGGTCCCGGGTGAGGGACTGCCGGAGGGCGCAGGCAACGGTGTGCCTTCCGGGCCCGTGCAGGGCATGGAAGCACAGCAGCCGGGCGTCTCGGCCCAGGGCACGGGTCCCTTCGCCGATGCGGCCGCCGCGGCTGACCCCGCCGACCCCGCCGCTCCCTCCGGCTTCTCCGAGCAGCCCGCCGACGACGACCTGCTGCTGATGCCGGGCGCCCAGGGCGCGTGGAGCGAGGGTCAGTCGGCGCCGGGACAGGCCGCGGCCCCCCAGGCCGTCCACCAGCCCGGGCCGCACGAGACGTCGGGCCGGGACAGCGGTTCGGTCGACCTGACCGGCGTCCGCATGCCCGGCTCCGCGCCCGCCGCGTCCCACCCGAGCCCCGCCCGCCGCCCGCTGCACCACGGCCCCTCGGGCCCGGTCGTGCCGGACGGCACGGGCAGCCCGGTGCGCTCGCTCGCGGACCGGGGCCCCGCGGACGCGCCGTCCGCGCAGCAGCACTCCGTGCCGGTACGCCAGGCGGGACCGCCGACGACCGGCCCCGAGTACCTCGACGTCCCGCGGGACGACGCGGGGCTGCCGGGCCCGCAGCTCGGCGAGATCCAGCCGCAGGGGGCCGGGCCGTGGGCGCCCGAGGGTGCTGGCGCGTACGCCGCGCCAGCAGAAACGGTCGTCCCAGAGGCCACAGGCGCAACAGCGGCCACAGGCGTCACAGCCGCAACACCGGCACCTGAGTCGCCGGAGACGGATGCTCCGGTTCCGGGGGCGCCCGAGCCCTCCGCGTTCCCGCAGGCCGCAGATGCCGCGGACGGCGCTCCGGGCGAGGCCCCCGCCATGGCACAGCACGCCGCCGACCTCGGCCAGGCGCCCATGGAGGAGCAGCAGTTCCCCGTGGCGCAGCAGCAGTTCCCGCCGGCCGAGCAGCAGTTCCCGGTGGAGGAGCAGCCCGCGTTCGCGGCGCAGGGCGCGCCCGCCGCGGTCGGCCAGTCCTCGTTCGCCGTCGCCTCCGCCCAGCCGTGGGAGAGCGCGCAGGCCCCGCACGCCGAGGAGGCGGCCCAGGCCGGGTTCGCTCCCGAGGCGCGGCATGCCGCACCGGACCCGCACACCCCCGAGCCCCAGATGCCGCAGGCGCCGCAGGAGTCCGCGGTGCCCGCGAACGCCCCGCTGTCCGGCCAGGGCGACTTCGGCGGTGCCCAAGAGCCCGCGCCCATCGGCCAGTTCGTGCCGGTCGAGGGCACGGTCCCGACCACGCCCCACCTGGCGCCGACGCCTCCGCACCCGCTGGTCGTCGCCCAGGAGGACGCCGCTCAGCAGGCGCCCGCCCCGGAGCTCCCCGCGGACCCGGCCGAGGGTGCCCCCGTCCCCGTAGCGCCCCTGGAGGCCGCGGAGGCCGCGGCGCCCGAGGCCATGCCCGCCGAGCCCCTGACCGCCGGGGAGCACACTGCTCCCGAAGAGCAGGCAGCTCAGCAGGAGCAGACAGCTCACCCAGAGCCGTCAGCCGCCGAAGAGCTGGCGCCCGCCGCAGAACTCACGCCCGCCGAAGAGCCGACAGCCCCCGAAGAACCCGCAGTCGTCGAACCCGCAGTCGTCGAAGCGAGACCCGAGGCGGCGCAGCAGCCCGTCGTCACCGTGCCCGGCCCGCGTGACGGCGCCCGGCCCACGGCGGCACCCGCCGCCGAGCCGACCGACGTGCCCGCAACGGCCGTTCAGCAGGGCGGTGCGCCCGAAGCAGCCCTCCAGCAGAGCGACGAGAGCCCGACGGACGAGGCGCCGGACGGGCCCGTGCGGACCCCCCAGGTCCCGCCCGCCCCCACTGTGCCCCGTATTGTCTCCTCTGCGGCGGCTCCGACCGAGTTCCCGGCCGCCCCCGAGACGGCCGACCCGGCCGACGAGTTGGACGAGGCCGACGAAGTCATCTCGTTCGAACCGATCGAAGCGAACGAAGTGACCGAAGTGGCCGAAGCACCCGAGATGGCCGAAGCGCCTGAAGCACCCGCCCCCGCGCCCCGGACGGCAGAGGTCCCCGAGGTCCTCGCGCCCGTCGCCGCGCAGGCAGCCCCCGAGGCCCTCGCGCCCGAGACGGCAGAGGCCCCCGAGGACCTTGCGCCCATCGCCGCCCAGGCAGCCCCCGAAGCGGCTGCGGCTGCGGCCGAGACGCCCCTCGCCGAAGAGCACGCCGTGGCCGCCCCGGCCATGGCCGGGGCAGAGGAGGCCGAGGTCCCGGAGCCGCTGACCGCGGCGGAGCCCGGCGCCGACCCGGCCGAGCCCGTGATGTCGCCCGGCACCGCCGCTCCCGGCTACGCCGACGCCGAGCGCGAGGCCGTCCTGCGCGTCATGCGCGAGCGCCGCGACATCCGCAACGGCTTCCGTTCGGACCCGATCCCGCACGAGGTGCTGCTGCGCGTCCTGGAGGCGGCCCACACGGCGCCCTCCGTGGGCCACTCCCAGCCCTGGGACTTCGTCGTCATCAAGTCGGCGGAAACCCGGCGCACGATGCACGAACTGGCCGAGCGCCAGCGCGACGCGTACGCCAAGTCCCTCCCCAAGGGCCGCGCCAAGCAGTTCAAGGAACTGAAGATCGAGGCCATCCTCGACACCCCGGTGAACATCGTCGTCACCGCCGACCCCACCCGCGGCGGCCGCCACACCCTCGGCCGGCACACCCAGCCGCAGATGGCCCCGTATTCCTCGGCGCTCGCCGTCGAGAACCTCTGGCTCGCCGCCCGCGCCGAAGGCCTCGGCGTCGGCTGGGTCAGCTTCTTCGACGAGCGGGAGATGGTCCGCGCGCTCGGCCTGCCGGAGCACCTGGAGGTCGTCGCGTACCTCTGCGTCGGATACGTCGACGAGTTCCCCGACGAGCCCGAGCTGATGCAGGCCGGCTGGTCCAAGCGCCGCCCGCTCTCCTGGGTCGTCCACGAGGAGACGTACGGCCGCCGCGCGCTGCCCGGCGAGGACCCGCACGACCTGCTCGCCGAGACCGTGGCCAACATCCGCCCGCTGGACGCCAAGGCGCTCGGCGAGGCGTGGGAACGCCAGAAGCGGATGACCAAGCCGCCGGGCGCGCTCGGCATGCTGGAGATCATCTCCGCCCAGCTCTCCGGCCTGTCCCGGATGTGCCCGCCGCCGATCCCGGAGCCCGCGGCCGTCGCGATCTTCGCGGGCGACCACGGCGTGCACGCCCAGGGCGTCACCGCCTGGCCCCAGGAGGTGACCGCGCAGATGGTCGCCAACTTCCTCGGCGGCGGCGCGGTCTGCAACGCCTTCGCCAACCAGGTGGGCGCGGAGGTCTGCGTCATCGACGTGGGCGTGGCGAGCGAACTCCCCGCCACCCCGGGCCTGCTGCCCCGCAAGGTGCGCGCGGGCACCGCCGACATGACGACCGGTCCCGCCCTGACCCGCGAAGAGGTCAAGGCGGCCATCGAGGTCGGCATCGAGACGGCCCGCGACCTGGTGGCCGCGGGCAACAAGGCGCTCCTCACCGGCGAGATGGGCATCGCGAACACGACCGCGTCCGCGGCCCTGATCTCCGTCTACACCGAGGTCGACCCCGCCGAGGTCACCGGCCGCGGCACGGGCATCAACGACGAGATGCACAGCCGCAAGGTCGAGGTGGTCCGCCGCGCCCTGGACCTCCACCAGCCCGACCCGGCGGATCCGGTCGGCGTCCTCGCGGCGATCGGCGGCCTGGAGCACGCCGCCATGGTGGGTCTGCTGCTCGGCGGTGCCTCGCTGCGTACGCCCGTCATCCTGGACGGCGTCAGCGCCGGCGCGGCGGCCCTGGTCGCCCGCGCCATCGCCCCCGAGGTCCTCGCGGCCTGCATCGCGGGCCACCGCAGCGCGGAGCCCGGCCACGTCGCGGCCCTGAACAAGCTGGGCCTGCGCCCCCTGGTCGACCTGGACCTCCGCCTCGGCGAGGGCACGGGCGCGCTCCTGGCGCTGCCGGTCGTCCAGAGCGCGGCCCGCGCGATGCACGAGGTGGCCACGTTCGACTCGGCCGGCGTCACCGAGAAGTAGCCGCCGAGGGGCGGAGCCCCCGTTTTCGGTACCGGGGCGGGGCTGGGGGAGACCTCCGGCCCCGCCCCCGCCATACTGAACCCGCACGTCAAGCAGCCGCTCCAACGCAGCAGCGGTGGCGCACCACGAAGACTCCGCCCGCACGAGGAGCCCCAGAGCCATGGCCGAAAACCCCGCCTACCCCGTAGGTCTCCGCCTCGCGGGACGCCGCGTCGTCGTCCTCGGCGGCGGCCAGGTGGCCCAGCGCCGCCTCCCGGCGCTGATCAAGGCAGGCGCCGACGTCCTCCTCGTCTCGCCCTCGGCGACGCCGTCCGTGGAGGCCATGGCCGACGCGGGCGAGATCACCTGGACCAGGCGCCGCTACGAGGACGGCGACCTCCAGGGCGCCTGGTACGCCCTGATCGCCACCAGCGACGACGAGGCGAACACCCGTGCCTCCGCCGAGGCCGAGCGGCACCGCGTCTGGTGCGTGCGCTCCGACGACGCGGAGGCGGCCACCGCCTGGACCCCCGCCACCGGCCGCTCCGAGGGCGTCACCGTGGCGGTCCTCTCCAGCGACGTCCACGACCGCGACCCGCGCCGCACCGCCGCCATCCGCGACGCGGTCGTCGAGGGCCTGCGCGACGGCAGCCTCGTCGCCCCGCACCTGCGCACCAGGACCCCCGGCGTGGCCCTGGTCGGCGGCGGCCCCGGCGACCCCGACCTGATCACCGTGCGCGGCCGGCGCCTGCTCGCCGCCGCGGACGTCGTCATCGCCGACCGCCTCGGCCCCCGCGACCTCCTCGACGAGCTCCCGCCGCACGTCGAGATCATCGACGCCGCGAAGATCCCGTACGGCCGCTTCATGGCCCAGGAGGCGATCAACAACGCCCTGATCGAGCACGCCAAGCAGGGCAAGGCCGTCGTCCGCCTGAAGGGCGGCGACCCCTACGTCTACGGCCGCGGCATGGAGGAGCTCCAGGCGCTCGCCGAAGCGGGCATCACCTGCACCGTCGTACCCGGCATCTCCAGCTCGATCTCGGTCCCCTCGGCCGCCGGCATCCCGGTCACCCACCGTGGTGTCGCCCACGAGTTCACGGTGGTCAGCGGCCATGTGGCCCCGGACGACGAGCGCTCCCTGGTCGACTGGCAGTCCCTGGCCAAGCTGCGCGGCACCCTCGTCATCCTCATGGGCGTCGACAAGATCGGCAAGATCGCGGCGGCCCTGATCGCCCACGGCAAGGCGGCCGACACCCCGCTCGCCATGATCCAGGAGGGCACCACGGCCGCCCAGCGCCGCGTCGACGCGACGCTCGGCACCGTCGCCGACGCGGTCCGCACCCACGAGGTGAAGCCCCCCGCGGTCATCGTCATCGGCGACGTGGTGAAGGTCGGCCCCCAGCCGCTCGCGTAACAAGCCCCGCACCCCCGCAAGTAACCAGCGGTAACGGAACCCGTCCGGAGCCGTTGGCACCACACCCAGGACAAGGCAGTATCACCCTGTGGCTGATCTCATCACCGTCGACGACCCCGACGACCCGCGCCTGCGCGACTACACAGGCCTGACCGACGTCGAGCTGCGCCGCAAGCGCGAACCGGCCGAGGGCCTGTTCATCGCGGAGGGCGAGAAGGTCATCAGACGGGCCAAGGACGCGGGCTACGAGATGCGCTCGATGCTGCTCTCGGCCAAGTGGGTCGACGTCATGCGCGACGTCATCGACGAAATCCCCGCGCCGGTCTACGCGGTCACCCCCGACCTCGCCGAGCGTGTCACCGGCTACCACGTGCACCGCGGCGCCCTCGCCTCCATGCAGCGCAAGCCGCTGCCCACCGCCGACGAACTCCTCGCCACGACCCGCCGCGTGGTCGTCATGGAAGCGGTCAACGACCACACCAACATCGGCGCGATCTTCCGCTCGGCGGCGGCGCTCGGCATGGACGCCGTCCTGCTCTCCCCGGACTGCGCGGACCCGCTCTACCGCCGCTCGGTCAAGGTCTCGATGGGAGCCGTCTTCTCGGTCCCGTACGCCCGCCTGGAGTCCTGGCCCAAGGGCCTGGAGGGCGTGCGCGAGGCGGGCTTCAACCTGCTGGCCCTCACCCCGGACGAGAAGGCCAAGTCCCTCGACGAGGCGGCCCCCCACCGCATGGACCGCGTCGCGCTGATGCTCGGCGCGGAGGGCGAAGGACTCTCCACCCAGGCGTTGGTCGCCGCCGACGAATGGGTGCGCATCCCGATGGCTCACGGCGTGGACTCGCTCAACGTGGGCGCGGCGGCGGCGGTCGCGTTCTACGCGGTGGCGACGGGCCGCCCACAGCTCTGACAGGGCAGGGCGCGGGTCCGCGGACAGGCTCTCAGCCGCGGACGTCGGCCCCCGGGCCGCCCTGCGGACGCGGCACCTGCGCCTGTGACTGCTCCTGTGCTTGCGCCTGTGACTGCTTCTGCTGGTGTACGCCCGTGTCGCCGAGGCTCCGCGCGGGTCCCTGGCACCCCTGGGCCGCCGCGATGCCGAGCGCGACCAGCAGCGTCACGACGACGAACACGGTGAGCCGCTGCCGCAGCAGCCGCGGATTGGCGGGCACGCGACGGCCCGTCCCTGTGGTGCGCGGGCCCTGGCGCCCGGTGCCGCTGCGCGGGGCGGGCCTGCCGCCGGAGCGGGTGGTGTTGCGCGGCCCGGTGGGCCGGGCGCCGGAGCGTGGCGCGGCCGGGCGGGACGGACCGGTCCTGGCCGGGCCCGACCGCGGCGGGGGAGTGGCGCCCGGGGCGGCCCGCCGCTGGGTGCGCTCGTCCAGATACCTCTCGGCGAGCCGGCCCGTCGGCCGGTCCTGGTGGTCCTGCCGGGGCGCGGGCGGCCGCGCCTCGCCGATGCCCTGGGCCTCGCGGGCGGCGATCTCCTTCAGCCGCAGCGACAGTTGCAGCGTGCTGGGCCGCTCCTCCGGGTCCTTGGCGAGGCAGGCCCTGATGAGCGGCGCGAGCGCGTCGGGCACGCCGTGCAGCTGCGCCTCCTCGTGCACCACCCGGTAGAGCATGACCTCGGAACTGCCGTGGCCGAAGGGCGAGTCCGCCATGCCCGCGTACGCGAGCGTGGCGCCGAGCGCGAAGACGTCGGTGGCGGGGGTGACGGCCGCACCGCGCACCTGTTCGGGAGCGAGGAAGCCGGGGGAGCCCACGGCGGTCCCGACATGCGTCAGCGTCGAGGCGCCGGTGGCCCACGCGATACCGAAGTCGATGATCCGCGGCCCCTTCGGGGACAGCAGGATGTTGGACGGCTTGAGGTCACGGTGGACGACACCGGCCTCGTGCACGGCGACGAGACCCTCGGCGAGCGCCGAGCCGACCACCGCGACATCGGCCGCGGAGAGCGGCCCCTCGGCGGCGACCTTGTCGTGCAGCGAGGGCCCGGGGACGTACTGCGTGGCGAACCACGGCCGGTCCGCTTCGAGATCGGCGGCGACGAGCCGCGCCGTGCAGCCGCCGCGGATACGGCGGGCGGCCGAGACCTCCCGCGCGAACCGCGACCTGAATTCCTGATCCTCCGCCAGATCGGGCCGGATCACCTTCAGGGCGACGCGCTGCCCCCTCCGGTCCGACCCCAGATAGACGACCCCCATGCCGCCGGCGCCCAGGCGCCTGTGCAGCCTGAACGAGCCGACGACACGCGGGTCCTCGCGCCGGAGCCGCATCATCGCCATGTCCATCCCCGCTACCCGGTCCGTCTGACGAGCCACAGCTTACGTTTCCGCGGCCGGGCACGTGCAGAGGCCGCGCCCTCGCGGGGCGATCGATTGTCAGTGCCGGGTGGGAAACTTGAAGAGTGGTCAGGGGACGGGGGACGGGCGGCCGTTGCCGTCGCCCCGTGCTCCAACCAACCGTCACTGAAGGGGGATTGATCCCGTGAAGGGTGATCGTGTGGAGATAGTCGTGGACGCCGGTGACACGACTCGGACGTACGAAGTGGTGGCGAGCAGGGCCGGTCGGCGGGTGGAGACGGCGGTCCGCAGGGGAGTGGTCGAAGTGAGCGAAGTCACCCGTAGCGGGTCTGTGGTGCGTACGGCGCGTTTCATGGCGACCCGGGTCCTGGCCCTGGTGGAACAGCCCGTCCCCAGGGAGGACGCCTCCGAGACCACGGCGCGTCCCCTCCGGGAAGACCCTGAGTCCTAGGACCCGTCCTAGGACCCGGTCTCCACCCACGGGAGTACGCGCACCTCGGCCGCTCATCCTCCGGGAGGCCCGGCAATCGGTACGAGGGCATGACGCCGTGGTTCCCCCGCGCGCCTAAATTTGAGGTCAAGCGGCGGGTGGAGCACTCGTCCCCCGAGGTCAGACACTCGCCGCCCCAGATCCACATCGAAGCGGTCAGGAGAGGAATCATGGCGGACACGGCACCGCGGACCATGATCCGCACGCAAGGGCGCAGGTTCTCCGCGTTCGGCGTCCGCCCGTCCGGCACGCGCCACCCCTTGGTGGCGACGGCCATGGTCCTCCCCCTGGCAGCCCTGCTCGTGGTCGTCTTCGGCGGCTGGGAGGCAGTGGTCACACAAGCGTCGTCCGTAGGCGTGATGCTGGGGCGCTGAGCGGCGCCCCGGGCCCGGAAGAGCGGTCCGGGCGGGGACATCCGGCCTTGAAACCCCGTGGGGACGGGGGTGCGGCGGACGGCATAATGCCCGCGCAGCTGGGGAGCTGCGCGGGCATTGCCATGCCCGCCGCCCGCCACCGGGGCCGCCCGGCCGGTGCGCTCACGGCGTGCGGTCGGTCGTACGCTTCGGCGACGGCACTTCGACGTACGGGAAAGCACGTGACCATTGCGATCCGCAGCGCTCTGACCACCAAGGCCCGGGCCGCGGCCCACGCCCGCCCCGGCGGGCCCTGCGTCTGCGGGGCCGGGGACGAGGTGCTCGCGGACCGGGCGGACGGCACCGTGGTCCGACACGGTGACCTGGTCGCGAAGGCGCACGCGGCCGACACGGAGCCGGCAGAGCTGGCGGTACGTCTCGACGTGGCCGCACGCCTGCCCGGTGTCCTGCTGGCTCCGCTGCGAGCCGGCGCGGACGTGCTGCACGGGCACCCCGTGACGTACTGGCCCCACGGCACCCCGGTCGACCGCGACGACCCGGACGCCGCCCCCTGGGAGGCCGCCGCCACCCTCCTCGCCCGCCTGCACGCCACGCCCCAGGCCGCGCTGCCGCGCCCGCTCCCGCCGATGCGGGGCCCCGCCAAGGCGGCACGGGCCGTGGAGCGGCTTCGCGCCGCGGGCCCGCACCCCGCGGCGCCCCCGGTCCTGCGCGCCTGGGCGGGCCTGCCGCCCTGGGCCCGCGCCGAGGCCGCCGCGCCCGGACCCCGGCACCTGTGCCACGGCGACTTCCACCTGGGCCAGCTCGTGCGCGCGGCGGAGGGGCACTGGCTGCTCATCGACGTGGACGACCTCGGCGGCGGCGACCCCGCCTGGGACCTGGCGCGCCCCGCCGCCTGGTACGCGTGCGGCCTGCTCGCTCCGCAGGAGTGGACGCGGTTCCTGGACGCCTATCGGAGGGCCGGCGGCCGGGCGGTCCCCGTGGACGGCTCCGACCCCTGGCCCGCCCTGGACGTCCCCGCCCGCGCCCTGACCGTGCAGACCGCGGCCCTGGCGATCGCCAAGTCGGTGGCCGCCGGACGCCCCCTGGACGAGGTGGAACAGGCTCTGGTCGACGCCTGCGCCCGGATGGCCGGAGTGGCCGCTCGCCCGCCCGAGTTGGCACCGGACCCGACGAAGTAGGGTGCAACACACCGAAGCCGGGCAGTCTCCCGGCGAAGCAGTCACCACCGGCGAGGAGTTGAGCCGTCCCCATGCAGTGCCCCAAGTGTCACGCACCGATGCACACGTACAACCGCAATGGCGTCCAGATCGAGCAGTGCAACAACTGCCGCGGCATATTCCTGGACTACGGCGAGCTGGAGTCCCTGACCCGCCTGGAGGCCCAGTGGGGACAGCAGGTTCCCCCGCCGCCCGCGCCGCCCGCCGCCCCCCAGGCCTACCCCGCGGCCCCGGCGCCCGCCTGGGGCGCCCCGCACGTCGCCCACCACGGCCACGGCGACCACTACGGCCACAAGCGCCACAAGAGCTTCGGGCACATGCTCTTCTCGTCCTGAACGCACAGCGAAGTGAACGACGAAGCCCCCGGTCGTGGAGACGACCGGGGGCTTCGGTGGGTGGTGCGCGATACTGGGATTGAACCAGTGACCTCTTCCGTGTCAGGGAAGCGCTCTCCCGCTGAGCTAATCGCGCAGGTGAACCTGCGTTTGCTGCGTACTGCGTGCGCGATACTGGGATTGAACCAGTGACCTCTTCCGTGTCAGGGAAGCGCTCTCCCGCTGAGCTAATCGCGCGGGATTCGGTCCGAGGACCAGGATCCGAAGATCCAGTGGACGATACTGGGATTGAACCAGTGACCTCTTCCGTGTCAGGGAAGCGCTCTCCCGCTGAGCTAATCGTCCTTGGAGGTGGAGACGGGATTTGAACCCGTGTAGACGGCTTTGCAGGCCGTTGCCTCGCCTCTCGGCCACTCCACCAGGAGTGTAGGGGTTCGGGAAGATCCCCCACTTTCCTGCGAGCGGACGACCAGGTTCGAACTGGCGACCTCAACCTTGGCAAGGTTGCGCTCTACCAACTGAGCTACGTCCGCTTGTCTTTCCCGGTCCGCTTGCGCGTCCCGGCGACGTGTTGAACTCTAGCGGATTCCTGGGCCAGTACAAAAACGCGTTTGCGCAGCGTGCTGCGCTGTCCCTGGTCCGAGGCGCGGCCGGCGCGCCGGTCATAGACTCGCAGCCGTGCACAACCCCCCTCTGACGTCCTCCTCCACGCTCCCTCCCATGGCGCGCTTCGGCGGTCTCGTGGCCACCGGCCTGCGCGACGTGACCAGCGACCCCGCGGCCCTGGACTCCACCGGCTTCTGGGCGGTGACCGCCGACTTCGAGGGGGGCATGGTCTGCGCCCGCTTCGACGACGTGCGCACGGAAGCCGTGCCCGCCCCCGTCCCCGGGAAGTGGCACGGCCCGGCCGCCGCCGACTGGACGTCGTCCCTCGACCGCGCCGCGTACACGGACGGCGTACGCCGCGTACGCGCGTACATAGCCGCCGGCGAGGTCTACCAGGCCAACCTCTGCCGCGTCCTGTCCGCGCCCGTCCCCGCCGACGCCGACGTGGACGCCCTGACGTCCCTCCTCGCGCGCGGGAACCCCGCTCCGTACGCCGGAACGATTCGGCTGCCCGAGCACGGCGTGGAGGTGGCCACGGCCTCCCCCGAGCTCTTCCTGCGCCGCCGGGGGCGCTCCGTGGAGTCCGGCCCCATCAAGGGCACCGGCCGGACCGAGGCGGACCTCCTGGAGAAGGACTACGCCGAGAACGTCATGATCGTGGATCTCGTCCGCAACGACCTCGGACGCGTCTGCGCGACCGGCTCGGTCACCGTCCCCGACCTCTGCGTCGTCGAGAAGCACCCCGGACTCGTCCACCTCGTCTCCACCGTCGCCGGCGAGCTGCGGCCCGGCGCGGGCTGGCCCGAGCTGTTCGCCGCCGCGTTCCCGCCCGGCTCCGTCACCGGCGCCCCGAAGTCCAGCGCCCTGCGCATCATCGACGAGCTGGAGACCGCGCCCCGCGGCCCGTACTGCGGCGGCGTCGGCTGGGTCGACGCCGACCGGGGCACCGGCGAGCTGGCCGTCGGCATCCGCACCTTCTGGATCGACCGGGCCGAGGGCGTCCTGCGCTTCGGCACCGGGGCCGGCATCACCTGGGGCTCGGACCCCGAGGGGGAGTGGCGGGAGACCGAGCTGAAGGCCGCGAGGCTGCTGGCGGTAGCGTCGGGTGCGTACGAAGCGAGCGGAGGGACCACAACGTGAAGATCTGGCTCAACGGCGGGCTGAAGGACCTCGACGACGCCCGCGTCTCCGTCCTCGACCACGGTCTTACGGTCGGCGACGGCATCTTCGAGACGGTGAAGTCGGTCGAGGGCCGCCCCTTCGCCCTGACCCGACACCTCGCCCGGCTCGCGAAGTCGGCGCGCGGGCTCGGGCTGCCCGAGCCCGACCTCGACGAGGCGCGCCGCGCCTGCGCCGCCGTCCTGGCCGCCAACCCCCTCCCGCTCGGCCGGCTGCGGATCACCTACACCGGGGGCCTCTCGCCGCTCGGCTCGGACCGCGGCGACCAGGGCACCACCTTCGTCGTGGCCCTCGGCGAGGCCACACGGCGGCCCGACACCACCGCGGTGGTCACGGTGCCGTGGACCCGCAACGAACGCGGCGCGCTGGCCGGCCTGAAGACCACCTCGTACGCGGAGAACGTCGTGGCCCTGGCCCGCGCGCGCGAGCAGGGCGCTTCGGAGGCACTGTTCGCGAACACCGTCGGACAGCTCTGCGAGGGCACCGGATCCAACGTGTTCGTCGTTCTCGACGGCGAGATCCACACCCCGCCGGTCGCCTCCGGGTGCCTCGCGGGCATCACGCGCGAGCTGGCCGTCGAGTGGACGGGCGCGCACGAGACGGACCTGCCCCTGGACGTCCTGGACCGCGCCGACGAGGTCTTCCTGACCTCGACGCTGCGCGACGTGCAGGCCGTGCACCGCGTCGACGCACGTCAACTCCCCGCGGCCCCGGGCCCGGTGACCACCAAGGCGATGCGGATCTTCGACGAGCGGGCCGCGGACGACCTGGACCCGTGACTCCCGGGAATTCCCGGTGACGGCGCGGGCCCGTGGCGGGTAGAACCTGAGGGATGACCACGACCCTGCGGCCGACCGGGCCGCTTCAGCAGAGCGCCGACGGCGGCAAGGCGCGCACGTACGACGTCTGTGTGAACAGCCGTCCCGTCGGGTCCATAGGCCTCGCCACGCACGAGGTCTTCGGGCCCCGCGTCTGCCGGGTCCGCGACCTGCGGATCGCGGAGCCGGACCGGGGACGCGGGCGCGGCACGGTGGCGGCGCTGGCCGCGGAGGAGGTGGCGCGCGGCTGGGGGTGTACGCGCATCGAGGTCACCGTCCCCGCCGACGCCACCGCGGCCCTGCGTCTCTGCACCGCTCTGGGGTACGTCGAGCGGAGCCGCGTGCTGCGCAAACCGCTGCCCGCCGACGCGCTCGCCCTGCCCGACGGCGTCGAGTGGCGCCCGATGGCCGAGGAGGAGTACGAACCGTGGCTCGCGCAGGAGGAGGACGGTTACGTACGGGACTGGACGGAGCGCGGTGTGCCCGAGGCGGAGGCGCGCGCCAAGGCGCGCGCCGACCACGCGCGCCTGCTCCCGCAGGGCCTCGCCACGCCTGACTCCTGGGTGAGCGTCCTGACCCACCACGGTGTGCGGGTGGGCACACTGTGGGTCGCTCTGGAGGGCGAGGACGCCTTCGTCCACAACGTGGAGGTGGCCGAGGCGCACCGCGGGCGGGGTCACGGCCGTTCCCTCATGCTCGTCGCGGAGACGCAGGGCCGCGCGGCGGGCCGGGACCACATCGGCCTCAACGTCTTCGCCGGCAACACCCCGGCCTTGCGCCTGTACGAGTCGCTGGGCTACGAACCTGTCTCGTACTACCTCTACAAACCGCTGCTCTAGAGACCTAGGAAGAGGCGTCCGCCGCGAGGAGACGGTCCGCGATCGCCTCGACGCGCTCGCGCAGGCCCTCCTGGCTCTTGCCGCCGTCCAGGCGCTCGCCGCCGATGACGTACGTCGGCGTGCCGGTGACGCCGATCGCCTTGCCCTCGGCCTGGTCGGCGTCGACGATCAGGATGTGCCGCCCGTCGATCAGCGCGGTGTCGAACTCCTCCGCGTCGAGGCCGAGTTCACGGGCGGTGTCCACCAGGTACTTCTCGCCCTCGCTGCCGAGGTTCTCCACCCCGGCGAGCACCGCCTCGACGTACGGCCACCCCTTGCCCTGCTCGAAGGCCTCCTCGGCGGCCTGGGCGGCGGCGAAGGAGTGCTTGTGCTTCTCGAGGGGGAAGTGCCGCAGGCGCAGTTCGACGCGGTCGCCGTAGCGGGCGCGCAGGGCGCGCACGTCGTCGAGGGCGGTACGGCAGTCGGGGCACTGCAACTCGCACCAGACGTCGAGGACGACGGGGCGGGCGGGGGTGGAGTCGTTCATGGGAACAGTCTTCCACCCGGGGAGGCGGACCGGGACCTGGGGAGGAGCCCGACCCCGAGATGACCCGGAGATGTCCCTGAGGTCCGCGCAGGACGTGGCCCGGCGGCCCCCGCCCGGTGCAGGATGGAGGGGAGAGCGCGTCATCAGCGGCGCGCGCCCGAAGACCTGGATGCCTGGAGGGCCGGATGATTGCCGAGACCGTCTGTTCCGCCGTGTCCGCGGCAGGACTGGGCATCGCCGCCGTCATGGCGTACCGCAAGCGCTTCCTGAGCGCGGCCCGCCTCGCCGGGTACTCCCTGGTGCCGGTGGGCCTCGTCCTGACGGGTGTGGTGGGGTGGGCGGCCGACACCGCGTTCAGCCTCAAGGCGTGGGTCGGCTTCGGCGTGCTCGGCGTGGCCTGGCTGATGTTCCTGGGCACGCGCGCGGTGGAGCGCCGCTCGCGCGGCACCCGCGAGGAGCGCAGGGCCGCGAAGGCCGCCCGGCGCGATGCGGTGGCCCCCGCGGCCTCGGCGCCCTCACTCGGCCAGAGCGCCCGCCCGGCCGCCGCCAAGCCCGCGGCGAAGCAGCAGGCGACCGCGCCGGCGGAGGACTTCAGCGACATCGAGGCGATCCTGAAGAAGCACGGCATATGAACCCCCGGGAGACCCCCGGGACTCCCGCCCCGTGCTCAGCGGTCCAGCCGGACCTCCGCCAGGACGTTGACGCCGTCCACCCACGTCACCGACGCGTTCGCGCACCGCACCGCCCGTCCCCGTGCGGGAAAGGCGGGGTCGGGCAGGGTGAGGCCGATGCGGTGCGGTCCTCGCGCTCCCGGCGGAACGGTTAGTTCCGCGCCTACGGTCGAGGCCGCGGGCGGCGCGTGGTCGTCGTCGGTCTCCGCCCGCCCCTGGGGCTGCCAGTCGCGCCAGTCCGCACCCGTGTCGGCCGAGGCCACCGTCCGCCCCGCCGCGTCCAGCAGGACAAGACGGGCGGGACGCGGCTGCTTGGGCGGCGCGAAGCCGCGGTTGACCACGTCGAACTCCACCGGGAGGCGCCCCTGCCGCCGGACCGCCGAGAGGTCGTAGCGCGCCTCCCGGACCTCCAGCCGGTAGCCCAGGTGGTCGCGGAGGTACTCGAACTGGCTGCGGTCCACGGCACGCCCCCGCCGGTCCTCGAAGTATCCGTCCGACACCGGAAGCCGCGCCTCCACGACCTGCCGCTCGGTGAGCCGTGCGGCCTTCCAGCCCGGGATGGTGACGGTGGCGTTGTGCACGAGCGAGAGGGTGTCGAAGCGGAGCGTCTGGAGCCGCCGTGCCGCGGCGATCCCCGGGATGACGGTGCTCCACGCGTAGGGATCGGAGCTCTGCCCCTTGTCCCACGGCATCTCGCCGTCCGTCATCCGCGTCCGCGAGACGTCGAGGTAGGTGGGCCAGCCGGGGTTGCCCGGCACGTAGTAGTCCCACAGGCCCTCGCCCAGCGTCACGTAGTCGTTGTGGAAGCCGACGCGGTCGAGGATCGCCCTGTTGGTGATCATGTCCCGTTTCTCCGCGTACCGGACCTGGGTGTGCAGGCCCGGCGGCAGCGCCTCGACGAGCGTCGTCATGATGGCGGTGACCGCGTCGGGGTACGTCTCGTGCCGGTAGTGGCTGCCGTGCCACTCGCCCCAGGTGCCGAGGAACCCCGCCTGCCAGACCGCGACGACGTCGCTGTTGCGCGCCACGAGCGGCGCCAGCTGTCCGATGTGCCGCTGGATGTCCCGCACGGTGTAGCGCCGGTTCTCCCGCACCCCGTCGTCGTACACGAAGCGCAGGACCGCCGCGTACCCCTTGGCGCGCAGCCCCCGGAAGACGCTCTCGATGTTGTCGAGGGCGCTCTGCGGGATCGTCGAGGTGGCGTAGTCCCAGAGGTAGAAGTACAGCTGGGTGAGGTTCGCGCCGGGACCGTACTCGCGTTCCAGGAGGTCGAGCGTCCGCGCGGCGTCGGGGGAGTGGTCCTGTTCGTTGGGCCAGGGGCTCGTCAGGTCGCGGGCGTTGTACGACATCTCGTAGCGGAAGCCGCGACGCGGGTTCGGCAGCGGGGCGCGGCCTTCCGGGTCGTCGGGGCGGATGCCGCGGTGCGGGACGCGGTGCCACGGGCCCGTGCGGCCGGTGGCGGCCGACGCGGTGCCCAGCGGCACCGCCGCGGCCGCCGCTGTGCCGAGTGCCGCCGTGCCGAGCGCGGTCGTCAACAGCCGTCTGCGTTCCATGGACATGAGCGGCTCCCTCGTTCGAGTGCGGACGGTGCCGTCGAGTCTCGCGAGGGGAGGCGCCCGTGAGCCATGGACGGAACGCGCTGGGCACTGGACTTTCGCCCGTTCACGGGATCCGGCGAACTGCCGCTCCGGCCGGGCGTGTTGGTAGGCGACCACCCGGCGGCTGCGTCATCATCACCGCGAGATGCTTGACACCACCACAGAGGGCGATGCCGCCCCGCCGGACGACGGCGGACAGCCGCACGACGGCCGGCGACCGGCACCGGCCCATGAGCGACGACCTGCCGACCCCGAGCGGCTCGCCACCGACGCCGAAGCGCGGCGCGTCACTGACGCCGCAGCGCGGCGCGCCACCGACGCGGAAGCGCGGCACGTCAGCGACGGCGGCGAAGCGGAGCGGCCCACCGGCGACGAGGAGCGGCAGGGCTGTCTCTTCGCCCTCTCGCAGCCACCCTTGATGATCTTCCTGGCGGTGATCAGCACCTTGATCCTGGTGGCAACGCTGCACGACCTGTTTCTGCTGTAGGCCGAGTCTCCGGCAGGCCGCGGCTCCGCTAGCCCGCGGCCTCCTTGCGGCGGGCGCGGTATGCGGCGACGTGCAGCCGGTTGCCGCAGGTGCGGCTGTCGCAGTAGCGGCGCGAGCGATTGCGGGAGAGGTCGACGAAGGCGTGCCGGCAGTCCGGGGCCTCGCAGCGCCGCAGCCGCTCCTGCTCCCCGGCGACGAGGAAGAAGGACAGCGCCATCCCGCAGTCGGCCGCGAGGTGGTCCGCGATGGAGGCGCCGGGCGCGAAGTAGTGGATGTGCCAGTCGTAGCCGTCGTGGTCGGTGAGCCGGGGCGTGGTGCCCGCCGCCGCGATCAGTTCGTTGAGGATCACGGACGCGGCCTGCGGTTCGGGGTTGGCGAAGACCTCCCCGAAGCGGGCGCGGATGCGGTGGACGTCGGCGAGGTCGCCTTCGGAGAGCGTGCCGACATCGCTGACGTCGTGGCTTCGTACGAATTCACCGAGCGACGCCACATTCGCGAGCCCGTCTGCGCCGTTCGTCTCCGGTGCGGTGTTCACCAGATCGACCACGGCGTCGAGAGAACACCGGGTGTCGTGGGTGATCAGCACGATTCGCTCCCTGGCCTGGGGGTCGGGCCTGTGCCCGCCGATGCTGGCCGATGCTAGCGGCTGGACCCCGGGACGCACCGGCGCCGTCGCCGCGGGGGTCCGCGGCGACGGCGCCGGTGTCTGCGTCTGTTCGCCTTGTGTCGTTGTGTCGTTGTGCCGTGACTGCTAGCGCCGTCGCCCCGAGTCGGACGGCGTGGTGGTTCTCGACGCGCCCTTGTGGCGCTAGCTCTCGGCCAGGATGTGAGAGAGCTCCGTGTCGAGATCGAAGTGGCGGTGTTCCGTGCCGGGTGGCACGGCTGCGTCCGTCCGCTTCAGGAAGGACTCCAGGGCCCGCGCCGGGGCCTCGAGCAGAGCCTCGCCCTCCGGGGAGCTCAGGGCGATGCAGACGACGCCCTGACCGTGGCTACGGGACGGCCAGACTCGGACGTCGCCGGTACCGGTGGGCCGGTGCAGGCCCTCGGCGAGGAGGTCGCGGGCGAACACCCACTCGACGGTTTCCTCGGCTCCGGTGTGGAAGGTGGCGTGCACGGCATAGGGATCGGCCGTGTCATACCGCAGTCCTGCGGGTACAGGCAGTGAGGACTCGCTCGACACAACGAGGCGCAGGTGCAGCTCGCAGCTGACCGTGGTGTTCATAAGCGCCAGGGCCTTTCGCTCAGTGTGCGCTCGGGGATTCGCACGTCGGCGAAATCGACATGCCACCTACGGTGCCGTTGTAAACCCCTCTGAGGGCTTTGTGTGTCTTTAGACGCCTCGTATGGCGGGTTGTCCCGTCTCTTCGTGCGCCCATTCCGGTGACGGGTTTCCGTCCGGTAAGGTTTGGCCGCATGAATACGGGGAGTAACGAGCCGGCGGGGGTCACGGATCCCGTCGCCGGAGTCAAGCCCGACCAGCCGCTCGGCTCTCGGGCGCCGGAGTTCGTCCAGGCCCGCAAGGCGCTGCACCTGAGCTGGCAGGTCGGCGTCTTCATCGTCGGTCTCGCGGTCGTCGTCGCGGGCATCATCATGCTGCCCCTGCCGGGGCCGGGCTGGCTGGTGATCTTCGGCGGCATGGCGATCTGGGCCACCGAGTTCGTCTGGGCCCAGCTGGTGCTGCGCTGGACGAAGCGCAAGGTCACCGAGGCGGCGCAGCGCGCACTCGACCCGAAGGTCCGCCGCAGGAACATCATCCTGACGACGGTCGGGCTCGTGATCGTCGCGGTGCTCGTCGCCGTCTACGTGTGGAAGTTCGGCATCACGATGCCGTGGGAGATCAAGGAGTGACCTCCGGGTGACTCCAGGGCGGTCCGGAGCACCCGCTGACATGCGGTAATGTTCTCTCTGCGCCCGGGGCGATTAGCTCAGTGGGAGAGCGCTTCGTTCACACCGAAGAGGTCACTGGTTCGAACCCAGTATCGCCCACCCCGGATTACGGCCCGGAGGCTTTTGAGCCTCCGGGCCGTTCTCGTATTCCCCTGATTTTCAACGGAATTGACGGGTCGACATGTGGGCTCATTGACTCCGCATGTCGCGGCGGCGCCCCGGAATCAGCGGATGCGGCGCCCGGGAATCAGCGCATTCGGTCGAGCGCATTCCGCAACCGCCGCGCGTCCCGCAGCCGTTGCTCGTACGTCGCGCCGACGGCGAGGAGCAGCAGACCCGCGAGCGCGGGCGGCAGCCAGCGGGGCAGGACCCCCACGGCCTGCACGATGTACGGGGCCAGTTCGTGGAGCGCGTCCAGGGCGAGGACCGTGCCGCCCAGGACCAGCGGGGCGCGCAGCCGGTGGTGGGCGCCCAGCAGTGTCAGGGCGAGGGCCGCGGTGCCGAGGAGCAGCGGACGCTGCCAGTACGGATCGCCCCAGGCGGCGGCGAGGCTCGGCAGGAGCGTCGTCGCGAGGCCCGGTCCGTACGCCGTCCAGGAGGAGGTCTCGGGGTCGCGGCGGCGCCGCAGCAGGCCGAGGAGCAGCGCGGGGATCGTCACCGGCAGGGTGTACGCCTCCGGGGCCGACACCTCCCACGAGGCGAGGCGGACCCAGCTCGCCAGGACGAACAGCGCCCCGGCCGCGTAACCGACGGGCCTGCGGTCCGGACGCAGCGCGGTGCCGGACGCGATGAGCCCGCCGAGCGCGAGGGCGAGCGCCAGGGTGGGCGCGGTGCCCGCGGCGAGCAGGACGGCGACGGCCGCGGATCCGGCCGCCGTGACCTCGACGGGCGGTGCGAGGGGATGCCGGCCGAGGCGCGCCGCGGCGACGGCGGCGAGGGCCGGGACGGCCAGGGTGAGCAGCCCGATGTGTTCCGTACGCAGCCCCCACGCGGCGCCCGCGGCGCAGACCAGCGCGGTGGCGTGGGCGAGGGCGGCACACCCCGCGGTCACCGCCGTGCCCGGCGCGGTCACCGCGCCCCGCGCCATGCGCACGCAGACGCCGAGGTACAGCGCCGTGAGCACGCCCAGCGTGGTGAGGGTGGCCGCGCTCGTGGCCAACGAGAGGAACGCGACGCTGACCGAGGACAACAGGGCGAGGAGGGAGGCGATCAGGGCGGGGGTGATGGGGGTGGCGGGGGCGGTGGGGACGGCCGACGTGGTGGGTGCGGTGGGCGTGCTTCGGGTTGCCGTCGTGAGCAGTGCGGCGGTCAGCACGAGCTGTGTTGCGAGCCCGGCCTCGTAGGGAAGGCGGAGGGCCGCGGGCAGTGCCATCGCCGCCGACCAGGCGAGCACCGGCGCGCCGTACCGGGCCGCACGCCGGGCCGTCCCGCCCAGCGGGCCGCGCGCCGCGACCAGTACGGCGGCGACGGTCACGAGGACCGGAGGGGCCAGGAGCGGGTGCGGGAGCGGCAGTTCGAGCAGCAGGGCGTCCCGCGGGTCCGAGGGCGTCCCCGACCAGACCCGGGTCGCCCAGCCGACCGGCCCGAGCAGCGCGACCCAGGCGACCGGCAGCGCCCACAGCACCGCGCAGCCCTGCACCGCCGCCGACGCTGCGACGATCCCGCGCCGCAGCGGCCGGGGGAGCGCGGTCCGTGCGGCACCCAACAGGGCGATGCCGCACGCCAGATAGGCCGGCACCGTCCACGCGGCGGGCAGCACGGTGCGGAGCACACCGCCGGATGCGGCCACCACGAGCAGGCCGGCGAAGGCCGCCGCTCCGGTCACCACCTCCTGGTTCTTCGCCCACCACGCGGCTGCCAGCGCGATCAGCGCGGCGAACAGCAGCAGCATGCCCGCGCGTGCCGCACCGGCCGGGTCCACGGCCCGCGCGGACAGCCAGCCGGCACCCGCCGCGCCCCACAGACCGAGCACGCAGGCCCCGGCCGCGGCGACGACCCGCACGGAACGGACGCCCGCCCACAGGGCGAGCCCGGTGTCGAAGGCCGCCGTCACGAGCAGCGCCGCCGTCATCGCGTGCTCACCGGCGTGCGCGGCGCCCGCCCAGAGGATCAGGGGGAGTTGGGCCGTCGCGACCGCCGTCGGCAGCGGTGCGCGCAGCCCGCAGAGCAGCAGCCCGTACCCCGCCCACAGCGTGGCGAGGACCGCGGAGGTCCCCGCCGCATAGCCGAGGACGCCCGTGTCGGAGAGGGACAGGTAGCGCAGCGCGTACGCGTCGAGGACGGTCAGCGCGAGCCCGAGGCCCGCCACCGCCTCCGCCGTCGAACGCAGCGAACGGCGCAGCAGGAGCGCGGGAGCGGCGAGCGCCGCCAGCGTCACCGCGCCGAGGACCGCGCTGCGGCCGCCGATGCCCAAGTGGCCCCAGCTCACCACCGTGAAGGCGATCGCCGCGACGGTCAGGAGCACCCCGCCCAGCGTGAGCAGGACGTTCTGCGCGCTCGGCGGCGCGGCTCCGGGGGCGGGCGGACCGGCCGGGCGAGGGGGCTGCCCGGCCGGTCCCGCCGCGCGCAGGGCGACACCGAGCAGCCAGGCCCGGCGCTGGAGCAACAGCGTCCTGCGCGCCTCCAGTTGGCGCAGCTCCCGGTCGAGGAGGCGCAGCTCCTCGGCCGGGGGCGGAATGTTCGTCATGCCTCGGAGTGTGGTCCGCGCCACTCCACGGGACATGGGCGTGGATACTCAGAGTCGTACTCAGATGCGGACGAGCGTGCAGACTCGGTACATGGACTGGAACCACTACCGCTTCCGCAGCGTTTGGCACATACCCGGCGCGCCCGCCGACGCCTACGCCGAGCTGGAGCGCGCCGAGGACTATCCGCAGTGGTGGCCGCAGGTGCGCGAGGTGAAACGCATCGACGACCGCAGCGGCATCGTCCGCTTCCGGTCCCTCCTCCCGTACGACATCGTCGTCACCGCGGAGGAACGGCGCCGCGACCCCGCGGCCAGGGTGCTGGAGATCGGCATGACCGGGGATCTGGACGGCTGGGCGCGCTGGACCCTCACCGCCGCACCCGCCGGAACGCGGGCCCGCTACGACCAGGAGGTCGACGTGCGCAGTCCCCTGATGCGGCGCTTCGCCGTCCCCGGACGCCCGCTGTTCCTGCTCAACCACGCCGTGATGATGCGCGCCGGCCGGCGCGGTCTGGCGGCCCGGCTGGGAGCGGTTTGAAGGAAGGGCGCCCGGACCTGTATTGTTCAGTGCGTTCCCGGGCGATTAGCTCAGTGGGAGAGCGCTTCGTTCACACCGAAGAGGTCACTGGTTCGAACCCAGTATCGCCCACCCGGAGAATGCCGGTCCGTCAGCAGGCGGACCGGTTTTTTCTTGCCCCGGCGCCAAGGGCCCGCCGCCTCGCGCCCGCAGCCGCGCACGTCAGGCGGCCGTCCGGAGCTCGGGACGCAGCGGCCACGCCGGGTCCACGGCCTCCGGCGTGCCGCTCTTCGCGAACCACGCCTGAAGACCCCGCGCCTGCGCCGCGTGCCAGACGGCCTGCAACGTGTGCAGCTCGGCCGGCGAAAGGCGCTCCAGACGCGCCGCGAAACGGCGCCCCACCGCGCGTACGACATCCATCGCGGCCTGCGCGTCCGCCGCCGCGTCATGGGCCTCGGCCAGCTCCACCTCGTAGTGCGCGCACAGGTCGGTGAGGGTGCGGCGGCCCTTGCGGTACCGGTCGAGCTGCTTGTCCAGGACCCGGGGGTCGATCACACACAGCGATGAACCCTCCATGTAGCGGCTCAGGGACGAGGCGCGGTGCCTGCGCAACTCCCGGTCCAGGATGGTCAGATCGAACGGCGCGTTCATCACCACGATCGGCCGGCCCGCCGCGCCCTGCTCGGCCAGATCCCGCGCTATCTCCTCCATCACCGGCGCCGGCCAGCGGCCGTTGCGCTGTAGGTGATCCTCCGTCAGCCCGTGCACCGCGGTGGCGGCCTCGGGCACGGGTACGCCCGGATTCACCAGCCAGCGGGTGATGCGCGGTCGGGTTCCCGCGCCCTGCTGGACGACGACGGCGGCCGACACGATCCGGTCGGTCTCGACGTCGACGCCCGTGGTCTCCGTGTCGAATGCGGCCAAGGGGCCCTCGTACCAGCACGTCATGGTGGTGCAACTCCTCGATCAGTCCCGGCAGATGACGTTCGGTCCCCTGCCCACGACGGTGATACCCGGGCCGTTTGCGCTGTACGCGGCCCGGAGACAACAGAGGTACGGGGCTTTGAAATTGACCGCCCGAGCGGGTAACCACCGTACTGAGAAGGCTTGTTGACCATGGCGCTCGCGCAGCCCGAACAGGGTGGGCTGCTGCCCGAGCGGATCGCACCGCCGCGCGGCACACTCGCCACCACCGCCTGTATGGAGACGCTCCAAGTGGGCTATCTGCACGCCGTCGCGGCGGCCGCGGGATGCTCGCTCTCCCAGCCGTTCCCCGACAACGGCATCGACTGGCACGTCAGCCACAGCGCGCCCGGACACACGGTCGACGACGAGGTGACCATCAAGGTCCAGCTGAAGTGCACCTACCAGATACCGCCGAACCCGGCCGGGCCCGCCTTCTCCTTCACGCTCGACAACCCGCACCTGGAGAAGCTCGCCCGCACCCCGGTCTCGGTCCACAAGATCCTCGTCGTGATGCTCGTGCCCCGGTCGCGGGACGACTGGCTGCGCGCCGGACACGACCGGCTCGACCTGCGGCACTGCTGCTACTGGACCAACCTCGCCGGGCATCCCGTGACCGGCCGGCGCAGGACCACCGTGCGCGTCCCGACCTCGCGGATCTTCGACGACCGGGCCCTCTGCGAGATCATGACGCGCGTCGGGACGGGAGGACGACCCTGATGGACCGCCCCTGCGACACGCACCGCCCCTTCGACCACGACGAGCCCCTGCCGCCCGGCCGCCCGCACCCGGCCCCGGCCCGCTGGACCCGGTCGCCCGAACCCTCCTCGGTCGACCCCGCCGTCCTCGGCGCGCTCCTGGCCCGGCACGGCTGGCAGCGGCGCGGCGGAGCCCCCGGCCGCTACGCCCGGTGGACCCCACCGGGCCCCGGCGGCGCCGGCACCAGCCTGCTCGTGCCGGAGAGCCGCGCCTTCCCCGACTGCGAGGACCTGATCGGCGAGGCGCTCGTCGCGCTGTCCCGCAGCGACTCGCCCGCCGCCCGCGACGTCCTCCTCGCGCTCGCCGTGCCCAGCGACGAGATCCACTGGTGGCGCGACGAACCGGTGGGGCCCGCAGGCACCGCGACCTGGCCCGCGGAGGAACAGCTGCGCTCCGCCGCACGCCGCATGCTGCTCGCCGGCGCGCTCGCCGCCCGCGCCCGCGCCGGGTACCACGGCGCGCGCCACCGCGGGCCCGCCGCCGCGTCCCTGGAGAACGTCCTGGTGGGTCCGGCGACGGGCGGGCGCAGGCTCACCGCCTTCATCCCCGTCGTGACCGGACGGCCCCTCGCGATCCGGCTGCACCAGGCGCTGTACGCGGCCCGGGAGGCCGTCGACTACCAGCGCGCCACCGGGGGCATGGACGCCTTCGACGGGGCGGTCGAGGCGGGCGTCAGCCACGAGCTGACCGAGGCGATCGTGGCGCTGGTGCGCGGCACGGAAGGCGCGCGCGTCGCGGTGGAGTGGGCGCCGGGCGCAGGCGTGCCCGAAGGCTGCACGGCGGGTGCCGGGCCCGTCGAGTTCTCGCCCGGTGACCTGGCGGCGCTGCGCGCGGCGGGCGCCCGGTACCTGCGCGCCGAGCCGTCGGTGCCGGTGCGGATCACCGGCACCGTGGTGCGGATGCGGCGGGCGGCGCCGAGCGGGGACGGCACGGTGCGGATCCGGGTGATCGCGGGGGCCGAGGTCCCGCACGTACGGATGACCCTGGACGAGGAGGCGTACCGCATCGCGGGCCACGCGCACCTGGTCGGGCTGCCGATCCGCGTGCACGGGCGGCTGGAGAGCCGCGGCGGCTTCCGCAGGCTCACCGGGGCGACCGGGGTGGTGCCCGTGCAGGTGGACGACGCGGAACGGGACCGCCTCATGAAGTCGCTCCAGGAGAACCTCGACTTCTTCGAGGAGGCGTGCGGCACGGAGTGAGGGGGGCGGGGAGAAGGGGCGGGGGATATCCGTTTCGCGGCGGGGGCCCGTGGCTCGGTACGATCCCTCTTGCGCGCGCAGTGGAAAGCGCCGCACCCCCTTCAGCTAGGAGAGACCGGTGTCAGACGTCCGTGTGATCATCCAACGCGATTCCGAGCGGGAAGAGCGCGTGGTGACGACGGGCACTACGGCCGCCGAGCTCTTCCCCGGCGAGCGCACCGTCGTCGCCGCGCGTGTGGCCGGCGAGCTGAAGGACCTGGCGTACGCCGTGGCCGACGGCGACGAGATCGAGCCCGTCGAGATCTCCTCCGAGGACGGCCTGAACATTCTGCGCCACTCGACCGCGCACGTCATGGCGCAGGCCGTGCAGGAGCTCTTCCCCGACGCCAAGCTCGGCATCGGCCCGCCCATCCGGGACGGCTTCTACTACGACTTCGACGTCAAGGAGCCCTTCACCCCCGAGGACCTCAAGCGCATCGAGAAGAAGATGCAGGAGATCCAGAAGCGCGGGCAGAAGTTCTCGCGGCGCGTCACCACCGACGACGACGCGCGCGTCGAGCTCGCCGACGAGCCGTACAAGCTGGAGCTCATCGGCCTCAAGGGCAACGCCGCGCAGGCCGCCGACGGCGCCGACGCCGAGGTGGGCGCGGGTGAGCTGACCATCTACGACAACCTCGACGCGAAGACCGGCGAGCTGTGCTGGAAGGACCTCTGCCGAGGCCCGCACCTGCCCAGCACCCGTGTCATCCCCGCCTTCAAGCTGATGCGCTCCGCCGCCGCCTACTGGCGCGGCAGCGAGAAGAACCCGCAGCTCCAGCGCATCTACGGCACCGCCTGGCCGTCGAAGGATGAGCTGAAGGCGCACCTGGAGTTCCTCGCCGAGGCCGAGAAGCGCGACCACCGCAAGCTCGGCTCCGAGCTGGACCTCTTCTCCTTCCCGGAGGAGCTCGGCCCGGGCCTCGCGGTCTTCCACCCCAAGGGCGGCGTGATCCGCAAGGTCATGGAGGACTACTCGCGGCGCCGCCACGAGGTCTCGGGCTACGAGTTCGTGAACACCCCGCACATCTCGAAGGAGAAGCTCTTCGAGATCTCGGGCCACCTGCCGCACTACGCGGAGGGCATGTTCCCGCCCATCGAGTTCGACGAGCAGAACTACCGCCTCAAGGCGATGAACTGCCCGATGCACAACCTCATCTTCAAGTCGCGCGGCCGCTCCTACCGCGAACTGCCGCTGCGGCTCTTCGAGTTCGGCACCGTGTACCGGTACGAGAAGTCGGGCGTCGTGCACGGCCTGACCCGCTCGCGCGGCTTCACCCAGGACGACTCGCACATCTACTGCACCAAGGAGCAGATGCCGCAGGAGCTCGACACGCTCCTGACCTTCGTGCTCGACCTGCTCCGTGACTACGGCCTGACCGAGTTCGAGCTGGAGCTGTCCACCCGCGACGACTCCGACAAGTTCATCGGCACGGACGAGGACTGGGCGGAGGCCACCGAGGCGCTGCGGCTCGCCGCCGAGAAGCAGAACCTGCCGCTGGTGCCCGACCCGGGCGGCGCCGCGTACTACGGCCCGAAGATCTCCGTCCAGGCCAAGGACGCCATCGGCCGGTCCTGGCAGATGTCGACCATCCAGGTCGACTTCAACCAGCCCAAGCGGTTCAACCTGGAGTACACGGCGGCGGACGGCTCGCGCCAGCAGCCCGTCATGATCCACCGAGCCCTGTTCGGCTCGATCGAGCGGTTCTTCGGCGTGCTCCTGGAGCACTACGCGGGCGCGTTCCCGGCCTGGCTGGCGCCCGTCCAGGCGGTCGGCATCCCGATCGGCGACGCGCACGTCACGTACCTCCAGGAGTTCGCCGAGAAGGCGCGCGCCCAGGGGCTGCGGGTCGAGGTCGACGCGTCGTCCGACCGCATGCAGAAGAAGATCCGCAACCAGCAGAAGGCCAAGGTGCCCTTCATGGTCATCGCGGGCGACGAGGACATGAACAACGGTTCCGTCTCCTTCCGCTACCGCGACGGCTCGCAGGAGAACGGCATCCCCGTCGACGAGGCCATCGCGAAGATCGTGAAGGCGGTCGAGGACCGCGTCCAGGTCTGACCCGGTGACACCGCGTTGAGCTCGGGCCCCGGGGACCTCTCCCCGGGGCCAAGTCATATGCTTCACCCCATGACGAGTGAGCCGGAGCAGCAGATCGGAGTCGGGGCACAGGACGCGTTCCAGCGCCTGTGGACGCCCCACCGGATGGCGTACATCCAGGGCGAGAACAAGCCCACGGGACCGGGGGCCGACGACGGCTGTCCCTTCTGCTCCATCCCGGCCAAGTCCGACGAGGACGGTCTCGTCATCGCGCGCGGCGAGCACGTGTACGCGGTCCTCAACCTCTACCCGTACAACGGCGGCCACCTGATGGTCGTGCCCTACCGCCACGTCGCCGACTACACGGAGCTGACGGGTCCGGAGACGGCCGAGCTCGGCGAGCTCACCAAGCAGGCGATGAAGGCGCTGCGCACCGCGTCCGGCGCGCACGGCTTCAACATCGGCATGAACCAGGGAGCCGTGGCGGGCGCGGGCATCGCCGCGCACCTGCACCAGCACGTCGTCCCGCGCTGGGGCGGCGACACCAACTTCATGCCGGTCGTGGGCCACACCAAGGTGCTGCCGCAGCTGCTCGCCGACACCCGCAAGATGCTCGCGGACGCCTGGCCCGCGGCTCTCTAGGCCGCGGACCGGTCCGCCGCTCCTCCCGCGTCCGTACGCCCCCTACGCGTCGTACACGTCCGCCTTCCTCGGCATCGGGTCCTGGATCGCGCCGCTGAGGAAGCCGGAGCGGGCGCCGAACTTGGTCGTGTCCACGCCGTTCTCCTCCAGGACCTTGATCGCCGCCGAGTGCACCACGCGCAGCACGGGTGTGGCGGCGCGCAGCGCGTCGTCGGCCATGAAGCGGTGGCGCCAGGGCTTGTCCGCCCAGGCGTGCCGCAGGCCGAAGGGCTCGGGCAGGACCAGCTTGCCGCCGAGGTAGTCCAGGAGCGGCGGGTACCAGGTGAAGGGGGCGCGGACCGCCAGGCGTACGACCTCGTCGGCGTCGATCAGCGGCAGGTTGCGCGTGGTGGTCTCCCAGAACTTGATCGCCTTGGAGACCGTCTTCGTCTTGGGCGAGGGCTTGGTGGTGAACAGTGAGTTCACCGGGCCGAGCGCGTGGCCGGTGACCTCGATGCGCAGCGTCTCGTGGAGCACGGTCACCGTGATCAGCATCGTGATGACCAACTGGCCGTCCCAGAGCGTGAACTGCACGCCCAGGTAGTGGCGGTTGCCGCTGCCGAACTGCTGTTCGTTGCAGATCCGCTGTATTTCGTGGCCGCGGATCTGGAAGGCCTCGACGTCCGTGCCGGTGGGGCGGGACACCGCCTTGGCGTTCTCCCCGATGGGGGAGACGATCCAGTGCTTTATGTCCGGGGTGGGGAAGCCGCCGGTGTGCAGGGGACCGCGCTCCAGCATGCGCAGCTGGTCGTGCACCGCCCGTATGACGTCCCAGCTGCGGAAGGGGTGGATCTCCTTGGCCGGGTCGGCGGGCACCAGCTCCTCGGCCAGCTGCCAGCTGCCCCAGCGCGTGCCCATGCCCAATATGCCCTTGGGCCCGGCGTAGAACACGGAGTTGCTCTGCTGCTCCGCGGAGAGCCTCGCCAGGCCCTGGCGGAGCCGCTCGGCGGCCGTCTCGCCGGGGCTGCCGGGCACCGCCTCGGGGATCTTCGCGCCGATGCCGCCGCCCGCGAGCAGGCTCGACCAGCGGTCGCGCAGGTCGTGGGCGGTGCGCTCGGCGATCTGCTTGGCCCAGAACCAGCCCACCACGGGGAGCACGATCGCCGCGCGCAGATACCAGGCCCAGAACCCGTCGAACGGCAGCTTCAGGAGGGCGAGGGCGGCGAGCACCCCCACGGCCACCAGGACGGCCGTCGCGAGCGCGCCCGCGCGCTTGTCCTCGCTCTTGGCGACCTGCCTGCGGATGGTGAAGACGAGGAGCCAGACGAGCAGGCCCGGCAGGAACAGCAGCCCGCACAGGACCATCACGGCGGTCAGCCAGCTGTCGCGCTCCTTGCGGATACGGTTCGCCGCGAGGCAGTGCTCGACGACCGCCTGCGGCTCCGTCCCGAAGGACTGGATGAGCGGGTTGCGGCCGCCGCCCAGCATCCGCACCTGCACGGTCCGCGCGAACGCCTCGCCGAGATTCGGCTTGAAGAGGGAGAAGAGGCCGGGCTTCACCTCGGACTTGTGCCACTCGCTGTTGGCCGCCAGGATGCCCTCGACATCGCCGTCCCGGTACGCCGCCGAGGCCAGGGCATGCGTCGCCGCCGTCTGTCCCGCGGCGCCCGAGAGAGGAACCTGGGCCCCGGGCCTGAAGTCGAATACATCGTCCGCCACTGCCGCCCCCATCGCCGCGACGCCATTGCTCCTGCGGCTCTTCCCGACTTCCCTGTCCGGCACACCTGTTGCCGTCGGTACACCGTTGATCAGGTCATCAGCGTATCGGGGAGCACCGACATCCGTCAGGGGACGGCGGAATGCCGCCCGCCCGGAAAGGGCGGCGGGCGGCCCGCGCCGGGCGGTCCAACTACGAGCCGCCCCGCGCCTGTTCGCGGATTCTCTCGGAGAGCTGCGGAGGCATCGGCTCGTGACGCGCGTACGTACGGCTGAAGCGCGCGGTGCCCTGCGAGAGGGAGCGCAGGTCGACCGCGTACCGGCCGATCTCGATCTCGGGGACCTCGGCCCGCACCAGGGTCCGCCCGCCGGCTGCCTGCTCGGTGCCGACCACCCGGCCGCGGCGGCCCGACAGATCGCTCATCACCGCGCCCACGTAGTCGTCGCCGACCAGGACCCGCACCTCCGCGACCGGTTCGAGCAGATGGATCCGGGCCCCGGCCGCGGCCTCGCGCAGCGCGAGCGCCCCCGCCGTCTGAAATGCGGCGTCGGAGGAGTCCACCGAGTGCGCCTTGCCGTCGAGCAGCGTGACGCGCACGTCGATCAGCGCGTACCCGGCGGCGACACCCTTCGCCGCCTGGGCGCGCACGCCCTTCTCGACGGACGGGATGAACTGCCGCGGGATCGCGCCGCCCACGACCTTGTCGACGAACTCGATGCCGCTGCCGCCGGGCAGCGGCTCGACCTCGATCTCGCAGATCGCGTACTGCCCGTGACCGCCCGACTGCTTCACATGGCGGCCCCGGCCGCCGGACTTGCCGGCGAACGTCTCCCGAAGGGAGACCTTGTGCGGGATCACGTCGACCTGGACGCCGTACCTGCTGCGCAGCCGCTCCAGGGCCACGTCGGCGTGCGCCTCGCCCAGGCACCACAGGACCACCTGATGGGTGTCCTGGTTCTGTTCGAGCCGCATCGTCGGATCCTCGGCGACGAGCCGTGACAGGCCCTGCGAGAGCTTGTCCTCGTCGGCCTTGCTGTGCGCCTGGATGGCGAGCGGCAGGAGCGGGTCGGGCATGTCCCAGGGCTCCATCAGGAGCGGGTCGTCCTTCGCGGACAGCGTGTCGCCGGTCTCGGCCCGGTTCAGCTTGGCCACGCACGCCATGTCGCCCGCGACGCACCGGGTGAGTGTGCGCTGCTGTTTGCCGAAGGGGGAGGAGAGGGCGCCGACGCGCTCGTCGACATCGTGGTCCTCGTGGCCGCGGTCGGCCAGGCCGTGCCCGGAGACGTGCACGGTCTCGTCGGGGCGCAGGGTCCCGGAAAAGACGCGGACGAGCGAGATCCGGCCCACGTACGGGTCGGACGCGGTCTTCACGACCTCGGCCGCGAGCGGTCCTTCCGGGTCGCAGGTGAGCGCGGGCCGCGCCTTGCCGTCCGGTGTGGTCACGGCCGGCGCCGGGTGTTCCAGCGGGGTCGGGAAGCCGCCCGTGATGAGCTCCAGGAGCTCGACCGTGCCGATGCCCTGCCGGGCGCCCTCGGCGGCGGGCGCGGCCGCCAGCACCGGGTGGAAGATGCCGCGCGCGACGGCCCGCTCCAGGTCGTCCACGAGCGTCTTGAAGTCGATGTCCTCGCCGCTGAGATAGCGGTCCATGAGGGACTCGTCCTCGCTCTCGGAGATGATCCCCTCGATGAGCGTGTTACGTGCCTGTTCGATCAGCGGCAGCTGGTCCTCGCCCGGCTCGGACTCCTTGCGCTCCCCGGAGGCGTAGTCGAAGATCCGCTGCGAGAGCAGCCCGATTAGGCCCGTGACCGGGGCGTGGCCGTCCGGCCCCTGCTCTCCGTAGAGGGGCAGATACAGCGGCAGTACGGCATCGGGGTCGTCGGCGCCGAACGCCTCGGCGCAGGTGCGGGTCATGTCGGTGAAGTCCGCGCGGGCCGACTCCAGGTGCGTGACCACGATGGCCCGCGGCATGCCGACCGCCGCGCACTCCTCCCACACCATGCGGGTCGCGCCGGTGATGCCTTCGGTGCCCTCCGCCGCCGAGACGACGAAGAGGGCCGCGTCCGCTGCCCGCAGACCGGCCCTCAACTCCCCGACGAAGTCGGCGTATCCAGGGGTGTCCAATAGGTTGATCTTGTAGCCGCCCCATTCGACGGGGACCAGGGACAGCTGCACCGAGCGCTGCTGCCGGTGCTCGATCTCGTCGTAGTCGGAGACGGCGGTGCCGTCCTCCACGCGGCCCGCCCGGTTCACCGCCCCCGCGGTCAGCGCGAGAGCCTCCACCAGCGTCGTCTTGCCCGAACCGCTGTGGCCGACCAGCACCACATTCCGTACGGACGCGGGGTGGTCGGCCGATGCTGCCCTGCCGGCGGCTCCGGGGTGTGCGTTCGCCTTGTCGCCCATGCCTTGGCCTCCCGGTTACGTGCACGGTGAGGAGGCTCAGCCCCCTCGGGGATGCTGGCTGCTCGCGGACGCGCGGGGGCCGGGTGCGGGGCGGCCCCGGCGGCGCCCGTCATGCTTTCGAGCTTTCCACTCGGGTCACTCTGCGTCCATACGTCGTACGCGATCGTGAGGGGGCGAGCCGGTCCGCCAGGGGCGTGACTACGATGGGCCAGCCGGTGGTCAACGGGGCCGCGCGGCGCACCGAACCCTCGGGAAGGCCATGCTGAACAAGTACGCGCGTGCATTCTTCACGCGTGTCCTCACACCGTTCGCCGCGTTTCTCATCCGCCGCGGGGTCAGCCCCGACGCGGTCACCTTCATCGGCACCGCCGGTGTGGTGGCGGGAGCGCTGGTCTTCTTCCCCCGGGGAGAGTTCTTCTGGGGAACGATCGTCATCACCCTGTTCGTCTTCTCGGACCTCGTCGACGGGAACATGGCCCGCCAGCTCGGCCGCTCCAGCCGCTGGGGCGCCTTCCTGGACTCGACGCTCGACCGGGTGGCGGACAGCGCGATCTTCGGAGGCCTCGCCCTCTGGTACGCCGGATCGGGCGACGACAACATCCTCTGCGCCGTCTCCATCTTCTGTCTGGCGAGCGGCCAGGTGGTCTCGTACACGAAGGCGCGCGGCGAGGCCATCGGCCTGCCCGTCGCCGTCAACGGCCTGGTGGAGCGCGCCGAGCGCCTGGTGATCTCGCTGGTCGCCGCGGGCCTCGCGGGGCTGCACAAGTTCGGTGTCCCCGGCATCCAGATCCTGCTTCCCATCGCCCTGTGGATCGTCGCGGTCGGCAGCATGGTCACCCTCGTCCAGCGCGTCGTGACCGTGCGCAGGGAGTCCGCGGAGGCGGACGCCGCCGCGGCCGCCGACCCGCAGGAGAGTGAGGCCGCGCAGTGAAGGACCGACTCACCGACGCGCTGTACGGGCTCGGCTGGAGCACCGTCAAGAAGCTCCCCGAGCCGGCCGCCCAGCGGCTCGGCAGGACCATCGCCGACACGGTCTGGAAGCGGCGGGGCAAGGGCGTGCTGCGGCTGGAGTCCAACCTCGCGCGCGTGGTGCCCGACGCGAGCCCGCAGCGCCTCGCCGAGCTCTCCAAGGCGGGCATGCGCTCCTACCTGCGCTACTGGATGGAGTCCTTCCGGCTGCCCTCCTGGAGCAGGCAGCGCATCGCGGACGGATTCGACGCCAAGGACGTCCACCACCTCACCGACGGCCTCGCCGCGGGCAAGGGCGTCATCCTCGCCCTGCCGCACTTGGGCAACTGGGACCTCGCGGGCGCCTGGGTCACCACCAAGCTGGAGACCCCCTTCACGACGGTCGCCGAGCGCCTGAAGCCCGAGACGCTGTACGACCGCTTCGTCGCCTACCGCGAGAGCCTCGGCATGGAGGTCCTGCCGCACACCGGCGGCGCCGCCTTCGGCACGCTGGCGCGGCGGCTGCGCGCGGGCGGTCTCGTCTGCCTCGTCGCCGACCGCGATCTGTCCTCCTCCGGAGTCGAGGTCAAGTTCTTCGGAGACACCGCCCGGATGCCCGCGGGGCCCGCGCTCCTGGCCCAGCAGACCGGCGCACTGTTGCTGCCCGTCACCCTCTGGTATGACGATTCGCCCGTCATGAAGGGCCGCGTCCATCCGCCCGTCGAGGTCCCCGAGACAGGTAACCGGGTCGAGAAGACGTCTGCCATGACACAGGCGCTGGCCGACGCCTTCGCCACTGGTATCGCCGACCATCCGGAGGACTGGCACATGCTGCAGCGACTGTGGCTCGCCGACCTGGAGCCCCGCCCCGACGAGGGCGCCGCGACCCGCCGGGCGGGGGAGCCCTCGTGAAGATCGGCATCGTCTGCCCCTACTCGTGGGACGTGCCGGGCGGCGTCCAGTTCCACATCCGCGATCTGGCGGAGCACCTCATCCGCCTCGGGCACGAGGTCTCCGTACTGGCCCCGGCCGACGACGAGACACCTCTCCCGTCGTACGTCGTGTCGGCGGGACGCGCCGTCCCCGTCCCGTACAACGGCTCCGTCGCACGGCTCAACTTCGGCTTCCTGTCGGCCGCGCGGGTGCGCCGCTGGCTGCACGACGGCACCTTCGACGTCATCCACATCCACGAGCCCGCGTCGCCCTCGCTGGGGCTGCTCGCCTGCTGGGCGGCGCAGGGCCCGATCGTCGCGACGTTCCACACGTCCAACCCGCGCTCCCGGGCCATGATCGCCGCGTACCCGATCCTGCAACCCGCCCTGGAGAAGATCAGCGCCCGCATCGCCGTGAGCGAGTACGCGCGCCGCACGCTCGTCGAACACCTCGGCGGCGACGCCGTCGTCATCCCGAACGGCGTGGACGTCGACTTCTTCGCCGAGGCCGAGCCGAGACCCGAGTGGCAGGGGGAGACGATCGGCTTCATCGGCCGCATCGACGAGCCCCGCAAGGGCCTCCCGGTGCTGATGAAGGCGCTGCCGCAGATCTTCGCCGAGCGGCCGAACGCCCGCCTGCTGGTCGCGGGCCGCGGCGACGAGGAGGAGGCGGTGGCCTCGCTCCCGGCCGAGCTGCGCTCCCGGGTGGAGTTCCTCGGCATGGTCAGCGACGAGGACAAGGCGCGGCTGCTGCGCAGCGTCGACCTGTACGTGGCGCCCAACACCGGCGGCGAGAGCTTCGGGATCATCCTGGTCGAGGCGATGTCCGCGGGCGCGCCCGTGCTCGCCAGCGACCTGGACGCCTTCGCGCAGGTCCTCGGCCAGGGCGCGGCGGGCGACCTGTTCGGCAACGAGGACGCGGAGTCCCTGGCCAAGTCGGCGGTGCGTCTCCTCGCCGACCCCGAGCGCCGCGCGGGCCTGCGCGAGCGCGGCAGCGCGCACGTGCGGCGCTTCGACTGGTCGACGGTCGGCTCCGACATCCTCGCGGTGTACGAGACGGTCACGGACGGCGCGGCGTCGGTCGCGGAGGACGAGCGGGTGGGGCTGCGGGCGCGTTTCGGACTCACCCGAACCTGACGCGCCGCGGCGCCCCGCCCGGTACCCCGGCGCACTCCCGCTCGGCATTCCGCCGTGCTCCGCCCGGCGGTCCGCGGCGTTCCTGCTCGGCATTCCGCCGTGCTCCTGCCCGGTACCCCGGCGCGCTCCCGCTCGGCATTCCGCCGTGCTCCTGCCCGGTACTCCGCCGCGTTCCGCCCGGCGGTCCGCCGCGCTCCCGCTCGGTACTCTGCGGCGTTCCTGCCCGGCATTCCGCCGTGCTCCGCCCGGCGGTCCGTCGCGTTCCGCCCGGCGGTCCGTCGCGTTCCCGCTCGGTACTCCGCGGCGTTCCTGCCCGGCATTCCGCCGTGCTCCGCCCGGCGGTCCGCCGCGTTCCTGCTCGGCATTCCGCCGTGCTCCCGCCCGGCACTCTGCCGTGCTCCCGCCCGGCACTCCACCGTGCTCCCGCCCGGCACTCCGCCGCGCCCCGTGCCCCGCAGGTGCCCGGTGGCGGATCGACGGCCATGAGGCGACTAGCCTGAACGTCCGTGACCTCCACACTGATCTGGATCGCCGTCGCCCTGTTCGCGATCGGCCTCTACCTGAGCTGGACCGCCGGACGGCTCGACCGGCTGCACGCGCGCATCGACGCGGCGCGCGCCGCCCTCGACGCGCAACTGCTGCGCCGCGCCTCGGTCGCCCAGGAGTTGGCCACCTCCGGAGTGCTCGACCCGGCCGCCTCGATCGTGCTCTACGAAGCGGCGCACGCGGCCCGGCAGGCGGAGGAGGAGCAGCGCGAGGTCGCCGAGAGCGAGCTCAGTCAGGCGCTGCGGGCGATCTTCGGCGAGGCGCAGCAGGTCGAGGCGGTGCGCGAGGCGCCGGGCGGGGACGAGGCGGCCACCGAGCTGGCCGCTTCCGTGCGCCGGGTGCCGATGGCCCGGCGCTTCCACAACGACTCCGTGCGCGCCGCCCGCGCCCTGCGCAGGCACCGCAAGGTCCGCTGGTTCCGTCTTGCGGGGCACGCGCCCTTCCCGATGGCCTTCGAGATGGACGACGAACCGCCGACGGCGCTGGCGGACCGTGCGACTACGTAGAGGCACGAGAGGGCGACCCATGCGGCCCTGACCAGGGGCGCGCGGGGAAAATGAGCCACCGGTCATCCATTGGCCCTTGCTGTGGCCTGGTCGCCGGGCGTTTCCTCGGAGCTGTAGAAATCCTCTTCAGCGAGTGAGGTCAACTCCGTGTCCAGCACCCCTGACAGCACCAACGTGACGCCCGCGACCGGCACCGCCCGCGTGAAGCGCGGCATGGCCGAGCAGCTCAAGGGCGGCGTGATCATGGACGTCGTCAACGCCGAGCAGGCGAAGATAGCCGAGGACGCCGGCGCCGTCGCCGTCATGGCGCTGGAGCGGGTGCCCGCCGACATCCGCAAGGACGGCGGCGTGGCGCGGATGTCCGACCCGAACATGATCGAAGAGATCATCGAGGCCGTCTCGATCCCGGTCATGGCCAAGTCCCGCATCGGCCACTTCGTCGAGGCCCAGGTCCTCCAGTCCCTCGGTGTCGACTACATCGACGAGTCCGAGGTCCTCACCCCGGCCGACGAGGTCAATCACAGCGACAAGTTCGCCTTCACCACGCCGTTCGTCTGTGGCGCCACCAACCTGGGCGAGGCCCTGCGCCGCATCGCCGAGGGCGCGGCCATGATCCGCTCCAAGGGCGAGGCCGGCACGGGCAACGTCGTGGAGGCCGTCCGCCACCTGCGCCAGATCAAGAACGAGATCGCCAAGCTGCGCGGCTTCGACAACAACGAGCTGTACGCCGCCGCCAAGGAGCTGCGCGCCCCCTACGAGCTGGTCAAGGAGACCGCCGAGCTCGGCAAGCTCCCGGTCGTGCTGTTCTCCGCCGGTGGCGTCGCCACCCCGGCCGACGCCGCCCTGATGCGCCAGCTCGGCGCCGAGGGCGTCTTCGTCGGCTCCGGCATCTTCAAGTCCGGCGACCCGGCCAAGCGCGCCGCCGCCATCGTGAAGGCCACCACCTTCTTCGACGACCCGAAGATCATCGCTGACGCCTCCCGCAACCTCGGCGAGGCCATGGTCGGCATCAACTGCGACACCCTGCCGGAGACCGAGCGCTACGCGAACCGAGGCTGGTAATGACCACTCCCGTAGTGGGCGTCCTCGCCCTTCAGGGGGACGTACGGGAGCACCTGATCGCCCTGGCCTCGGCGGACGCCGTGGCCAGGCCGGTCCGGCGCCCCGAAGAGCTCGCCGAGGTCGACGGCCTGGTCATCCCCGGCGGTGAGTCCACCACCATCTCCAAGCTGGCCACCCTCTTCGGCCTGATGGAGCCCCTCCGCGCGCGCGTGCGGGACGGCCTGCCGGTCTACGGCAGCTGCGCGGGCATGATCATGCTCGCCGACAAGATCCTCGACCCGCGCTCGGGCCAGGAGACGGTGGGCGGCATCGACATGATCGTGCGGCGCAACGCGTTCGGTCGGCAGAACGAGTCGTTCGAGGCGGCCGTCGACGTCAAGGGTGTCGAGGGCGCCCCGGTCGAGGGCGTCTTCATCCGCGCACCCTGGGTGGAGTCGGTCGGCGCCGAGGTCGAGGTGCTCGCCGAGCACGGGGGCCACATCGTCGCCGTGCGCCAGGGCAACGCGCTCGCCACGTCGTTCCACCCCGAGCTGACGGGCGACCACCGCATTCACGCGCTGTTCGTGGAGATGGCGCGGGGTAACCCGCGCGCGGGATCCTTGTAGGATCTCCGGGGATCCCACCGTGGCCTTAAGGTCTGAAGGTCTGGGAGAGTTCGTACTGGTTGTTGGGTAACGCGAAGGAGACAGGCAGATGTCCGGCCACTCTAAATGGGCTACGACGAAGCACAAGAAGGCCGTGATCGACGCCAAGCGCGGCAAGCTCTTCGCGAAGATGATCAAGAACATCGAGGTCGCGGCCCGCACCGGCGGCGCCGACGTGTCCGGTAACCCGACCCTCTTCGACGCCATCCAGAAGGCCAAGAAGAGCTCGGTGCCGAACAAGAACATCGACTCCGCCGTCAAGCGCGGCGCCGGTCTCGAAGCCGGTGGCGCCGACTACGAGACGATCATGTACGAGGGCTACGGCCCGAACGGTGTCGCGGTGCTCATCGAGTGCCTCACCGACAACCGCAACCGCGCCGCCTCCGACGTACGCGTGGCCATGACGCGCAACGGCGGCTCGATGGCCGACCCGGGCTCCGTGTCGTACCTCTTCAACCGCAAGGGCGTCGTCATCGTCCCCAAGGGCGAGCTGAGCGAGGACGACGTTCTCGGCGCCGTCCTCGACGCGGGCGCCGAGGAGGTCAACGACCTCGGCGAGACCTTCGAGGTGCTCAGCGAGGCCACCGACCTGGTCGCGGTCCGCACCGCGCTCCAGGAGGCCGGCATCGACTACGACTCGGCCGACGCCAACTTCGTCCCGACCATGCAGGTCGAGCTGGACGAGGACGGCGCCCGGAAGATCTTCAAGCTGATCGACGCCCTGGAGGACAGCGACGACGTGCAGAACGTCTTCGCCAACTTCGACGTCTCGGACGAGGTCATGGCGAAGGTCGACGCGTAAGCGGCACCTCGCGCAGTTCCCCGCGCCCCCATGGGGCGCGCCTGGGCCGACGGGACACGCCCCGTCGGCCCATCGCGTTGTCAGAGGGACCCGATAACCTGCACGGACAGGCAATGGGAGGGGCTACGTGCGCGTGTTGGGGGTCGACCCGGGACTCACCCGGTGCGGTGTCGGTGTCGTCGAGGGCGTCGCCGGACGGCCGTTGACCATGCGCGGTGTCGGGGTCGTGAGGACCCCGGCCGACGCGGAGCTCGGCCACCGCCTCGTCGCCATCGAGCAGGGCATCGAGCAGTGGCTCGACGAGCACAGCCCCGAAGTCCTCGCCGTGGAGCGCGTCTTCAGCCAGCACAATGTGCGCACGGTCATGGGCACCGCCCAGGCCAGCGCCGTCGCCATGCTCTGCGCCTCCCGCCGCGGCATCCCCGTCGCCCTGCACACCCCCAGCGAGGTCAAGGCCGCCGTCACCGGCAGCGGCCGCGCCGACAAGGCGCAGGTCGGGGCGATGGTCACCCGCCTCCTGCGGCTCGACGCACCGCCCAAGCCAGCGGACGCCGCCGACGCCCTCGCCCTCGCCATCTGCCACATCTGGCGCGCCCCCGCGCAGAACCGCCTGCAACAGGCCGTCGCCCAGAACCGGCTCCAGCAGGCCGCCGCCCAGCACGCCGCCAGGACCCCCGCACCCCAGAAAGGCCGTACCGCATGATCGCCTTCGTCAGCGGCCCCGTCGCCGCCCTCGCCCCCGATACCGCGGTGGTCGAGGTCGGCGGCATCGGCATGGCCGTCCAGTGCACGCCCAACACCCTCTCCACGCTCCGGGTGGGCCAGCAGACCAAGCTCGCCACCTCCCTGGTCGTCCGCGAGGACTCCCTCACCCTGTACGGCTTCGCGGACGACGACGAGCGCCAGACCTTCGAGCTGCTCCAGACCGCGAGCGGCGTCGGCCCGCGCCTCGCCCAGGCCATGCTCGCCGTGCACAGCCCCGACGCCCTGCGCCGCGCCGTCTCCACCGGCGACGAGAAGGCGCTCACCGCCGTCCCCGGCATCGGCAAGAAGGGCGCCCAGAAGCTCCTCCTGGAGTACAAGGACCGCCTCGGCGAGCCCCTCGGCACCGGCGGCCCGGCGATCGGCAAGGCCGTCACCGCGGGCTGGCGCGACCAGCTCCACGCAGCCCTCATCGGCCTCGGATACGCCACGCGCGAGGCCGACGAAGCCGTCGCCGCCGTCACCCCGCAGGCCGAGGCCACCGAGGGCACGCCCCAGGTCGGACAGCTCCTCAAGGCCGCACTCCAGACCCTGAACCGCACCCGCTAGCCCTGTCCGTACGCAGAGCCACATCCGTACGCACCCGACGGCCACCCCTAGAACCGCATCGCGAGGCACACCGCATGAACTGGGACGACACGACCGACGAAGCTGCCGGAGCGGCCGAGCGGCTCGTCGGGTCCGCCGCGGAGCGGCTGGTGGACTCCGGCGCCGACGGCGAGGACCAGGCGGTCGAGGCCGCACTGCGCCCCAAGGACCTGGGCGAGTTCATCGGGCAGGAGAAGGTCCGAGAGCAGCTCGACCTGGTCCTGCGGGCGGCACGCGCGCGTGGCGCCACCGCCGACCACGTGCTGCTCTCCGGCGCCCCCGGCCTCGGCAAGACCACCCTCTCGATGATCATCGCCGCCGAGATGGGCGCCCCCATCCGCATCACCAGCGGCCCCGCCATCCAGCACGCGGGCGACCTCGCCGCGATCCTCTCCTCCCTCCAGGAGGGCGAGGTCCTCTTCCTCGACGAGATCCACCGGATGTCGCGGCCCGCCGAGGAGATGCTCTACATGGCCATGGAGGACTTCCGCGTCGACGTCATCGTCGGCAAGGGCCCCGGCGCCACCGCCATCCCCCTCGAACTGCCGCCCTTCACCCTCGTCGGCGCCACCACGCGCGCGGGCCTGCTGCCGCCGCCGCTGCGCGACCGCTTCGGCTTCACCGCGCACATGGAGTTCTACGAACCCGCGGAGCTCGAGCGCGTCGTCCACCGCTCCGCCCAGCTCCTCGACGTGGAGATCGACCCGGCCGGCGCCGCCGAGATCGCGGGCCGCTCACGCGGCACGCCCCGTATCGCCAACCGCCTGCTGCGCCGCGTCCGGGACTACGCCCAGGTCAAGGCCGACGGCCGGATCGACCGCGAGATCGCCGGCGCGGCCCTCGCGGTCTACGAGGTGGACGGACGGGGCCTCGACCGCCTCGACCGGGCGGTCCTGGAAGCGCTGCTCAAGCTGTTCGGCGGCGGCCCCGTCGGCCTGTCGACGCTCGCGGTCGCGGTGGGGGAGGAGCGGGAGACGGTCGAGGAGGTGGCCGAGCCCTTCCTCGTACGCGAGGGACTGCTCGCCCGCACCCCGCGCGGCCGCGTCGCGACGCCCGCGGCCTGGGCGCACCTCGGCCTGGTGCCCCCGCGCCAGACGGGCGGAAAGGGACAACAGGACCTGTTCGGGGCGTGATGCCGGTGAGACGGCACCGCGGCCGGAGGACAACGGCGCGGATAGTCGACCCGTCAGGAACTGCGGTGCCATGCTGAGCGTTGTTCGTTAGGTGCGGACTCGCTTAGACTCCGCCGATGCCGCCCTTGTGGGCGGTGTGCCCACCCCCATCCCCATGGCCGCTCAACCGCGCGGTCCGCGAAGGAAACTCCGTCCCGTGAATATCGTGACCCTCCTCCCGTTCATCGTGCTCATCGGGGCCATGTTCCTGATGACCCGGTCTGCGAAGAAGAAGCAGCAGGCCGCCGCGCAGATGCGTAACGAGATGCAGCCCGGCACCGGCATCCGCACGATCGGTGGCATGTACGCCACCGTCAAGGAGGTTCACGACGAAGCCGTCCTCCTTGAGGTGGCTCCCGGTGTCCACGCGGTTTACGCGAAGAACTCGATCGGCGCCGTTCTCGCCGACGACGAGTACAACCGCATCGTGCACGGCACCGAGGACGACCTGAACGAGGACGACGACGCCCCCGTCGTTCCGGACGACGCCTCCTCCCTGACCGAGACCGACGAGCCCGCCGACGCCTCCGCCGACTCGCCCATCGACCTCGGCAAGAAGGACACGGCCGCCGGGGCCGACGACGCGCAGCCGAAGAAGACCGACGGCGAGTCCGACGCGAAGTAGCCACGGCCGGGGCCCGCGGGGCGCGCCGCTCGCGCGCCACGGGCCCCGGATCACGTGCATTTCGCGCCGAATCCCGACACCACTTCATGGCCGCCCGCCCGGGCCTCCCCGCACCGCAAGGGGGCAGACCGGACGCCGGGCGGTTGGACAGGGAGAACGAGAAGGTGGCAGCACCCAAGAAGGGCCGAAGGCAGAGCGCTCCGGGCAAGCCGGGACGCGCACTGGTCTTCATCCTGATCGCCCTCGTGGCGCTGACCGGGGGAATGTTCCTTTCGGGGCACACCACGCCCCGCCTGGGCATCGACCTCGCCGGCGGCACGAGCATCACGCTCGAGGCGAAGAACGAGCCCGGTCAGAAGAACGCGATCAACCAGACCAACATGAACACCGCGGTTGACATCATCAACAACCGTGTCAACGGCCTGGGTGTCTCCGAGGCCGAGGTTCAGACCCAGGGCGACAAGAACATCATTGTCAACATCCCCAAGGGTTCGAACGAGAAGCAGGCGCGTCAGCAGGTCGGCACGACCGCTCAGCTCTACTTCCGTCCGGTGATCACGCAGACCAGCGGCGCCCCGACGCCCGAGCCGTCCCCCAGCTCCTCCTCCGGGACGGACAAGGAGAAGGACAAGGACAAGGCGACGGACAAGGCCACCGACAAGGCGACCTCTCCCGCCGGCACCCCGTCGACCCAGGGCCGCGCCGTCAGCGAGGCCCTGAAGGCGGACCCGACGCCGTCGGACAAGGCCAAGGACGGTGACGACGGCAAGAAGCAGGACAAGACGCCGACTCCCGACCCGGCCACCGCCAAGCTCCAGGAGCAGTTCACCAAGCTGGACTGCACCGACAAGAAGGCCCGCGTCGAGGCCGGCCGGGGCATCAAGCCCTCCGAGCCGACCATCGCGTGCGGCAAGAGCCCCGACGGCAAGTCCTGGGACAAGTTCATCCTCGGCCCGGCCGAGGTGAACGGCAAGGACGTCAAGAAGGCTCAGGCGGTCATCAGGCCGGAGACCGGTTCCTGGGTCGTCAACATGGACTTCACCAAGGGCGGCTCGAAGAAGTTCTCCGCGGTCACCAGCAAGCTCTCGCAGCAGCAGCCCCCGCAGAACCAGTTCGCGATCGTCCTCGACGGTGACGTCGTCTCCGCCCCCAGCGTCAACACGACCCTGAGCGCCAACGCCGAGATCTCCGGCAGCTTCACCCAGCAGTCCGCGAAGGACCTGGCGAACGTCCTCTCGTACGGCGCGCTGCCGCTCACCTTCCACGAGCAGAGCGTCACCACGGTCAGCCCGGCCCTCGGTGGCGAGCAGCTGGAGGCGGGCCTCATCGCGGGCGCCATCGGCCTCGCGCTGGTCGTCATCTACCTGGTGGCCTACTACCGCGGCCTCTCGCTCATCGCCATCGCGAGCCTCGTGGTCTCCGCGGCGCTGACGTACACGATCATGACGCTGCTCGGCCCGACCATCAAGTTCGCGCTGAACCTGCCGGCCGTCTGCGGTGCGATCGTCGCGATCGGCATCACGGCGGACTCGTTCATCGTGTTCTTCGAGCGTGTACGGGACGAGATCCGCGAGGGCCGCACGCTGCGTCCCGCCGTCGAGCGGGGCTGGCCGCGCGCCCGGCGCACCATCCTGGTCTCCGACTTCGTGTCGTTCCTCGCCGCCGCCGTCCTCTTCGTCGTCACGGTCGGCAAGGTGCAGGGCTTCGCGTTCACGCTCGGCCTGACCACGCTGCTCGACGTCGTCGTCGTCTTCTTCTTCACGAAGCCGCTGATGACACTCATGGCCCGCAAGAAGTTCTTCGCCGATGGCCACAAGTGGTCCGGCCTCGACCCGGAGCGGCTCGGCGCCAAGCCCCCGCTGCGCCGGTCCCGCCGCGTCACCGCTCCCCCCGCCGGCCCTGTCGACCCGAAGGAGGCGTGAGATGTCGAAGCTCGGCAATCTCGGCGCCAGGCTCTACCGCGGTGAGGTCGGCTACGACTTCGTCGGCAAGCGCAAGATCTGGTACGGCATCTCGATACTGATCACCATCACGGCCATCGTCGGCCTGGCGGTGCGCGGCCTGAACATGGGCATCGAGTTCGAGGGCGGCGCCGTCTTCAACACCCCGAAGACGAGCGTCTCGGTCTCCCAGGCCGAGGAGGCCGCGGAGAAGGCGTCCGGCCACGACGCGATCGTCCAGAAGCTGGGCGACGACGCGATGCGCATCCAGATCGCGGGCGTGGACATCAAGAAGTCCGACCAGATCAAGCAGGCGCTCGCCGAGGATCTGGACGTCAAGGCCGGCGACATCAACGCCGACCTGGTGGGCCCGAGTTGGGGTGAGCAGATCGCCAACAAGGCCTGGCAGGGCCTGGCGATCTTCATGGTGCTCGTGGTGGTCTACCTGGCCATCGCCTTCGAGTGGCGCATGGCCCTCGCGGCGCTGATCGCGCTGATCCACGACATCACCATCACCGTGGGTGTGTACGCACTGGTCGGCTTCGAGGTCACACCGGGCACGGTGATCGGTCTGCTGACCATCCTCGGTTACTCGCTCTACGACACAGTGGTGGTCTTCGACAGCTTGAAGGAGCAGTCGAAGGACATCACCAAGCAGACGAGGTACACCTACAGCGAGCTCGCCAACCGCAGCATCAACGGCACGCTGGTGCGCTCGATCAACACCACGGTCGTCGCGCTGCTCCCGGTGGCGGGTCTGCTCTTCATCGGTGGCGGTGTCCTGGGCGCCGGCATGCTCAACGACATCTCGCTGTCTCTGTTCGTCGGCCTCGCGGCCGGCGCGTACTCCTCGATCTTCATCGCCACGCCGCTCGTCGCCGACTTCAAGGAGCGCGAGCCGCAGATGAAGGCCCTCAAGAAGCGGGTGCTCGCCAAGCGCGCGGCAGCTGCGGCCAAGGGGGAGTCCGCCGAGGCGCAGGAGCCTGCCGGTGACGAGGAGCCCCGGGACGCCGTGCTCGGTGAGGCCACCCCGGCCGTCGTCGGTCCCCGCACGCAGCCCGCGTCGCGCGGCCGCGGCAAGGGCCGTCCTTCCGGGAAGCGCCGATGACCGAGCTCGCAGGCGTCACGGAGCTGCTGCTCAGCCGCATCCGTGACGTTCCGGACTACCCGGTGCCGGGCGTGATGTTCAAGGACATCACGCCGCTGCTCGCCGACCCGGTGGCGTTCTCCGCGCTCACGGAGACGCTCGCCGACCTCAGCGTGCGGCACGGCGCCACGAAGATCGTCGGCCTGGAGGCCCGCGGCTTCATCCTCGGCGCCCCGGTCGCGGTCCGCGCCGGGCTCGGCTTCGTCCCCGTACGCAAGGCGGGCAAGCTCCCCGGAGCGACGCTGAAGCAGAGCTACGACCTGGAGTACGGCAGCGCTGAGATCGAGGTGCACGCCGAGGACCTGGACGCGGGCGACCGCGTCATGGTCATCGACGACGTCCTCGCCACCGGTGGCACCGCGGCGGCGTCGCTCGACCTGATCCGCCGCTCGGGCGCCGAGGTGGCCGGTGTCGCGGTCCTCATGGAGCTCGGCTTCCTCGACGGCCGCCGCAAGCTGGCGCAGGCCTTGGGCGGGGCACCGCTGGAGGCGCTGATCACCGTCTGACAGGCGGTCCGCAGGACGGCACGACGGGCGTTCCGGTACCCACCGGGGCGCCCGTCGTCGTCCCGGCCGGGCACCGCCCGGACAGCCCGGGAATCGGACCCACGCCTCGCGCGTTTCTCCAGTACAGAGCTGTCTCACCGGCCCAGGGCGAGCCATCGGTCCAGGATCGATACCATGGACTCTTCGGGGCCTGACCGGGGGACCCCGATCGCGCACAGGGAGCGCTCTTGCCAGACGAGTCCCAGCCACTCACCGCCGCCAAGGCCGCGCAGCAGGCCCAGCAGGCCTCGGCGGGGTCAGCCGCGCCCGCGAAGAAGGCAGAAGGCGGGCAGGGCGGCACGTCCGCGCAGCGCGCCCAGGCAGAGGTCGCCCGGGGCGACAAACCGGCCGAGCAGCCCCGCCCGAAGCCGCCCGCGGACCACCACCCGACGGCCCCCGCGATCCGGCCCGCCACCGGCCAGCCGGCGCGCACGGGCTCCTCCAACCGCGTCCGGGCCCGGCTCGCCCGGCTCGGCGTCCAGCGCTCGAACCCGTACAACCCGGTCCTTGAGCCCCTGCTGCGCATAGTGCGCAGCAACGACCCCAAGATCGAGACGTCCACGCTCCGCCAGATCGAGCGGGCCTACCAGGTCGCCGAGCGCTGGCACCGCGGCCAGAAGCGCAAGAGCGGCGACCCGTACATCACGCACCCGCTCGCCGTGACGACCATCCTCGCCGAGCTCGGCATGGACCCCGCCACCCTGATGGCCGGGCTCCTGCACGACACCGTCGAGGACACCGAGTACGGCCTGGACACCCTCAAGCGCGACTTCGGCGACCAGGTCGCGCTGCTCGTCGACGGCGTCACCAAGCTGGACAAGGTCAAGTTCGGCGAGGCCGCGCAGGCCGAGACCGTGCGCAAGATGGTCGTCGCCATGGCCAAGGACCCGCGCGTCCTGGTCATCAAGCTCGCCGACCGCCTGCACAACATGCGCACCATGCGGTACCTCAAGCGCGAGAAGCAGGAGAAGAAGGCCCGCGAGACCCTGGAGATCTACGCTCCGCTGGCGCACCGCCTGGGCATGAACACCATCAAGTGGGAGCTGGAGGACCTCGCCTTCGCGATCCTCTACCCCAAGATGTACGACGAGATCGTGCGCCTGGTCGCCGAGCGGGCCCCCAAGCGCGACGAGTACCTCGCCATAGTGACCGACGAGGTCCAGGCCGATCTCAGGTCCGCCCGCATCAAGGCCACCGTCACCGGCCGCCCGAAGCACTACTACAGCGTCTACCAGAAGATGATCGTCCGCGGCCGTGACTTCGCGGAGATCTACGACCTGGTGGGTATTCGTGTCCTGGTCGACACGGTCCGCGACTGTTACGCGGCCCTCGGCACCGTCCACGCGCGATGGAACCCGGTCCCCGGCCGGTTCAAGGACTACATCGCGATGCCGAAGTTCAACATGTACCAGTCGCTGCACACGACGGTCATCGGCCCCAACGGCAAGCCCGTCGAGCTCCAGATCCGTACGTTCGACATGCACCGCCGCGCCGAGTACGGCATCGCCGCGCACTGGAAGTACAAGCAGGAGGCCGTCGCCGGTGCCTCCAAGGTGCGCACCGACGTGCCGAGGAAGGCCGGCGGCAAGGACGACCACCTCAACGACATGGCGTGGCTGCGCCAGCTCCTCGACTGGCAGAAGGAGACCGAGGACCCCAGCGAGTTCCTGGAGTCCCTGCGCTTCGACCTGTCGCGCAACGAAGTCTTCGTGTTCACGCCGAAGGGCGACGTCATAGCGCTTCCGGCGGGCGCCACCCCCGTCGACTTCTCGTACGCGGTGCACACCGAGGTCGGCCACCGCACCATAGGGGCGCGGGTCAACGGCCGTCTCGTACCGCTCGAATCGACCCTGGACAACGGCGACCTGGTGGAGGTCTTCACCTCCAAGGCCGCGGGCGCGGGCCCGTCCCGCGACTGGCTCGGCTTCGTCAAGTCGCCGCGGGCGCGCAACAAGATCCGCGCGTGGTTCTCCAAGGAGCGCCGCGACGAGGCCATCGAGCAGGGCAAGGACGCCATCGCGCGCGCCATGCGCAAGCAGAACCTGCCGATCCAGCGGATCCTCACCGGCGACTCGCTGGTCACCCTCGCCCACGAGATGCGCTACCCCGACATCTCCTCGCTGTACGCGGCGATCGGTGAGGGCCACGTCACGGCGCAGTCCGTCGTGCAGAAGCTCGTCCAGGCGCTCGGCGGCGAGGAGGCGGCCAACGAGGACATCGCGGAGAGCGCGCCGCCCTCGCGCGGCCGCAGCAAGCGCCGCTCCAACGCCGACCCGGGCGTCGTCGTCAAGGGCGTCGAGGACGTGTGGGTGAAGCTGGCCCGCTGCTGCACGCCCGTCCCCGGCGACCCCATCATCGGCTTCGTCACGCGCGGCAGCGGGGTGTCGGTCCACCGCAGCGACTGCGTCAACGTGGACTCGCTCTCGCGTGAACCCGAGCGGATCCTCGAAGTCGAGTGGGCACCCACCCAGTCGTCGGTCTTCCTCGTCGCCATCCAGGTCGAGGCCCTGGACCGCTCGCGCCTCCTGTCGGACGTCACGCGCATCCTCTCGGACCAGCACGTGAACATCCTGTCGGCGGCCGTGCAGACCTCCCGCGACCGCGTCGCCACCTCCCGCTTCACCTTCGAGATGGGCGACCCCAAGCACCTCGGCCACGTGCTCAAGGCCGTCAGGGGCGTCGAGGGCGTGTACGACGTCTACCGGGTCACGTCGGCGCGCAGGCCGTAAACGGGGTACTACGTAGAGGGGCTCCCGCACGCGGTGTGCGGGAGCCCCTCTACGTAGAGTGCCGAAAACTCAGCCGCCGAACTCGTGCAGACCCTTCAAGGCCTGGTCGAGCAGCGCCTGACGGCCGTCGAGCTCCTTCTGGAGCTTGTCGGCCTTGGCGTTGTTGCCCGCCGCGCGGGCCTTCTCGATCTGCTCCGTCAGCTTGTCCACCGCCGCCTGCAACTGCCCCGTGAGACCCTCGGCACGGGCCCGCGCCTCCGGGTTCGTCCGGCGCCACTCGGCCTCCTCGGACTCCTGAAGCGCCCGCTCCACGGCGTGCATGCGGCCCTCGACCTTCGGGCGGGCGTCACGCGGGACGTGGCCGATGGCCTCCCAGCGCTCGTTGATGGCACGGAAGGCGGCACGGGCCGACTTCAGGTCCGTCACCGGGACGAGCTTCTCGGCCTCGGCGGCCAGCTCCTCCTTGAGCTTCAGGTTCTCACCTTGCTCCGCGTCGCGCTCCGCGAAGACCGCGCTGCGCGCCGCGAAGAAGACGTCCTGGGCGCCGCGGAAGCGGTTCCACAGATCGTCCTCGTGCTCGCGCTGGGCGCGGCCCGCTGCCTTCCAGTCGGCCATCAACTCGCGGTACCGCGCGGCCGTCGGGCCCCAGTCCGTCGAGCTCGACAGCGCCTCGGCCTCGGCGACCAGTGTCTCCTTGGCCTTGCGGGCCTCCTCGCGCTGCGCGTCCAGCGAGGCGAAGTGCGCCTTGCGGCGCTTGGAGAACGCCGAGCGCGCGTGCGAGAAGCGGTGCCACAGTTCGTCATCCGACTTGCGGTCGAGACGCGGCAGACCCTTCCAGGTGTCCACCAGGGCCCGCAGCCGCTCGCCGGCCGCCCGCCACTGCTCGCTGCGGGCCAGCTCCTCGGCCTCGACGACCAGGGCCTCCTTGGCGTGCCGCGCCTCGTCGGACTGCTTGGCCTTCTGCGCCTTGCGCTCCTCGCGGCGCGCCTCGACGGTCTCCACCAGCTTGTCGAGCCGCTTGCTCAGGGCGTCCAGATCACCGACCGCGTGCGCCTCGTCGACCTGCTGACGCAGGTGGTCGATGGCGGTCATCGCGTCCTTGGCCGACAGATCGGTCGTCTTCACCCGGCGCTCGAGAAGTCCGATCTCGACGACCAGACCGTCGTACTTGCGCTCGAAGTAGGCCAGGGCCTCGTCGGGAGATCCTGCCTGCCACGAACCGACCACTCGCTCGCCGCCGTCGGCCGTACGCACGTACACGGTCCCCGTCTCGTCGACGCGGCCCCACGGGTCGCTGCTCACAGCGCCTCCTCCACATGATGCCTGCGCAGGGCCTCGGGGCCCCCGGCATCGTCCACAGTTTCGTCACCGCCAACATAGGCGACCGGCGGGGCGGCTGTCCGCATCCCGCACGACCGAAGTTTGCCTGGCGGCGCTCAGGATTTGGTGACGGTGGCCTTGTCGATGACGACCGTCGCGTTCGGGGCGCCGTCGCCCTGCCCGCTGCTCTCGCCGGCGGCGGCGATCTTCTTCAGGACCTTCATCCCGGAATCGGAAATGGTCCCGAACGGTGTGTAGTCGGGCGGGAGCTGACTGTCCTGGTAGACGAGGAAGAACTGGCTGCCGCCGGTGTTCCTGCCCTTCTTCGCCCGGGCGTTGTACTGGTTCGCCATGGCGACCGTGCCGGCCGGATACACGTTGCCCTTGAGGCGCTTGTCCTTCAGGTTCTCGTCCGGGATCTTGTATCCGGGGCTGCCCTCCCCGGTCCCCTTCGGGTCGCCGCACTGGAGGACGTAGATGCCGCCGGTGGTCAGGCGGTGGCACTTGGTGTGGTCCAGGTAGCCCTTGTTCACCAGGAAGTTGAAGGAGTTGACGGTGCGCGGGGCCTTCGCCGCGTCCAGGTCGAGGCCGATGTCACCGCACGTCGTCCGCAGCTCCATCCGGTAGTCGGCGGACTTGTCGATGGTGAGCGCCGGCTCCTTCTCGAAGCTCAGCGGCTTCACCTTGCCGGGCGCCGCCTTCTCGCACGGGTCCTTGGGCGCGCTGCTCGCCTGTGCGTTCGCGTCGTCCTTCGTGTCGTCCCCGTCGAAGGCCCCGGCCGCGTACGACACGGCGCCACCGGCCACGACCACCGCGAGCGTCCCCGCGATCACCGCGTTGCGCGCCCGTACCCGGCGCCGTGCGGCCTCGCGCCGCTCCTGCTGCCGCCGGCGCTTCTCCCGCGCGAGCTGCTTGCGCCGCTGTTCCTGGCTGACCACCGGCTTTTCTCCCCTTCTCCCGCGCATGTCTCGTCATACGCTGCGTAGTGCCCCGTACCGTATATGGGTTACCTGTGGAATCGGCAGCGCCGGTAGGCTCTGATCTGCCGCGTTCTCCCGCCGGGGGCCCGCGGCTCCCTCCCGCCGGACGACGAATGAAGGACGATCGTGCTGATTGCCGGGTTCCCCGCCGGGGCCTGGGGCACCAACTGCTACGTGGTCGCCCCCGCCGCAGGCGAGGAGTGCGTGATCATCGACCCGGGCCACCAGGCCGCCCAGGGAGTCGAGGACGCACTCCAGAAGCATCGGCTCAAGCCCGTCGCGGTCATCCTCACGCACGGCCACATCGACCACGTCGCCTCGGTCGTCCCGGTCTGCGGGGCGCACGACGTGCCCGCGTGGATCCACCCCTCCGACCGGTACATGATGAGCGACCCCGAGAAGGCCCTCGGGCGCTCCATCGGGATGCCGCTCATGGGCGAGCTGACGGTGGGGGAGCCCGACGACCTGCGTGAGCTGTCCGACGGCGCCGGGCTGAAGCTGGCGGGTCTCGACTTCACCGTCGCGCACGCGCCGGGCCATACGAAGGGGTCGGTGACCTTCCAGATGCCCGAGACGGCCGAGGTCCCCTCGGTCTTCTTCTCGGGCGATCTGCTCTTCGCCGGCTCCATCGGACGCACCGACCTGCCCGGCGGCAGCCACACCGAGATCCTCCAGTCGCTGGCCCGCGTGTGCCTGCCGCTCGACGACTCGACCGTGGTGCTGTCCGGCCACGGCCCCCAGACATCCATCGGCCAGGAGCGCGCCACCAACCCGTATCTGCGGCAGGTGGCCGCCGGCCTGGGCGCGGACCCCACGTCCGCCCCGCGACGAGGAATGTGACGAGAGAAATTCCGTGAGCACCTTCAAGGCCCCCAAGGGCACGTACGACCTGCTTCCGCCGGACTCCGCGAAGTTCCTGGCGGTCCGCGAGGCCATCGCCGCGCCGCTGCGCAACTCCGGCTACGGCTACGTCGAGACGCCCGGCTTCGAGAACGTCGAGCTGTTCGCGCGCGGTGTCGGTGAGTCCACCGACATCGTCACCAAGGAGATGTACGCCTTCACCACCAAGGGCGGCGACGAGCTCGCGCTGCGCCCCGAGGGCACCGCGTCCGTGCTGCGCGCGGCCCTGGAGGGCAACCTCCACAAGGCGGGCAACCTGCCCGTCAAGCTCTGGTACTCGGGCTCCTACTACCGGTACGAGCGCCCCCAGAAGGGCCGCTACAGGCACTTCTCCCAGGTCGGTGCCGAGGCGATCGGCGCCGAGGACCCGGCGCTCGACGCCGAGCTGATCATCCTGGCCGACCAGGCGTACCGCGCCCTCGGCCTGCGGAACTTCCGCATCCTGCTGAACTCGCTCGGCGACAAGGAGTGCCGTCCCGTCTACCGCGCCGCGCTCCAGGAGTTCCTGCGCGGCCTGGACCTGGACGAGGAGACACGTCGACGTATCGACATCAACCCGCTGCGGGTCCTCGACGACAAGCGGGCGGACGTCCAGAAGCAGCTGGTGGGCGCGCCCTCCCTGCGTGACTACCTGTGCGACGCGTGCAAGACGTACCACGAGCAGGTCCGCGAGCTCATCACGGCGGCGGGCGTCGCCTTCGAGGACGACGAGAAGCTGGTCCGCGGCCTGGACTACTACACCCGCACGACCTTCGAGTTCGTCCACGACGGCCTCGGCTCGCAGTCCGCGGTCGGCGGCGGCGGACGCTACGACGGCCTCTCCGAGATGATCGGCGGCCCCTCGCTGCCGTCGGTCGGCTGGGCGCTCGGCGTGGACCGCACCGTGCTCGCCCTGGAGGCGGAGGGCGTCGAACTCGAACTGCCCGCGTCCACCAGCGTCTTCGCGGTACCGCTCGGCGAGGAGGCCCGCCGCGTCCTGTTCGCCAAGGTGACGGAGCTGCGCAGGGCCGGGGTCGCGGCGGACTTCTCGTACGGCGGGAAGGGCCTGAAGGGCGCGATGAAGAACGCCAACCGCTCGGGCGCGCGCTTCACCGTCGTCGCCGGTGAGCGTGACCTGGCCGAAGGCGTCGTCCAGCTCAAGGACATGGAGTCCGGCGAGCAGAGCGCCGTGGCGGTCGACGAGGTCGTCGCGGTGCTCACGGCGAAGCTGGCATAGCGCGCCGGCGAGGCACTTGTCCACGCGGGGTCCGGAAACGGACCCCGCGCTGCCGTTCCGGGGACGGACACACAGGTACGTACGGCACAATGTCCCTGCCCGCGGCCCCCACAAGCGACGGAACGGCGTGATGAGCAAAACGATGTCAGCGAAGGACGAGGCCTCCGACGAGCGGGAGCGCGCGCACGCTCCCGGCGCTGTCGGTGGCAGTCGCGCGCTCGCCCTGCTTCTGGTGATCACGGGCGCCGCCGGTCTGCTCGCCTCCTGGGTGATCACTCTCGACAAGTTCGAGCTCCTGAAGGACCCGAACTTCCAGCCGGGTTGCAGCATCAACCCCGTCGTCGCCTGCGGCAGCATCATGAAGAGCGAGCAGGCGGAGGCCTTCGGCTTCCCCAACCCGATGCTGGGCCTGGTCACCTACGCCATCGTCATCTGCGTCGGCATGAGCCTCCTCGCCGGGGCCCGCTTCCCGCGCTGGTACTGGCTCACGTTCAACGCGGGCGCGCTCTTCGGCGTCGGTTTCTGCACCTGGCTGATGATCCAGTCGCTCTACCACATCAACGCGCTCTGCCTCTGGTGCACCCTGGCCTGGATCGCCACGCTCCTGATGTTCTGGTACATCACGTCCTTCAACATCCGGGCCGGTTTCCTGCCCGCGCCGGGCTGGGCCAAGAGCTTCCTGGCCGACTTCACCTGGGCGCTGCCGGTGATGCACACCGGCGTCATCGCGATGCTGATCCTCACCCGCTGGGGCGCCGACCTCTGGGCCTGACCGGCGCCCGGAGGGATTGTCAGTGGGGTGACATAGGGTTCTCGACGTGGAGCCCGACCTGTTCACCGCCGCAGCCGAAGACCGCCAGGAGAAGGATCCGTCCAGCAGCCCCCTGGCCGTCCGGATGCGCCCCCGCACCCTCGACGAAGTCGTCGGCCAGCAGCATCTGCTGAAGCCGGGCTCGCCCCTGCGCCGCCTCGTCGGCGAGGGCGGCGGAGGCCCCGCCGGACCCTCGTCGGTCTTCCTGTGGGGCCCGCCCGGCATCGGCAAGACCACCCTCGCGTACGTGGTCTCGAAGGCCACGAACAAGCGCTTCGTCGAGCTCTCCGCGATCACCGCGGGCGTCAAGGAAGTCCGTGCCGTCATCGACGGTGCCCGCAGGGCGATGGGCGGCCACGGCAAGGAGACCGTCCTCTTCCTCGACGAGATCCACCGCTTCAGCAAGGCCCAGCAGGACTCCCTGCTGCCCGCCGTGGAGAACCGCTGGGTCACCCTCATCGCCGCGACCACCGAGAATCCGTACTTCTCGATCATCTCCCCCCTCCTCTCCCGCTCCCTGCTCCTCACCCTCGAACCCCTCACGGACGACGACCTGCGCGCCCTGCTCCGCCGGGCGCTCGTCGACGAGCGGGGCCTGGCCGGCGCGGTCGAGCTGCCCGCGGAGGCCGAGGAACACCTGCTGCGCATCGCCGGTGGCGACGCCCGCCGTGTGCTCACCGCCCTGGAGGCGGGCGCCGGGTCGGCGCTCGCCAAGGGGGAGCGGGAGATCACCCTCCAGACCCTGGAGGAGTCGGTCGACCGGGCCGCCGTGAAGTACGACAGGGACGGCGACCAGCACTACGACGTGGCGAGCGCCCTCATCAAGTCCATCCGCGGCTCGGACGTGGACGCCGCCCTGCACTATCTGGCCCGCATGATCGAGGCCGGCGAGGACCCCCGCTTCATCGCCCGGCGCCTGATGATCTCCGCAAGCGAGGACATCGGCCTCGCCGACCCGACCGCGCTGCCCACCGCCGTCGCCGCCGCCCAGGCCGTCGCCATGATCGGCTTCCCCGAGGCCGCCCTCACCCTCAGCCACGCCACGATCGCCCTCGCCCTCGCCCCGAAGTCGAACGCCGCGACGATCGCGATCCAGCAGGCCCAGGCCGACGTCCGCGGCGGCCTCGCCGGACCCGTCCCGCCCCACCTGCGCGACGGCCACTACAAGGGCGCGGCCAAGCTCGGCCACGCCCAGGGGTATGTGTACCCGCACGACGTCCCCGGCGGCATCGCCGCCCAGCAGTACGCGCCGGACACCATCGAGGGCAAGCGCTACTACCAGCCGACGAGGTACGGCGCGGAGGCGCGGTACGCCGACGTGGTCGAGCGCGTCCGCTCCCGCCTCAAGGGCGAGCAGCCCGAGGGCTGAGCCATCTCGCCGCACCCGGTATAGTTGTCCGGAGCGCTGCGTCCCGTGTCCGGTCTCGTACCGGCACCACCAGAACGGGACACCCAGCCGGAGCCCCACCGCCGCGAGGCCCACCGCCACGAGGCAAGGGGATCCAGGAGCGTCGCGCACCGTCGAAGGTGTCGCGGGCAGCCCACCACCACCCCGGAGTCCCGGGAATCGGTCGGTGGGCCACTCGCGTGCTGCACATTGTGCCCAGACCAGGGAGCGGCTGCCGGGCCCGTCCACCAGGACGAGCCGGGTTTCCCAGGCTGCGGATTGCGACCTCCCCTAACCACTGGTGAAGCCGATTTCACTTAGAACAGAGAGGTTGGTTCATGCCGAACCAGTCCCGCCCCAAGGTCAAGAAGTCGCGTGCCCTCGGCATCGCGCTGACCCCGAAGGCCGTCAAGTACTTCGAGGCCCGCCCCTACCCGCCGGGCGAGCACGGCCGTGGGCGCAAGCAGAACTCGGACTACAAGGTCCGTCTGCTCGAGAAGCAGCGGCTGCGTGCGCAGTACGACCTCTCCGAGCGTCAGCTCGTCCGTGCCTACGAGCGTGCGTCCAAGACGCAGCTCAAGACCGGTGAGGCCCTGGTCATCGAGCTGGAGCGTCGTCTCGACGCCCTGGTTCTGCGTTCGGGCATCGCCCGCACGATCTACCAGGCCCGCCAGATGGTCGTGCACGGCCACATCGAGGTCAACGGCGGCAAGGTCGACAAGCCGTCGTACCGCGTCCGTCCCGACGACGTCGTGATGGTCCGCGAGCGCAGCCGTGAGAAGCCGCTGTTCCAGGTCGCGCGCGAGGGTGGCTTCGCCCCCGACGGCGAGATCCCGCGCTACCTCCAGGTGAACCTGAAGGCCCTGGCCTTCCGCCTGGACCGCGACCCGAACCGCAAGGAGATCCCCGTGATCTGCGACGAGCAGCTCGTCGTCGAGTACTACGCCCGCTGACCCGGACGTAGCTCACCCTGCTTCAGCCCGTCGCCTCCCCGCCCTTCGTGGTGGGGGAGGCGGCGGGTTCGGTCGTTTCCGGGGCCGCCGCGCAGCGCCCGCGCCACCGCCGCCTCCAGACCGAGCGCCGTCCCCGCGCGCACGCACTCCTCGTACCGCTCGTCGCCGAGCGCCTCGCGGGCCTGCCGCTCACAGAGCACGTGCGGCCCGCCGAAATGGACCGAGCCGAACAGCGGCAGACCCACCGAACGCCAGATGCGGGACGCGGCGCCCTGGAGCACCGCCGCCTCCGCCGGATCGCCCTCCGCCACGGTGAACAGCGCGAGCAGCTCGATGGAGAGGACCGTGCCGAGCAGATCGTGGAAGCGGTGGTCGAGATCGAGCGACTCGGCGAGCAGCTCGCGCGCCGTCGCCGCCTCACCGCGGGTCCACGCCGCGTAGCCGAGGACATAGAGGGCGTACGCGAGGGTCCAGCGCTCGCCGTGGTCCTCGCAGACCCGGCGCACGTCCTCGCAGAGCTCCACCGCGGCGGCGAGCTCGCCGCGGAAGGCCAGCACCATGGCGAGCTCCGTCTGCCCCATCAGGACGTTGCTGTTGAGCTCGCCGATCTCCCGGTACCGCTCCAGCGCCGCGCGCAGCAGCGCCTCCGCGCGCGGCAGGTCGTCCGTGACCAGGGCCAGACAGCCGATGCGGTGCTCCGCGTACGCCGCGGCGATCGCGCTGCCCGTGTGGTGCGCGCCGTCACGGCACTCGTGCAGCGCGGCCAGCGCGGCGACCGCGTCACCTTGCAGCACCGCCACATAGCCGAGCACCCACAGCGCCTTGAGCCGCGACTCCTCGTGGCCTCCGTCGAGCTCCAGGGCGCGGTCCAGCCAGTGCCTGCCCTCCGTGAGCCGCCCGCAGCCGACCCAGTAGAACCACAGCGTCCCGGCGAGGTGCTGACCCAGGTGGGTCCCGTCCCGCTCGGTCAGGCAGAACTCCAACGCGGCCCGCAGATTGGGCAGTTCGGCGTCGACGAGAGCGGCGATCTCCTGCTGGCGCGGCGAGAACCAGTCCAGCTCGCACCAGGCGGCGAACCCCACGTACCAGTCGCGGTGCCTGCGCCGCAGCCGTGCGCCCTCGCCCGCCGCCTCCAGCCAGTCGGCGCCGTAGGCCCTGACCGTGTCGAGCATGCGGTAGCGCACACCCGAGGGCCCCTCCTCACGGGTGAGGACGGACTGCGCGAGGAGCTCGTCCAGTACGTCCAGCACATCGTCGGCGGGGAGCCCGTCCCCGGCGCAGACGTATTCGGCGGCCTCCAGGTCGAACTGTCCGGCGAACACCGAGAGGCGTGACCACAGCAGCCGCTCCCGCGGCGCGCACAGCTCGTGACTCCAGCCAATCGCGGTCCGCAGTGTCTGGTGACGCGCCGGGGTGTCGCGCCGGGCACCGGTGAGCAGCCGGAACCGGTCGTCGAGCCGGGTGAGGAGCTGCGCGGGCGAGAGCGCCCGCAGCCGTCCCGCGGCCAGCTCCACGGCGAGCGGGATGCCGTCGAGACGCCGGCACAGCTCCATGACGTCCGCGCGATTGCCGTCGTCGAGGACGAAACCGGGCAGGCCGGCCGCCGCACGGTCGGTGAAGAGCGCGGCCGCCTCCGGGCCCGGCATCGGCGCGAGCGGGAAGAGCCGCTCGCCCTCGGTCTCCAGCGGGCGACGCCCCACGGCGAGCACCCGCAGCCCGGGGCAGTGCACCAGCAGATCGCGCACCAGCGGGGCGCAGGCGTCGACGAGATGCTCGAAACCGTCGACGACGAGCAGCAGTTCCCGCTCCGCCAGGTGCCCGAGCAGCACCTGGCGCGGCGGCCTCTTCGTGTGGTCCGTCAGCTCCAGGGCCTCGACGACCGCGTGGTCGAGCAGGTCCGGGTCCCGCAGCGCCGTGAGATCCACCAGCCAGGCGCCGTCGCGCGGTCCGCTCCGCGCTGCGGCCCGCACGGCGAGACGGGACTTCCCGACCCCGCCGACGCCGGTGACCGTGACCAGCCGCCCGGCCTCCAACGCGGCCGCCAGCTCGGTGAGTTCGGCCTCGCGCCCGACGAAGGCGTTCAGTTCCAGGGGGAGATTGCCGGGCTGAGAAGGTCGCATGGGGCACGGAGCGTACCCAGTCGAATGCGCTCCGTACAAACAGACCGGACAACTCCTGGGCAGGCGGCGGGGAATGCGGTACGGAGCGACGCCACCGGCGCGATAGGGTCGGAGGACGACTTTTAGATGTCCAGGTACGAAGTTCAGGGACGAGATTCAGGGAGCGGTGCCAAGTGTCCGGTGGAGAGGTTGCCGGGATCCTGGTGGCCGTCTTCTGGGCGATCCTGGTCTCCTTCCTCGCGGTGGCACTGGCGAGGCTGGCCCAGACGCTCAGGGCGACCACCAAGCTCGTCGCGGACGTGACCGAGCAGGCGGTGCCCCTGCTGGCGGACGCCTCCACCGCGGTGCGCTCCGCGCAGACGCAGATCGACCGCGTCGACGCCATCGCCTCCGACGTCCAGGAGGTCACGTCGAACGCCTCGGCGCTCTCCACGACGGTCGCCTCCACCTTCGGCGGCCCGCTCGTCAAGGTGGCCGCGTTCGGTTACGGCGTGCGCCGGGCCATCAGCCGCAAGGCCGCCCCCGCGGCGGAGGAAATGCCCGCCAAGCCGTCCCGTCGTACGGTGATCGTGGGCCGAACCGTCCCGTCCGCACGGCGGACCAAGCGGGCCAACCGGAGTAAGAGGGACTGACGCAGCGATGTTCCGCCGTACGTTCTGGTTCACCGCGGGCGCAGCCGCCGGCGTGTGGGCCACCACCAAGGTCAACCGCAAGCTCAAGCAGCTGACCCCCGAGAGCCTCGCCGCGCAGGCCGCGAACAAGGCGATCGAGACGGGTCACCGCCTGAAGGACTTCGCGCTCGACATCCGCGACGGCATGGCCGAGCGTGAGGCCGAGCTGGACGAGGCGCTGGGGCTGCGGGACCACCCCGACGCCGAGCTGCCCCCGTCGCGCCGCTTCGCGGTCATCGAGAACCACATCAGCAACAAGAACCACACGAAGACGCAGTACAACTGGAATGAGGACCACTGATGGAGTCGGCTGAAATCCGCCGCCGCTGGCTGAGCTTCTTCGAGGAGCGCGGGCACACCGTCGTCCCTTCGGCGTCGCTCATCGCGGACGACCCGACTCTGCTGCTCGTCCCCGCGGGCATGGTGCCCTTCAAGCCCTACTTCCTGGGTGAGGTCAAGCCGCCCGCGCCGCGCGTCACCAGCGTGCAGAAGTGCGTGCGCACGCCCGACATCGAAGAGGTCGGCAAGACCACGCGCCACGGCACGTTCTTCCAGATGTGCGGCAACTTCTCCTTCGGCGACTACTTCAAGGAAGGCGCCATCACGCTCTCCTGGGAGCTGCTGACCAGCCCCGTGGAGAAGGGCGGCTTCGGCCTCGACCCCGAGCGGCTGTGGATCACGGTCTACCTCGACGACGACGAGGCCGAGCAGATCTGGCGCGAGAAGGTCGGCGTCCCGGCCGAGCGCATCCAGCGCCTGGGCAAGAAGGACAACTTCTGGTCCATGGGCGTGCCCGGACCCTGCGGCCCCTGCTCGGAGATCAACTACGACCGCGGCCCGGAGTTCGGCGTCGAGGGCGGCCCGGCCGTCAACGACGAGCGGTACGTGGAGATCTGGAACCTGGTCTTCATGCAGTACGAGCGCGGCGAGGGCACCTCGAAGGAGGACTTCGAGATCCTCGGCGAGCTGCCGACCAAGAACATCGACACCGGTCTCGGTCTCGAGCGTCTCGCCATGATCCTCCAGGGCGTACAGAACATGTACGAGACGGACACCCTGCGCGTCGTCATGGACAAGGCCACCGAGCTCACCGGCGTGCGCTACGGCGCGGAGCACGGCTCGGACGTCTCCCTGCGCGTGGTCGCCGACCACATCCGTACGTCCACGATGCTCATCGGCGACGGCGTCACCCCCGGCAACGAGGGCCGCGGCTACGTGCTGCGCCGCATCATGCGCCGCGCCATCCGCAACATGCGTCTGCTGGGCGCCACCGGCCCGGTCGTCAAGGACCTCGTCGACGTCGTGATCGAGACGATGGGGCAGCAGTACCCGGAGCTCGTCACCGACCGCAAGCGCATCGAGACCGTCGCCATCGCCGAAGAGGCCGCCTTCCTCAAGGCCATCAAGGGCGGCACCAACATCCTCGACACCGCCGTCACCGAGACCAAGGCCGCCGGCGGCAAGGTCCTCTCCGGCGACAAGGCGTTCCTGCTGCACGACACGTGGGGCTTCCCCATCGACCTCACCCTGGAGATGGCCGCCGAGCAGGGCCTGACCGTGGACGAGGACGGTTTCCGCCGCCTCATGAAGGAGCAGCGGGACCGCGCCAAGGCCGACGCCATGGCCAAGAAGACCGGCCACGCCGACCTGCACGCCTACCGCGAGATCGCCGACACCTCCGGCACCACCGACTTCACCGGCTACTCCCTCACGGAGAACGAGGCCCAGATCGTCGGCCTGCTGGTCAACGGTGTCTCCTCGCCCGCCGCCACCGAGGGCGACGAGGTCGAGATCGTCCTCGACCGCACCCCGTTCTACGCCGAGGGCGGCGGCCAGATCGGCGACACCGGCCGCATCCGCCTGGACAGCGGCGCGATCGTCGAGATCCGTGACGTGCAGAAGCCGGTGCCCGGCGTGCACGTCCACAAGGGTGTCGTCCAGGTCGGCGAGATCACCGTGGGCGCCCCGGTGTGGGCGTCGATCGACGCCCACCGCCGCCGCGCCATCGCCCGCGCCCACTCCGCCACGCACCTCACCCACCAGGCGCTGCGTGACGCGCTCGGCCCGACGGCCGCCCAGGCCGGTTCGGAGAACCAGCCCGGCCGCTTCCGCTTCGACTTCGGTTCGCCGTCCGCCGTGCCCACGGCCGTGATGACGGACGTAGAGCAGAAGATCAACTCGGTGCTCGCCAGGGAGCTGGACGTCCAGGCCGAGGTCATGTCGATCGACGACGCGAAGAAGCAGGGCGCCATCGCCGAGTTCGGCGAGAAGTACGGCGAGCGCGTGCGTGTCGTCACCATCGGCGACTTCTCCAAGGAGCTGTGCGGCGGCACGCACGTGCACAACACCGCCCAGCTGGGCCTGGTGAAGCTGCTCGGCGAATCCTCCATCGGCTCCGGTGTGCGCCGCATCGAGGCGCTGGTCGGCGTCGACGCGTACAACTTCCTCGCCAAGGAGCACACGGTCGTCGCCCAGCTCCAGGAGCTGGTCAAGGGCCGTCCCGAGGAGCTTCCCGAGAAGATCTCCGGCATGCTCGCCAAGCTGAAGGACGCCGAGAAGGAGATCGAGAAGTTCCGCGCGGAGAAGGTCCTCCAGGCCGCCGCCGGTCTCGTCGAGTCCGCCAAGGACGTGCGCGGTGTCGCCGTCGTCACCGGGCAGGTGCCGGACGGCACGGGCGCCGACGACCTGCGCAAGCTGGTCCTCGACGTGCGCGGCCGCATCCAGGGCGACCGCCCGGCCGTCGTCGCGCTCTTCGCCACGGCCAACGGCCGGCCGCTGACGGTCATCGCCACCAACGAAGCCGCCCGTGAGCGCGGCTTCAAGGCCGGCGACCTGGTCCGTACGGCCGCGAAGACCCTCGGCGGCGGTGGCGGCGGCAAGCCGGACGTCGCCCAGGGCGGCGGCCAGAACCCGGCCGCCATCGGCGACGCCATCGCGGCCGTCGAGCGCCTCGTCACCGAGACGGCCTGATGACCGAGCCTGTACCGGGCATGCGCCGGGGCCGCCGTCTCGCCATCGACGTCGGTGACGCCCGCATCGGGGTCGCCTCGTGCGACCCCGACGGGATCCTGGCCACGCCGGTGGAGACGGTGCCGGGACGCGACGTCCCGGCCGCCCAGCGCCGCTTGAAGCAGCTCGCCGACGAGTACGAGCCGATCGAGATCGTCGTCGGCCTCCCTCGCTCCCTCAACGGGGGCGAGGGCCCGGCGGCCGCCAAGGTCCGCGCGTTCACCCAGGACCTCGCCCGCATGGTCGCCCCCATTGCGGTGAGGCTCGTGGACGAGAGGATGACCACAGTGACGGCCGGTCAGGGACTGCGCGCCTCCGGCGTGAAGTCCAAAAAGGGCAGGTCTGTCATCGATCAGGCGGCGGCCGTGATCATCCTCCAGCAGGCCCTGGAGTCCGAACGGGCGTCAGGTAAAGCTCCCGGCGAGGGCGTCGAAGTGGTCATCTGATCGCGATACGGTAACGTTCCGCGCGATGCGGCGGCGTTCGAACAGCTGCCGCACAGCATCAAGAGGCGGAACGGTTGCCCGGCCATCCCGACGGCGGCCCCGCCTCGCGGCATGTAGGGGATCGATGACTGAGTATGGCCGGGGCCCAGGCTCCGAACCGTGGCATCCGGAGGACCCGTTGTACGGGGACAGCGGATGGGGAGGACAGCAGTCTTCGGGCGGCACGTCCACCTACGGCGGCCAGGGGCAGTACCACCCGCAGCAGCCGCACCAGCATCAGCAGCCGCACCAGCAGCAGCAGCCACACCAGCAGCAGCCGTCGCACGACTCCCAGTACGGCGGTGACTGGAGCACCGGACAGCAGCAGGCCTACGGGCAGCAACAGCAGTACGGCGGTGACACCGGCCACGGTTACGACGGCGGCCCCGCGCACGGCTACAACGGCGGCGACGGTGGCTGGGACACCGGCCAGCAGGGCCAGGTCCCGTACAGCGCCGACCCGATGGACCCCTACGGCGGCCAGCAGGCCGGCTACGGCTCGGAGAGCCACGACTACTACTCCACACCGGACGCGTACGCGCCGCCGGAGCCGCCCGGTCGCCGCCGCCCGGCCGCGCCCCCCGAGTCCGAGGCCGAATCCGAGACGGACTGGGATCCGGGCCCCGACCAGGGCGAGCACGCGTTCTTCGCGGGTGACGACGCCGAGGACGACGACGGGTCCGGCCGCCGGGGCGAGAGGCGGGGCGGCCGTGGCGGCAAGAAGCCCAAGAAGCGCCGCAACGGCTGCGCCTGTCTGGTCGTCACACTCGTCTTCGGCGGCGGCCTCGGCGGAGTCGGCTACTTCGGCTACCAGTTCTACCAGGATCGTTTCGGTACGGCGCCGGACTACGCGGGCGAGGGCTCGGGCACGGCCGTCGTCGAGATCCCCAAGGCCTCCAGCGGTTACGCGATCGGGCAGAAGCTCAAGGACGCGGGCGTCGTGAAGAGCGTCGACGCGTTCGTCTCGGCCCAGGGGCAGCACCAGCAGGGCAAGACCATCCAGTCGGGCGTCTACACGCTCAAGAAGCACATGTCCGCCAAGAGCGCCGTCGCCCTGATGCTCAACCCGAAGAGCCGCAGCAACCTCATCATTCCCGAGGGCCGGCGGAACGTATGGGTCTACGAACAGATCGACGACCGCCTCGACGTGGCCAAGGGCACCACGGAAAACGTGGCCAAGAAGGAATGGCGGAGCCTCGGCCTGCCTGCCTGGGCCAATACGAACAAGGACATCAAGGACCCCCTGGAAGGATTCCTCTATCCCTCCAGCTATCCGGTCGCCAAGGGCCAGAAGCCCGCGGACGTCCTCAAGAACATGGTCGCCCACGCGACGGAGAAGTACGACGAGCTCGGCCTCGCGTCGAAGGCCAAGGACCTGAACCTCAAGAGCCCGCTCGAACTCCTCACCGTGGCGAGCCTGGTCCAGGCCGAAGGCAAGTACAAGCACGACTTCGAGAAGGTCGCCACGGTCGTCTACAACCGCCTGAAGCCCAACAACACCGAGACGTACGGCCTGTTGGACTTCGACTCGACGGTGAACTACCTGCGCGGCAAGTCCGAGTTGGCGACGGGCTCGGTCGACGAGCTCCGCAGGCTCAAGGACCCGTACAACACCTACAAGATCAAGGGCCTGCCGCCCGGGCCGATCGGAAACCCGGGCGAGGTCGCACTCAATTCGGCACTGCATCCCGCCAAGGGCGACTGGTACTACTTCGTCTCCGTCAGCGAGGACAAGACGCTCTTCGCCGAGACGAACGAGGAACAGAACCGGAACCGCGAGAAATACCTGAAGGGGCAATGAGCGCGCAGAAGCGACGAGCCGGAGTCCTCGGCTCCCCGATCGCCCATTCACTCTCCCCGGTGCTGCACGGCGCGGCCTACCAGGAATTGGGCCTCAGTGACTGGACGTACGACCGTTTCGAGATCGACGAGGCGGCACTGCCCGAATTCGTCGAAAAACTCGGCCCCGAATGGGCCGGGCTGTCGCTGACCATGCCGTTGAAGCGGGCCATCATGCCGCTGCTCGACGAGGTCAGCGAGACCGCCATGTCCGTCGAGGCGGTGAACACGGTGGTGTTCGGCCCCGACGGGCGGCGCACCGGTGACAACACCGACATCCCCGGCATGGTCGCCGCGCTCCGTGAGCACGGCATCGAGCAGGTCGAGTCGGCCGCGATCCTCGGCGCGGGCGCCACCGCGTCGTCGGCGCTGGCCGCGCTCGCGCGGATCTGCACGGGCGAGGTCGTCGTCTACGTACGGAGTGATGCCCGCGCCGCCGAGATGCGGCAGTGGGGCGAGCGGCTTGACGTGGAGGTCAGGACCGAGGCGTGGGAGGACGCCCGCGAGGCGCTGACCGCCCCCCTGGTGATCGCCACGACTCCCGCGGGCACCACGGACGCGCTGGCCGCCCTCGTCCCCGAGAGGCCGGCCACCCTCTTCGACGTGCTGTACGACCCGTGGCCCACTGATCTCGCGGCGCGCTGGTCGGCGTACGGCGGCGCGGTCGTCAGCGGACTCGACCTGCTCGTGCACCAGGCCGTGCTCCAGGTCGAGCAGATGACGGGCCGCGCGCCCGCGCCGCTGGCCGCCATGCGCCAGGCGGGGGAGCGCGCGCTCGCCGCCCGGTAAATCCCTGGTCGCGCCGTGGTCGAGGCGCGGCCGAGGGGTGGCCGAGGGGTGGCCCAGGGCCGTCCGTCAGATGGACCGGACGGCAGGTCGCGCCTCAGGTCGTGGGAGGATCGGGGGTGGCGGGCCAGGGCCGCGCACCCGGCCGCGCCGTCGAAGACCGCAGTTCGAGGCGCGAGCATGAGGAGCACACCGTTGAGCAGGTTGCGTTGGCTGACCGCGGGGGAGTCGCACGGACCCGCGCTTGTCGCGACGTTGGAGGGTCTTCCCGCCGGCGTGCCGATCACGACGGAGATGGTGGCGGATCATCTGGCGCGGCGGCGGCTGGGGTATGGCCGTGGTGCGCGGATGAAGTTCGAGCGTGATGAGGTCACGTTCCTGGGTGGTGTGCGGCACGGGCTGAGCATGGGTTCGCCCATCGCGATCATGGTGGGCAATACGGAGTGGCCCAAGTGGGAGCAGGTCATGTCGGCCGATCCGGTGGATCCGGCGGTCCTGGCCGATCTGGCGCGGAACGCGCCGCTGACGCGGCCCCGGCCGGGGCATGCGGACCTGGCGGGCATGCAGAAGTACGGCTTCGACGAGGCGCGTCCGGTGCTGGAGCGTGCTTCGGCGCGGGAGACCGCGGCGCGGGTGGCGCTGGGTGCGGTGGCGCGTTCGTATGTGAGGGAGACGGCGGGGATCGAGATCGTCTCGCACGTCACGGAGCTGGCGGCGGCGAAGGCGCCCTACGGGGTGTACCCCACTCCTGCCGATGTGGAGAGGCTGGACGCGGATCCGGTGCGCTGTCTGGATGCGGATGCGTCGAAGGCGATGGTCGCGGAGATCGACCAGGCGCACAAGGACGGCGACACGCTGGGTGGTGTGGTCGAGGTCCTGGCGTACGGAGTGCCGGTGGGTCTGGGCTCGCACGTGCACTGGGACCGGCGGCTGGATGCGCGGCTGGCGGCGGCGCTGATGGGTATCCAGGCGATCAAGGGTGTGGAGGTCGGGGACGGCTTCGAGCTGGCGCGGGTGCCGGGTTCCAAGGCGCACGACGAGATCGTCACCACGGATGACGGCATCAAGCGCACGTCTGGCCGCTCGGGTGGTACCGAGGGTGGTCTGACCACCGGTGAGCTGCTGCGTGTACGTGCTGCGATGAAGCCGATCGCGACGGTGCCGCGTGCGTTGGCGACGATCGATGTGGCCACGGGTGAGGCGGCGAAGGCGCACCACCAGCGTTCCGATGTGTGTGCGGTGCCGGCGGCCGGCATTGTGGCCGAGGCCATGGTGGCGCTCGTCCTGGCCGACGCCGTTGCCGAGAAGTTCGGGGGCGACAGCGTGCCCGAGACGCGGCGCAACGTGCAGTCCTACCTCGACAACCTCCAGATCCGGTGAGCGGTCCGCAGATCGTCCTCGTCGGGCCCATGGGCGTGGGCAAGACGACGGTCGGTGAGCTGCTCGCCGAGCGGCTGGGTGTCACGTTCCGGGACACCGACGCCGACATCGTCGCCGCCCAGGGGCGGGAGATCTCCGACATCTTCGTCGACGAGGGCGAGCCGTACTTCCGCGGCCTGGAGAAAGCCGCAGTGGCGAGTGCCCTCGCGGAACACGACGGCGTCCTCGCCCTCGGCGGCGGCGCGATCCTCGACGGGACGACGCGCGCGCTCCTCGGCGCCCACCCCGTCGTCTACCTCTCGATGGACGTCGAGGAGGCCGTCAAGCGCACCGGCCTCAACCAGGCGCGCCCGCTGCTGGCCGTCAACCCGCGCAAGCAGTGGCGCGAGCTGATGGACGCCCGCCGTCAGCTGTACGCCGAAGTCGCCCGCGCGGTCGTCGCCACTGACGGCCGCACCCCCGATGAGGTCGCCCAGGCGGTCCTCGACGCACTGGAGTTGAAGGAAGCATGACGACGGAGCAGACCCCCACCCGTATCCAGGTCGGTGGCACCGCCGGCACGGATCCGTACGAGGTCCTGGTCGGTCGGCAGCTCCTCGGCGAGCTGCCCGGCCTCATCGGCGACCAGGCCAAGCGGGTCGCCGTGATCCACCCCGAGGCGCTCGCCGAGACCGGTGACGCGCTCCGCCAGGACCTCGCCGACCAGGGCTACGAGGCTGTCGCCATCCAGATCCCGAACGCCGAGGAGGCCAAGACGGCGGAGGTCGCGGCGTACTGCTGGAAGGCCCTCGGCCAATCCGGCTTCACGCGCAGCGACGTCATCGTCGGCGTCGGAGGCGGGGCCTCCACCGACCTCGCCGGGTTCGTGGCCGCGACCTGGCTGCGCGGGGTGCGGTGGATCGCCGTGCCGACCACGGTGCTCGGCATGGTGGACGCGGCGGTCGGCGGCAAGACCGGCATCAACACCGCCGAGGGCAAGAACCTGGTGGGCTCCTTCCACCCGCCGGCCGGGGTCCTCTGCGACCTGGCGGCGCTGGACTCGCTCCCCGTCAACGACTACGTCTCCGGGCTCGCGGAGATCATCAAGGCCGGTTTCATCGCCGACCCGGTGATCCTTGAGCTCATCGAGGCGGACCCGGAGGCGGCGCGTACGCCCGCGGGACCGCACACCGCCGAGCTCATCGAGCGCTCCATCAGGGTCAAGGCCGAGGTCGTCTCGGGCGACCTCAAGGAGGCGGGCCTGCGCGAGATCCTCAACTACGGTCACACCCTCGCGCACGCCATCGAGAAGAACGAGCGCTACAAGTGGCGGCACGGCGCCGCGGTCTCCGTCGGCATGCACTTCGCGGCCGAACTCGGCCGTCTGGCGGGCCGCCTCGACGACGCGACGGCCGACCGGCACCGCACGGTCCTCGAATCGGTCGGGCTGCCGCTGACCTACCGCTACGACCAGTGGCCCAAGCTCCTGGAGACCATGAAGGTCGACAAGAAGTCGCGCGGTGACCTGCTGCGCTTCATCGTCCTCGACGGACTCGGCAAGCCGACGGTCCTTGAGGGCCCCGACCCGGCCGTTCTCCTCGCCGCGTACGGCGAAGTGGGGCAGTAACCGGCGCTCCGTGGCCGCCGGATCCGGCCACGGGCACGTCTCGGCCTCCCCGGCCGTTCACACAACGGCGGCCGGGGACGGTACCGTTCGGTAACGGGCGGCCCGGCCGCCGCCCGACCAGCGTCAGTCGCACGAGACGGAGTGGCACCGGATGCAGCACGCAGTGGGATCTCCGCTGCCGCCGCCCCATCAGCCGGGGCACGGACCGGCCACCGGCTGGTCGCCGGCCGCACACCACCCGACCGCTCCGCCCCCCGGGGCGGCGCCGCACGGAGCGGTGCCTCCCGCGCCCGGCTTCACGGGCGGTCCCGTCCCGCCGTCCGCCCCGCACGCTCCGGGGCAGGCGCCGCAAGCCGCTCACGCTCCGGGACAGGCGCCGGTGCCGCACGCTCCGGTGGGCCCGCACGCGGCGCCCCAGCCCCCTCAGCACGGGCCGGGCCCGGTGCCCCCGCCGCCGGACGCCTCGGGGCAGACAGGGCACGTGCAACTGCCGCCGGGCGCCCCGGTGGCCATGCCGAGCCCTCCGCCGGGCACGGCGCAGAGCGACACCGGCGGCACGACACTCGCCGTGCTGCTCATCGGGCCCGCGGGCGCGGGCAAGACGAGCGTCGCGAAGTACTGGGCCGAGCACCGCCGGGTGCCCACCGCCCACATCAGCCTCGACGACGTCCGCGAATGGGTGCGCTCGGGGTTCGCCGACCCCCAGTCGGGGTGGAACGACCACTCCGAGGCGCAGTACCGCCTGGCCCGCCGCACCTGCGGCTTCGCCGCGCGGAACTTCCTGGCCAACGGCATCTCGTGCATCCTCGACGACGCCGTCTTCCCCGACCGCCCGGTCGTCGGCCTCGGCGGCTGGAAGCGGCACGTGGGCCCCGGCCTGCTGCCGGTCGTCCTCCTCCCGGGCCTGGAGATCGTCCTGGAGCGGAACGCCGAGCGCAGCGGCAATCGCCGCCTCTCCGACGAGGAAGTGGCCCGCATCCACGGCCGCATGGCCGGCTGGTACGGCTCAGGCCTGCCCATCATCGACAACTCCCAACTGGACGTCCCCGCCACGGCCCGCATCCTTGACGACGTCCTGTCCCGCGCCATCGCAAGCCCTCCGAAGTGGTAGCGCCCCCCTTCGGTCACAGTTGAGCCACCAAGCCTCCCCACCGCCTTCACGCCGTCCGAGGGCGGTACTACGGTCATGCCCCCGGAATGAGCCCGAAGGGCATGACATGAGCAATCCGTACGGCGCCCCACCCGATGTCCCCCGGCCCGCCCCGAAGTGGGCCCGGAAGCGATACGTGCTCCCTGCCCTCGTCCTCGCCCTGTTCGTGGGCGTCGGGATCGGGACCGGCGGGGACGACACCACCGGCGAGAAGAAGGCCGCCGCGGCACCGACCGTCACCGCGACCAGGACCGCGACCGCTACGGCGACGGTGACGAAGAGCCCCGAGGCCGGGCCGGCGCCGACCGTCACGGTCCGGTCGACGAAGACCGTCAAGGCGACCGCCACGGTCACGCGGGCTCCGGCGGCCGGCGGGTCCGACGACGGCGGCTCGGGTGGGTCCGGGGGCGGTGGCGGGGCCGTGTACTACGAGAACTGCTCCGCGGCCCGTGCCGCCGGTGCTGCTCCGGTGCGTCGGGGCGAGCCGGGCTACGGCAGGCACCTGGACCGGGACGGTGACGGGGTCGGCTGCGACAGCTGAGGGTCCGGTGGGGTGCGCGGGGGCGGTGCCCGCCGCCCGGTCGGACGCGTTCGTCGGGCCGTGTGGTGGTGGCGCTCTTAGGCTCGCCCCATGTCAGAGGTGTACGCGGTCCGCAGGGAGCGGGTTCGGGAGCGGTGTGCCGCCGGTGGTGGTGCGGCGGCTTTGGTCTCCCGGCCCGCCAATGTCCGCTATCTCGCCGGTGCGGCGCCCCGCGGCGCCGTGCTCCTCCTCGGTGCCGCCGAGGACGTGCTGCTGTGCGGGCGTCCACCCGGTGAGCGGCAGGACGAGGGGCGGCCCGACGAAGCGCTGAAGGTGCAGGTGCTGCCCGCGCCTGGTGCCGACCCGGCCGTCGCCGGAGCCGGTCTCGCGGCCGCCGCGGGCGTCGGGGCGCTGGCCGTCGAGGAGCACCACCTGACCGTCGCCCGGCACCGGGCGCTCGGTTCGGTCGCGCCCCGGCTGCGCCTGACGGATCTCGGAACGGCGGTCGAGCAGCTGCGTCTGGTCAAGGACGCCGACGAACTCTCCTGTCTGCGGATCGCCGCCGAGATCGCCGACCAGGCGCTGGGGGAGCTCCTTGAGTCCATTCTCGTGGGGCGCACGGAACGCCATCTGGCGCTGGAGCTGGAGCGGCGGCTCGTCGACCACGGCGCGGACGGCCCCGCCTTCCCGACCTCCGTGGCCACCGGCCCGAACTCCGGGAAGGGCGGCCACCGGCCCTCGGACCGGCGGGTGGAGGAGGGAGACTTCCTCTCCGTGTGCCTGGGGGCGACCTACCGCGGCTACTGCTGCGAGATCGGGCGTACGTTCGTCATCGGTACGTCGCCCGCCGACTGGCAGATCGAGCTGTACGACCTGGTCTTCGCCGCGCAACGGGCCGGCCGCGAGGCCCTCGTACCCGGTGCCGCCTGCCGCGACGTGGACCGCGCGGCACGCCACGTACTGGACTCCGCGGGCTATGCGGAAGCCCTTGCTCCGCTGACTGGACACGGTGTGGGGCTCGAAATCGACGAGGACCCTCAATTGGCGCCCGCGGCCATGGGTAAACTGGACGCTTGCGTGCCGGTCACCGTCGAACCGGGGGTTCACCTCCCTGGCCGGGGTGGTGTCCGGATCGATGACACGCTCGTCGTGCGCCCCGAGGCGGACGGCGGACCCGAGCTACTCACCATCACGACCAAGGAACTGCTCGCGCTCTAGCGCGCGTGCCCGCCCGGGGTCGTCCACCAGTCAGTCAGTGCAGGAGATTCCGCAACCGTGGCTTCCACGAACGACCTCAAGAACGGCATGGTGCTCAAGCTCGAAGGCGGCCAGCTCTGGTCCGTCGTCGAGTTCCAGCACGTCAAGCCCGGCAAGGGCCCGGCCTTCGTGCGCACCAAGCTCAAGAACGTGCTCTCCGGCAAGGTCGTCGACAAGACGTTCAACGCCGGCGTCAAGGTCGAGACGGCCACTGTCGACAAGCGCGACATGCAGTTCTCCTACATGGACGGCGAGTACTTCGTCTTCATGGACATGGAGACCTACGACCAGCTGCACATCGACAAGAAGGCCGTCGGCGACGCCGCCAACTTCCTGATCGAGGGCTTCACCGCCACCGTCGCGCAGCACGAGGGCGAGGTGCTCTTCGTCGAGCTGCCCGCCGCCGTCGAGCTCGTCATCCAGGAGACCGAGCCGGGCGTCCAGGGCGACCGCTCCACGGGCGGCACCAAGCCCGCCATCCTGGAGACCGGCCACCAGATCGCCGTGCCGCTCTTCATCACCACCGGCGAGAAGATCAAGGTCGACACCCGTACCAGCGACTACCTCGGCCGGGTGAACAGCTAACCGTGGCTGCTCGTAACACGGCCCGCAAGCGCGCCTTCCAGATCCTCTTCGAGGCAGACCAGCGCGGTACCGACGTCCTGACGGTCCTCGCGGACTGGGTGCGCCACTCGCGGTCCGACACCCGGCAGCCGCCGGTGAGCGAGTACACGATGGAGCTCGTCGAGGGGTACGCGACGCAGGAGCGCCGCATCGACGAACTCATCTCGCAGTACGCCGTCGGATGGACCCTGGACCGCATGCCGGTCGTCGACCGGAACATCGTGCGCCTCGGCGCCTACGAACTCGTATGGGTCGACGGGACGCCGGACGCCGTGGTGATCGACGAGGCGGTCGAGCTCGCCAAGGAGTTCTCCACGGACGAGTCGCCGTCCTTCATCAACGGACTGCTCGGACGCTTCAAGGACCTGAAGCCGTCCCTGCGCCGCGACGAGTCGTAAGCGTCGTCGTACGCCACCCGGAGGGCCCGCAGCAATACGCTGCGGGCCCTCCGGGTTTCCCGCGACAACCTCCGCGCGATAAATCCCTGGGTAAATCCGCGGGTAAAACAAGAAAAACCGCCGGGGTGGCCGCGGCCTTTCGGCTGCGGCCACCCCGGCGGCACGTTTCTGCTGATGTGTCGCGCGGCGGTCAGACCTCTTCGTGGGCGACGGCGCGACGCGCGTCCGCGTCCAGGACGCCCCAGCTGATCAGCTGCTCGGTCAGGACCGAGGGCGACTGGTCGTAGATGACGGCGAGGGTGCGCAGGTCGTCCTGGCGGATCGAGAGCACCTTGCCGTTGTAGTCACCGCGCTGGGACTGGATCGTGGCGGCATAGCGCTGCAACGGACCCGCCTTCTCCTGCGGGACGTGCGCGAGACGCTCCAGGTCGAGGACGAGCTTCGGCGGCGGCTCGGCGGCCCCACCGGGAGCCGTGCCGGGAAGAAGCTCCTGCACCGGGACGCCGTAGAAGTCCGCCAGCTCGGCGAGGCGCTGCACGGTCACGGCACGGTCGCCGCGCTCGTACGACCCCACGACGACCGCCTTCCAGCGTCCCTGGGACTTCTCCTCGACACCGTGGAGGGAAAGGCCCTGCTGGGTACGGATCGCGCGGAGCTTGGCCCCGAGCTGCTTGGCGTATTCGCTGGACATATAGCTCCCCGGACGCTGCGACATTATGCGGCTCCGCCGCGTGGCTGGTAACTCACTGTGAGGTTACGCAGCGTTACTTGCCTGCGTCAAGCCGAAAGGTCCTTACCGCCCCTTCGGTGGAGGCCGATGACGTGCACGGTGCCGGGTACTGGTAGCATGACTGGCGCAATTTCGACGTCCTTTAAGGTCCGTCCCGTGAGGCGGAGAAGGAGGTCCGTTTTCATATGGACACGCAGGACACCAAAGACTCCGCTGTCGCCCGCCCCGTACTCGAAGGGCCCGACATCGCGCGGGTACTGACCCGCATCGCCCACGAGATCGTCGAGCGCGCCAAGGGCGCAGACGACGTGGTCCTCCTCGGCATCCCCACTCGTGGCGTCTTCCTCGCCCGCAGGCTCGCCGAGAAGCTCGAAGGAATCACCGGCCGCACGATCCCGGTCGGCTCCCTCGACATCACCATGTACCGCGACGACCTGCGCATGCATCCGCCGCGCGCGCTGGCCCGCACCGAGATCCCCGGTGACGGCATCGACGGCCGCCTGGTCGTCCTCGTCGACGACGTGCTCTTCTCCGGCCGCACCATCCGCGCCGCCCTCGACGCGCTCAACGACATCGGCCGCCCCCGCGCGGTGCAGCTCGCCGTCCTCGTCGACCGCGGCCACCGCGAACTGCCCATCCGTGCCGACTACGTGGGCAAGAACCTCCCCACGTCGCTGCGGGAGACGGTCAAGGTGCAGCTCGCCGAGGAGGACGGCCGCGACGCCGTGCTGCTCGGCGCCAAGCCCGCCTCCGCGTAAGACCGGTTTCCTCCCTCACGGGCCCAGGGGCACACCCCTGTGCGCCCGCGTGCCCGCAGACCTCCACACACCGGAGTACACGCAGATGATGCGACACCTCATCTCGGCCGCCGACCTCTCCCGCGACGACGCCGTCCTCATCCTCGACACGGCCGAGGAGATGGCCCGGGTCGCCGACCGGCCCATCAAGAAACTGCCCGCCCTGCGCGGCCGCACCGTGGTCAACCTCTTCTTCGAGGACTCGACCCGGACCCGGATCTCCTTCGAGGCCGCCGAGAAGCGCCTCTCCGCCGACGTCATCAACTTCGCCGCCAAGGGCTCCAGCGTCTCCAAGGGCGAGTCCCTGAAGGACACCGCGCAGACCCTGGAGGCCATGGGCGTCGACGCCGTCGTCATCCGGCACGGCGCGTCCGGCGCGCCCTACCGCCTGGCCACGTCCGGCTGGATCGACGCCGCCGTCATCAACGCCGGCGACGGCACCCACCAGCACCCCACCCAGGCACTCCTCGACGCCTTCACCATGCGGCGCCGCCTCGTCGGACCCGACGCGGGCCTCGGCCAGGACCTGGCGGGCAAGCACATCACCATCGTCGGCGACGTCCTGCACAGCCGCGTCGCCCGCTCCAACGTCGACCTGCTGCACACCCTCGGCGCCGAGGTCACCCTCGTCGCCCCGCCCACCCTCGTGCCCGTCGGCGTCGAGCAGTGGCCCTGCGAGGTCAGCTACGACCTGGACCGGGTGCTGCCCAAGTCCGACGCCGTGATGATGCTGCGGGTGCAGCGCGAGCGCATGAACGCCGCGTTCTTCCCCACCGAGCGCGAGTACTCCCGCCGCTACGGCTTGGACGGCGAGCGCATGGCGAAGATGCCCGAGCACGCCATCGTCATGCACCCCGGCCCGATGGTCCGCGGCATGGAGATCACCGCCGAGGTCGCCGACTCCGACCGCTGCACGGTCGTCGAACAGGTCGCGAACGGCGTCTCCATCCGCATGGCCGTCCTCTATCTGCTGCTCGGCGGCAACGAGCCCGCCGTCACCCACACCCGCCCCACCGGTTCCGAGGAGAAGTAAGACCCATGAGCAAGATCCTGATCCGTGGTGCGAAGGTGCTCGGCGGCGAGGCGCAGGACGTCCTGATCGACGGCGAGACCATCGAGGCGGTCGGCGCCGGGCTCTCCGCCGAGGGTGCGACCGTCGTCGAGGCCGAGGGCAAGGTGCTGCTGCCGGGCTTGGTCGACCTGCACACCCACCTGCGCGAGCCCGGCCGCGAGGACTCCGAGACCGTCCTGACCGGCACCCGCGCCGCCGCCTCCGGCGGCTACACCGCCGTGTTCGCCATGGCCAACACCTTCCCCGTCGCCGACACCGCCGGCGTCGTCGAGCAGGTCTACCGCCTCGGCAAGGAGTCCGGCTACTGCGACGTGCAGCCCATCGGCGCCGTCACCGTCGGCCTGGAGGGCAAGAAGCTCGCCGAGCTCGGCGCCATGCACGAGTCCGCCGCCGGGGTCACCGTCTTCTCCGACGACGGCAAGTGCGTCGACGACGCCGTGATCATGCGCCGTGCCCTGGAGTACGTGAAGGCCTTCGGCGGCGTCGTCGCCCAGCATGCCCAGGAGCCGCGCCTGACCGAAGGCGCACAGATGAACGAGGGCGTCGTCTCCGCCGAGCTGGGCCTCGGCGGCTGGCCCGCCGTCGCCGAGGAGTCGATCATCGCGCGTGACGTGCTGCTCGCCGAGCACGTGGGCTCCCGGGTGCACATCTGCCACCTGTCGACCGCCGGATCCGTCGAGATCGTGCGCTGGGCCAAGTCCCGCGGCATCGACGTCACCGCCGAGGTCACCCCGCACCACCTCCTCCTCACGGATGAGCTGGTGCGCTCCTACAACCCCGTCTACAAGGTCAACCCGCCGCTGCGCACCGAGCGCGACGTCATGGCGCTGCGCGAGGCCCTCGCCGACGGCACCATCGACATCGTCGCCACCGACCATGCCCCGCACCCGCACGAGGACAAGGACTGCGAGTGGGCCGCGGCCGCCATGGGCATGGTCGGCCTGGAGACCGCGCTCTCCGTCGTCCAGCAGACGATGGTCGAGACCGGCCTGCTGACCTGGGAGGCCGTCGCCGACCGCATGTCCTTCGCGCCCGCGCGGATCGGCCGGGCGACCGGCCACGGACGCCCCGTCTCGGCAGGTGAGCCCGCGAACCTCGTCCTGGTCGACGCGGATTACCGTGGGGCAGTGGACCCCGCGGGCTTCGCCTCGCGCAGCCGCAACACCCCTTACGAGGGCCGTGAGCTGCCGGGCCGCGTCACGCACACGTGGCTCCGGGGTCGGGCCACGCTCGACGACGGGAAGCTCACGTGACATCTCTGCTGGAATCACCTCTGCTGGAACTGGCCGCCGAGAAGGAATCGGCGGAGGTGACCGACTGGGCCGCGCGCCTCGGCTGGGTCGTCGGCCTCCTGCTCTTCATCGCGCTCGTCTACTGGCTGATGCGCGAGGGCTGGAAGTGGCGCGGCACCCTCCAGGGCGACCTGCCGGAGCTCCCCGCCGCGCCGAGCGACCCGGGTCCGGCCAGACTTGAGCTGAGCGGCCGCTACCACGGCTCGACCACGGCCGGGCAGTGGCTCGACCGCATCGTGGCGCACGGCCTGGGCACCCGCAGCCGCGTCGAGCTGACGCTCACCGACGCGGGCCTGGACGTCGTACGCCCCGGCGCGACCGACTTCTTCATCCCGGTCGCACAGCTGCGCGAGGCCCGCCTCGACAAGGGCATCGCGGGCAAGGTCCTCACGGAGGGCGGTCTGCTGATCGTCACCTGGGAACACGGCGGGAAGCTGCTCGACTCCGGCTTCCGCTCGGACCAGGCGGCCGAGCACTCCGAGTGGGTCGAGGCGCTCAACGACTCGGTCGGTTCGCCCGACCACATGAACGACAAGAACAGCACTACGGAAGGCACCGCACGATGACGACCTCCACCAGGGGAGCCAGCAAGGTTCCCGCCGTACTCGTCCTGGAGGACGGCCGCACCTTCCGCGGTCGCGCCTACGGGGCCGTGGGGGAGACCTTCGGCGAAGCTGTGTTCTCCACCGGCATGACCGGCTACCAGGAGACCCTGACCGACCCCTCGTATGACCGCCAGATCGTGGTCGCCACCGCCCCGCAGATCGGCAACACGGGCTGGAACGACGAGGACGACGAGTCGGGCCGCATCTGGGTCTCCGGCTACGTGGTCCGCGACCCCGCCCGCATCCCCTCGAACTGGCGCGCAAAGCGCTCCCTCGACGACGAGCTGGCCGCCCAGAACGTCGTCGGCATCAGCGGCATCGACACCCGCGCCCTCACCCGCCACCTGCGCGAGAGCGGTTCCATGCGCTCCGGCATCTTCTCCGGCGAGACGCTGCCCGCCGACGCCGAGCTCGTCGAGCGCGTCAAGGCACAGCCCCAGATGAAGGGCGCGAGCCTGTACGAGGAGGTCGCCACCAAGGAGGCCTACGTCGTCCCGGCCGTCGGTGAGAAGAAGTTCACCGTCGCCGCCATCGACCTCGGCATCAAGGGCATGACCCCGCACCGGATGGCCGAGCGCGGCATCGAGGTGCACGTGCTGCCCGCCACGGCCACCGAGGAGGAGGTGTACGCCGTCGCGCCCGACGGAGTCTTCTTCTCCAACGGCCCCGGCGACCCCGCCACCGCCGAAGGCCCCGTCGCGCTGATGACCGCCGTCCTGAAGCGGAAGACGCCGCTCTTCGGCATCTGCTTCGGCAACCAGATCCTCGGCCGCGCCCTCGGCTTCGGCACGTACAAGCTGAAGTACGGCCACCGCGGCATCAACCAGCCGGTGCAGGACCGCACCACCGGCAAGGTCGAGGTCACCGCGCACAACCACGGCTTCGCCGTGGACGCGCCGCTCGACAAGGCCAGCGAGACCCCCTTCGGCCGCGCCGAGGTCTCCCACGTCTGCCTCAACGACAACGTCGTGGAAGGCCTCCAGCTGCTCGACCAGCCGGCCTTCTCCGTCCAGTACCACCCCGAAGCGGCCGCCGGCCCGCACGACGCCGCGTACCTCTTCGACCGCTTCGTATCTCTGATGGAGGGCCAGCGTGCCTAAGCGCTCCGATATCCAGTCCGTCCTGGTCATCGGCTCCGGCCCGATCGTCATCGGCCAGGCCGCGGAGTTCGACTACTCCGGAACCCAGGCGTGCCGCGTGCTCAAGGCCGAGGGCCTGCGCGTCATCCTCGTCAACTCCAACCCGGCGACGATCATGACCGACCCGGAGATCGCCGACGCCACGTACGTCGAGCCGATCACCCCCGAGTTCGTCGAGAAGATCATCGCCAAGGAGCGCCCCGACGCGCTCCTGCCGACGCTGGGCGGCCAGACGGCCCTCAACACGGCCATCTCCATGCACGAGCAGGGCGTCCTGGAGAAGTACGGCGTCGAACTCATCGGCGCCAACGTCGAAGCCATCAACAAGGGCGAGGACCGCGACCTCTTCAAGGGCGTCGTCGAAGAGGTCAAGAAGAAGATCGGGCACGGCGAGTCCGCCCGCTCGTACATCTGCCACTCCATGGACGACGTCCTCAAGGGCGTCGAGGAGCTCGGCGGCTACCCCGTCGTCGTCCGCCCCTCCTTCACCATGGGCGGCGCGGGATCCGGCTTCGCGCACGACGAGGAGGAGCTGCGCCGCATCGCCGGACAGGGCCTCACCCTCTCGCCGACCACCGAGGTGCTCCTGGAGGAGTCCATCCTCGGCTGGAAGGAGTACGAGCTGGAGCTGATGCGCGACAGGAACGACAACGTCGTGGTCGTCTGCTCCATCGAGAACTTCGACCCCATGGGCGTGCACACCGGTGACTCGGTCACCGTCGCCCCGGCGATGACGCTCACCGACCGCGAGTACCAGATCCTGCGGGACGTCGGCATCGCGATCATCCGCGAGGTCGGCGTCGACACCGGCGGCTGCAACATCCAGTTCGCGGTCAACCCCGAGGACGGCCGGGTCATCGTCATCGAGATGAACCCGCGCGTGTCGCGCTCCTCGGCCCTCGCGTCGAAGGCCACCGGCTTCCCGATCGCGAAGATCGCCGCCAAGCTGGCCGTCGGCTACACGCTGGACGAGATCCCGAACGACATCACCGAGAAGACCCCGGCCTCCTTCGAGCCGACCCTCGACTACGTCGTCGTCAAGGCCCCGCGGTTCGCCTTCGAGAAGTTCCCGAGCGCCGACTCCACCCTCACCACCACCATGAAGTCGGTCGGCGAGGCCATGGCCATCGGCCGCAACTTCACCGAGGCCCTCCAGAAGGCGCTGCGCTCGCTGGAGAAGAAGGGCTCCCAGTTCACCTTCGTGGGCGAGCCCGGCGACAAGAAGCAGCTCCTCGAACAGGCCGTCCGCCCCACCGACGGCCGCATCAACTCCGTCATGCAGGCCATCCGCGCGGGCGCCACCCCCGAGGAGGTCTTCGACGCCACGAAGATCGACCCGTGGTTCGTCGACCAGCTCTTCCTCATCAAGGAGCTCGCCGACGAGCTGGCCGCCGTCGAGCGCCTGGACGCCGGCCTGCTCGCCGAGGCCAAGCGGCACGGCTTCTCCGACGCCCAGATCGCCGAGATCCGCGGCCTGCGCGAGGACGTGGTGCGCGAGGTGCGCCAGGCCCTCGGTGTGCGCCCGGTCTACAAGACGGTCGACACCTGCGCCGCCGAGTTCGCCGCGAAGACGCCGTACTTCTACTCCTCGTACGACGAGGAGAGCGAGGTCGCCCCGCGCGAGAAGCCCGCGGTGATCATCCTCGGCTCGGGCCCGAACCGCATCGGCCAGGGCATCGAGTTCGACTACTCCTGCGTCCACGCCTCCTTCGCGCTCAGCGACGCGGGCTACGAGACCGTGATGGTCAACTGCAACCCCGAGACCGTCTCCACGGACTACGACACCTCCGACCGGCTCTACTTCGAGCCGCTCACCCTGGAGGACGTCCTGGAGATCGTCCACGCCGAGGCGCAGGCCGGGCCGATCGCGGGCGTCATCGTCCAGCTCGGCGGCCAGACCCCGCTGGGCCTCGCCCAGGCGCTCAAGGACAACGGCGTGCCGGTCGTCGGCACCTCGCCCGAGGCCATCCACGCCGCCGAGGACCGCGGCGCCTTCGGCCGCGTGCTCGCCGAGGCCGGGCTCCCCGCGCCGAAGCACGGCACCGCGACGACGTTCGCGGAGGCGAAGGCCATCGCCGACGAGATCGGCTACCCCGTCCTCGTCCGACCCTCGTACGTGCTCGGCGGGCGCGGCATGGAGATCGTCTACGACGAGACCCGCCTCTCCGCGTACATCGAGGAGTCGACCGAGATCAGCCCCACGCGGCCGGTGCTCGTCGACCGCTTCCTCGACGACGCCATCGAGATCGACGTCGACGCGCTCTACGACGGCGAGGAGCTCTACCTCGGCGGCGTCATGGAGCACATCGAGGAAGCCGGCATCCACTCCGGCGACTCGGCGTGCGCACTGCCCCCGATCACGCTCGGCGGCTTCGACATCAAGCGCCTGCGCGCCTCCACGGAGGGCATCGCCAAGGGCGTCGGCGTCCGCGGTCTGATCAACATCCAGTTCGCGATGGCCGGGGACATCCTCTACGTCCTGGAGGCCAACCCGCGCGCGTCGCGCACCGTCCCCTTCACCTCGAAGGCGACCGCGGTGCCGCTGGCCAAGGCCGCCGCGCGCATCTCGCTCGGCGCCACCGTCGCCGAGCTGCGCGCCGAGGGCATGCTGCCGGCCGTCGGTGACGGCGGGACGCTCCCCATGGACGCGCCGATCTCCGTCAAGGAGGCCGTCATGCCGTGGTCGCGCTTCCGCGACATCCACGGCCGCGGCGTCGACACCGTCCTCGGCCCGGAGATGCGCTCCACGGGCGAGGTCATGGGCATCGACTCGGTGTTCGGCACCGCGTACGCCAAGTCGCAGGCGGGCGCGTACGGCCCGCTGCCGACCAAGGGCCGCGCCTTCATCTCGGTGGCCAACCGCGACAAGCGCTCGATGATCTTCCCGGCGCGTGAGCTCGTCGCGCACGGCTTCGAGCTGCTCGCCACGTCCGGCACGGCCGAGGTGCTCAAGCGCAACGGCCTCAACGCCACGGTGGTGCGCAAGCAGTCCGAGGGCGAGGGCCCGAACGGCGAGAAGACCATCGTCCAGCTCATCCACGACGGCGGCGTCGACCTCATCGTCAACACCCCGTACGGCACCGGCGGCCGCCTCGACGGCTACGAGATCCGCACCGCCGCCGTGGCCCGCTCCGTGCCGTGCCTGACCACGGTCCAGGCGCTCGCCGCGGCCGTCCAGGGCATCGACGCGCTGGGCCGCGGTGACGTGGGCGTCCGGTCACTCCAGGAACACGCGGAACACCTGACCGCGACCCGCGACTAGCAGCCCTGAGGGGGACACCGGAAACGGTGTCCCCCTCTTCGTAAGGACACCGCACATGTACAAACTCTTCTTCGACCTCGTCTTCAAGCGCATGGACCCGGAGCGGGCCCACCACCTGGCCTTCCGCTGGATCCGCCTCGCGGCCCGCGTCCCCGTGCTGCGCACCTTCGTCGCGGCCGTCCTCGCGCCGCGCCACAAGGAGCTCCGCACCGAGGCCCTCGGGCTGCGGATGCACGGCCCCTTCGGGCTCGCGGCCGGCTTCGACAAGAACGCCGTCGCGATCGACGGCATGTCGATGCTCGGCTTCGACCACATCGAGATCGGCACGGTCACGGGCGAGCCGCAGCCCGGCAACCCCAAGAAGCGGCTCTTCCGCCTCGTCCAGGACCGCGCGCTGATCAACCGCATGGGCTTCAACAACGAAGGCTCGGCGGCCGTGGCGGCCCGTCTGGCGGCCCGCAGGGCGGTCTTCAAGACCGTCGTCGGCGTGAACATCGGCAAGACCAAGGTCGTCCCCGAGGAGGAGGCCGCCGCCGACTACGTGAAGTCGACCGAGCGGCTCGCCCGCCACGCCGACTACCTCGTGGTGAATGTCTCCTCGCCCAACACCCCGGGCCTGCGCAACCTCCAGGCCACCGAGTCGCTGCGGCCCCTCCTGACCGCCGTCCGCGAGGCCGCGGACCGCAGCGTCGAGGGCCGCCGCGTCCCGCTGCTCGTCAAGATCGCGCCGGATCTGGCCGACGAGGACATCGACGCCGTCGCCGACCTCGCCGTGGAGCTCGGCCTGGACGGCATCATCGCCACGAACACCACCATCGCGCGCGAGAGCCTCGGTCTGAAATCCGAACCCGCTCTCTACGGAGAGACCGGCGGCCTCTCCGGAGCGCCGTTGAAGGAGCGCTCCCTGGAGGTCCTGCGCCGCCTCTACGCGCGCGTGGGCGACCGGATCACGCTCGTGGGCGTCGGTGGCATCGAGAACGCCGAGGACGCCTGGCAGCGCATCCTCGCGGGCGCCACCCTGGTCCAGGGCTACAGCGCCTTCATCTACGAAGGGCCCTTCTGGGGCCGCGCGATCCACAAGGGCCTCGCCGCGCGCCTGCGGACGAGCCCCTACGCCACCCTCGCCGACGCCGTCGGCGCCGACGTCAGGAAGCCCGAGGTCACCGCATGAGCCCCCTGGAGCCCTTCGGCACGCGCCTGCGCCACGCCATGGACGAGCGCGGCCCCCTGTGCGTCGGCATCGACCCGCACGCCTCGCTGCTCACCGCGTGGGGCCTGAACGACGACATCGCGGGCCTGGAGCGGTTCACGCGGACCGTCGTGGAGGCGCTGGCCGGGACCGTCGCCGTCGTCAAGCCGCAGAGCGCGTTCTTCGAGCGCTTCGGCTCGCGCGGCATCGCCGTCCTGGAGAAGGCGGTCGAGGAGCTGCGGGCCGCGGGCACCCTGGTCGTCATGGACGCCAAGCGCGGTGACATCGGCTCGACCATGGCCGCGTACGCCGAGACCTTCCTGCGCAAGGACTCGCCGCTCTTCAGCGACGCGCTCACGGTCTCGCCCTACCTCGGATACGGCTCCCTGAAGCCGGCCGTCGACCTCGCCCGTGAGAACGGCGCCGGGCTCTTCGTGCTCGCCCTCACCTCCAACCCGGAGGGCGCCGAGGTGCAGCACGCGGTGCGCGAGGACGGCCGGACCGTCGCGGCCACCGTCCTCGGGCACCTCGCCGCGGAGAACGCGGGACAGACGCCCCTCGGGTCCTTCGGAGCGGTCGTCGGGGCGACGCTGGGCGACCTGTCGTCGTACGACCTCGGCATCAACGGCCCGCTGCTCGCCCCCGGCATCGGGGCACAGGGCGCGACCCCGGCCGACCTCCCCGGCGTCTTCGGCGAGGCCGTCCGCAACGTCGTGCCGAACGTCAGCCGGGGCGTGCTGCGGCACGGACCCGATGTCACGGCCCTGCGCGACTCCGCGGAGCGCTTCGCGGACGAGATCAGGACGGCGGTCGGAGCGGCCTGAGAGGGACCGGTGGCTCAAATCCGGGGAGAAATGCCCGATATGTACGGCTCGGCACAGGCTGACCAGGACTTTTCGTCTGTTCTCGCTGACTCCAGCGGCCATGGCCGCTAGTCTCCGACGAGAGCGAACGGGCAAGTGCGTTGCACGTTGCTCACCAGGTGTGGGGCGACTAGGTTCCTCACCGGTCCGTATCCGACAGTTCGACATCCGAGGTGACGTAGGCGTGGCTCTTCCGCCCCTTACCCCTGAACAGCGCGCAGCCGCGCTCGAAAAGGCCGCCGCGGCTCGCCGGGAGCGGGCCGAGGTCAAGAATCGACTCAAGCACTCCGGTGCCTCTCTCCACGAGGTCATCAAGCAGGGCCAGGAGAACGATGTCATCGGCAAGATGAAGGTCTCCGCCCTCCTGGAGTCCCTGCCTGGCGTGGGCAAGGTGCGCGCCAAGCAGATCATGGAGCGTCTTGGCATCTCCGAGAGCCGCCGTGTGCGCGGTCTCGGTTCCAACCAGATCGCGTCGCTCGAGCGCGAGTTCGGTGGCGGTGCCGCGGGCTGATGTTCTCAGGCACTCCTGAGAACCTGGATAATCGCTGCATGGCTGCAACATCCCGGGGGACGACCCCCGCGCCCCCGGACGTACGTCCGCGGCTGACCGTGCTCTCCGGCCCCTCCGGGGTCGGCAAGAGCACGGTCGTCGCTCATATGCGCAAGGAACACCCCGAGGTCTGGCTCTCGGTCTCCGCCACCACCCGCAAGCCGCGGCCCGGTGAGAAGCACGGTGTCCAGTACTTCTTCGTCTCCGACGAGGAGATGGACAAGCTCATCGCCAACGGCGAGCTCCTGGAGTGGGCCGAGTTCGCGGGCAACCGCTACGGCACACCGCGGCACGCCGTGCTCGAACGCCTGGAGGCGGGCGAGCCCGTCCTCCTGGAGATCGACCTCCAGGGCGCGCGCCTGGTGCGCGAATCGATGCCCGAGGCGCAGCTGGTCTTCCTCGCCCCGCCGAGCTGGGAGGAGCTGGTCCGCCGGCTCACCGGCCGCGGGACCGAGGCGCCCGAGGTGATCGAGCGCAGGCTCGGCGCCGCCAAAGTGGAGCTGGCCGCGGAGGCCGAGTTCGACACGACCCTGGTCAACACCTCGGTCGAGGACGTGGCTCGTGAGCTGCTAGCCTTGATGAAGGTTCTTTGATCTTTACCCCTGTCTTGACCCTTCTGGTCTTGACCCCATCGGAAGGCGAAGAGTGTCCTCTTCCATCACCGCGCCCGAGGGCATCATCAACCCGCCGATTGATGAGCTGCTCGAAGCCACCGACTCGAAGTACAGCCTCGTGATCTACGCCGCCAAGCGCGCGCGCCAGATCAACGCGTACTACTCGCAGCTCGGTGAGGGCCTCCTGGAGTACGTCGGCCCCCTGGTGGACACCCACGTCCACGAGAAGCCGCTCTCGATCGCGCTCCGCGAGATCAACGCGGGCCTGCTGACGTCCGAGGCCATCGAGGGCCCGGCTCAGTAAGCGGTCCGTACTTTCGAGGTTCGTACCTTCACGACAGGCCCGGCAGCACGACTGCCGGGCCTGTGGTGTGTCATGGAGCAGTACGCATCCGAGTGCGTTTCCGAGCGCGGGGAGACAGAGGCAGTGGCCGAGAAGCCGAAGGTAGTCCTGGGGGTCAGCGGTGGCATCGCCGCCTACAAGGCGTGCGAGCTGCTGCGGCGGCTTACCGAGTCGGGCCATGACGTGCGCGTCGTGCCCACCGCGTCGGCGCTGCACTTCGTCGGCGCCGCGACGTGGTCCGCGCTCTCCGGCAACCCCGTCTCGACCGAGGTCTGGTCCGACGTCCACGAGGTGCCGCACGTCCGCATCGGACAGCACGCCGACCTCGTGATCGTCGCCCCCGCCACCGCCGACATGCTCGCCAAGGCGGCCCACGGCCTCGCCGACGACCTGCTCACCAACACGCTCCTCACCGCCCGCTGTCCGGTGGTCTTCGCCCCGGCCATGCACACGGAGATGTGGGAGCACCCGGCCACCCAGGAGAACGTGGCCACGCTGCGCCGCCGCGGCGCGCTGGTCGTCGAGCCCGCCGTCGGGCGCCTCACCGGCGTCGACACCGGCAAGGGCCGCTTCCCCGACCCCGTCGAGCTCTTCGAAGTCGTACGCCGCGTCCTCGCGCGCAAGGACCTGTCCCAGGACCTTGCCGGGCGCCACGTCGTCGTGAGCGCCGGCGGCACCCGCGAACCGCTCGACCCCGTCCGCTTCCTGGGCAACCGCTCCTCGGGCAAGCAGGGCTACGCGCTCGCCCGCAGCGCGGCGGCGCGCGGCGCCCGCGTCACGCTGATCGCGGCCAACGTGGCGCTGCCCGACCCGGCGGGCGTGGACGTCGTGCCGGTCGGCACCGCCGTGCAGCTGCGCGAGGCCGTCCTGAAGGCCGCGCCCGACGCCGACGCCGTCGTGATGGCGGCCGCCGTGGCCGACTTCCGCCCCGAGACGTACGCGACCGGGAAGATCAAGAAGAAGGACGGCCAGGAACCGGCGCCGATCGCCCTGGTCCGCAACCCCGACATCCTCGCGGAGATCGCGGGGGACAGGCCCCGCCCCGGCCAGGTGATCGTCGGCTTCGCCGCGGAGACGGACGACGTCCTGGCCAACGGCCGCGCCAAGCTCGCCCGCAAGGGCTGCGACCTGCTGGTCGTCAACGAGGTCGGCGAGAGCAAGACGTTCGGCGCCGAGGAGAACGAGGCCGTCGTGCTCGGTGCCGACGGCAGCGAGACGCCGGTGCCCCACGGCCCCAAGGAAGCCCTCGCGGACACGGTCTGGGACCTGGTGGCGCAGCGACTGCGGTGACAGCTCTCCGCATTCCCGTTTCGCCTCTTGGCGGAACTCGGCCACATTCCGACGTCTCTCTTGACGAGGTCTCGGCAGGCAGGGCTCAATGTCACCTTCGCCCCATCGGGCGCCTCAAACCCGGGGAAAACGGGCGCGAGGCCGCCGGGTGGAGGACGATCGTCGTACCGCGCAAGACAGTGCCGCAGGTCACAGGCCTCCCAAGTGGCGAGACATGTGGACCGGCGGCCGAGTGTGACCGATAAACTGGTCTCGGACGACGCCGGGCGCAGCTCCCGGCCGTCCACCAATGATCAGCCAGCAGCCGCTGCAACCACAGGGAGCGATGTGTCCCGGCGCCTCTTCACCTCGGAGTCTGTGACCGAGGGTCACCCCGACAAGATCGCTGACCAGATCAGCGACACCATTCTCGACGCGCTTCTGCGGGAGGACCCCACCTCCCGCGTCGCCGTGGAGACGCTGATCACCACCGGCCTCGTCCACGTGGCCGGCGAGGTCACGACGAAGGCGTACGCGCCGATCGCGCAGCTCGTGCGCGACAAGATCCTCGAGATCGGCTACGACTCCTCGAAGAAGGGCTTCGACGGCGCCTCCTGTGGCGTCTCGGTGTCCATCGGCTCGCAGTCCCCCGACATCGCGCAGGGCGTCGACACGGCGTACGAGCAGCGCGTCGAGGGCGATGAGGACGAGCTGGACAAGCAGGGCGCGGGCGACCAGGGCCTGATGTTCGGCTACGCCTGCGACGAGACCCCGGAGCTCATGCCGCTCCCGATCCACCTCGCGCACCGCCTCTCGCGGCGCCTGTCCGAGGTGCGCAAGAACGGCACGATCCCCTACCTGCGCCCCGACGGCAAGACCCAGGTCACCATCGAGTACGACGGCGACAAGGCCGTCCGCCTCGACACGGTCGTGGTCTCCTCGCAGCACGCGAGCGACATCGACCTGGACTCGCTGCTCGCTCCCGACATCCGGGAGTTCGTGGTCGAGCCCGAGCTGAAGGCCCTCCTGGAGGACGGCATCAAGCTGGAGACCGAGGGCTACCGCCTGCTGGTCAACCCCACCGGCCGCTTCGAGATCGGCGGCCCGATGGGCGACGCCGGCCTCACCGGCCGCAAGATCATCATCGACACGTACGGCGGCATGGCCCGCCACGGCGGCGGCGCCTTCTCCGGCAAGGACCCGTCCAAGGTGGACCGCTCCGCGGCGTACGCGATGCGCTGGGTCGCCAAGAACGTCGTCGCGGCCGGCCTCGCGGCCCGCTGTGAGGTCCAGGTCGCGTACGCCATCGGCAAGGCCGAGCCCGTCGGTCTCTTCGTCGAGACCTTCGGCACGGCCACGATCGACACGGACAAGATCGAGACGGCCATCGGCGAGGTCTTCGACCTGCGCCCGGCCGCGATCATCCGCGACCTCGACCTGCTCCGCCCGATCTACTCGCAGACCGCCGCGTACGGCCACTTCGGCCGGGCGATCCCCGACTTCACGTGGGAGCGGACGGACCGCGTGGAGGCGTTGCGGAAGGCGGCGGGGCTCTAGTTTCACCGCTGATTTTTTCGAGGCCCGGCCCTGTTTTGGGGCCGGGCCTTGGTGTATCAGGACCCACTTTCCGGGGGAGGGGCTTCACCAGCGTCGGGTTGTTGGGGGGACCTGAATCGCCGCCTGACGTCATCGACGACATCCTGCTTGCCGTGGGCTCGCGCCAGATTGATGAACCGTTGTGTGAAAAGCTCCAGTTCCTCGTCGTCCTCGGAGAAGCCGAACCAGGAGAGCAGGGAGTCCAGCGGGGAATCCGGGGCTTCGTCGTCGGGCAGCACCGACCAGCTGATGTCGGACTTCGGGGCCCATGCCGATGTCGCACGGGCGTCTTCGTCCGGTCCGGCGGCTGCGAATGACGGCGTGGTCGGCTGCACCACATGTTCGAAGGCGGGGGCGACACGTTCGTTGTTGGCCGCAGCTGACAGACGTGCGAGGAGCCCGATGCGATCGACAGCCCCTTCGACCTTCTCTTCATTCCGGGCGAGCCACCACACCACCGCACTTCCGGTGTCCTTCAGGACGTCATCGCCCAGATAGGCTCGTTTGCTCCGCTCGTAGTTGCGCTCGTGCTCCCAGACATCCTCGTCCTTGCGGACGTTGGAGAGCTTGACGAGACGCTCTCGGTCGATGTCCGGAAGCTGAAGCGAGACATCGTGTGCCATCGCCAGAACGCGACCCGTGGCGTCGGCTCGCATGGTGCCGAGGGCTCCGTCCAGTTGATGCTGCACAAACGCGGCCTGATGGGGCGGCTGTTGCGTCGTCAACACCCTCGCGCGCTGCAGCACGGCATCGACTGCCAGTCCCGCCGGGTTGATGTGCGGGGCTGCGTCGGGTGCGTCCAGTAGTGTCCAGCGCACGGTGGCGGAGAAGGAGAAATCGTAGTCTGCGAGGGAGCTCGGCAACGCCACGTACGTGACCCGCTGCTCCTGGCGCTGCGGAGCCGGCAGAGGTACATCGGGATCCGGAGGTGGGTACGGAACGGACGGGCCTGCCCCCTGCCCCAGGACTTTGTGCGTCACGAGTGCGATGACGAGGAGCAGTGCAGCCATGGCAGGCCAGGCCCATGTCGACCACTCGGCGCTGAGCCCGAGTATGACAAGGATCAGTCCTAGAATGACGGTGACGAAAGCGGTCATTGTCTTCTGACCAGAACTCACGGTGGCCCCCGATTTCAGTGTCAGGCGGTGTGGCTGTAGGGCTCGAGACCCTGAGCGGTATCGATCTTCAGGAGTAGATCGGAGACGGTCTCCCGGCGGCCTGCCGTCTTGTCGGCCTCCGCTCGAGACCAGTCGACGGCGAGCCGGTACAGGCGTCCCGAGATGCGCGCATTCGCCGCTGATGCCGTCGCGAGTACATTCAGCACCGGATCGCGATAGCGGACGTCGCCGCATGCGTCGAACCAATGGATGGTTCGGGAGGTCCAGTAGTCGGTCGGGCGGCTCAGCACACCCGCCCAGCAAGAGACCAGGCTGCTGCGCACCGTTCGGGATCGGATGAGACGGATGGGGTCGGCGAGGATCAGGAACAAGTCGAAATCGACGTCCCAGTAGCCTTGCGCTATGCCGCTGCCCAAGCGGTCCAGCATGCGTCGGTAGAGCCTGTTGTCCGTTCTGGCCAGTTCGACCACCGCACGGCGAGCATTTTCTCCCAAAGGCCCCGAGGTCCGCCGGGCCAAGTGATGCAGACGAACGAGCGCTTGGTCCGGGTGAGAGCGAGCCATGGCTTCGGAGCACACCAGGATGAGCACGCGTCGAAGCCCTGCACTTGTTGTCGTGTCCTTCGACCAGTCGTAGATCTGCTGCCGGAAGAACCGGCCGTGCTGGTCGTCGGCGAGGCCGAGAGCGAGTATCTGCGAGGCGTCCGGCAACAGCTCCGCCCGTGCGGTGGGAAGTGTCCATTGCTTCGCCAGCCATGCCAGATCCTCAGGCCGATTCGTTCGCAAGCTCTGTTCGGAGTACCTGGAGACCGCGTCGCTCCGCTCGGGCTGGGCGGTCCCGGCCTGCGTGAGGCAGGCACTGAACCAGTCGCGCAACTGCCGATGGATATCCGGCAGGAACGTCCAGAAATGATTCCGGACGGCTTGGTCGTATCCCTGGATCCGGAACTGGACGTGCCCGGTGGGCAGAATTTCGGCACCGATCGTGGAGAGCTCGGCATGGAGGTCGCTGTGCTCCAGCCGCGGAGTGGTGTCCGGTGGATGGCCAAGAGCCTTCAGGAGGCCGTTCACTGCTCGGAGGACCGTACTGGGAGCGGTGCCGTGGAACATGGCGAGGGAGAGCAGCAGCGCTCTTCTGCGTCCGTTCTGCTCCGCAGCAATATCTGCCGCGACTCGGACGGAGTGGTCCGCGACCACGGCAAGAGATTTCGCGAGCCAGTGTGGATAGCCCTCCTCTGCGCCACCGGCGTCCCGGAAGCGCCTGATGCGATCGGCCAGAGCGGCCACGTCACGCAGCGGGGCTCGCGCCAGGCGAGCTGCCAGCTCCGGGCTGCTCAGTTCGTCTGCCGGAGGCGTGATGCCTTCGCAGCGCAGATGGCGGACGAACAAGCGCTGTGCGGATGGACGGCCGATGTCCACGGTGAGATGGCGCAGGTCATCCCGAAGGAGATAGCTGAGGTGATGGGGCAGTACCACGACAAGGTGCGCGCTTTGTCGAACGAGGTGGCTACGGAAGTCGGAGAATTCCTCCTGTATAGCCAGGTACCGGGATTCATCCACCTCGGACAGGTCGAGGAGAAGTCGGTCACCGGCGCTGATGTCACGCACGTCGAGAGGTGAGGTGGTCGTGTCGTCCGAGGTGTCGGGGAGTTCATGGAGGCTGCCTACGACATCGGACAGTTCGTGGAGCAGCATCAAGGCCGCGGAGCGTCGACCGCTGCCGGGCAGTCCATTGAGCAGCACCGTGCATGTGTCGTCGAGGACTTGCCGTGCTTGCTGCAGACGGGGAGGAGGAACGAAGCGTCGTTGCAGATGTTCACGGTCGGCGTGTGCGATCGCGAGGGGGCGGCGACTGGCCTGCTCTCGCAGTCGAGAAGCGGCGGCTTGAACGTAGACGTTGTACTGGGGGCCTTCTCCGCTGTGCACAGCGCTACGGGCCTCGTTGATGTACGAACCCGTGGTTTCGTTCACCGCTCGTCGTCCCTCCCTCGACGGCGAGAAGAGAAGCGCTGTCGTACGTCCCCGCTGTTGTCACCGGAAATGAAGTTGGTGCCATCACCAGTGATGCGGGGGCCGTCGTACTGGTCGCCGCTTCCGGTGTGCAGAGGACCGTGTGCCTCGTTCACGAAGCTCCCCACGGAACCACCGACCTGGCCGACGCCGCCGGCCTGGTGGTCCGTGCGGACCGTGCTGCCCGGCGCAGGTTCCGCGGGTGCGTCCGCTGGGTTCTGGCTGTCCAGCCTGGCGAGCGCGGGTACCTGCCGCACCAGACGATCACCGAGCCGGGCCAAGTCCTCGTCCTTGCTGTGCAACTCCACCCGCGCGTACTGGTGCTCCGCCAGTTCCCGCAACGATGTGGGAAGGCGACTCGCATCGAGCTGCTCCACGCGTCGACCGATGAAGAGCGGGACGACCAGCGCGCCTGCGTTCAACGCAGCTTCGATCTCCCGTCGCACCCAGTCCTTCGGATTGGCGAGGGCCCTTCTGGTGGGCCGTTGCTGGTCCGGCGCGTCGAGCCAGTGCTCGTCGATCAGTGCCAGCAGGACGTGACAATGTTGTGCGGCCCGGATGAGATCCTCTGCGTAGTTACGGCCGGGGTCGAGAGACTTCCTGGCGAGGAAAATGCTGTCGGCGCCGAACCGGGCGGACAGCGCGGCATCGCACATGTACCCGACTTCCTTACCGCCCTGCGTGCGGTAGTTGATGAAGACTTCATGCATGGTTGGTCCTCTCTACGCTGCGGTGGATCAGGTGATTGCGGCGAGTTCTGGAGCGAGGGAACGGACCGCGGAGTTGCCGGGATGGCGACGAAGAATGTGCGAGAGCCGACGGAGGTCGGCCGCGATGGTCGCTGAGTGGGTGAGCCGGACCGAGGGAAGAACGTCTCGTGTCACCGTGCATGCCTGCTCTATGTCACCTGAGGCGGCATGCGCGAGCGCCCGTCGAATGCCATAGCGGGCTCGCGTACGGAAGGCACGCTCGGAAATTCGGTCTGTTTCTTTGTCCAGCAGTGCGGCAGCCTGTCGTGGGCGGCCGAGGTCGTACAGGCACCAGCCTCTGAACATCGAGACCACATCCGGCACGTGTGAAGCCCCGAGAATCGGTCGGCCTGGTTCAGCGGTGTCCCGCGCCAGGAGCTCGCGTGCCAGGTCGAGGCTGCGCATGCACGTGTCGTAGTCGCCGTCCACCGCTGCGCTCTGCGCGAGGTGCTGGGCAGCGAGTCCACGGATGCGGAAGGACGCGTCGCAATGGAGCGCATGCTCGGCGAGCTGTATCGCGTGTGCTATGTCCCCTCGGTACAGACTGATCAGCGAATGTCGGACGTGCGCGTAGGCGGCGAGCCCTTTGTCCGCTCCGGCTTCAGCTAGCTGGACCGCGCGCTCGGTCCACCAGAGTGCTGCCGTGTCGTCGCCGGACTCCTGCGCCATCCACCCCACGTACTCGGCGTAACGTGACGCGAGCAGGAGAAGCTCGCGGCGCGTACGGGGGCCGGCGTGAGTGGCGAGCTGTTCCAGGCTGTGTGTCTGCGCGATGAGTGGAGCGAGCACGCTGCCCGGGCCGGAGGCCTGCCCCAGGCGGCGGAACTGATCGAAGAGCAGGCGCGAAGCGTCCAGCGCGGCCGATGTTCCCGCATCGGAGGGCGACGGTGTGCATGCGTCGCTCATGTTCATGAGCAGTGCGGAGGCGCCGACGGCGAAGATACTTCGACGTTTCACGGGCTGGAACGAACTGGATCCGTCCTTGCTCAGATGCATTAACCACACCTCATCGTCGTGACCGGGGCCGGGGAGTGGTGCAGGTGTCCGTTGAGCGGGTACGAGTCGGGCGAGGGCGCCTTTGGCCGCGAGCTGGGTGTCACAGAGCCGGGCCAGTTCGGGGGTGGGGCGCTTGATGCCGCGCTCCACTTTGCTGAGCTGACTCTTGCTGTAGTGCACACGTCGCCCCAATTGTTCGAGGGACAGGCCGGCGGCCAGGCGCCTGCGGCGTAGTTCCTTTCCGAAGGCGTTCGGTTCCTCCAGCACTGCGACCTCCGTCACTCCCGGCCGATGGTCGTTGAGCGCCGCGAATCAGCGTGCGACTGCCGACAAGGCCGAGCAAGGTGGATGGTGTGGTTTCCCGTTTCCTCATTCGGAGGGAAGCCGACCGGGTTCAGGCTGTCCAGGAAGGGAAACCGGCCACGACCATGGCTGTCGTACCCGTCTCCGGTACGTGCGGCGCTGTCAGTCCGGTCTGGTAGGAATGCAGCTGTGAGCAGGGAGAACGAAGGGTCCGGGGTGGGGGGAGGCGAGGAGCCGGAGCAGCTTGCGCTCATTCGGGAGTCGGTGCGCAAGGCCAAGGTGCCGCGGGCCAAGCCGCGGACGTGGCGGGGGGCCGCGCTGGCCAAGGAGCTGCCGGTCGCGCGGGTGCTCGTCGACAAGGGCGTGCTCCATCTCGACCGGTACTTCGATTACGCCGTGCCCGAGGAGCTGGCTGACGCGGCGCAGCCCGGGGTGCGGGTGCGGGTGCGGTTCGGGGCCGGCGCGCGGAACGTGCGGGACGGGCGGCGCGAGGGCGGCGGCCTCATCGACGGGTTCATCGTCGAGCGGCGCGCCGAGACCGAGTACAGGGGGCCGTTGGCCGCGCTCGCCCAGGTGGTGTCGCCCGAGCCCGTGCTCTCGTCCGGGCTGCTCGATCTGGCGCGGGCCGTCGCCGACCGGTATGCGGGCAGCCTCGCCGACGTGTTGCAGCTTGCGGTTCCGCCGCGGCACGCGCGGGCCGAGTCGCGGGTCTCGCCCGCGCCTCCTGCTCCGCCGGCCGCCCCCGACGCGGGGAGCTGGCGGCGGTACGGACACGGGCCCGAATTCCTGCGGGCCCTGGCCACGGGTGGCGCGCCGCGCGCCGTGTGGACCGCTCTGCCGGGGCCGCGGTGGGCCGAGGAGATCGCCCGCGCCGTGCAGGCCACGCTCGCCTCGGGGCGCGGCGCGCTCGTCGTCGTACCGACCGGGCGGCCCGCCGCGCGCGTGGACGCCGCGCTCACCGGACTGCTCGGTCCCGGGCAGCACGCGCTGCTGACCGCGGACGCCGGGCAGGAGCGGCGGTATCAGGAGTGGCTCTCCGTGCGGCGCGGGGCCGTGCGGGCCGTCGTCGGGACGCGGGCCGCCATGTTCGCGCCCGTGCGGGACCTGGGGCTCGTCGTCATATGGGACGACGGGGACTCCAACCACAGCGAGGACCGTGCGCCCTTCCCGCATGTGCGGGAGGTTCTGGAGCTTCGGGCCGCGCGGGACAAGTGCGGGTTTCTGCTGGGGAGTTGGAGCTGCACGGTGGAGGCGGCGCAGCTCGTCGAGAGCGGGTGGGCCGCGCCGCTCGTCGCCGACCGCGAGCAGGTGCGGGGGGCCGCCCCGCTCGTCCGGACCGTCGGCGACGGCGACCTGGCGCGGGACGAGGCGGCGCGGGCCGCGCGGTTGCCCTCGCTGGCGTGGCAGATCGCGCGGGAGGGGCTGAAGCACGGTCCCGTCCTGGTACAGGTGCCGCGCCGCGGCTATGTGCCGCGGCTCGCCTGCGAGCGGTGCCGTGAGCCCGCGCGCTGCCGGCGGTGCGCCGGGCCCCTGGAGGCGCAGGAGAGCGGGGCCGCCCTGCGGTGCGGCTGGTGCGGGGTGGAGGAAGCCGCCTGGCACTGCGAGGCCTGCGGCGGATTCCGGCTGCGGGCGCAGGTCGTCGGGGCGCGCCGGACCGCCGAGGAGCTGGGGCGGGCGTTCCCCGCGGTGCCGGTGCGGACGTCGGGCCGGGAGCAGGTCCTCGACACGGTGCCTGACGCGCCCGCGCTCGTGGTCAGTACGCCGGGGGCGGAGCCCGTCGCCGAGGGGGGTTACGCGGCCGCGCTGCTGCTCGACGGGTGGGCGATGCTGGGGCGGCCCGACCTGCGGGCGGGCGAGGACGCGCTGCGCCGGTGGATCGGGGCCTCCTCGCTCGTCCGGCCGCAGGGCGCGGGCGGCACGGTGGTGGTGGTCGCCGAGCCGACGCTGCGGCCCGTGCAGGCGCTGGTGCGGTGGGATCCCGTGGGGCATGCGGTGCGGGAGCTCGCCGAGCGGGCCGAGCTCGGGTTTCCGCCGGTGTCGCGGATGGCGTCGGTCTCCGGACCGCCCGAGGCGCTCACGGAGTTCCTGTCCGCCGCCGACCTGCCGCCGGACGCGGTGGTGTTGGGGCCTGTTCCGATGTGGGACGGGGGGCCCGCCGCGGGATCAGGGGGTCCCGGGGGCGCCCGTCGGGGTGCGGGTGCGGGGGCGGCCGGTGGAGAGGCGTGGGAGCGGGCGCTGATCCGGGTGCCGCCCGGCAGCGGCTCTGCTCTCGCCGCCTCCTTGAAGGTGGCGCAGGCCGCGCGGATGGCCCGGGGGGCCAAGGGGGCTCGGGAGGCGGGGGGCGAGGCGGTGCGGGTTCGGGTGGATCCGCTGGACATCGGGTAAGCGGGGCTGCCAGGTCCGGTGGCCTTGCCTGGGCATTCGGTGAGCGTGGCTCGGCGGCGGGTGGGCTTGTCTGGGCATCCGGTGAGCGTGGCTCGGCGTCGGGTGGGCTCGCCGCGAGCTTCGGGTGGGCTTGCTCGGACCCGGGCAGTGTGGGCGGGCGAATCACGGTGCAGCGCTGCCCCCTCGCCCTTGGCGGAGGGGCGAGGGGGCAGCGCTCGCGGGAGGGGGGCGGTGTGCGTCAGCCGTTGCGCGGGCCGGGGAAAGCGGTCGGCCTGGGCTCGTCGCGGAGTGTGGGGCTGCCCGCCGTGGGCTGCGTCGGCATCGCGCGGGCGGCGGGGACGGACGGCAGCGGGACGCCGACCGGGAGCGGCCGCGTGGCCGTGGACGTCACCGTGGACGTCACGGCCGGCGCCGGGGTCTCCGCGGCGCGCTCCGCCTCGGCCGCCGCCTGCGTGGTGGCCCGCCGCGCGCCGTACCGGCGGTGGACCGCCTGCTTGGTGACGCCGAGGGCCGAGCCCACCGCGTCCCACGAGAAACCGAGCGAACGGTCGAAGTCCACCGCCGCGGTGACCAGCGTCTCGACACTGTCCCGCAATTCCTGGGCGAGGCGGACGGTCGGGGCGGGAGCCCGCCCGTACACGACGAAGCCCGCGGAGGGGCTGGAGCGGCGCGGGCGGTAGACGTTGCCGAGCTGGGCGGTCAGGGTGCGCAGTGCATCCACCTGCCGGCGGACCCGCTCGATGTCCCGTACCAGAAGGTGCAGGCTGGCCCGTGCCTGGGCGTCGTGCGTTGCGTGGTCGGCCATGAACAAGCCTCTCGAACCGGCGTTGAAAAGGATCGGGCCACATCGGTGGCCCGTTGTGGTCAACTCTTTCTTGACCAACGCGCTAGCTCGTGTGGGGTCACGGTGCAGGGGCGTATGCGCATATGCACGGGGCGCGCGATGCTTCGTACGCCCCCAAGGCCGTCAACAGCGGTCCTCGACAGCGGTCCTCGACAGCGGTCCTCGACGACAGTCTTCGACGGCGGTCCTCCGCAAGACCGCCCGCGGCGGGTTCCCGGAGCGCCCATAGGCCGGAGCGGCCCACGGACCGGAGCGGCCCATAGACTGGTGCGCTGCCGTCGCCCCACCCTTGACCCCCTTGACCAGAGATCCGAGGTACCCCGCAGTGAAGCTCGTCTTCGCAGGCACTCCCGAGGTCGCCGTCCCCGCCCTGGACGCCCTGATCGCCTCCGACCGGCACGAGGTGGCCGCCGTCGTGACCCGCCCGGACGCGCCCGCGGGCCGCGGCCGCAGGCTGGTGGCGAGCCCGGTCGCGGAGCGCGCGGAGGAGGTCGGCATCGAGGTGCTCAAGCCCGCGAAGCCGCGCGACGAGGAGTTCCTGGCGCGGCTGCGGGAGATCGGCCCCGACTGCTGCCCCGTCGTCGCCTACGGCGCGCTGCTGCCCAAGGTCGCCCTGGACATCCCCGCCCACGGCTGGGTCAACCTGCACTTCTCGCTGCTGCCCGCCTGGCGCGGCGCCGCACCGGTGCAGCACGCGGTGCTGGCGGGCGACGAGATCACCGGTGCCTCCACCTTCCTGATCGAACAGGGCCTCGACTCCGGTCCGGTGTACGGGACGGTCACCGAAGAGGTGCGGCCCACCGACACCAGCGGCGACCTGCTCACCCGGCTCGCCTTCGCGGGCTCGGGGCTGCTCGTCGCGACCATGGACGGCATCGAGGACGGCAGCCTGAAGGCGGTGCCGCAGCCCGCCGACGGTGTCACCCTCGCCCCCAAGCTCACGGTCGAGGACGCGCAGGTGGACTGGGCGGCGCCCGCGCTGCGGGTGGACCGGGTCGTCCGCGGCTGCACCCCCGCGCCCGGCGCCTGGACCGTGTTCCGCGGCGAGCGGCTGAAGATCATCCAGGCCGCGCAGGTCCCGGACCGCACGGATCTCGCGCCCGGTGAGCTGTCGGCCGCCAAGAACAACGTGTACGTGGGCTCCGGATCGCACGCCGTCGAGCTGCTCTGGGTCCAGCCGCAGGGCAAGAAGCCGATGCGCGGCGCGGACTGGGCGCGCGGGGTGCGGATCGCCTCCGGCGAGCGGGTGGGCGCGGGCGACGTAGGCTAGGTGGGTTCGACCCGTACCAGCAGCGGAGCACCTTGTGAACGACCAGCCGAACCGGCGACCCCGTAACCCGGCAGGCAGGCCGGGCAAGTCCGGTAAGCCGGGAAAGCCCTACCGCCGTCCGCAGAAGGACCCGGTCCGCATCCTCGCCTTCGAGGCGCTGCGGGCCGTCGACGAGCGCGACGCCTACGCGAACCTCGTCCTGCCGCCCCTGCTGCGCAAGGCCAGGGAGAAGGACGAGAACTTCGCCGCGCGGGACGCGGCGCTCGCCACCGAGCTGGTCTACGGCACGCTGCGCAGGCAGGGGACGTACGACGCGATCGTGGCGGCCTGCATCGACCGGCCGCTGCGCGAGGTCGACCCGCCGGTCCTCGACGTGCTCAACCTCGGCGTGCACCAGCTGCTCGGCACGCGCATCCCGACGCACGCCGCCGTCTCCGCCTCCGTGGAGCTGGCGCGCGTCGTCCTCGGGGACGGGCGGGCCAAGTTCGTCAACGCCGTGCTGCGCAAGGTCGCGCAGCACGATCTCGACGCCTGGGTGGAGAAGGTCGCGCCGCCCTACGACGAGGACGCCGAGGAGCACCTCGCCGTCGTCCACTCGCACCCCCGCTGGGTCGTCTCGGCGCTGTGGGACGCGCTCGGCGGCGGCCGCGCCGGCATCGAGGACCTGCTGGAGGCGGACAACGAACGGCCCGAGGTGACGCTCGTGGCGCGGCCCGGCCGCACCACCGCCGACGACCTCCTCGACTCCGTCGGTGAGGACTCCGCGCTGCCGGGGCGCTGGTCGCCGTATGCCGTGCGGCTCAGCGAGGGCGGCGAACCTGGCTCGCTGGAGGCGGTGCGCGAGGGGCGCGCGGGCGTGCAGGACGAGGGCAGCCAGCTGGTCGCGCTCGCGCTGGCGAACGCGCCGCTCGACGGCTCCGACGGGAAGTGGCTCGACGGCTGCGCGGGCCCCGGCGGCAAGGCGGCCATGCTCGCCGGGCTCGCCGCCCAGCGCGGTGCCGTGCTGCTCGCCTCCGAGAAGCAGCCGCACCGGGCCGGTCTCGTCGCGCAGGCGCTCGACGGCAACCCCGGCCCCTACCAGGTCATCGCGGCCGACGGGACCCGCCCGCCGTGGCGGCCCGGCACCTTCGACCGCGTCCTGATGGACGTGCCCTGCACGGGACTCGGCGCGCTGCGCCGCCGCCCCGAGGCCCGCTGGCGCCGCCGCCCGCAGGACCTGGACGGCTTCGCCCCGCTCCAACGCGGGCTGCTGCGCACGGCGTTGGAGTCCGTCCGTGTCGGCGGTGTCGTCGGCTACGCCACGTGCTCGCCGCACCTCGCCGAGACGCGGGCCGTCGTGGACGACGTCCTCAAGCAGACCGGCGGCGCCGAACTCATCGACGCACGGCCGCTGCTGCCGGGCGTGCCGGCGCTGGGGGACGGGCCCGACGTGCAGTTGTGGCCGCATCTGCACGGGACGGACGCGATGTATCTGGCGCTGATCCGGCGGACCGCCTGACGGGTCAGTCCGGGGCGGAGGGCTCCGGGGTCGGCAGCCCTTCTCTGCCGAGCCAGTCGCGGGTGTAGGTGTAGAGGCCGGGGTCCTGCTGCTCCTTGGCCAGGCGCAGGGCCCGTGCCGCGGCCAGGTGCGCCGCCTCGCTCCGGCCGGCCTCGCGCAGGGCCAGTGTGTGGAGCAGGGCCGCGGAGATCTCGGCGTGCTCGTCGTCCGCGGTGCTCGCCAGCCGGAGCGCCCGGTGGGCGACCGTGACGGCCCGCTCGGGGCGGTGCAGGGCGAGCAGTGCGTAGATGAGCAGTTCCCGTGCCCGGCCCGCGGAGTGCCCTGCGTCCTCTTCGTCGAGGACGGCCACGGCGCGTTCGGCCGTGGCGGCGGCTTCCTCGTGCTCGCCGAGGCCGAAATGGGCCAGGGACAGGCTGACGAGGGTGAGCCCCAGGGCTTTTCCGTCGGCCGGCTCGTGCTCCTCGCGCAGTTGCAGGGCGCTGCGGTGGTGCTCCCGCGCCGCCGCGTACTCGCCGGCTTCGTAGAGCTCGCTGCCGGTCCTGTCGAGCCTCGCCGCCCGCGCGGTGGCGCTGCCCAGGTGCCGTCCGGCCTCCAGGGACACCTGCTGGCGGGCCCGTCGGGCGTTCTGCTGGGCGCGGTCCGCCGCGATGTCGTTCGCGAGCTCGGCCACCATGTCGAACATCTCCCGGCGGACCGGCGACCGCGGGCCGACGGACTCGTCCAGGGCCTTCAGCGCCTCGAACGCCCGGGTGACCGATCTGGCGGCGGCGGGGCGGCGTCCCAGCCGCAGGCGTTCCCTGCCCAGCATGATCCAGGACAGTGTGTGCAGATGGGCGTCGCGGTGGGTGTCGCTGATGCGGACGGCCGTCAGGAGGGCCTGGACGCCCGTCGAGCCGTCCGTCCGTGTCGCGGCCGCCGCCCTGGCGATCTCGTGGAGCAGGGGGACGGCGGAGAGCTCGGCCTCCGACCGCAGCGAACGGGCGTGGTCGCGCACGGCTTTGAGGAGGCTTTCCAGCGTCGGGCTCTCGGGGCGGCGGTCGCGTGCGGACGGCGCCGCGCGGAGGTCGAGCAGCCGCCGCAGGCCCGGCGGTCGCACGGCCCCGTCCGGCTCGTCGGCGTCGTCCTGCGGGCTCAGGCCCTCCCGTACGTCCGGGCCGCTCGACGCCCCCGCCAGCGCCCCCAGCGTCCACGCCACGCCCGTCAGCGCCCATGTGCCGCTCTCCGCGTCCTCGGCCCCGGTGGAGACCCGCACGATCCTGCGGCAGGTTTCGAGCAGCTCCGCGGTCTGGTCCCGGTATCCGTACAGCCTGACCAGCGCCTCCAGCATCCGCAGGGCCTCGCCCGTGTAGTCGAACGTCAGCCCCATCGCTATCGCGGCCTGCACGTTCAGCTGCTCCTGGTCGAACCAGGCGAGGGCCTGCCGTACGGCGTCGGAGTCCTCGGCCGGGTCGCGGCGGGCGTCGCGCAGGACGTCCCCGGCCTGCCCGCTCTCGTGCGCGTACGCGGTCAGCAGCCGCCCGGCGGGCTCCGCCTGGCTGTCGCCGTGCTTGCCGAGGTGTTCGATGGCGTACGCGCGGATCAGGTCGTGCTGGCGCCATCTGCCGGGGCCCGCCTGTTCGATCACATGGGCGCGACCCAGCTCGTGCAGGAGCGGCCTCGCGTCGCGCGGGGCCACGTCCAGCAGGTGCGCGGCGGTCCTGACGCCGAAGTGCGGTCCTGGGTTGATCGGCAGGAGACGGAAGAGGCGGGCCTGGTCCTTGGTCAGGCGCCGGTAGGACAGGTCGAACGCGGCGCGTACCGCTCGCTCTCCGTCGTTCAGGAGGTCGAGCCTGTTGCGCGCCCGCGCCAGGTCCTCGGCGAGCTCGGTCGGGGTGAGGCCGGGGTCGCGGGCCAGCAGGGCCGTGACGATGTGCAGGGCAAGGGGGAGGTGGCCGCAGAGTTCGCACAGGCGGTCCGTGCCCTCCGGGTCGTCGCGCAGGCGGGTGTCCTGGGCCGACAGGAGGTCCAGCTGGTCACCGATCAGGGACGCGGAGTCGCCCGACGCGAGCGTCCCGAGGTCGAGGGTGCGCGAGCCCCGCGCCGCCAGGGTGTGGCGTGAGGTCACCACCACGCGGTGCTTGCGGGAGCGGGGGAGCAGCCCGGCGATCTGGTCGGTGGTGGAGGCGTTGTCCAGGACGAGCAGGACCGGGCGGTCCCCGGCGGCCAGGTCCGCGAGGAAACGGTGGTACTGCGCCGCCTGCACCTGCGGTACCGCGTCGAGCGGGCCTTCCCGGCCCAGGGCGTGGAGCACGGGCGCGTACACCTGGTGGGGCAGGATGCGGTTGTCCGGGTCGGGTGCGTAGCCGTTGAGGTCCACGAAGACGGCGCCGCCCCGGAACCAGCCGCGGCTCACCGCCTCGGCGGCGCCCACCCGGGCGAGCGCCGTCTTGCCGATGCCGGCGAGTCCGGCCACCGCCGAGACGACGACCATGCCGGAGGTGGCCGTGTCGGGGGCCAGGATCGCGAGGACGGCGTCCACCTCGGCGTCGCGCCCGACGAAGACCTCGGCCACCGTCTCCGCCGTCGGCAGGACCGGCTCCACGAGGACGGCCGTCTCCGTGGCCCCCCGGTGGTGGTGCACCTCGTGGACGGTCAGGTCGCGGCCGGCCTGGAGGGTCCTGCCGCCCGTGGCCGCGGAGGCGCTCTGACGGACGGCCGGCTGCTCCGGCCCCCGTGCCGACGTCACTGGCGGCCCACCTGCCTCACCCCCGTGTCACACCTGCCCCGCTGCCTTCGGCAGGATAGGCCGCGGCCGCCCGCCGGGGCAGTGGAAGGGCGCAACCCGCCTCAATGGCAGTCAGTTGCGCGGGAGTTGGGTCGCCTCACCGGTGGTCTCCGCGGGCGGCCCGGCCGGCTCCGGTCGCCGAGCCAGTGGATGTGGCCACCACACCTTCGGCCCGACGTCCAGGAACAGTGACGTGACGAGGATCGACCGTACGACGAAGGTGTCGAGCAGGACGCCGAGTGCCACCGCGAAGCCGATCTCGGCGAACGCGACCATCGGGAGCGTGCCGAGTGCGGCGAACGTGCCCGCGAGGACCAGGCCCGCCGAGGTGATCACCGCGCCGGTCGCGGCGAGGCCCGTCAGGACGCCCGCGCGGGTGCCCTGGTGGCCCGCCTCCTCGCGGATGCGGGTCGACAGGAAGATGTTGTAGTCGATGCCGAGCGCCACCAGGAACACGAAGACGAAGAGCGGGAAGTCGGTCGGCTCGCCCGCGTAGTCGAAGAGGTGGCGGAAGGCGAGCGCGCTCAGGCCGAGGGCCGTCGCGAAGGACAGGACCACCGTCGCGATCAGGAGGAGTGGCGCCACCACCGCGCGCAGCAGCACGGCGAGGATCAGCAGGACCACGACCAGGACCAGCGGGATGATCAGCTTGTTGTCGTGGGCCGTGGCGCGGTCCATGTCGAGCAGGGCCGCCGTGCCGCCGCCCACCCGCGCGTCCGCGTCCGGGACGGCGTGGACGGCGTCGCGCACCCGCTCCACGGTCCGCTTGGCGGCCGCGCTGTCGGTCGGGTCGGCCGCCGTCGCCTCGAACAGCACCTTGCCGTCGTGCTCGGCCTTGGTCCCCGGCGGGCGGACGACGCTGTCGGGCACCACGCCCCGGGTCTCACGGATGGCCTCGGCGACGTCGTCGCCCCGCGCCGCGTCCGCCACGATGACCAGCGGGTCGCCGGAGCCCGCGGGGAAGTACCTCGCCTGCACCTCCTGGCCGGTGATCGAGTCCGGCTTGTCGGTGAACGAGTCGGCGTTGCTGAGGCCCTCGGCCCGCAGTTGCAGCAGTCCGAGTGAGAGCAGGGCGAGGGCCGCCGCCGTGACGCCCCAGATCAGCCGCGGGCGGCGGTCGATGCGCCGGCCCGTGCGGGCCCACACGCCGCGCTCGGTCGGCTCGGGGGAGCCGACGTGCGGCACCAGCGGCCAGAAGAGCCACCGCCCGCAGATGACGAGGAGGGCGGGGAAGAGCGACAGCATCGCCAGGAGGCCCACCGTGACGCCGATCGCGGCGACCGGGCCGAGGCCGCTCGTCGAGTTCATCTCGGCGGCGAGCAGCACGAGCATGCTCAGGACGACGGTCGCGCCCGACGCGATGACCGCGGGTCCGGCCCGGTGCAGGGCGAGCGCCATCGCCTCGTGGCGGTCCTCGTGGCGGCGGAGTTCTTCGCGATAGCGAGCGACCAGAAGCAGCGCGTAGTCGGTCCCCGCGCCGAAGACGAGGACCGTCAGAATGCCCGCGCTCTGGCCATTGACGGTCAGGTCCGCGTGCTCGGCCAGGAGATAGATGAAGGCCTGGGCCGTGAACAGCGCGGTGATCACGGCGAGCAGCGGGACGAGGAGCAGCGTCGGGCTGCGGTAGGTGAAGAGCAGGATCACGACGACGATGCCCGCCGCCGCGAGCAGCAGCGTCGAGTCGATGCCCTCGAAGGCCTCGGCTGAGTCCGCGGCCGTGCCACCAGGACCTGTGACGTGCACGGCGAGGCCGTCCCCGCCGTCGCCGACCCGCTCCCGGACGTCGTCGACGGCCGGGCCGATGCGCTCCCAGCCCTCGGCGTCCATGGTGACCGGGACGAACACCTGGGCCGCTTCGGCGCCCGACTTCTTGTCGTAGACGGGGCCGCGGGTCTCGGCGCCCCGCGTCCCGTGGTCGCGCAGCGCCTTCGCCTGCCGTACGTCCTCGGCGATCCGTGCGCGGTCCGCCGCGGTGAGGCCGCCTTCGCGGGCGTACACGACGATGACGGGGATCACCTCGGGCCTGAAGTCGGCGGAGACGTCCAGGACTTGGGTGGATTCCGCGGAGCCGGGCAGCCAGGACTCCGCGTCGTTCTCCTGGGCGTCGGTGAGCTTCTGGGCGAGGGGCGCGGCGACGATCAGCACCACCAGCCAGAACAGCACCACCAGCCACTTGGTGCGCCGCCCGCACACCAGCCACGCGACCCCGCGCCGCTCCTGCCGCCGTCCGTCCGCCATGGCTTCCCCCCGCTCGCCGTGCGCGGTGCCGCTGGACCGCCCAGCATGACACTCGGCGGGTGCGCGCGGGAGCCGGTGTGCCCATGCGGTGGACTGCGGTCAGCGGCGTGCGCCGGACATGGCAGGCTTGGGGCATGGCCGTGCAGATCAACCCCAGCATCCTGTCCGCGGACTTCGCCCGTCTTGCCGAGGAGGCAAAGGCCGTCGAAGGCGCCGACTGGCTCCACGTCGACGTGATGGACAACCACTTCGTCCCGAACCTGACCCTCGGTGTGCCGGTCGTAGAGTCCCTGGCCCGTGCGACGGACACGCCCCTGGACTGCCATCTGATGATCGAGGACCCCGATCGCTGGGCGCCGCAGTACGTCGAGGCGGGTGCCGGATCGGTCACCTTCCACGCGGAGGCCGCGGCCGCGCCGGTCCGGCTCGCCCGCGAGATCCGCGCGAAGGGCGCCCGCGCCTCCATGGCGCTGAAGCCGGCGACGCCGATCGAGCCGTTCGAGGACCTGCTCCCCGAGCTCGACATGCTGCTGATCATGACGGTCGAGCCGGGCTTCGGCGGCCAGGCGTTCCTGGACATCATGCTGCCCAAGATCCGCCGCACGCGTGAGCTCATCGCCAAGCACGGCCTGGAGATGTGGCTTCAGGTCGACGGCGGTGTCTCGGCCGAGACCATCGAGCGCTGCGCCGAGGCCGGCGCCGATGTCTTCGTCGCGGGCTCGGCCGTCTACGGCGCCAAGGATCCGGCGGAAGCGGTACGTTCATTGCGCACCCAAGCGCAGGCAAAGACCGCGTCAAGCGGTTGGGCGTGCGACCACTGAGCCAAGGGAACGTGAACGCAGTCCCTCAGGGCTGATCGACTAAGCCGGATCTGCAAGGATGAACGGCGAACCCAGTTTGTGAACAGCAGTGAGGAGAGCGCCGTGTCGGCCATGTCGGCGGGTCGGTCAGCCATGCGGATGGGACCCGCGGAGCTGGTGCAGGCGGCGGCCATGGCCCGCCGCTTCTACCTCGAGGGCAAGTCCAAGATCCAGATCGCCGAGGAGTTCGGCGTCAGCCGCTTCAAGGTGGCCCGGGTCCTGGAGACCGCCCTTGAGCGGGATCTCGTACGCATCGAGATCCGGGTCCCAGCGGAACTGGACGCCGAGCGCTCGGACGCGCTGCGCGCCCGATACGGCCTTCGGCACGCCGTCGTCGTGGAGTCCCCTGCGCCGACCGACGAGATCGAGGACTCGCCCGACCCCGAGAACCTCGGCGAGGTCGCGGCGGACCTGCTCGGCGAGCTCGTCAATGAGGGCGACGTCCTCGGCCTCGCCTGGGGCCGCTCCACCATCCACATGGCGGCCGCGCTCGACCAGCTGCCGCCGTGCACGGTCGTGCAGCTGACGGGGGTGTACGACGCGGGGACCGCGGAGCGCGGCTCCGTCGAGGCCGTCCGCCGCGCCGCCCAGGTGTCCGGCGGCGAGGCCCACCCCATCTACGCGCCGATGCTGCTGCCCGACCCCGCCACCGCGGCGGCGCTGCGCAACCAGACCGGTATCGCCCGCGCCTTCGAGTACTTCGACAAGGTCACGGTCGCCTGTGTCTCCATCGGCTCCTGGGAGCCGGGCATCTCCACCGTCCACGACATGCTCAGCGACGAGGAGCGCGCGCATTACGCTTCGCTGGGAGTCGCCGCGGAGATGTCTGCCCACCTCTTCGACGCCGAGGGGCGTCGGGTCGGGCGGGACCTCGGGGAGCGGTGCATCACCGTCGAGGCGGATCGGCTCCGGCGGATTCCGGAAGTCGTCGCCATCGCCGGCGGGCAGCGGAAGGCTGCCGCCATTGACGCGGTGCTGCGGTCCGGGCTCGTCACCAGTCTGGTGACGGACACGGCTGCGGCCGACCAGCTGCTGGTGGCTGGGCCCGCGCCCCGTCCCGCGCTCAACCGGGCGGACCCGGACGGCAGCTGAGTCTCTGCGGGTCGTGGGGGCTGGGCGCGCCCGCGCGGCGGAGCCGCATATGACACAGCCCCGCGCCCCTTAAGGGGCGCTGTGGCAAGGTCGGACGCATGGTGACCCGGTTTGTACCTCGCGTGTTGGGGGCGGTGCTGCTCTGTCTCGCCGTTCTGGTGGCCGGGTGCTCCTCCGGCGACCCCGGAAGGGACGCCCCCGCCTGGGCCCGCGGTATGGCCACCATCCAGGCGGACCGGCTGCCCGCCGAGGCGCGGGAGACGTTGCGCCTCATCGACGACGGGGGCCCCTTCCCGTACGAGAAGGACGGCGCCGTCTTCGGCAACTTCGAGCGGGAGCTGCCGCACCGCAAGCGCGGCTACTACCGCGAGTACACCGTCCGCACCCCCGGCGAGCGCGACCGCGGGGCCCGGCGGATCGTCACCGGCCGCGGGGGCGAGATCTACTACACCGACGACCACTACGCGTCCTTCGAGGCGGTGCTGAGGTAATGGCCGACGACACAGGCATGCACAATCCGCTCGCGCCCGTGCTCGACGCGGCACGCGGCGCGGGCTGGACCACCGCGACGCTCTCCCTGGCGGGGGTGACGGACAAGGCCGCGTTCATGGAGCGCTGCGCCCGCGCTCTCGGCCTGCCCGACTGGTTCGGGCACAACTGGGACGCCCTCGCCGACTGCCTCACCGACCTGTCGTGGGCGCCCGCCGCACGGGGACGGCTGCTCGTCGTCTCCGGCTGGCAGGAGTACGCGCGGGGCGCGCCGGGGGAGTGGCGGATCGCGCAGGAGGTGTTCTCCTCGGCGGTCGAGCACTGGCGGGAGGCGGAGACCGGTCTGGAGATCGTCCTCGCGCTCGGCCCCGCGCCCGGCCCCGCCGCCACGGAGCGTGCCGTGCCCTGAACGGGCTGTTCCGCTTCGGGGCCGTTCTTGGATGATCGGACCACCGCCCGTACGGCCCCACTGGGTGATCGTCCCAGGCGGCACACCCCGGTCGGCATGGGAGAATGAAGTACGTGCTTTTCCCTCGGCCTAACTGTCCGGGGGCCACCTCTGATCGACTGGGATGAGCAGCACGTGCGCTTCCTCAATGACATCCAGCCTGCGTACGACCTGACGTACGACGACGTCTTCATGGTCCCGAGGCGCTCCGCCGTCGGCTCCCGCCAGGGCGTGGACCTCACCTCCCCCGACGGCACCGGCACCACGATTCCGCTGGTCGTCGCCAACATGACCGCGATCGCCGGCCGGCGCATGGCCGAGACCGTCGCCCGCCGCGGCGGCCTCGTCGTCATCCCGCAGGACATCCCGATGGAGGTCGTCACCGACGTCATCTCCTGGGTCAAGACGCGCCACCACGTCCTGGACACCCCGATCGTCCTGGCCCCGACGCAGACCGTCGCGGACGCGCTGGCGCTCCTGCCCAAGCGCGCGCACAACGCGGGCGTCGTCGTCGACGCCGACGACAAGCCCGTCGGCGTCGTCACCGACACCGACCTGAGCGGCGTCGACCGCTTCACGCAGCTCTCCGAGGTCATGTCCAGGGACCTGCTGCTCCTGGACGCCGACATCGACCCGCGCGACGCGTTCAACAAGCTGGACCACGCCAACCGCCGGTACGCCCCGGCCGTGGACAAGGACGGCCGCCTCGCGGGCATCCTCACCCGCACGGGCGCCCTCCGCGCGACGCTCTACACCCCCGCCGTCGACGCCAAGGGCGGCCTGCGCATCGCCGCCGCCGTCGGCATCAACGGCGACGTGGCGGGCAAGGCCAAGCAGCTCCTCGACGCCGGTGTCGACACGCTCGTCGTCGACACCGCGCACGGCCACCAGGAGTCGATGATCGCCGCGGTGAAGGCCGTGCGCGCGCTCGACCCGCGGGTGCCGATCGTCGCGGGCAACATCGTCGCCGCCGAGGGCGTGCGCGACCTCATCGAGGCCGGCGCCGACATCATCAAGGTGGGTGTCGGTCCCGGCGCCATGTGCACCACGCGCATGATGACCGGCGTCGGCCGCCCGCAGTTCTCCGCGGTGCTCGAATGCGCCGCTGAGGCCAAGAAGTTCGGCAAGCACGTCTGGGCCGACGGCGGTGTCCGCCACCCGCGCGACGTCGCCATGGCGCTCGCCGCCGGCGCCTCGAACGTCATGATCGGCTCCTGGTTCGCGGGTACGTACGAGTCGCCGGGCGACCTCCAGCACGACGCGCAGGGCCGCGCGTACAAGGAGTCCTTCGGCATGGCCTCCGCCCGCGCGGTGCGCAACCGCACGTCCGAGGAGTCGGCGTACGACCGCGCCCGCAAGGCGCTCTTCGAGGAGGGCATCTCGACCTCCCGCATGTTCCTCGACCCGACCCGGCCGGGCGTCGAGGACCTGATCGACTCGATCATCGCGGGCGTCCGCTCCTCCTGCACGTACGCGGGCGCGGCCTCCCTGGAGGAATTCGCCGAGAAGGCCACGGTCGGCATCCAGAGCGCCGCGGGCTACGCCGAGGGCAAGCCGCTGCACGCCAGCTGGAGCTAGCCGCTCCGCGGGGAGCTGCGACCTTCGGCCGCGGGTCGACCGCGGCTGGTCGCGCAGTTCCCCGCGCCCCCGACGGGGCGTCTGGTCAGCCCCTTACCGCTGCCCTGTACGCCTCGACGGCCGGGCGGGGCGCTCTGCCCAGCAGGGTTCGGAGCGCGCCCCGGCCCTCGACCCCTGTGCCGTCCAGGAAGCCGCCCGCTATCGCCGCGTACGTGCTCATGAGCATCGGCACCTGGAAGGACAGCGCCTGACCGGCGGTGATGAGCGCCTCGCGGGTCGCGGCGAGTGTGCCCGGTTCGTACGAGCCGCCGACCGCGGCGGCCAGCTCGGCGCCGCCCAGGGCGTGCTCGCCGACCAGTTCGTAGGTGCGGCCCCGGTGGCGGGCCGGGTCCGTCGCCACCCGCACCGCCACCTCGGCCAGGTCCTCGCGCGCCACGGCGGCGAGGCGGCCCGCCCCCAGCGGCGCGGCGATGGTCCCGTCGGGCCCCGGTGCCGCGACGGCGGCGAGGAACTCCGCGTACAGGCCGTTGCGGAGCACTGTCCAGTGCAGCGAGGAGCCGCGCAGTCTGCGCTCGGTCCAGCGGTGGGCGAGCGCGTACGTCAGATGATCGCCGTCGCCGCTGAGGCTGGTGTAGACGAGGTGGCCGACGCCCGCCTTCTCGGCGGCGGAGATCACGGCTTCGTGGCGGGCGACGACCACGTCGTCCTCGGCGGCGCCCGCGGAGATGACGAGGAGGGTGTCGACGCCGGTGAAGTCCAGCGACGCCGGCTCGTCGAAGTCGACGCGGCGCCCGCCGGGCGCGGGGCTGCGGCTGCCGATGACGACGTCGTCGCGGTCCGCGAGGCGGGCGGTGATGAGCGAGCCGAGTGCGCCGGTGGCGCCGGTGATCATGAGCATGGGAAGGTCCCCCGTAATGAGTGGTTGTGCCCGCTGTCCGGGCGGGGCCCGGTGACCGGGCCTGTGACCATGGTGAGCCGCGCGACGCGGGCGCATAAGGAGGCACTTTCATGTCAGCAGGGCACACGGCGGTAACCACCCCGCCGGCAGGCTCGGCCCCCGCCGAGCCCGTCATCAGCTGTGAGACCCCGCAGGACGAGTGCGGGGTGCGGGACGTCCTCGACCGGCTCGGCGACAAGTGGTCCGTGTACGTGGTGGTCGAGCTCGCCTCGGGCGTCCTGAGGTTCAAGGAGTTGCAGCGCCGGATCCACGGTGGCATCTCGCAGCGCATGCTCACCCTCACCGTGCGCCGCCTGGAGCGCGACGGCCTGGTCAAGCGGACCGTGTACCCGACGATTCCGCCGCAGGTCGAGTACGAGCTGACCGCGATGGGCCACAGCCTCACCCACCTCGTCAAGGCGCTCGCCGACTGGTCCATCGACCACCGGCCCGCCATCGCCGCCGCCCGCGAGGCCTACGACGAAGCGGCCCGCGGCTGAGAGCCGGTGGCGCGACCCTTCCGCACCGCCGCCACCACCGCCTCCGCGAGGACGCGGTGGCCCGCGTCGCCCGGGTGCACCCCGTCCACCAGGTGCCCGGCGTCCAGCAGCGTGCCGCCCGGCAGCAGTTCCGTCCCCGCGTCCAGGGCCGCCCGCTCCACGGCGGTCCGCAGGTCCCGGAGCGTGGCGCCGAGCGCGTTCGGCACCGCCTCGGCGTCCGGGCGGACCACGGGGGAGACGACCAGGACGGGGATGTCCGGGTGGCCCCGGCGCACCAGGTCGACGAACGCCCGGACCGTCTCGTACAGCAGCCTCGCCGAATGCGGCACCCGTGACCAGCAGTTGGTGCCGAGGGCGAGTGTGATCAGGTCGGCGTCCAGTGAGGCGATCTGCTCGGCCGACGCCAGTTCCCCGCGTGCGGCGCCCGCGTAGCCGAGGTTCACCGTCTCCACGCCGAGGGCCCGCCCCGCGAGCGCGGGCCACGCGAGGTGGGGCCGCGTGACCGACCAGCCCTCCGCGATCGAGTCGCCGTGGACGAGCCAGCGCGGCCGGCGGGCGGCGGGTGTCAGGGTGCCGTCCACCGGGCGTATGCCGTGCAGCACGGGCCGCAGAATTTCCGGCAGGTGCAGTGTGTACGCGCCGTCGGGGGCGGGGAGCCGGATCAGCGCCCGGTGCTCGCTGGGGGAGGCGGGGGTGTCGACGGCCTCCTCGCCGGCGAGGAGCGTGAACAGCGCGGGCGCGGCGCGGTGCGCGTCCGCTCCCGTGGGAGGCGACGCGGTGTACGCCACCTCCACGGCGCTCACTCCGCGCGCCGTGAACTCCAGCCGCACCCCGGCGGGCAGGCCCGCACGGTCCCACGTGTCGCCGGGCAGCCGCTCCCGGTCGGCCGGGTCGGCGCGCACCACCCGGCCGTCCCCGGTCCACCAGGGCGCGCCCCGCACGAACTCCCTCATCGCGCGTCGCCGATCGTCGGATACGGGAACTTCACGCCGACCCCGCCGTCCACGACGAGCGTCTGCCCGGTGACGTACGACGAGAGCGGCGAGGCGAGGAACAGCAGGGCCGAGGCGATGTCCGAGGGCTCGGCGACGCGGCCGAGCGGCGCGTTGCGGGCGTTGCGCCCGCGCCCCTCGGCGCCGACCAGGGCGGCCACGCGCGGGGTCCAGACGACGCCGGGCGCCACCGCGTTCACCCGCACGCCACGTGGGCCGTACTCCACCGCGGCCGAGCGGACCAGGGAGACCAGGCCCGCCTTGGCCGCGCCGTACGCGGCGTGCAGGGGCGCCGCCGTGAGACCCGACACCGACGCCACGAAGACCATCGCGCCGCCGCCTCCCTCGGCGAGGGCCTCGCCGCCGTACCGCACGGCCAGCCAGGCGTGCCGCAGGACCATCGAGAAGTGCCAGTCCCACCCCTCGTCGTCCAGGTCGGCCAGGGGCGAGTAGCGGGCCATGCCGACGATGTCGACGACGCCGCCGACCGTCCCCCACTCCCGGCGCGCGCACGCGAAGAGGTCCCGCACGTCCTCGCGCCGGGTCACGTCGGCGACGTAGGGCACCCCGCCCGTCTCGGCGGCCACCGCCTCCGCCCGCGCCTTGTCGACGTCCACGCACAGCACCCGCGCGCCCGCCGCCGTCAGCGCGTGCGCGGTCTGGCGGCCGATGCCGTTGCCCGCGCCGAGGACGACGAACGCGCGGCCGTCCAGGCGGTGCAGGGCGGCGTAGTCGGGGACGGGGGAGGTGTCCGTGGGTTCCGCGGGTTCCGCGGGTTCCGTCATGCGGGCGTCCCCCTCGGCACGTACGACGCCAGCTCCGGGATGACTTCCTTGCCGAGGATCTCGATCGTCCGCAGGATCTCGCGGTGTTCCAGATAGCCCCACTGGACATAGCAGATGAGCTGGTCGATGCCGAGATCGGCGTAGCGCTTCGCCTTGCGGACGATGGTCTCCGCGTCGCCGATGAGGATCATGTCCCCGGCGTCGAACTCCTCGACGGGCACACTGCCCTCGATGATCGGCGTGAGGAACGGGAAGGTCCGCTCGCGTTCCTCGGCGTTCAGGTGCGGCAGCTCCCAGTCGAGCGTGAACTCGGCGAGGTTGCGGTACCACCACGCGACGGAGTCCCAGACGCGCTGGGAGGGCCGGTCCGCCGCGTGCACGAGGGTGTACGCGCTGACGCGGTCCGTGGTCACGTCCGTGATCGGGGACGGGGTGCGCGCCGCCTTCCGGTACGCCGCGACCTGGCGCGCCATCGCCTCCAGCGGCTGCATGATCGAGAAGGAGAGCAGCCCGAGACCCGCCGCGCCCGCGACCTCCGCCGAGCCGGGCGACGTGGCGGCCATCCAGCACGGCGGGTGCGGGTCCTGGACGGGCTTGGGGGTGACCATCCGCCGGGGGAAGCTGAAGCGCTCCGACTCGTACGAGAAGTACTCCTCGCGCCACATGCCCGTGACGATCTCGATCGCCTCGCGCCAGTCGGCGCGCGAGTGCTCCCTGTCGACGCCGAAGGCCGTCTGCTCCATGGGGGTCGAACGGCCCGTGCCCCACTCCACGCGGCCCTCGGAGAGCACGTCGACCGCGGCGACCTTCTCCGCGATCCGCTGCGGCGGCGTGAAGCCGAAGGGGGTGAGTGTGACGCCGAAGCCGAGGCGGATGCGCTCCGTCAGCGCCGCGAGGTGGCCGAGCAGGACCTCCGGCGCGGGGCAGTGCGAGCGGCCCTCGCGGAAGTGGTGCTCGACCGCCCACACGGTGCGGAAGCCCATCCGGTCGGCGAGCCGGATCTGCTCGACGGCCTCGCGGTAGGCGCGCTGCTCGGCGGCGCGCTGGCCGTGCGGATGGGGCGCGTGCCACGGTTTCGGTACGTCGATCTCGTACAGGACGTCGAGGTCCATGCCGTGCCTCCGTCTCGGGCGAGAGGCGTGCACGATGCGGCAGATCTGACGAAGTGTCAACAGCGCTCGGAGGAGTGTGGCACGCAACGGACGAAACGGACTGCGCAACGAAGAGACGCATATGACGGAAGTGCGCAATGATCGTCCGCCGGTACGCAAGGTTGCTGCATTACGGTCGGGAACCGTGGACTCTAGAGTCAGGCCCTGAACGTGGTGTGGCGGGGACTGCCTGCTCGGTGGTTCCCGTCGCCAAGCGCGGGTGCCCCAGGCCCCTCGCCGCCCTGACCGGCAGCGATGAAGGAGCCAGCGCGTGCTCGACCAAGGCGCACCCCCGCAGAACCGCCCAAGCCCCCCGGGCACCCCCGGCCTCGGCAGCCGGCTCATGCGCCGCAAGCCGGTCGAAGCCCTGGTCGAGGAGGGTGGCCAGGGTGAGGGAGGCTCGCTCAGGCGCTCCCTCGGCATGTGGCAGCTGACCATGATCAGCATCGGTGCCACCCTCGGCACCGGCATCTTCGTCGTCCTCGGCGAGAGCGTCCCCAAGGCCGGGCCCGCCGTCACCATCTCCTTCGTGATCGCCGGCCTCACCGCCCTCTTCTCGGCCCTCTCCTACGCCGAGCTGGCGGGCTCCATCCCGGTCGCGGGCTCCTCCTACTCGTACGCGTACGCAACGATGGGCGAACTCATCGCCTGGGTGTGCGGCTGGTGCCTCGTCCTGGAGTACGGCGTGTCCGTGGCCGCCGTCGCGGTCGGCTGGGGCGAATACCTCAACGAACTCCTCGACGGCACGATCGGCGTCACCATCCCCGACGCGCTCTCCGCGGCGCCCGGCGAGGTCGACGGCGCGATCATCAACCTGCCCGGCCTGATCGTCGTGCTGCTCGCCATGGTCTTCCTGCTCGGCGGCGCCAAGGAGTCGGCGACGGCCAACACGATCATGGTCATCGTGAAGATCGCCGCGCTCGTGCTCTTCTGCACCATCGGCTTCATGGGCTTCAAGTCCGGCAACTACTCGGACTTCATGCCGCTCGGCACGGCCGGCGTCAGCGCCGCCGCCGCGAGCCTCTTCTTCTCGTACATCGGCTTCGACGCCGCCTCCACCGCGGGTGAGGAAGCGAAGAACCCGCAGCGCGACCTGCCCCGCGCGATCATGCTCTCCCTGGTCATCGTCACGGCGCTCTACGTACTGGTCGCCGCCGTCGCCGTCGGTGCCTGGAACTGGAAGGACTTCGAGGGCTCCGAGGCCACGCTCGCCGCGATCATGAACGACGTCAGCGGCCAGAGCTTCTGGGGCACGACGCTCGCCGCGGGCGCCGTCATCTCCATCGCGTCCGTCGTGCTCACCGTGCTCTACGGCCAGACCCGTGTGCTCTTCGCCATGTCCCGCGACGGCCTCGTCCCCAAGGCGTTCGGCAGGGTCAGCAAGAAGACCGGCACGCCCCGCGTGAACACGGTCATCGTGTCGCTCTTCTGCGGCGCGCTCGCCTCCGTCATCCCGCTCGGCAAGCTCGTCGACGCCACCAGCATCGGCACGCTCTTCGCCTTCGGCCTGGTCAACATCGCCGTGATCGTGCTGCGCCGGACCCGCCCGGACATGCCGCGCACCTTCCGGGTGCCGCTCGGCTGGCTCTTCCCCGTGCTGGGCTTCGGCTTCTGCGCGTACAACATGTTCAGCCTCGACTCCACCACCTGGACGGTCTTCGGTGTCTGGATGGTCGTCGGCCTCGTGTTCTACTTCCTGTACGGCATGAGCCGCTCCCGATTGGCCACAGCAGAGAAGTGATCCACCCCCCGTGCGACTGAACGATCTCGACGAACGCATCGTGCACGCCCTCGCCGAGGACGCCCGCCGCTCCTACGCCGACATCGGCCAGCTGGTCGGACTCTCCGCGCCCGCCGTGAAGCGGCGCGTGGACCGGCTGCGGGCGACGGGCGCCATCACCGGCTTCACGGTGCGGGTGGACCCCGCGGCGCTCGGGTGGGAGACCGAGGGGTTCATCGAGATCTACTGTCGCCGGAACACCTCGCCGGAGGCGATTCAGCGGGGGCTTGAGCGATATCCCGAGATTTCGTCCGCGTCCACCGTCACGGGGGACGCGGACGCGATCGTTCAGGTCTTCGCTGCCGATATGCGGCACTTTGAGCGGGTGCTTGAGCGGATTGCGGGGGAGCCGTTCGTGGAGCGGACGAAGTCTGTGCTGGTGCTTTCGCCGCTGATGCGGAGGTTTTCTTCGGGGTCTCCGGCTTAGTTCTTTGGCTGCGGGGCGGGTGTGGGTTGCGGTTTTTGCGCAGTTCCCCGCGCCCCTAAATTGCCCTCCGCTCCGTTTTCGGGTGCGGGTGGGTTGTGGCTTGGCGCGCAGTTCCCCGCGCCCCTGACGGGGCGCCCCTCACGGTGCCTCCGGCTTGTGCAACGAATCGTTGTTTTGGGGGGCTCAGGCGCAACGGATGTCGCAGCTGTGCGCAACGGACGTGCCTTGTCCGGGGGTGGTTGACGACCGTACCGTCTTATCGGTCCCGCCTTCCCCTTCGTACCCTTTGAGGTTCCGCCATGCCTGCGCTGCGCACCGCCCTGCTCCAGAGCTCCGGGCAGCTTGGATCCGTCGCCGAGAACCTCGCGGCGCTGGACGGCGCGGCGGGCCGTGCCGCCGCGGCGGGTGCCGGGCTGCTCATCGCGCCCGAGCTGTTCCTCACCGGGTACGCCATCGGTGATGACATCGCCCGGTTGGCCGAATCCGTCGACGGGGAGTCCGCGAAGGCCGTAGCCGGGATCGCGGCGCGCCACGAGGTCGGCGTCGCCTACGGGTATCCGGAGCGCGAGGGCGATGTCGTCTACAACTCCGTCCAGCTGGTCGGCCCGGACGGGGTCCGCCTCGCGAACTACCGCAAGACCCACCTCTTCGGCGGCTTCGAGCGCGACGCCTTCACCCCCGGTGAACAGGCCGTCGTCCAGGCCGAGTTGGGCGGCGTACGGGTCGGCCTGATGATCTGCTACGACGTGGAGTTCCCGGAGAACGTCCGCGCGCACGCGCTCGCCGGCACCGACCTCCTCGTCGTCCCGACCGCGCAGATGCACCCCTTCCAGTTCGTCGCCGAGTCCGTCGTGCCGGTGCGCGCCTTCGAGAACCAGATGTACGTCGCGTACGTCAACCGGGTCGGGCCCGAGGGGGAGTTCGAGTTCGTCGGGCTCTCCACGCTGGCCGGGCCCGACGGCGTGGCGCGGGCCCGCGCGGGCCGCGGCGAGGAGCTCGTCTTCGGTGACGTCGACCCGGAGTTCCTGAGCGCCTCCCGCGAGAACAACCCGTACCTGCGCGACCGCCGCCCCGGTCTGTACGCGTCCCTCGTCTGAGCCTCCCCACCGCAGCCCCGCAGCCTTCTGCTTCAGTTCCCCCGCAAGGAGTCCGTACCCCATGACGTCCACGGTGCCCACCGCCATCCAGCACACCGACGCGCAGCCGCCGATCACCATGTTCGGTCCGGACTTCCCCTACGCCTACGACGACTTCCTCGCCCACCCGGCGGGCCTCGGCCAGATACCCGCGACCGAGCACGGCACCGAGGTCGCCGTCATCGGCGGCGGTCTCTCCGGCATCGTCGCCGCGTACGAGCTGATGAAGATGGGCCTCAAGCCCGTCGTCTACGAGGCCGACCAGATCGGCGGCCGGCTGCGGACCGTCGGTTTCGAGGGGTGCGACGGCGACCTCACCGCCGAGATGGGCGCGATGCGCTTCCCGCCGTCCTCGACGGCCCTCCAGCACTACATCGACCTGGTCGGCCTGAAGACCAGGGCGTTCCCCAACCCCCTCGCCGAGTCGACGCCCTCCACGGTCGTGGACCTCAAGGGCGAGTCGCACTACGCCGAGACCGTGGAGGACCTGCCGCAGGTCTACCGCGACGTGGCCAAGGCGTGGGCCGACTGCCTGGAGGAGGGCGCGGACTTCTCCGACATGAACCGCGCCCTGCGCGAGCGCGACGTGCCGAAGATCCGCGAGATCTGGTCGAAGCTCGTCGAGAAGCTCGACAACCAGACCTTCTACGGCTTCCTCTGCGACTCCGAGGCCTTCAAGTCCTTCCGGCACCGCGAGATCTTCGGCCAGGTCGGCTTCGGCACGGGCGGCTGGGACACCGACTTCCCCAACTCCATCCTGGAGATCCTGCGCGTCGTCTACACCGAGGCCGACGACCACCACCGCGGCATCGTCGGCGGCAGCCAGCAGCTGCCGCTGCGCCTGTGGGAGCGCGAGCCGCAGAAGATCGTGCACTGGGAGCCGGGCACGTCCCTGTCCTCGCTGCACGAGGGCACCCCCAAGCCGGCCGTCACACGCCTGAACCGCACCGCCGGCAACCGGATCACCGTCACCGACGCCTCCGGTGACATCCGCACCTATCAGGCGGCGATCTTCACCGCCCAGTCGTGGATGCTGCTCTCGAAGATCGAGTGCGACGACTCGCTCTTCCCCATCGACCACTGGACGGCGATGGAGCGCACCCACTACATGGAGTCGTCGAAGCTGTTCGTGCCGGTGGACCGGCCGTTCTGGCTCGACAAGGACGAGGAGACCGGGCGTGACGTCATGTCGATGACGCTCACCGACCGGATGACGCGCGGTACCTACCTGCTCGACGACGGGCCGGACAAGCCCGCCGTCATCTGCCTCTCCTACACGTGGTGCGACGACAGCCTGAAGTGGCTGCCGCTGTCGGCGAACGAGCGCATGGAGGTCATGCTCAAGTCGCTCGGCGAGATCTACCCGAAGGTCGACATCCGGAAGCACATCATCGGCAACCCGGTGACCGTGTCCTGGGAGAACGAGCCCTACTTCATGGGCGCCTTCAAGGCCAACCTGCCGGGCCACTACCGCTACCAGCGGCGCCTGTTCACCCACTTCATGCAGGAGTCGCTGCCCGAGGACAAGCGGGGCATCTTCCTCGCCGGGGACGACATCTCGTGGACGGCCGGCTGGGCCGAGGGGGCGATTCAGACCGCGCTCAACGCGGTGTGGGGTGTGATGCACCACTTCGGTGGGGCGACCGATGCGAGCAATCCCGGGCCCGGGGATGTGTACGACGAGATTGCTCCCGTCGAGCTGCCTGAGGACTGATAGCGCCGTTTCGGGTGGGGTGCGTGGGGAGCTGCCGGGCCGTTGTGGCTGGTCGCGCAGTTCCCCGCGCCCCTGAGGCTGCGCCCCTGCGGGGCGCGCCCCCTCCCGGGCGTGGTCTAGACCCCGGCCGACCTCGCCGCCTCGTACACCTGCGCCGCCAGGTCCTTGAGCTCCTGTGCGTCGCGCGCGGAGCCGCCGAGGTCGATCAGGATCTCGTCGATGCCCACCGCGGCGTGCGCCGCGAGGTCCTCGACGATCTGGTCGACGTTACCGCGGAAGGGGGCGCGGTCCGGGCCGTCGTACGCCTTGCGTGTGCAGCGCGTGTTGGCCCGCAGCACGCTCTGGATCGGCCGCTCGCGGCCCCGCTCCGCGGCCGCCTGGCGCACCGTGGCCCACTGTTCGGCGAGCGCGTCGGCGCCCGTCGCCACCGGCATCCAGCCGTCGGCGCGGTCCACCAGTCTGCGCAGCGCGCGCGGGCTGTTGGCGGGCAGCAGGATCGGGATCGGCCGGGCGGGCTTGGGGCCCACCACGGACGGCGCGATGGTGGTCAGCTCCCCTTCGTACGCCACCGGGTCCGGGCCCCAGACCGCGTGGCAGACGTCGATCAGCTCGTCCAGGACCCTGCCGCGCTGCTTGAACGGGGCCACCGAGGCGGCCGCGTACTCGTCGTGGGACCAGCCCGTGCCGAGGCCCGCGACGACCCGGCCGCCGCTCGCCGCGTCCAACGAGGCCAGCGAGCGGGCGAGTTGGAACGGGATGTGCAGCGGGGCGACGAGCACGCTGGTGCCGAGGCGGGCGCGCTCCGTGGCCGCAGCGGCGAGCGTCAGGGTGATCAGGGGATCGGCGACCGAGCGGTAGGTGTCCGGCCAGGGGCGGCCCGGGATGCCGAAGAGGCCCTGCGTGGCGGGTTCGGGGTAGAGGACGCGCTCGTAGACCCAGAGGCTTTCGTAGCCGATGTCCTCGGCGGCCTGGGCGACCGCGGGGACGTCACGCCCGATGGTGTACTGCCGGCCCTGCGGAAGACTCAGTCCGAGTCGCGTCGCCATCGCGGTGCTCCTTCGCGTCGGGGTCAGAGCATTCAACGTACAACGACCTCAGTCGGGAAGGGGCGTCAACAGGATGCGTCCCACCAACCCCACGGCCCCGTCGAGGCGCTCCACGAACTCCTCGGCGACAGCGGGCAGTTCACGCAGCGCCCACAGGGCACGTGCCGACGCCCACGCGCCGTCCCTGGCGCGCTCCAGACTCCAGGAACCGGCCAGATGCGTCAGCGGGTCGGCGACCTGGAGCAGGTCGGGGCCGGGCATCAGCTCTTCGCGAATGCGCTCCTCCAGCGACGCGAGGACATCGCCCACGCGGTCGAACTCGTCCTCCAGATCGGCCGGTTCGCAGCCCAGTGTGCGACAGCTGTCGACGAGGGCGAGCGCCAGGTCGTGCCCGATGTGCGCGTTGATGCCCGCGAGCGCGAATTGCAGCGGGCTGACGCCCGGATGCCGGCGGTACTGGAACAGCGGGCGCCAGCAGGCGGGCGGGCGGTGCCCGGCGGCCGCCGCGTCGACGGCCGCCAGATAGCGTTCGGCGAAGCGGACGGCGAGCGTCAGCGCGGCACGGGCGTTCGCGAACGCGCCGCCGTCGAGGCGCCGGCCGACCTCCTCGGTCACCGAGAGGTAGACGCGGTTGAAGACGGCGACCCCGTCGCGCGGCGGCCAGTCGGCGCCGAGCGCACGCATCCGTGCCGCCACGGCGTCGACTCCGAAAGCCGGTGCCCTGAACTGTGCGAACCGCTCCAACTGCGCCATGGGGGCAGGGTCCCAGCCCCGGGCGCGCCCGGGCGTCAGCGCACCGGCTGCTTCCCCGAAACGAGGGAACGGCCACCGCGCGGGGCCTGACGGTTCAGGCCGGCCGCGACGCCCCCGACGACCAGGGCCGCCGCCACCAGGAGCGCGCTGAGCCAGAGCGGCGAGCGGTAGCCGAGCCCCGCGGAGATCGCGATCCCGCCGAGCCACGGGCCGAGGGCGCCGCCCACGTTGAACGCGGCCGTGGCGAACCCGCCCGCGAGGTGCGGCGCGTCGGTCGCCTCGTACAGCGCCCGCGCGATGAGCGTGGACCCGACGCCGAACGACAGCGCGCCCTGCACGAGGACCAGCACGACCGCCGCCACCGGGTTCGCGGCGGTCACCGCGAGGAGGACCCAGCCGGCGAGCAGCGCGAGCGAGCCCCACACCAGTACCGGCACGGGCCGTACGTCGGCGACGCGGCCGCCCACGGTGACGCCGACGAAGGAGCCGATGCCGAACAGCGCGAGCACCACGGGGACCCGGCCGGAGCCGAGCCCGGTCACCTCGGTGACCAGCGGTGCGAGGTAGGTGAACGTGCAGAACGTCGCGCCGTTCACCAGCGCCCCGAGCAGCAGCGTCACCAGCAGCCGCGGGCGGCGCAGCGCGCGCAGCTCACCGAGCGCGCCCGGCCCCGCGGTGTCCGGCGCACCGGCGGGCACGGCCCGCGCGATGGCGAGGACGGCGGGCAGGGAGATCAGGGCCACGGCCCAGAACGCCGAGCGCCAGCCCCAGACCTCGCCGAGCAGCGCGCCCGCGGGCACGCCCGCGACGCAGGCGAGGGTGACGCCGCCGAGCAGCGCGGAGGTCGCGCGTCCCTTGGCGTCCGGCTCGACCAGGTCGGTGGCGGTCACCAGGGCGACCGCGAGGAACCCGGCGTTGGCGAGGGCTCCCACCACGCGCGTCGCGAGCAGCACGGTGAAGCTCGTGGTGAGCGCCCCGGCGACATGGACGAGGAGGAAGGTGACGAGGAAGACGAGGAGCGCGCTCCGGCGCGAGAAGCGGCGGCTCAGGGCGGCCATCAGCGGCGCGCCGACGATCATTCCCACGGCGAACGCCGAGGTCAGATGGCCCGCCGACGGAATGGAGACGTCCAGGTCCGCGGCGATGTCCGAGACAAGGCCGGAGAGCATGAACTCGGAGGTGCCTTGCGCGAACACGGCGAGTCCGAGGAGGTACAGGGAAAAGGGCACAGCGAGACTCCGCAACCACACGGTGGAGATCGAAAGGATCAGGGCGCGGGCCGGTGATCCGGTGGCGGAGCGCGCGGGGTCGGCGCGTCAGCGCGACAGCACGAGAAGCCACCGGACGACCGGTGGCGGGAGTCTGTCGGACTCGGGGCTGGACATGGTGCGCACCTTAATCAGGCGGCACGCACCACGTCCAACGCATTCAGCGCTGCTCTTCGTCGTACGTCGACGTGCCCGCGTCGAGGAGCGGTTCCTGCGTCTTGAGGTGCTCGGGGGCGAAGGCGCGCAGCACGTGGTAGCCCGTGATGACGACGATCGTGCCGAGCGCGATGCCGCTCAGCTCGAAGTTGTCGCTGATCTTCAGGGAGACACCGCCGACGCCGATGATGATGCCCGCGGCGGCCGGCACGAGGTTCAGCGGATTGCGCAGGTCGACCTTGGCGTTGATCCAGATCTGCGCGCCGAGCAGGCCGATCATGCCGTACAGGATGACGGTGATGCCGCCGAGCACGCCGCCGGGGATCGCGGCCACGACGGCGCCGAACTTGGGGCAGAGCCCGAAGAGCAGGGCGAAGCACGCCGCCGCCCAGTACGCGGCCGTGGAGTAGACGCGGGTCGCGGCCATCACGCCGATGTTCTCGGAGTACGTCGTGTTGGGCGGGCCGCCGACCGCGGTGGAGAGCATGGAGGCGGCGCCGTCGGCGGAGATCGCCGTGCCGAGCTTGTCGTCGAGGTTGTCGCCGGTCATCTCGCCGACGGCCTTCACGTGGCCCGCGTTCTCCGCGATGAGCGCGATGACGACGGGCAGCGCCACGAGGATCGCCGACCACTCGAAGCCCGGCGCGTGGAAGGACGGCAGACCGATCCAGTCGGCCTTCCCTACGCCGGACAGGTCGAGGCGCCAGTGGTCGACGACCTTGCCGGAGCCGTCCGCCGAGTGGATCTTGCCGAAGACCTGGTCGAAGACCCAGGAGATGCCGTAACCGAAGATCAGGCCCAGGAAGATCGCGACGCGCGACCAGAAGCCGCGCAGGCACACCACGGCCAATCCGGTGAACAGCATCACCAGGAGCGCCGTCCACTGGTCCTGCGGCCAGTACGTCGACGCGGTGACCGGCGCCAGGTTGAAGCCGATCAGCATGACGACCGCGCCGGTCACGATGGGCGGCATCGCGGCGTGGATGATCCGCGCCCCGAACTTCTGCACCGCGAGCCCCACCAGGAACAGCGCGGCGCCGACCACGAGGACCGCGCCGGTCACCGTCGCGCTGGAGCCGCCCTGCGCCCGGATGACGGCGGCGACGCCCACGAAGGAGAGCGAGCAGCCCAGATAGCTGGGGACCCGGCCGCGCGTGGCGAGCAGGAAGATGACGGTCGCGACGCCCGACATCATGATGGCCAGATTCGGATCGAGACCCATGAGGACGGGTGCTACGAAAGACGCCCCGAACATGGCCACCACGTGCTGCGCCCCGAGCCCGAAGGTGCGGGGCCAGGAGAGGCGCTCGTCGGGCCGGACGACGGCGCCGGGAGCGGGGGTGCGGCCGTCGCCGTGAAGTTTCCAGCGCACGCCGAGATCCATGGTGAGTGTCGCTTTCTGTGCGCCGGGCCGGGCCGTGCCAGTGGTCCGTCTTCCAGTGGTGCGTGGCCCGAAATGATCGACGCCATGTTAATGCGACGTCAGTGCGACTTCTCTCCGGTCGGCTGCGGGCTCCCCGCCCCGGCCGCCTTCCGGCCGTCCGTGCGCAGCACGCCCGCGAAGACCACCAGCCCGAAGGCGAGCAGCGTCACCAGGCCGAACGAGGTCACGAGGCTCGTCGCGTCCGCGAGACCGCCGATCGCCGAGGGGGCGATCAGGCCCGAGGTGTACGTGATGGTGGCGACACCCGCGATGGCCTGGCTCGGGTTCGGACCGCTGCGCCCGGCGGCGGCGAAGGCGAGCGGCACCACCACCGCGATGCCGAGGCCGAGCAGCGCGAAGCCGCCCATGGCCATGACCGGATGGGAGGCCAGCACCACGAGCAGTCCGCCGAGCACCGCGAGGACACCGCCCGCCCGCACCGTGCGCACCGCGCCGAACCGGTCGACCACCGCGTCGCCCGCGAGCCGCGCGATCGCCATGGTGAGCGTGAAGCCGGTGGTCGAGGCGGCGGCGACGCCGGCCGACGTGTCCAGGACGTCCCGCAGATAGACCGCCGACCAGTCCAGGCTCGCGCCCTCGGCGAAGACCGCGCAGAAGCCGACGGCGCCGATGAGCAGCGCCGACTTGGGCGGCAGCGAGAACCGCGGCGGTGCCTCCTCCTCCGGTTCCGCCTGTACGTCGAGCACCCACTGGCAGGCCACCAGGCCGAGCGCGGTGAGCGCGGCGGCGGCGAGGGCGTGGTGCAGGCGGGCGTCGGAGCCCAGGTGTGCGGCGACGGTGCCGGCCGCCGAGCCGATCAGGGCGCCGACGCTCCACATGCCGTGCAGACCGGACATGATCGACTTGCGCATGCGGGTCTCGGTCTCGACACCGAGGGCGTTCATCACCACGTCCGACATGCCGGAGGAGGCGCCGTACACGAAGAGCGCCACGCAGAGCGTGAGCAGGTTCGGCGCCAGAGAGGGCAGGATCAGGGCGAGCGTCCACAGGGCGAGCAGGCCGCGCAGGGCGGGCCGGGCGCCGAAGCGGTGGCTGATCCGGCTCGCGAGAGGCATCGCGACGGAGGCGCCGATCGCGGGGAAGGCCAGGGCGAGGCCGAGCATGCCCGCGCTGACGTCGGCGTGCTCCTGGATCCAGGGCACCCGGGTCGCGAAGGATCCCGCGACCGCGCCGTGCACGCAGAAGACGGCCGCCACGGCGAGCCGCGCCCGCTTCAACCGGCGTTTGTCGTCGACCACTTCACTCATGCCGTTCCGTCCCTCCCGAGCGCCGCACCGATACGGCGACGTAAACTATCAGGAACCCTGCCTGATAAATAGAAGACTTTCTGTGGGAGGATCCGGTCATGCCTGTCTCGCCTGCCTCACCGAGGACCGCCCGGGCCATCAACGACCGGCTCGCCCTGGGCCTCCTACAGCGCGAAGGGCCCCTGACCGCGAACCAGCTGAAGCAGCTCACCGGCCTGTCGAGGCCCTCGGTGGCCGACCTCGTCGAGCGGCTCCAGGGCTCCGGGCTCATCACCGTCGTCGGGGAGGCGGGTGCCCAGCGGCGCGGCCCGAACGCCCGGCTCTACGGCATAGTCGCCGACCGGGCCCACCTCGCCGCCCTCGACGTGCGCACCGACAGCGTCTCCGTCGTCGTCACCGATCTGCTCGGCGCGGTGCTCGCCGAGGCCTCCGCACCGATCGGCGGCGACACGGAGACCGCCCTCGGGCGCGTCCTCGACCTGGTCGGGCGCACGGTGCGCGAGGGCGGCGTCCAGCGGCTGCACACCGTCGGCATCGGCGCCCCCGGCCTCATCGACCCCGCCACCGGCGACCTGCACGACACGACGTCGCTGCCCGCCTGGCACCGCCGTCTCGCCGGGAGCCTCCAGGAGCGGCTCGGCGCCCGCGTCCTGGTGGAGAACGAGACCAACCTCGCGGCCCGCGCCGAGCGCCGCGACGGCGCCGCGCACGACCGGGACACCTTCGTGCTGCTCTGGCTCGGCGACGGCGTCGGCGCCGCCGTCGTGCTCGACGGCGCGCTGCGCAGGGGCGCGTCGGGCGGCACCGGCGAGATCGGCTTCCTGCCGGTGCCGGGCACGGGCTCCCTGCCGTCGGCCACCGGCTGCGAGGGCGGCTTCCACTCGCTGGTCTGCGCCGCCGCGCTGTGCGAACTCGGCGCGGCGCACGGTCTCCTGCGGACCGGCATGTCGGCCGCCGACGTGGTGCGGCACGCGGTCGGCTCCGGCGAGGACGCCTTCCTGGAGGCCGTCGCCGACCGGATCGCCGTCGGCACCGCGGCGATGGCCGCGATCCTCGACCCCGGCTGCGTCGTCCTGGGCGGCGAGGTGGGCCGCGCGGGCGGCGCCGCGCTCGCCGCCCGCGTCGAGGACCGCGTCACCGCCATGTCGCCCCTGCGCACCGAGGTCCGCGCGAGCGCGCTCGGCGGCGCCGCGGTGCTGCGCGGCGCGCTGCTCGCCGCGCGGGACGCGGCGCAGGACGAGCTGTTCGGGCCGCCGGCGGGCCACTGAGGCGGCCGCGGCGGGCCACTGAGGCGGCCGGGGCTCCGGGGGCGCTCCGCGGCCGTCAGGCGGCCGTCAGCTGGCGTTCCACGAACCGCAGCTTGTCCGGATTGACGACCGACCGCACGCCGGTGACCAGCCCGTCGCCCCCTTCGAACGCGGCGACGGCCGTCAGGTGGCCCGCCGCGCGCACGACCAGCGCGGGGGCGCCGTTGACCTCGGCGTACGACACCTCGTCGGGCGCGAAGTCCGCCATGACGCCGACCAGGAAACGCAGTACGTTGTCGCGCCCGAGGACGGGGGTGCGGGTCGCGGCGGCCTTGCCGCCGCCGTCGCCCCACCACGTCACGTCCCTGGCCAGTATCTTCTCCAGGCCCGCGACGTCGCCCTCACGGGCCGCCGCCACGAACGACTCCACGAACGTCTGCCGCAGCTCGTGCCCCGGCTCGAAGCGGGACCGCGCGTCGGCGACCGCCCGCACCGCCCTGCGGTACAACTGACGGCAGTTGGCCTCGCTGGCGTCGAGGACGCGGGCGATCTCCTGGTGGCTGTACGCGAACGCCTCGCGCAGCACGTACACGGCACGCTCCCTGGGCGTGAGCCGCTCCAGGAGGACGAGCAGCGCCATCGAGACCGCCTCCCGCTGCTCGGCGGACTCCAGCGGTCCGAGGGTGCCGCCGGAGGTGATCACCGGCTCCGGCAGCCAGGTCCCCACGTACTGCTCGCGCCGGGCGCGGGCCGAGGTCAGCCTGGTCAGGCAGAGGTTCGTGACGGTCTTGGCCAGCCAGGCCGCCGGCTGCGCGATGTCTTCGCGCCGGGTGCCGCTCCAGCGCAGATACGCGTCCTGCACGGCGTCCTCCGCCTCCTGCGCGGAGCCGAGTATGCGGTAGGCCAGGCCGAACATCCGGGGGCGGTGGGACTCGAACTCCTCGGCCAGTGCCGCTGCGGTGCTCACGCCCACAGGGTGTCAAATCCCCGGGGCGTGAGCACGCGCGACGGTCAGCAGGCGCCGAGATCCTGCCAGACCCCCCACTCGCCGCCGGCGCCGGGCTCATCGCCCTTCGTCCACCACTTGGCCTTCCAGGTGTGGGACTTGTGGGACACGCTCGTCCCGCTGCCGTACTCGGCGGACGCGCTCCACGCGGGCGCGGTGCACTTGCCCGGCGCCGGCGGGTCCGTCGGGCCCGGCGGGTCGGTCGGTCCGGTGCCGCCTCCCGGCTCGACGAGCGTGGTGCCGCGCGCCAGGTCACCGGCGAGCGCGTACGTCGTGCCGCTGATGTTCACCGTCCAGTTCCACGGCGTGGAGACCGGCAGGTAGTAGTTGAAGGACAGGTCCACGGAGGCGCCGGGCGCGAGGGACTGCCAGGCCGGGAGCTTCAGCGAGACCCGGTGGAAGTCGCCCTTCAGGCCGCCGACGTTGCTGCCCGTGTGGTCGCTGCTGATCACCTTCGTACCGAAGCCGGACTGGTCCGACGCGTTGCCCGGGGCCGCGGTGGAGTAGTCGAACTGGAACTCCGTGCCGCCCGGCAGCGCCGTCTTCGTGTTGTTGGTGATCTTCACCTTGGGCGTGATCGGGTAGTTGGAGTCGCCCAGCTTGAAGTCCCCGAACTCCACGCCGATGTCGACGGCCTTGGTGGGCAGCTCCTTGTTCGAGACCTTCGCGCCGTACGGCTTGGCGGCCTTGAACTTGTCGTACATCAGCGAGGTCAGCGTGTCGCCGATCTCGTACTGGCCCTTGGCCGCGTTCCAGTCGTAGTCACCGGCCATCTCCCAGACCATTGTGCCGCCGATGCCCCGGTCGACCACGTAGTCGGCCTTCTTCGCCACCGACTCCTCGTCCTCCGTGGAGAGGAAGACCTTCTTGTCCGCGTTCCACAGCCAGGGCGCGACCAGCGAGGAGCTGTACTTGCGGGCGTACCTGCCGGTGAGCTTGGTGTCCTTCGGGAAGCCGTACTGGGTGACGTAGTCGCCGACGATCCCCTTCTCCAGGTTCTTGGCGTGCCACATCGGGTTGGAGCCCGCGGGGGACTCCTTGCCGTTGTCGTCCTTGTCGTGCCAGAGGTTGTCGATGCCGACCGCGCCGTCACCGCACTTGGTCAGGCCCGATCCTGCCGGACAGCTGGTCGCCGCGGCCTTGCCCCACAGTCCGTCGGTGCCGCCCTGCACGTTCTTGTGGCCGCGGGTGTAGTACGGCAGGCCGATGTTGATGCGCCCGGCGGGCATCGAGCCGCGGAAGTAGTGGTAGGCCCAGTCGGTGTTCAGATAGCCGATGCCGCCGTACTGCTGGCTTCCGTAGACGTTCGCCGCCGCCAGCTCCGCGTCCTTGCCGTCGTCGAAGAGCGCGGCGTTGGGGCCCACGTACTCGTTCCAGGCGCCGTGCAGGTCGTACGACATGATGTTGACGTAGTCGAGGTACTTCTGGACCTGGAAGGTCTCCATGCCGCGCAGCAGATAGCCGGAGGAGGGGGCCGCCACCGTCAGCATGTAGTGCTTGCCGTCGGCCGCGCCCGCCTTGTCGAGCTTCTCGCGCAGGGACTTCATCAGCGCCGCGTAGCCCTTGACGAGGCCGCCGCGGCGGGCGTTGGAGATCGAGTAGTCGAGCGGGTTGCCCGCGTCCTTCATCGTGGTCGGGTACTCGTAGTCGATGTCGACGCCGTTGAAGCCGTACTTCTTGATGAAGGAGACGGCGGAGTCCGCGAAGGTGTCGATGCCCGCGTGGTTCACCGAGCCGTCCGCGTTGGTGGCCATCGAGTAGAAGCCGCCGGAGTTCACGCGCTTGCCGTCGTCCCCGAAGTAGCCGCCGGTCTCGGCCCAGCCGCCCACCGAGATGAGCGTCTTGACGTTCGGGTGCTTCTTCTTGAACTTGTTCAGCAGGTTGAAGTGGCCCTTGTAGGGCAGCGCCGGGTCCATCTCGGCGCCCGCGACGTCCGGCCAGGTCATGCCGGTGGCGGGGTTCGTGTCGCTGTCGGAGCCGACGGAGAGCTTGTTGTCCTTGTTGACGTGCCCGAAGGCGTAGTTGACGTGGGTGACCTTCTCCCACGGGATGTCCTTGGCGAGATAGGCGGGCTCACCGTTCTTGCCGGTGCGCCAGCCGGTGAAGTAGCCGATGACGCGCCGCTGGTGGTCGGCGCCCATCTTCTCGCGGCCTTCGCTGTCGTAGACGGAGCAGTAGGGGACGTCGACGCCGGACGTCTTGTAGAGGCCGTCGGGGCGACAGGAAGCGTCGTCGGCGGCCGCGGCCTGTGTGGCGCCGCCGGAGACCAGACCGATCAGCAGGCCGGCGACGGCCGCGCCGGACGCGAGCAGCGTGGGTCTCGCACGGATGAGGGACGGCAAGGGGGACCTCCTGGGGCGGTCGCACGCGGGTGCGGGGCGAAGACGGGGCGGAACAACACAGCGGGTGAATCGTTCTGGGGCCCCGGTGTGCGCACACCGTCGGCTCCGGCTCCTCGGAGGTGACGCAGAGATTAAAAGGACTAGACCAGTGCGTCAATAGGTCTGGACCAAGTTGGTTGAACGTGATGGTGAACGGTGATGTTGTGAGCCAGCCCACAGCGGGTGACCCGTATGGCCCGCAACCAGCCATGGCACACTGGCCTCGTACCAGAAGCAGCGCACTCCGGGGTCGGTGTAATTCCGAACCGGCGGTTACAGTCCGCGACCCGGCCACCTCCAGTGGCCGGTTGACCAGGTGAAATTCCTGGACCGACGGTGAAAGTCCGGATGGGAGGCAGTGCGCGGCGGGCGGGCATCCGTGCACGCCGCCGTCATGGCTCGTTCCTGGCTCCGGCCAGGGACGGTTCCTGGGTTTTCCCGGGGACAGATGTCATCCGGCGCAGGCGTTCCCAGGTGTCGCTGTCCGTACGTTCTGTCGTCATCGACAGGCCCCGGAGTCCGTGCCCGAAGAGGCAGGAGGACCCGGTGGCCACCGCCGTAGCCGAAACAGCCGCCATGCGGCGCGCCATCACGCTGGCCGCCCGCGGCCTCGGCTCCACCAGCCCCAACCCCGTCGTCGGCTGCGTCGTCCTCGACGCCGCGGGCGACACCGTCGGCGAGGGCTGGCACCAGCGCGCGGGCGGCCCGCACGCCGAGATCCACGCCCTGCGCGCGGCGGGCGACAGAGCCCGTGGCGCCACCGCCGTCGTCACCCTCGAACCCTGCAACCACACCGGCCGCACCGGCCCCTGCGCGCAGGCCCTCATCGACGCCGGAATCGCCCGCGTCGTCTACGCCGTCGGCGACCCGAACCCCACCGCGACCGGCGGCGCGCACACCCTGCGAGCGGCCGGTATCCCGGTGGAACAGGGCCTGTTGGAGGCCGAGGCCGCCGAGGTCAACGCCGCCTGGCTGACCTCCGTGCGCCTCGGCCGCCCCCACGTCACCTGGAAGTACGCCGCCACGCTCGACGGCCGCACCGCCGCCGCCGACGGCACCAGCCGCTGGATCACCTCCGCCGAGTCCCGCGCCGACGTGCACCGGCTGCGCGCCGAGTGCGACGCCGTCGTCGTCGGCTCGGGCACCCAGCGCGCCGACGACCCGCACCTCGCCGTGCGGGGCATCGAGGGGGCCGTGCAGCCGCTGCGGGTCGTCGTCGACACGAACGGCACCGCCGTCACGCCGGGCGCCCGCGTCCTGGACGACGCGGCACCGACCCTGATCGCCGTCGCCGACGACGCCGCCCCCGCGTACGACGCCGAGGACACCGTCCGGCTCCCGCGCGCGGAAGGCGGGTTGGACATCCAAACCCTCCTGGACGTGCTCCACGCGCGTGGCGTGCGGTCCGTCCTCCTCGAAGGCGGCCCGACACTCGCCGGCGCCTTCGTGGCCGCCGGCTGCGTCGACCGCGTCGTCGGCTACCTCGCCCCCGTCCTGCTCGGCGCCGGCCCCGCCGCCCTGACCGGCGGCGGAATCACCACCATCACCGAAGCGTTGCGGCTCGACGTGAGCGAGACCGTCCGTATCGGCCCCGACCTGCGCATCACCGCGACCCTCGTAGCGAAGGAGCACTGAAGTGTTCACCGGAATCGTCGAAGAGCTGGGCGAGATCACCGCCGTCGAGAACCTCCCCGACGCCTCCCGCTTCCGCCTGCGCGGCCCCGTGGTCACCGAGGGCGCCAAGCACGGCGACTCCATCGCGGTCAACGGCGTCTGTCTGACGGTCGTGGAGCACGAGGGCGACGAGTTCACCGCCGACGTCATGGCGGAGACCCTGAACCGCTCCAGCCTCGGCGCGCTCACGGTCCGCTCCCGCGTCAACCTGGAGCGCCCCACCGCGGTCGGCGCCCGCCTCGGCGGACACATCGTGCAGGGGCACGTCGACGGGACCGGCGAGATCGTCGAGCGCAAGCCGTCCGACAACTGGGAGATCGTCAAGGTCTCGCTCCCGGCCGGCCTCTCCCGCTACGTCGTGGAGAAGGGCTCCATCACGGTCGACGGCGTCAGCCTCACCGTGGTCGACGCGGGCCCCGACTACTTCACCATCAGCCTCATCCCCACCACCCTCGCGCTGACCACGCTCGGCATCAAGCAGCCCGGCGACCCGGTCAACCTTGAGGTCGACGTCATCGCCAAGTACGTCGAGCGCCTGCTCGGCGACCGCGTTCAAGTGCCCGCTCAGGAGGCCACCAAGTGAACTGGCTCAACTCCGAAGCCTTCACGGCCTTCGACCAGCACATCCTCTGGTCCGACATGATCGGCAACACCGTCGGCCTCATCGCCCTCGCGCTCGGCTGGCGGCGCTCCATATGGACCTGGCCCGCCCAGTTCCTGTCCGGCGTCATCCTCGTCGCCGCGTACGCCTCCGCGCAGCTCTCCGGCGGCGTCGGCAAGCAGCTCCTCGTCATCGGCGTCGCGCTGTGGGGCTGGCGGCAGTGGACCCGCGGCAGGCAGCAGGCGCAGGACGGCTCCATCGCCATCCGCTTCGCCACCTGGAAGGAGCGGGGCATCCTGCTCGCGGGCACCGCGGTCGGCACGCTCGCCGTCGGCGCCCTGTTCAGCGCCGTTCCCGACCTGTCCTGGAACCCCTGGCCCGACGCCTACATCTTCGTCGGCACCCTCGCCGCGATGGTCGCCCAGGCCCGCGGACTCGTCGAGTTCTGGTTCGCCTGGCTGCTCGTCGACGTGGTCGGCGTGCCGCTCGCCTTCAGCAGCGGCCTCGCCTTCTCCGGACTCGTGTACGTCGTCTACCTCGCCCTCGTCCTCTGGGGCATGCGCGACTGGTGGCTGCGCTCCCGCACGGCCGCCTCGCAGCCCGTCATGGAAGGAGCCCCGGCATGACTGTGGCACCGGTCTGGCACGGCACCGCCGGCAACGAAGACCCCCTGGACCTCTCCCTCGACCCCGTCGAGCAGGCCGTCCGCGACATCGCGGCGGGCCGCCCCGTCGTGGTCGTCGACGACGAGGACCGCGAGAACGAGGGCGACCTCGTCGTCGCCGCCGAGATGGCGACCCCCGAGATCGTCGCCTTCATGATGAGCGAGTGCCGCGGTCTGATCTGCGCGCCCATGGAGGCCGAGGAGCTCGACCGGCTCCGGCTCCCGCAGATGGTCGAGCACAACACCGAGTCGATGAGCACGGCCTTCACCGTCTCCGTCGACGCGAGTGCCGCGCACGGCGTCACCACCGGCATCTCCGCCGCCGACCGCGCCACCACGCTCCAGCTCCTGGCGGGCGGCGCCGCCACCGCCGACGACTTCGTGCGCCCCGGGCACATCTTCCCGCTGCGCGCCAAGTCCGGCGGCGTGCTCGCCCGCGACGGCCACACCGAGGCCGCCGTCGACCTCGCCCGCCTCGCGGGACTGCGCCCCGCGGGCGCCATCGTGGAGATCGCGGGCGAGGACGGGAAGATGCTCCGGCTCCCCGAGCTGGTCCCCTTCGCCCGCAAGCACGGCCTGACGATCATCTCCATCGAGGACCTCATCGCCTACCGCCGCTCCGCGGAGCCCACCGTCCGCCGCGAGGCCGTGGTCGGCCTGCCCACCGCCTTCGGCGACTTCACGGCGTACGGCTACCGCTCCACCGTCGACGGGGTCGAACACGTCGCCCTCGTCCACGGCGACATCGGCGACGGCGAGGACGTCCTCGCCCGCCTCCACTCCGAGTGCCTCACCGGCGACGTCTTCCACTCCCTGCGCTGCGACTGCGGCCCGCAGCTGGAAGCCTCCATGCGACGCATCACGGAAGAGGGCCGCGGCGTCGTCGTCTACCTGCGCGGCCACGAGGGACGCGGCATCGGCCTGCTCTCCAAGCTGCGCGCGTACGCCCTCCAGGAACAGGGCAGCGACACCCTCGACGCCAACCTGGAGCTCGGCCTGCCCGCCGACGCCCGGGACTACGGCGCGGGCGCGCAGATCCTGCGCGACCTCGGGGTACGCGGGGTGCGGCTGATGACCAACAACCCCGACAAGACCGACGCGGTCCTGCGGCACGGCCTGAAGGTCACCGGGCGCGAGCCCATGCCCGTCGAGGCCGGCGAACACAATCTTCGGTACCTGCGCACCAAGCGGGACCGGATGGGGCACGACCTGCCCTGGCTGGACGCCACCGACGTGTCCGCCTGCGGCAATCAGTAACTTCGAGAACACCTTGAGGAGAAGCACGTGAGCGGCAAGGGTGCACCCGAACTGAGCGTGAAGAACTGCGGCGACCTGCGGGTCGCGGTGATCGCCGCGCAGTGGCACGAGAAGGTCATGGACGGCCTCGTCGACGGCGCCCTGCGCGCCCTGAACGAACTCGGCATCAGCGAGCCGACGGTGCTGCGCGTCCCCGGCAGCTTCGAGCTGCCCGTCGTCGCCAAGGTCCTCGCCGGACGCGGCTACGACGCGATCGTCGCGCTCGGCGTCGTCATCCGCGGCGGCACCCCGCACTTCGAGTACGTGTGCCAGGGCGTCACCCAGGGACTCACCCAGGTCTCCGTCGACACCGGCGTCCCGGTCGGCTTCGGCGTACTGACCTGCGACACCGAGGAGCAGGCCCTGGACCGCGCGGGCATCGAGGGCTCCAGCGAGGACAAGGGCCACGAAGCGGTCACCGCGGCCGTCGCCACCGCGACCACGCTGCGCACCGTCTCCGAACCCTGGCGCTGAGGGGGACCGTCCGGCCGCGTAGAGTGGCGACCATCATGTCCAAGAAGACTTTCGAGGAGCTCTTCACCGAGCTCCAGCACAAGGCCGCCAACGGCGACCCCGCGACCTCCCGCACCGCCGAGCTGGTCGACAAGGGCGTCCATGCCATCGGCAAGAAGGTCGTCGAGGAGGCCGCCGAGGTCTGGATGGCCGCCGAGTACGAGGGCAAGGAAGCCGCCGCCGAGGAGATCTCGCAGCTCCTGTACCACGTACAGGTGATGATGGTCGCCCGCGGCATCTCCCTCGACGACGTCTACGCCCACCTCTGAGCCGCACGCTCACCCCACCCCGTATCCACCAGACAAGGAAGCTGACCTCATGCTGCGCATCGCCGTCCCCAACAAGGGTTCACTGTCCGGACCTGCGTCGGCGATGCTCCATGAGGCCGGCTACCAGCAGCGCAAGGAGTCGAAGGAGCTCGTCCTCGTCGACCCCGACAACGAGGTCGAGTTCTTCTACCTGCGCCCCAAGGACATCGCGATCTACGTCTCGGCGGGCCGGCTCGACATCGGCATCACCGGCGAGGACCTGCTGATCGACTCCGGCGCCGACGCCGAGGCGATCCTGCCGCTCGGCTTCGCCCGCTCCACCTTCCGCTTCGCCGCGAAGCCGGGTACGGCGAGCGACATCAAGGACCTCGCGGGCAAGACCGTCGCGACCTCCTACGAGGGCATCGTCGCCAAGCACCTCGCCGAGCAGGGCGTCGCCGCCTCCGTCGTCCACCTGGACGGCGCCGTCGAGACCGCCATCGAGCTGGGCGTCGCCCAGGTCATCGCGGACGTCGTCGAGACCGGCACCTCCCTGCGCAACGCCGGCCTGGAGGTCTTCGGCGACCCGATCATGAAGTCCGAGGCGGTCGTCATCCGCCGCACCGGCGCCGACACGGACAACCCGAAGGTGCAGCAGTTCCTGCGCCGCCTCCAGGGCGTCCTCGTCGCCAGGTCGTACGTGATGATGGACTACGACTGCCGCGCCGAGCACCTGGAGCAGGCCGTCGCCCTCACCCCGGGCCTGGAGTCGCCGACGATCTCCCCGCTGCACAACGAGGGCTGGGTGGCCGTCCGCTCCATGGTCCCCGCCAAGGAGGCCCAGTGGATCATGGACGACCTGTACGCCATCGGCGCGCGGGCCATCCTGACCACCGCCATCCACGCCTGCCGCCTCTGACCGGCCCCCGACCCGGTAGGAGCACCGCCCCATGTCCGAAAGCCCCGCCACCCCCGTCAGCCCTGACCTCCCCGCCCTGCCCGTCACCTTCCGGCCGACGCGGACCCGGGCCGTCCTGCTCACCGCGGGCGCCACGATCTTCGTGGTGATCACGGCGATCGCCTTCCTGCTGCCCAAGCTCGGCCCGGGGGAGCGGACCAGCTTCGTCTTCACCGGCGCGCTCCTGCTCGGCGTGCTCGTGCTGCTCAGCAGGCCCAAGGTCGTCGCCGACGACTCCGGCGTGACCGTCGTCAACATCGCGACGAGCCGCCGCCTTGCGTGGGCCGAGATCGTGCAGGTCAACCTCCGCCCCGGCGACCCGTGGGTGTTCCTCAACCTCAGCGACGGCACCAGCCTGCCCGCCCTCGGCATCCAGCCGGGCATCGGCAGGCAGCAGGCCGTCACCGACGCCCGCAGCCTGCGCGCACTCGCCGAGGCCCGGACGGCTCGCGAGAACTAGGCTCTGGACGTTCCGCGCCCGGTCTTGATTAATCTGTTGGCGGGGCGTGCGTGAGCGCCGCCCCGCTCCTGACGGGCCCGCCCGGCTCCCAGGGGCTCCTGCTATCCGAGGAGTGACTGACTCCGGCGATGGACGGATCGTCCTGTAGTACCTGCGCCGCCCCCTCCCCGCACACCGGGACCGGCACGACCGGAGAGGCGGCGGCATGACAGTGCCCCTGCTGCTTCTCGGGGCGGCATTCCTGCTGATTCTCGCCAACGGCTTCTTCGTGGCGGCCGAGTTCGGCCTCGTCACCGTCGAGCGGCCGGACGCGGAGAAGGCCGCGGCCGACGGCGACCGAAGGGCCGCGACGGTCGTCAGCGCCCTCAAGGAGCTGTCCTTCCAGCTCTCCGGCACCCAGCTCGGCATCACCATCACCTCGCTCGTCGTCGGCATGCTCGCCGAACCGGCCCTCGCGCACCTGCTCGCGGGCCCCTTCACGGCGGTCGGCGTCCCCGAAGGTGCCGTGGGCGGTGTCTCCGTGGTGGTCGGCATGCTGCTCGCCTCCGCCGTACAGATGGTGATCGGCGAGCTGGTGCCCAAGAACTGGGCGGTCTCCAGGCCGCTTCAGGTCGCGCGGTTCGTCGCGGGCCCGCAGCACGTGTTCGCGCGGCTCTTCCGGCCCGTGATCGCCCTCCTGAACGCCGTGGCCAACCGGCTGGTGCGCGCCCTCGGCGTCGAGCCCGCCGAAGAGCTGGCGTCCGCCCGCACCCCCGGCGAACTGGTCTCCCTGGCCCGGCACTCGGCGCAGGCCGGTGCCCTGGAGCAGGACACCGCCGACCTGTTCGTCCGCACCCTCTCCCTCGGGGAGCTGACCGCGCAGCACGTCATGACGCCCCGCGTGAAGGTCAGCGCGCTTCAGTCGTCGGCGACCGCCGAGGACGTGGTCAACCTGACCCGCGCCACCGGCCTGTCCCGCTTCCCGGTCTACGACGAGCGGATCGACGAGGTCGTCGGCATGGTCCACCTCAAGGACGCCCTCGCGGTGCCCGCCCACGCACGCCTGAGGACGCCCGTGGGCCGCATCGCGAAGTCCCCGCTGCTCGTCCCCGAGACGCTGCCCGTGCAGCCCCTCCTGGAGCGGCTGCGCAGCGAGCAGCCCATCGCCGTCGTCGTCGACGAGTACGGCGGCACGGCGGGCGTCGTCACCCTGGAGGACATCGTCGAGGAACTCGTCGGCGAGGTCCGCGACGAGCACGACCTCCTCGACCTGCCCGAGCTCTGCGCGGCACCGGCCGAGGACGGCAGGCCCGCCTGGGACGCCGACGGCGGCTGCCGCGTCGACACGCTCCGGCGCATCGGGCTCACCGTGCCCGAAGGCCCGTACGAGACCGTCGCCGGCCTCGTCGCGGATCTGCTCGGCCGCATCCCGGCCCCCGGTGACCGGGCCGAACTCCCGGGCTGGCGGCTCTCGGTGCGCCAGGTCGGCCACTACCGCGCCGAGCGGGTCAGGATCGCACGGACGGCGGACGCCCCGGTGTCCGCGGCTCCCGCGGAGGCACTGCGATGAGCCTGCTGCAACTCCTCTTCGCCGTCCTGCTCGTGCTCGCCAACGGCTTCTTCGTGGGCGCCGAGTTCGCGCTCGTGTCCGTGCGCCGCAGCCAGATCGAGCCCCTGGACACCAAGCGGTCCCGTCAGGTCCTGTACGGCCTCGAACATCTGCCGCAGATGATGGCGGCCGCCCAGTTCGGCATCACCGTCTGCTCGCTGACGCTCGGCGCGGTCGCCGAGCCGACGGTCGCCCACCTCCTGGAGCCGGTCTTCGAGGCGGTCCACCTGCCTGAGGGCATGATCCACCCCCTCGGCTACGTGATCGCGCTCGCCGTCGTCGTCTTCCTCCACCTCGTCATCGGCGAGATGGTCCCGAAGAACCTCGCGATGGCGGCCCCCGAGAAGACCGCCCTCTGGTTCAGCCCGGGCCTGGTCGCCTTCGCGCGGCTCTGCCGGCCGGTGACCGTGGCGCTCGGGGCGTGCTCCCGGGTCGTGCTGCGGCTCTTCGGGGTGGAGCCGAAGGACGAGGTCGAGGCGGTGTTCACCAGCGTGCAGCTGGGCCGCCTCGTGGAGGACTCCGGCCAGGCGGGGCTCCTCGACCCCGTCGAGCAGGAGCGTCTGGAGGACGCCCTGGAGCTGGGCTCGCGCCCGGTCACCGACGTCCTGCTCGACCGGGCGTCCCTGGTGACCGTGGGCCCCTCGGTCACCCCGGCCCGCGTCATCGAGCTCACCGGGCGCACCGGCTACTCCCGCTTCCCGGTCCGCGCGGAGAACGGCGCCTTCATGGGCTACCTCCACGTCAAGGACGTCCTGGACCTGGAGGAGACCGACCGCGCCGTGCCGCAGCAGGTCTGGCGCCCGATGACCACGCTGCGGTCCGAACTGCCGCTGGACGACGCCCTGACCGTGATGCGCCGCGCCGCGACACACCTGGCGCAGGTCGCCGACGCGTCCGGCAAGGTGCTGGGCCTGGTCGCCCTGGAGGACGTCCTGGAAATGCTGGTCGGCGAGGTCCGTGACCCGGCGCACCGGGTCACGGTGCAGAGGACGCCGCCACAGGACGCCGGGGACGCCAGGGACTCCGCGCTCGCGGGCAGCCGCGTGGGCTGAGCTTCACGGGCTGTGTGGCGGGGCGCCCCGGGGATTGTCAGATCCCCGGGGCGTCCTGCGGTCCCCGCCCCGAGAGCACTTCGCCGTACGCCTGCATCAGGTCGGGCAGCCGCAGGGTCGACAGGTCGGCGCGCCCCGGTTCGCCGGGGTAGCCGGAGAGCCGCAGGTCGCGGTAGGCGCAGCTCTTCTCGTACAGCGTGCGCAGGAAGCGGCCGTTGCCCAGCTCGTCGATCCAGGCCTGCTCGACGACGTGCCCGCTGATGGAGCGCAGCTCTTCGAGCGCCTCCTCGTCCCACACGTCGCCGTTGTCGGCGGCGAGGACCTCGCCGATGGCGGTGAGTTCGAGGGGGCGGTACGAGGGGAAGTCGACGCGGGTCGTGAAGCGCGAGGACAGGCCGGGGTTGGCGGCCAGGAGCCGGTCCATGCCCTCCGGGTAGCCCGCGAGGATGACGACGAGGTGATCGCGGTTGTCCTCGGCGCGCTTGAGGAGGACCTGAAGGGCCTCGTCTCCGTAGGCGTCGCCCTTGCCGTAGCCGGAGTTGGAGAGGGAGTAGGCCTCGTCGACGAAGAGGACTCCGCCGATCGCAGAGTCGATCAGTTCGTTGGCCTTCACGGCGGTCTGGCCCAGGTACTCGCCGACCAGGTCGGCGCGTTGCGCCTCCACCAGGTGGTCGCCGCCGAGCAGGCCGAGCGCGTAGAAGACGCGGCCGAGGATGCGGGCCACGGTGGTCTTGCCGGTGCCCGAGGGGCCCGAGAAGACGAAGTGTCGTTTCGGCGGCTGCACCGGCAGCCCCTGAGCGGCCCGCAGGCGTGCCATGTTCAGCTGTGCGGAGAGCGCCTTGACCTGCCGCTTCACCGGTTCCAGACCCACCATGCCCTCCAGTTCGGAGAGCGCGGCCTCCAGGAGGGCGGGGTCGGTGGGGCCCGGGGGCAGCTGCGCGGGGCCCGCCTTGATGGGGATGATCGCCTTCTCGCGGACGGTGTCGGCCTCGGCGGGGACGGAGGGGCCGGTGGGGCCAGTGGGGCCAGTGGGGCCACTGGGACCGCCGGGACTGTTGAGACCACTGGGACCACTGGGGCTGTTGAGACTGCCGGGGCCACCGGGGCTGGTGGGGACGCCGGAGCCACTGGGACCCTTGGTGGTCGAGGAGCCGCCGCCCGACGGCAGCTCCGGGTCGGTGACCTTCACGTCACGCCCCTCCGTGCCGAAGAGCACGTCGATGCCGTCCGGCCCCTCCAGCACGTCCTGTCCCGCCCCGGTCAGGCTGATCGCGGCGAGGTCGGCCGCCTCGTCGTACCCGTCGCCCTCGGAGATCGCCGCGAGCCGCGCCGAGGTGTCCATGAAGGAGGCGTCGACCCGGTGCACCGCCCGGTACAGCGGCAGGGCCGCCGCCGAGCGTCCCGTGCCCTCGTGCGCGCGGGCCAGCCAGTAGCGCAGCTCCTTGCGCTGCGGCTGTTCGCTGCGGCAGCGCATGAGGGCGGCGGACAGCAGCGGCTCCGCCTGGCCGTACGCCTCCAGGCGGACCCGGGCCATGCCGCCGAAGAGCCCGGCCTCGATGCCCAGCATCGGGTCGTCGATCAGCGGGTCCGTGTGGCGCACCAACTGCTCCCAGTCCTTGACCAGATAGGAGCGGCAGGCGTGCAGGAAGCGCACCTGCGGATCCGCGTCGACGGGCGGCAGGCCCGCCAACGCCCGGTCGAGCTCCGGGACATGGCGGCCGTCGAGCCAGTGCGAGGCGTGCGCGAGCAGCAGGTCACGGGAGCTCTCCAGGACGGGCTGCACCCACCAGCCCAGCCAGTACCAGGAGTTGAGGGCGCGCGCGTGCCGGGTGCGCTGCTCCCCGAACCGCTCCCGGTGCTGGAACATCCGCAGTAACGCCGTCGTCGTGTCGATGCGCAGCGCGTGCAGGCCGAGCCAGCCGTCGGCCATCCCGGGGTCCATCCGCACCGCCGTCCGGAATTCCTCCTCCGCCTGCGGATAGGCGCCCATGGTGTAGGCGTCGACGCCCCTCAGCCAGGCGAGGTCGGCCGGGGCGGGTGAGCCCACCGCGTCGAAGTCCATCAGGTCCCCCACAAACCGTGCCCCCGTTTGCGTACCGCCGGACCGGTGCCCGCCGGCGACTGCGCTGAACCATCGCGCTGAACCACTGCCTGAACCACTGTGCTGCGGACGGGAGTTGATTCGATGCGCAGAGCGGCCGTCCGAAAAGGCGCACCGATATGCATCGTACCTGCGGGGGAGCGGTGTGCCGTAGGGTGCCGCATCGGCGGATCGGCCGGAAAGGGCCGATGGTGAATGGCCCGATGGTGACCGAGGGTGAGCGGATGGCGGCACGCGGCGGTCGGAAATCGGGCTCCGGAGGCAGAACGAAGCCCCCGATCACGGGGGAACAACCGGGGGCTTCGCGTCTGCGGGCGGTGTCGCAACACCGCACATTCAGAACGTAAGTCCTGTAAGGGCCCTGGGTCAAGCATAGTTGGGGCACTGGCGAAAACTCGTGAGGCCAACTGGAAGTATTTTTCCGGAGGTTCAGCGGACCGCCCACGCTCCTTCACTCTGCGTGACTACTCAGGCCTTCGTACGTGTCACACCCGGCCCTTGAAGTACCTCGTATCCCTCTGGGCGCTGTCGTACCAAAAAGTGTGCGAAGGGTCTGGAGGGGTCCACGGTGAAATGCCGGCGTTCCTCGGGCTCCCAGCCGTCCCAGAAATCACTCTGGGCCGCCCCGTCCCGTCGGCGGCCCCGCTGCCATGCCTCCTCGCGCGCCACATCCATCCACAGCACCGCGGCGAGGTGCGGCCGCAGCGCCCGGCGGCCCGCCCCGACGCCCTCGACGATCACCACGGGCGCGGGCGGCAGAGGCGTGTCGGCGGGGCCGAAGCGGTGCTCGTGCCAGTCGTACGTCGCGTAGTGCGCCGTCTCGCCGCGGGAGAGCGGTCCGAGGACCTGCCGCCGGAGCCGCTCCGTCCAGTCGAAGAGCTCCGTGTGGCTCGCGATGTCGTCGAGCCGCAGCACGGGCGCGCCGCCGAACGCCTCGGCGAGGCGTCGGGCGAACGTCGACTTTCCGGAGCCGGCGTGCCCGTCCACGGCGATCAGCCGGACGGGGCCACAGGAGGGCGGCAGGTGTCGCAGGGTGTCGGCGAGGCGGGGGAGCGGGGTGGGCGGGTGTCCGGTCATCAGGGGTAAGGGTACGACCGCGGAAGGATGTGTTCCGCGCGCCGTCGCAGGTCATGCCATTGGTTGAGGCCAATATTGTTGCGCGCGACAGTGCCCGAAGCGCTGGCAGAAGTCGGCCGGGACCGGCCATAGTTGGCCCACTTCCGTGCATCTGTCCGACCCTTCCGGATCCCGCCGGAAACCATGTCGACTGGGGGTCCCACCCATGGACCGAGCAGACCGAGCACATCAGGCAGACCGAGCACACCAGGTAGACCCAGCAGACCGAGCCGAGCGGCCCGACAAGACGGGCGGTGCGGGCGCAGGCGGGCGTGGCGACGGGATGTCGCGGAGATCCGTGCTCGCCACCGCCGCCACCAGCGCCGCCCTGGCGGCCCTCGCCGCGACCGCCACGCCCGCCGTGGCCGCGGGCCCGGCAGCGGCCCGGGGGCGCGCCCCACGCGCGGACCGCTTCGTGGACAACCGTTTCTGGAGCTCGTCGAAGGACTGGCGCACCGGCACCGCGGAGGGCACGGCCCCCGTCACCGGCGCCCGCCCCGGCCTGCGCATCGCGGAGCCCGTGGGCCGCACCGAGTACGCCGACCCGCACACCGGCAGGACCACCACCTACGAGTACGCCCGGTGGACCTCCCCCACACACCGCTCCACGGTCCCCGCCACCGAGCTCATCGCGTCCTGGAACGCCCACACGCCCGCCGGGACCTGGCTCCAGGTCGAGCTGCGGGGCACGTACTCCGACGGGACGCAGTCGCCCTGGTACGTGATGGGCCGCTGGGCCTCGGGCGACGACGCGGAGGCCGACATCCGGCGGACCTCGGTCGACGACCAGACCGACGACAAGTCGACCGTCTGGACGGACACGCTCTCCGTGGACGACACGGCGGGCGGGCTGCGCGTCGTCTCGTACCAGCTGCGCCTGACGCTCCACCGCAAGCCGGGCGCCACCGCGACCCCCACGGTCTGGCGGCTCGGCGCGATGGCCTCCGCGGTCCCCGACCGCTTCACGGTCCCCGCGTCGCAGCCGGGCCTCGCCAAGGAGCTGACGGTCCCGCGCTACTCGCAGGACATCCACAAGGGCCAGTATCCGGAGTACGACAACGGAGGCGAGGCCTGGTGCAGCCCGACCTCCTCGCAGATGATCATCGAGTACTGGGGGCGCAGGCCGACGGCCGAGGACCTGGCCTGGGTCGATCCCTCCTACGCCGACCCGCAGGTCTGCCACGCGGCCCGCTACACGTTCGACTACCAGTACAACGGCTGCGGCAACTGGCCCTTCAACGCCGCCTACGCGTCGACGTACAAGGATCTCCAGGGCGTGGTGACCCGGCTCGCCTCGCTGACGGAGCTGGAGTCGCTGATCGCCGCGGGCATCCCGGCCATAACGTCCCAGTCGTTCCTCCGGGAGGAGCTGACGGGTGCGGGCTACGGCACGGCGGGCCACCTCATGACCGTCATCGGCTTCACGGCGGACGGCGACGTGATCGCCAACGACCCGGCATCGCCCAGCAACCCGGAGGTGCGCCGCGTCTACAAGAGGCGCGAGTGGGAGAACATCTGGCTGCGGACGAAGCGCTACAACTCCACCGGGAAGGTCGTGTCGGGCACGGGAGGCGTCTGTTACCTGTACTTCCCGACGACACTGACCGCGCGGCAGCGGGGCGCGCTGGCCGCGGTCGGAATCCGCTGATCCGCTGATCCGCTGATCCGTCGGCCTCAGCGGGCGTGCGTACTGAGCGGCGGCGGCTGATGGGGGCGGACCGCGCCCGGCCGGTACTGCATCATCACGAACAGGGCGTCCGTCTCCGGCAGCGGGCTGGCGGCGGACGCGATCACCCAGCCCGGCCCCTTCACGGCGTGGTTGACCTGGCGCACGGCACCGTCCGGGTGCAGGGGGTGGGAGCTCGCGGTCGCCAGATAGATGGGGCCCGCGAGCGGATCGCGCCGGACGTCGTCCGCCAGGTCGATGAGCGTGGGGTCGGTGGGGTGGTTCGTGACGGCCCGCCGGAGCGCGGGGCAGGCGCCGCGCGCCCAGTCCTCGGCCCAGTTGAGCAGGACGTCGTGCCGGGCCTGATCGTCGAGGAGCATCCACCGCATGATGTTGGCCGGCGGCCGGCCGGCCGGGAAGAGGGCTCTGAACTCGTCGTTGCAGGCGAGCACGTTCCAGTGCTCGTCGGCGATGTAGGCCATCGAGCCCGTGACGCCCTCGACGACCGCCCGCCAGGCGGCGCCCAACGGCGTCCGGCCCGCCAAGTCCTGCCCGTCCGGCTGCACTTGCCCGTCCCCTTCACGTCGCCCGCAGGTCGGCACCAGCGCGATCACAGCGTGTGCCACCAGCCTAGCCAGCGTGCGCGGACGGACACACCTGGCCCTACCGCGACTCCAGGGGATGTGGATCCCACCTGAGTCCCCCCTGTAGGAGAGAGGGGGGGCGAGGTGGTCGGCGACGCGCGTGTGCCCGCCCCCGCGCGGGGACGGGCACACGCGTCGGCTCAGCGGTCCTCGCGCAACGAGTCGCGCATGCCCTCGGCCTTCGCGCGCATGTCGTCGGCGGCTCCCTTCGCCTTGCCCTTGGCCTGATCGGTCTTGCCCTCGGCCGCCATGCGGTCGTTGCCGGTGGCCTTGCCCGCCATCTCTTTGGCCTTGCCCTTTGCCTTCTTCATGGCGCTGTCGCCCATGACGGCTCCTCTTGGTCGGGGATGCCCCCACGCTAAGAGGAGCGGAGGAAAGGTGCATCTCGGGCGGAGCGGGCGCGCTCGGTCAGTTCAGCGGGGCGCTGGTCTCGTAGTAGAACGTCATCCGGGGCCAGCCGCGGGACGTGGCGATCTCGTTGAAGGCGTTCACGATCTCCATCGGGGTGATCTGCTTCGCCGCGGGAGTGTTCTCGACCCGCAGGTTGAACGAGAAGTCCATCATCGCGTCGATGTCGCCGATGCTGACGTTGCCCGCGAACTTCTGCCCGTTCGGTACGTCGGCGTCCGACGTCGGCGTGGCCGCGGTGGCCGAGGCCGCCTGGGCGGTCGCCGCCGAGTCGGCCTCGGCGGCGCCGGCGGGCCCCGCGCCCGCCAAGGCCGCTCCCGCGGCGGCGCTGCTCGAGTAGCCCAGTAGCGCGCGTCTGGAAACTCCGGTCATGTGTGTTCCCCTCCCATGATTTTCTGGATCTCCCCCCTGGAGATCGACCGCGAGCATAAGGGCGGAAGGAGCGCCTCAGTACTGAATGGGATCATCCGCTTGTTGCCGGGTCCACGACCCAGTCCGGGTGCCCCGGCATCGGCGGAGTCTTGGAGCCGTACAGCCAGGGGTGCAGGAACCCCTCCAGGTCCTCGCCCGCGACCTTCGAAGCCAGGTCGACGAAGTCCCGCGTGCTCGCCGCGCGCCCCGCGAAACCGCTCACCCAGGCGCGCTCGATCTTCTGGAACGTCGCGTCGCCGACCTGCTCGCGCAGCGCGTAGAGGACCAGGGCCGAGCCGTCGTACCGCATGCGCTTGAACAGGTTCGGCTCGGTCGGCTCGGCGGGCGCGCCGAAGTCGCGGCGCCAGATGTCGTGGTTGCGGTAAGCGGTCTTCATGGCGGCCTCGAAGCTGTCCCCGCCATGCTGCTCGGAGTACTCCCTCTCGTAGAAGCGGGCGTGCCCCTCGCTCACCCACAGGTCGGACCAGCTCTTGAGGGCCACGCTGTCGCCGAACCACTGGTGGGCCAGCTCGTGCACCATGTTCCGCTCGGCGTCGACCCGGGTGCCGAGCAGGTCCGCCTTCGGGATGAGCGACAGGGTCTGGGTCTCCAGGGCCACGCCGAGGTCGGTGTCGCCGACCAGCAGGCCGTAGCGGTCGAAGGGGTAGGGGCCGAGCTTCTCCTGAAGCCACGTGAGGTGGTCCGGGGTGAGTGCGCGGTACGCGGCCGTCGGCTCGACCAGCTCGTCCGGGACGACGTCGCGCAGCGGAAGACCGCCGGGCCCCTCGCTGTCGACCAGCCGGAACTTGCCGACGGCCAGCTGCACCAGCTGGGTGGAGAGGGGCTGTTCGGAATCGTACGTCCAGCGGACCCGGCCGTCGGGGCGCTCGGTGCGCGAGACCAGCCTGCCGTTGGCGACGGCCGTGCGGTCGCTCGGTGTGGTGATGCGGAAGGTGATCGGCGCGCGCCGGCTCGGATGGTCGTTGGCCGGGAAGATCAGCCGGGCGCCGTTCGGCTGCGGATAGACCACCGTGCCGTCGGGCGTGGGGATCCAGCCGTAGTCCTCGATCGCGTCGTCGCGGTGCCGGGTCTGCGTCGGGTCGGCGGTGTAGGTGACCTTGACCGTGAAGGAACTACCCTTCGCGAGCGGGGACTTGGGGGTGACCGTGAGCTCGTCGCCCGCGCGCGAGGCGGCCGCCGCCGAGCCGTTCACGGTGACCTTGTGCAGGGTGTTGCCGCCGAAGTCGAGATTGAAGCGGGACAGCGCCTGGGTGGACCGGGCCCTGATCGTCGTCGTCGCCTCGAAGGGCGTCTTCGGGGCCTGCCAGTCGAAGTCCAGGTAGTAGCGCTCCACCTGGTATCCGCCGTTCCCGTCCAGCGGGAACATCGGGTCCCCGAGACCGGGCGCGCCCGGCGACGGCTTCCCGGCGGCGACCGATGCGGCCTGGGCGACCGATGCGGCCTGTGAGATCGGTGCGGCCTGTGTCACAGGTGCGGTGAGGGCGGCCGCGGCGGTGATCGCGGCCGCGAGGGCGAGCCGGCCCCTGCGGCGCGGGCGGGACGTCGTCCGGTTCGTGCTCCGGTTCGTGCTCATCGGAAACCTCTCGGTCGTACGGTGCACGGGCGGACGGACGGGGAGACAACCCGGCCGTCCGGGGTTAGACGCGCGACGTGACGTCCGAGTTGTGGGGTGACCAAGGTCTCGCCCGCAAAAGGGCTTCCGGCTGGCAAGGTGGAGGGGGTCCCGTGGGGGTGCAGGCACTGCCCGGGACCTTGTGGGGGAGTACTGCCATACGACACGTCAGTGAGAACGACATGACCGCGACCTCTGCCACCGCCGTCCGCGCGAAGGCCCGCACCGGCGGCCCCGACGAAGACGGGCCCACCCTCCTGGAGCACCTCGCCGGCTGGACCCTCGTCGTCGTCCTCGCGATGCTCGTCACCCAGACCGGTCTGCTGTGACGCCACCCTCACGGCCGCCCGGGCCCCCGTTCTCCCGGCCGCCCGGGCCTTCGCTCCCCTGACCGCCGGCCTCGTCGAGGCCGGCCCGCCAGTGCCGCCCCGGCACGCCCACCAGGCCGTACAGCCACCGCACCGGCGAGCGCCGGTGCAGCAGTGTGACGCCCGCCACGACCGCGAACAGCGGCAGGCCGAGCCACCCGCCGACGAGGCGCACCAGCACGCTCGCGAGGACCGCGCCCACGAAGGGCAGACCGTAGACCCCGGCCGCCGCGATGGCGATGGCCAGGAGCCTCGGCACCTTGCGGTCCTCGTCGGCGCCCGGCAGCGACCAGCCCTCCATGAGCCAGCCGATCTCGGTCACCAGCATGGTGCCGATCACCGCGGCGCCGAACAGCAGCAGCGCCAGGAACGTCCCGGACGTCAGGAAGTCCAGCACGTGGTTGACGACGCTGTCCCGCCCCCAGTCGGCGAAATCCTCGGCGCCGGGTGAGAAGAGGCGCTCGTAACCCCTGCCGTCCCACCCGTGGACCAACGTCCCGAACAGCAGGAAGTATCCGCCGACGCACTGGAGGTACGCCCAGTAGCCGGCCCCCACGAGCACCAGCCCCTGCGCCACCAGGAACCCGAGGATCGCGGCCACCGGGATGCCGCCCGCGTAGAACAGCACGAACCCCGCCCACACGCCTTCGTGGCCGTCCGCCACGTGCATGGTCGACCAGGAGGGGTTCTGCCAGAGCAGGAAGAGCCCCGTCGGCACCATCAGGACGGCGGCGAAGAGCGCGGTGAGCGCCAGATAGGGATTGGCGGCCCGGCTGCGCGTGCGCGGGCCCTCGCCCGCGTTGATCCGCTCCCACACCTGGAGCTGCCGCCCGGCCGAGAGGGCGAACGTGGCGCCGGCCGCGTACGCCCAGAACAGCGCCGCCTGGATCTGGATCATGCCGTGGCCCTCAGCGAGAGGCCGCCCGCCACGATCGAGTCCGAGGTGACCAGGGCCTGCTCGGCGCTCACGTCCGTCATGAAGATGAACGGCGGCACGACGGGCGGCACCGGCAGCTTGTCGGGCGTGAAGGTGAGGCAGAGGATGCCCTCCAGGCACCCCTTGAACTTGGTCAGGTAGAGGGTGACCCGGCCGCTGAGGTCCAACGTGTCGGCGCCCAGGGCGAGTTCGCGCCCACCGTCCCGCGTCCTGAGCCGGTAGTCCGTGAGCGAGGCGGCCTTCATCCGCAGCACCATGACCTTCAACGGCCCGTCCGCGGTCGGGATCTCGCGGACACCCGCGAGGATGAAGCCCTCGGGAGCGAAGAGCGTGGTGGTGATGGTGGGCGGGGTCCTGGCCGCCACGATCGACTCCGCGGGGGCCGCCTTCGCCGGGCTCCCGTTCACGATGCCCGCGACGATCACCACGGGCAGCAGCACCCCGAGCGTCCGGGTGCCCTGTCCGTCCCGCACCTTCGGGCGCGCCGGATCCTCCTCGGCGTCCTCCGGCACCGGCGTCCAGCCGAACCCCATGGCGCTGCCCGCGATGCCCAGCAGCATGCCGACGAGGAACCCGCCGAGGTTGGTCGCCGCGAACGAGAGCACCGAGAGGATCAGCGCGTTGACGCTCACATAGTGGTGTGTGTGGGGCAGCAGCCACAGGAAGAGCCCCGCCACGACCAGCGCGATCCCGATGCCGAGCGCCGCGATCCCGCCGAGGCCGAGACTGACGAGCACGGTCAGCGGCGAGAGCGGGATCAGGAGCAGTTCGGCGCCGCCGAGGATCAGCAGCAGCCCGCCCCAGAACGGCCGGGTGCGCCGCCATCTGCGGACGACCCGGCGCTGGTCGGGCCACGGCAGCCGCCGGTCGAGCCAGCCGCCGCCGTCGCCGCGGAAGGGTCTGACGCCACCCCTGCCGCCGCCGGTCAGAAGCACTTCTTGCCGCCGAGGCTGACGTCGACCCGCATGCCCTTGAGCCGGAAGTTGCCGCCGGTCGCCGACCAGGCGTTCGACTTCACCCCGGAGACGGTGATGTCACCGGCCTGCAAACCGAACTTGCCCCGCTCGCCCTTGATGCCGGGGACCTGGTCGAGCGTCGAGGCGTCCCGGCCGATCTGCGCGGTGCCGAAGCGGGCGTCGCCGGTCAGGTCCTCGCCGTCGATGATGAGGTTGCTCGCGGTGACGTTCCCCGCGTCGCCGCCCGCGGTCAGCTTGAAGACGACGTTGCCGAGGGGGGTCTTGACCTCGGCGGCCTGGCAGATGTCGGAGAGGGTCGCGTCACCGATCCCGAGGAGCGCCACCGGGTGCCCCTTGCCGTCGATGTCCCGGTCCGTCTGTACGTACGAGGACAGGCCCTGGCTGGTCAGTTTGCCGGACGACACCTGGAAGCTGGTGCCGGAGACCGCGAAGGACGCGGCGAGCGCGCCCTCGGCCATCACGGAGGCCATCACACCGACGGCCAGGACGGCCGGCAGGGCCACCACGGCCGTCTTCTTCCAGGAGGTTCTGCCCTCGCGTAACGCGGTGCGGCTTGCGTTCACTGTTTCCTCCCGTACGTCGTTCCGCGTGCGTAGGCGTGCGTAAGGGGAGTGCGTGGGGCCGCCGGGAGCCGGACCGGCGGACGGCAGTGGTCTGCCATACTGCGGACGATCCCGAGGCAGTTGGAGACTAGGGCCGAAATTGAATAATAGTCAACAGCGCGGAACGGACCGCTCGGCGGCGCGTCGTGCCGAACTTCTCGCCATCGGACGCAAGTTGTTCGCCGACACGTCCTACGACGCCCTGTCCATGGACGACATCGCGAGACAGGCGGGCGTCGCCAAGGGCCTGATCTACTACTACTTCAAGTCGAAGCGCGGCTACTACCTGGCGATCATCGAGGAGTCCGTCGCGGACCTCGTCGCGCGCGCGGGACGCCACGACGACCTGCCGCCCGTGGAGCGGGTGCAGCGCACCGTCGACGGCTATCTGCGCTACGCCGAGCACCACCAGGCGGCGTACCGCACGATCATCAGCGGCGGCGTCGGCTTCGACGCCGAGGTGCACGCCATACGCGACGGCGTCCGCGAGGCGCTGATCGGGACGATCGCCGAGGGTGCGTACGGCCGCAAGGACATCCCGCAGCTGGCGCGCACGGCCCTGCTCGGCTGGCTGTGCAGCGTGGAGGGGATCACCCTCGACTGGATCGGCCGCCGGGGTCTGTCGCGCGAGACGGTCGGTGCGCTCCTGGTGCGGACGCTCGGGGACACGCTGCGGGTCATCGAGGACTTCGAGCCGTCGTACCCGGCGCCGGCGCGCCCCTGAGCGCGGGCACGCGCGAGGGGCGGGAGCCCGCCGGCTCCCGCCCCTCGGCAGAACTGCTGTGTCAGGTCAGTTGATGGCCTTGATCAGCTCACCGTTGGCCGTGTCTCCGCTGAGCTCCCAGAAGAAGGTGCCGCCGAGACCCTGCTGGTTCTTGTAGTTCATCTTGCCCGCGATGGTCGCCGGGGTGTCGTAGCTCCACCAGTTGTTCCCGCAGTGCGCGTACGCGGTCCCGCCGACCGTGCCGTTGGCCGGGCACTTGGTCTTCAGTTCCTTGTAGTCGTCGATGCCCTGCTCGTACTTGCCCGCGGCCGGTCCTGTCGCGGTGCCGCCGGGCGCCTTCTGCGTGACGCCCGTCCAGCCGCGGCCGTAGAAGCCGAGGCCGAGCAGCAGCTTCTGGGACGGCACCCCGAGCGCCTTCAGCTTCTTGATGGTGGCGTCGGAGTGGTAGTCGGCCTTGGGGATGCCGGTGTAGGAGGTCAGCGGCGAGTGCGGGGCGGTCGGGCCCTTCGCGTCCCAGGCGCCGAAGTAGTCGTACGTCATGGGGTTGTACCAGTCGACGTACTGGGCCGCGCCCGCGTAGTCGGCCGCGTCGATCTTGCCGCCCGCCGAGGCGTCCGCCGGGATCGCCGCGGTGACCAGGTTGTTGCTGCCGAACTTCGCACGGACCGCCGACATCAGGTTCTTGTACGCCGCGCGCCCGCTCGTGTCGCAGGTCAGGCCGCAGGCGTTGGGGTACTCCCAGTCGATGTCGATGCCGTCGAAGACATCGGCCCACTTGGAGTTCTCGACCAGGTCGTAGCAGGACTGGGCGAAGGCCGCGGGGTTCTTCGCCGCCTCGGTGAACCCGCCCGACCAGGTCCAGCCGCCGAACGACCAGAGGACCTTGAGGTTCGGGTGCTTCTTCTTCAGCTTGCGCAGCTGGTTGAAGTTGCCGCGCAGCGGCTGGTCCCAGGTGTCGGCCACGCCGTCCACGGACTGGTCGGCGGTGTAGGCCTTGTCGGTCGCCGCGTAGGCGTCGCCCATCGTGCACTTGCCGCCCTGGACGTTGCCGAAGGCGTAGTTGATGTGCGTGAGCTTGTTGGCCGAGCCGGACGTCTCGACGTTCTTGACGTGGTAGTTCCGGCCGTAGACACCCCACTCGGTGAAGTATCCGACGACCTTGGAGCCGGCGGCGGCCCGCTGCTCGGTGCTCTTCGTGCTCGTGGTGCCCTTGTCGGGCTCGGCGGCGGCGCTGCCCGCCCCGGCCAGCAGGCCCGCGCCGAGGACGGCGCAACAGGTGGTGGCGATGAGCGCGCGGAGGGAGGCGCGAGGGGAGTGCGGTCTGAGCATCGTGTCTCCTCGTGGGGGGAGGCCGGGAGGGGGAAGTGGTGCCGTGGACCTGCGCGTGCGACTTGGCATGAACGCGTTAAGTCGTTGAAAGAAACAGTAGGAGGACTAGACCAGTGCGGTCAATGGTTCGGACCAATCCGGGCCGTGGTGGTGATCTTCGGCTATGTTTTGAGTAAGCGGTCGTTAACTAGTGACGGGCTGCCGTGGATCGGGCATACTCAACGCGCCACAGCCGCTGGTCAGCTGCTTCCGCGACCCGGAAACAGACCCCGGCTCGGCATCGTTTCCCGGCGGCGCCGCCCCACCCAGCGCGGGCGTCCGCCGCAGCCCCACAGGGAGGAGAGCGTCATGCCCGACCACATCACGCAGTCGGTGGAGCGTCAGCTGCCCACGGATGAGGCCAGGGATCTGCTCTCGCTGGTCCGGGACATCGCCCAGCGCGAGATCGCCCCGAGGGCGGCCGAGGAGGAGGACGCCGGGCGCTTTCCCCGTGAGGTCTTCACGCTGCTCTCCGAGTCCGGCCTGCTCGGGCTGGCGTACGACTCGGAGTTCGGCGGCGGCGACCAGCCGTACGAGGTCTACCTCCAGGTCCTGGAAGAGCTCGCCGCCGCACGGCTGACCGTCGGCCTCGGCGTCAGCGTCCACTCCCTGTCCTGCCACGCGCTCGCCGGTTACGGCACCAAGGAGCAGCAGGCCGACCACCTGCCCGCCATGCTCGGCGGCGGCCTGCTCGGCGCGTACTGCCTCTCGGAGCCGGCGTCCGGATCCGACGCGGCGTCGCTGCGCACCAAGGCCGTCAGGGACGGCGACGACTGGGTCATCACCGGCACCAAGGCCTGGATCACGCACGGCGGCGTCGCCGACTTCTACACCGTGCTCGCCCGCACGGGCGGCGAGGGCGCCCGTGGCGTCACCGCCTTCCTGGTGCCGGGCGACGCCGAGGGGCTGAGCGCCGCGGCGCCCGAGAAGAAGATGGGCATGAGGGGCTCGCCCACCGCCCAGATCCACTTCGACGGGGTGCGCGTCGCCGACTCCCGCCGCATCGGCGACGAGGGCCAGGGCTTCGCCATCGCGCTCTCCGCGCTCGACTCGGGGCGGCTCGGCATCGCGGCCTGCGCCATCGGCGTGGCCCAGGCGGCGCTCGACGAGGCCGTCGTGTACGCCACCCAGCGCCGGCAGTTCGGCAGGCCCATCGCGGACTTCCAGGGGCTGCGCTTCATGCTCGCGGACATGGCGACGCAGATCGAGGCGGGCCGGGCGCTCTATCTCGCCGCGGCCAGGCTCCGCGACACGGGGCGGCCGTTCGCCAAGCAGGCGGCCATGGCCAAGCTGCTGTGCACGGACGCCGCGATGAAGGTGACGACGGACGCCGTGCAGGTCCTCGGGGGATACGGTTACACCGCGGACTTCCCCGTGGAGCGCCTCATGCGCGAGGCCAAGGTGCTTCAGATCGTCGAGGGCACCAATCAGATCCAGCGCATGGTCATCGCGCGTCACCTCGCGGGTCCCGACTCGCGCTGAACTGACCGCGGTGCACGGGCGGCGCCAGGAGCCGGGCCCACTCCGGGTCGTGGCGCCCGGGCAGCGTCCGGCCGCGGTCGGCCCAGTGGTGGAGCAGGGCGCGGTAGATCGGCGGATCCTGGTAGTGCGGCTCCGGGAAGTGCGGTGGCTGGTAGGGCTGGTACGTCTGCCCGTACGGCTGGTGCGGCTGCGGGTACACGTGCTGCTGTGGCTGGGGTGGCCCCGGTGGCTGGGGTGACGACGGGTACGGCGCCTGGTGCTGCGAGGGATCCGGAGCCCGTCGGGGAACCGATTCTGCGGCGGACAGCGTCACCAGGGTGCGCCGCCGTCGACCGCTGGGAAGGTGCGTCGAGCCTGCCTCCGCACCCGTTTCCATAGGGGTCATACCAGGGCAACGCGCACTGTCGCGGCGAAGTCACCGCTCGGGCGAATAGGGCGTCTGTTCAGGGCGTGCCCGTGGGGGGCGGGGGGACTCGGGCAGGTGTGCGACCCGGGGCCGGCGAAGGGTTCGGCGCGTGTATGGCTCCGCCTCGTGAACGGCTCGGCACACGTATGGCTCCGTCCCGCGAAGGGCCCGGCACGTGTATGGCTCCGTCCCGCGAACTGACGTACCGTCAACTCCGCGCCGGAGGGCCCACCGCCTCCCGCCACCCTGAACTGCCGTGCGACCAGGGAGGTTTGCCGTGGCAGACGACCGTCCGGTCCCGCTCGACGAGTACCCCGTCCACCAGGTTCCCCTGTCGATGAAGCACGTCGCGACGGGCGACCGCAACGCCTACGACCGGTGCATCTTCCACCTCTTCGACCACCGGGGCCGCGCCCTGCTCATCCTCGGGCTCGGCGTCTACCCGAACACCGGTGTCATCGACGCGTACGCGACCCTGCGCACAGGGGACACGCTCCACGCCGTACGCGCCAGTGACGCGCTCGGCGAGGACCGCATGAACCTCCGCGTCGGCCCGCTGGACATCACCGTCGACGAACCGCTCCGCCGCCTCCGTCTGCGGTGCGCCGCCGACCCCGACGACCCCGCGTCGCTCTCGTACGACCTCACCTGGACCGCCGACTTCCCCGCCCTGTGGGAGCCGCACCACGTCCAGCGCCGAGGCGACCGGCTCACCCTCGAAGGGCGCCGCTTCGTGCAGGCGGGCCGGCCCGCCGGGGTGATCCGCGCGGGCGGCGAGGAGATCGTCGTCACGGCGGGGGAGTGGACCGCCACCCGCGACCGCAGCTGGGGTGTGCGGCCCCTCCCCGGCGAGGAAAGCGGGCGGCTGGAGGAGGAGTTCGCCACCGAGGGCTTCCACTGGATCTGGTGCCCGGTCCGCTTCGACGACCGCTTCCTCATGGTCATCTCCCAGGAGAACGCGGACGGTTACCGCACCCTCAACGACGCCACCCTCGTCCGCCCGGACATGCCGGACCGCCAACTCGGCTGGCCCCAGGCCGACATCACCTACCGCTCCGGCACCCGCCACCCCGAAAGCGCCGTCATCCACCTCACCGACCCCGACGGCCGCAAACCCCTGGAGCTCGGCGTGCAGGTGCTCGCCTCACTGCCCCTGGCCGTCGGCGCCGGCTACCCGCCCGCCGACGACTGGCAGCACGGCACCTGGCGCGGCCGCGACTGGACCGACCGCCGCACCTACGACCTGTCGGACCCCACCGCCCACCCGCTCGCCGCGTACGGCGTCACCGACCACGCCGCGCGCTTCACCCTCGACGGGCGCACGGGCTACGGCATCTTCGAGCACGGCAGCTTCGGCCGCCACGACCCGAGCGGTTTCACCGGATTCGACTCCGTGGCGCCCTGAGGGCACGGGCCGGAGGAAGGAGTACGGACATGGCAACGGCACCCCGCCCCCGCACCACCACCCGCGACCCGGAAGACCTCGCCCGACGTCTCGGCGCCTGGCTCGACACCCGGCTGCCCGGCGCCAAAGCCGTCGACGTGACCGTGCCCGAGTCCAACGGCATGTCCAGCGAGACCCTGCTCTTCACCGTCGAACACCCCCAACCACCAATCGAAGGTTGCGCGTTGCGGGTGGCGGCCGACCCGGCGGCGTACACGATCTTCCCCGTCTACGACATGCCGCGCCAGTACCGCACGATGCGGCTCGTCGCCGAACACACCGACCTGCCGGTGCCGCGCGTGCTGTGGCTGGAGGAGGACCCGGGACCGCTCGGCGCGCCCTTCTTCGTGATGGAGCGCGTCGAGGGCCGCGTACCGCCCGACGTCATGCCCTATACGTACGAAGGCAATTGGCTGCACGCCGCCACCGACGCCGAGCGCACGCGCCTCGAAGAGGCATCGGTCGGCGTCATTGCGCGCCTGCACGACCAAGTGCCGCCCAGCGCCGCACAGTTCCTCACCCTGCCGGGCGAGGGCAGCCCACTGCGCCGCCACGTCACGGCCCAACGCGCCTACTACGCATGGGTGGTGAGCGGACTGCCCCGCTCACCCGTCATAGAGAGCGCTTTCAACCGCCTTGAGGAACTGTGGCCCCGCGAGGAGGGCGACACCGTCCTCAACTGGGGTGACGCGCGCATCGGAAACATCATCTACGACGGCTTCGAGCCCGCCGCGGTCCTCGACTGGGAGATGGCGGCGCTCGCCCCGCGCGAGGTCGACCTCGGCTGGGCGGTCTATCTGCACCGCTTCTTCCAGGACCTGACGGTGAGCTTCGGCCAGCCGGGGCTGCCCGACTTCCTGCGCCGCGACCGCGTCGAGGCGACATACGCCCGGCTCACCGGGTACACACCGCGCGACATGGACTTCTACACGCTGTACGCCGCGCTGCGGCACGCGATCGTCATGCTGCGCGTGGCCTACCGCCAGGTCCACTTCGGCGAGGCCGCCGTGCCCCAGAGCGCGGCGGCCGCGGACGCGCTGATCCTGCACCACGACAGCCTGGCCGCCATGGTGCAGGGCACCTACTGGTGAATCAGGCGGCGGGCCGCTGCTGCCGCGGCACACGGAGAGGCCGCGAGCCGGGACCGCCCACGTGCGAGAACGGCTGCGTCCGCCAGTCGAGTCCCTGAGGGAGCGTCAACAGCAGGGCGGTGTCCTGCTCCTGAACCTCCATCGACTCGTCGGCGGGCGTGGCGTCGCCGGCCGCCCGGCCGGTGCCCGCGCAGACCGTGAGACCGAACGGGTTCCACGGAGTGGGGCACAGCGCGTGCTCGGGCAGCACGTCCTCGTCCGCGAGCAGCGCGATGGGCTGCTCGCAGTCGGGGCAGTTCACCCGGTACATCTCGAAGGTGTCGTAGGCGTCCAGGAAGGCGTCCGCCGGTTCGACGCCCTCCGGCTCGGGCTCTGCGGCCGGCTGCTGCTTGGCGCGGACAGACCGGCCGGGGCGCTTCAAATTCTGCATGGGAATCTCCCCCTCGGGTGGGCCGACAAGGCGCTGCGGCCTCGACCACAGCAAGCACTTCCCGTCCCGTCGTGGAGGTAATCGTTGCATCCCTTCGGACACGGCCACGGGAGTGTGGCGTTCGTCACATGCCAAATGGAGTTGCCCGCCCCGCAAAGACGGCCCCTCAGGTATCCGGCGAGATCAAGAGCCCTGTAGGTTCGGCGCATGGAGGAGCTGGACCGACAGATCGTGCAGCTGCTCGTCAAGGACGGGCGGATGAGCTACACCGACCTGGGCAAGGCCACGGGCCTGTCCACGTCTGCCGTGCACCAGCGTGTGCGCCGCCTGGAGCAGCGGGGCGTCATCCGCGGCTATGCCGCGGTCGTCGACCCCGAGGCCGTCGGGCTGCCGCTCACCGCGTTCATCTCGGTGAAGCCGTTCGACCCCAGCGCCCCCGACGACATCGCGGAACGCCTCGCGGGCGTGCCGGAGATCGAGGCGTGCCACAGCGTCGCCGGCGACGAGAACTACATCCTCAAGGTCCGCGTCGCCACTCCACTGGAGCTGGAGCACCTGCTCAGCCGCCTGCGCGCCCTCGCGGGCGTCTCCACACGCACGACGGTCGTCCTCTCGACCCCGTACGAGGCCCGCCCGCCCCAGGTGTGACCCCCGCGCCGGCCCGCCGCCGGCAGGGGCGAGACTGGTCCCATGAGCGAGAGCACCACCCCCGGGAACACCCCGCAGGACCCTCGGCACCTCCCCGCCCAGGATCCGCACGACCACCGCACCGTGCTGCTGCGCGGCGGCGACATCCACAGCCCCGCCGACCCGTTCGCCACCGCGATGGTCGTCGAACGCGGGCACGTCGCCTGGGTCGGCTCCGAGGGCGCCGCCGACTCCTTCGCCGACGGCGTCGACAAGGTCGTCGACCTCGAAGGCGCGCTGGTCACCCCGGCCTTCACCGACGCCCACGTGCACACCACGGCCACCGGCCTGGCCCTGACGGGGCTGGATCTGTCCGGGGCCCGCTCACTGGCCGACGCCCTCGTTCTCGTACGCGAACACGCCGCCGCGCGGCCGCACGACACCGTCCTCCTCGGGCACGGCTGGGACGCCGCCCGCTGGCCCGGCGGCCGCCCGCCCACGCGCGCCGAACTCGACGAGGCGACCGGCGGCAGGCCGCTCTACCTCTCCCGCATCGACGTCCACTCGGCCGTGGTCACGACCGCGCTCCTCGACCTGGTGCCCGGCGTCACGGAGCGCGCCGGCTACCACCCGGACGCCCCGCTGACCGCCGACGCCCACCACGGCGTGCGCGCCGCGGCGCTCGCCGCGATCACCCCGGGCCAGCGCACGGAGGCCCAGCGCGCCGCTCTCCGGCACGCCGCGTCCCTCGGCATCGGCTCCGTGCACGAGTGCGCGGGGCCCGAGATCTCCGACGAGGACGACTTCACCGGGCTGCTCCGGCTCGCCGCCGAGGAGCCGGGGCCGCGCGTCGTCGGCTACTGGGCCGAGCGCGACGTCCGGCGCGCCCGTGAGCTCGGTGCGGTCGGCGCGGCCGGGGACCTCTTCGTCGACGGCGCCCTCGGCTCGCACACCGCCTGCCTGCACGAGCCGTACGCCGACGCCGACCGGGGCGCCGCCCACACCGGCACCGCCTACCTCGCCGCCGACGACATCGCCGCCCACGTCGTGGCCTGCACGGAAGCGGGCCTCCAGGCGGGCTTCCACGCCATCGGGGACGCCGCGGTGGCCTCCGTGGTCGCCGGCATGCGCGCGGCCGCCGAGAAGGTCGGTCTCGCGCGTGTGCGGGCCGCCAGGCACCGCGTCGAGCACGCCGAGATGCTCACGCCCGAGACGATCGCGGGCTTCGCCGAGCTCGGCCTCACCGCGTCCGTCCAGCCCGCCTTCGACGCGCTCTGGGGCGGCGAGGACGGCATGTACGTCCAGCGCCTCGGCGCCGACCGGGCGCGCACCCTCAACCCCTTCGCGGCCCTGCTGCGCACCGGCGTGCCGCTGGCGTTCGGCTCCGACAGCCCCGTCACGCCGCTCGACCCGTGGGGCACCGTCCGCGCCGCCGCCTTCCACCGCACCCCCGAGCACCGCGTCTCCGTGCGCGCCGCGTTCACCGCGCACACCCGCGGCGGCTGGCGGGCGGTCGGCCGCGACGACGCGGGCACGCTGGTGCCGGGCGCCCCCGCGGACTACGCGGTGTGGCGCACCTCCGAGCTGGTGGTGCAGGCCCCGGACGACCGGGTGGCCCGCTGGTCGACCGATCCCCGCTCCGGCACGCCCGGCCTGCCCGACCTGTCACCGGGCGCGCAATTGCCCGTCTGTCTGCGTACGGTCGTGGGCGGACGGCCCGTGTTCGTGCGGCCGGAAGAGTGATGTCCCGGCGGTGCGCGGCGCCGATCGCGGCCCGTCACCGCCTCGCACGACCTGGGAATCCTCGGCACTGACCTGGCGGTCTGTGAAGGAGCCGCAGCTCAGCGGGGTATTGACAGAGAGCCGCCGTGGGCCGGTAGGTTCGGCCGGGTCCACCACAGGACGTCCGACCGGCGAACCTCCACGCAGTCGTCGAACGCCGCTGGGTCACAGGTGGTGTGCCGCACCGGCGCGCCACCACTGGGAGCCAGGTCCAGCGCCCGCGACGCGGAGGCGAGGGAACGTATCAGCCGGTCGGCAGGTGTGACCCGGGTGGGGCCCGGACGCTCAGTAGACAACGGCTCTCGGTCGATCCGCAGCCAGCGGGTCCCAGGCCGGCCCGAAGGGCGCCGGGCCCCGATCCGCAGTACGTGCCCTCCGGGCGGCGGGCGCTCGCGCCCCGACCTCCGTGCCGTCGCTGAGCCGCAGGCAGCGGCCACTATGGTGGTCCTCTGCGTACGAACGAAGGGGCAGTAGTGAACGACGGCGGCGGGGTCTCCGAAGCGGGGGACCAGGGGAGGCGGTTCGGCTCGCTCGGCACGGCCTTGGTGATCATTCCGACCTACAACGAGGCGGAGAACATCCAGGCCATCGTCGGCCGGGTGCGGGCCTCCGTACCGGACGCGCACATCCTGGTCGCCGACGACAACAGCCCCGACGGCACCGGCAAGATCGCCGACGAGCTCGCGGCCGACGACGAGCAGGTCCACGTGCTGCACCGCAAGGGCAAGGAAGGGCTCGGCGCGGCCTACCTCGCGGGCTTCCGCTGGGGCCTGGAGAACGACTACGGAGTCCTCGTCGAGATGGACGCCGACGGCTCCCACCAGCCGGAGGAGCTGCCCCGGCTGCTCACCGCGCTGAAGGGCGCCGACCTCGTCCTCGGCTCGCGCTGGGTGCCGGGCGGCCGGGTCGTCAACTGGCCCAAGCACCGCGAGTTCATCTCGCGCGGCGGCAGCACCTACTCGCGTCTCCTGCTCGACGTGCCCATCCGCGACGTGACCGGCGGCTACCGCGCCTTCCGCCGCGAAACCCTCGAAGGGCTCGGCCTCGGCGAGGTCGAGTCGCAGGGGTACTGCTTCCAGGTCGACCTGGCGCGCCGCGCGGTGAAGGCCGGCTATCACGTCGTCGAGGTGCCCATCACCTTCGTCGAGCGCGAGCTCGGGGACAGCAAGATGAGCCAGAACATCGTCGTCGAGGCGTTGTGGCGGGTCACGGCCTGGGGCGTGGGCGAGCGCGTCGGCAAGGTCATCGGCCGCAAGCAGCCCTGACCGCCCCGACGTTCTTGATCATCCCCCTTATGCCGGACTGAGGCGGGCCCAGGCACACTGGGAGCATGACGACTGGCGCACCGCCTCCCATCCGACCCGCCCGGCCCCGGCGCTCCGGGCCCCTGAGGTTCCTGCCGCTCGGCATCGCCGCGTGGCTGGTCCTGGAGATCTGGCTGCTCACCGTGGTGGCGGGAGCCACGAGCGGGTTCGTGGTCTTCCTGCTCCTGGTGGGCGGCCTCGTGCTCGGCTCCGCGGTGATCAAGCGCGCGGGGCGCAGGGCGTTCCGCAAGCTCAGCGAGGCGGTGCAACAGCAGCAGAGCGGTGTGACGCCGCCTCCGGAGACCGGTGGCGGCAGCGCCCTCACGATGCTGGGCGGCCTCCTGATCATCCTGCCGGGGCTCGTCTCGGACGCCCTGGGGCTGGTCCTGCTGATCCCGCCGGTCCAGAAGGCCCTCGGGCGGTACGCGGAGCGGACCTTCGAGCGCAAGGTGCGCGAGGCGACGCCCGGCGGCCTGGGGGACGCCTTCCAGCAGGCCCGGATGCACCGGCCCGACGGCAAGGTGGTCCAGGGCGAGGTCATCAGGGACGACGAGCCGACGCGCGGCCCGCGCCCGGACGACCCGCAGCTGCCGCGCTGAGCGCGCGGTCGCGTGGCACGCAAAAGGGCCGGGGCCACTGCTCAGCAGTGGCCCCGGCCCTTTTGATGCGTTGTGCTTTGCGTGTGATGCGTTGCGCTGGTGCGGTCTCCGCCGTCAGGCGGACTTGCGGCTGTCTCGCGGGTGCACCGCGATGTTCATGGCACCGGACCGGAGAACCGCGAGACGCTCCTCGAGGACCTCTTCGAGCTCCTCTCGGGTGCGGCGCTCCATGAGCATGTCCCAGTGCGTACGCGCCGGCTTGCCCTTCTTCTCCTCAGGTCCGTCGCCGTCCACGAGGAGTGCCTGGGCCCCGCAGACCTTGCACTCCCACTCCGGCGGGATCTCCGCCTCGACCGAGAACGGCATCTCGAAACGATGTCCGTTCTGGCATGCGTACTCCACGGCCTGGCGCGGGGCCAGGTCGATGCCGCGGTCGGTCTCGTAGCTTGTCACCACGAGGCGCGTGCCGCGAAGAGCTCGCTCACTCATGAATCGTGCCTCCCGGGCTTGTCGCCCACAGGACAGGTGTCGCTGTCGTCGTCATCCGGTCAACGTCCGGTCGGCGGTAAAGATTCCCGTTCTGGGTCATGCGTCGCCGTCGTATGCCGCCCCTTGTTGTACCCACCAGCGCCCGGTTTGTCACATCTAGTAGCAGATGTCACCCAGCGTTTCTGAATCTTCAGCTCGCAGTAACGGTCCGCCTGGCAGGCCAAAGGCGTACACTACCGGCCTTTGCCTCCAGTTGCTAAATCCGCCTGGGTACGGGATTGCCCGCGTCGCGCACCGCACGCCGTACAGGTACCCGTACGAGCAGGACGAAACCGAGCAAAAAGAACGCCACGAGCGAGCCGATCGCGTCCCGGTAGCTCCCCGTGAGCTGGTACGTGAGGCCGAAGATCAACGGTCCCAGCCAGGCCATGCCGCGGTCGCTGATCTCGTACGCGGAGAAGTACTCGGCCTCCTTCCCGCGCGGCACCAGGTGCGAGAAGAGCGAACGGGACAGCGCCTGCGTGCCGCCGAGGACCAGGCCGATCCCGGCGGCCAGCACGAAGAACCAGGCGGGCGCGCCGGCGGGCAGGAAGTAACCGGCCCCGATGGTGACCGTCCAGGCCACGAGCGAGCCGAGCACGGTGCGCTTGGCGCCGTACGTCCGGGCGAGCCGCCCCATGGCGAGCGCCCCGGCGACGGCGAGCAGCTGCACCAGCAGGACCGCCACGATCAGCGTCGACTGGTCGAGACCGAGCTCCTCCGAGCCGAAGACGGACGCCTGCGAGATCACCGTCTGGACGCCGTCGTTGTAGACGAGATAGGCGAGCAGGAAGGCGAGTGTGTGCGGGTGGCGGCGCATGTCGCGGACCGTCGAACACAGCTGCCGCCAGCCGCCCCGGGACGGCGCCCCCGCCCCGGCCGGCGGCGTCCGCCGGTCCCTGAGCCGCTTCAGGGGTACGAGGGTGAAGGCGCCCCACCACACGCCCGCCGACGCCAGACAGATGCGGACCGCGGTCGACTCGGAGACGCCGAAGCTGTCGTGGGCGAGGAACAGGACGAGGTTCGCCACCAGGACGAGGGCGCCCGCCGCGTAGCCGAAGGCCCAGCCGCGCGAGGAGACCGCGTCGCGCTCCTCAGGGGGCGCGATCTGCGGCAGGTAGGAGTTGTAGAGGACCATCGAGACGGCGAGTGAGGCGTTGGCGACGATCAGCAGGAAACCGCCGAGGAGGTAGCGCTCGCCGTCGAGGAAGAACATGCCCGCCGTGGCGGCCGCCCCCAGGTACGCGGCCACGGCCAGGAGGGGCTTCTTGCGGCCGGTGCGGTCGGCGGCCGCGGCGGCCATCGGCATGACGAAGACCGACACGAGCACGGACGCGGACACCGCGTACGCGAAGAAGGAGCCCGCCCGGACCGGGATGCCCAGCGGGTGCACATAGCCCTCCGGATCGGCGGCCGCCTTGGCGATCTCCGTGAGATAGGGCCCCAGGAACACGGTCAGGACGCTCGTCGAATAGACCGAGCACGCCCAGTCGTAGAAGTACCAGCCCCGCTGCTCGCGCCGCCGTCCGGCGGCCTCGGCGGCGGCTGCCGCTTTCACGGTGTCGGTGCTCACCCGTGACCTCGCTGTTCCCCGTGGTGCGACGCCGCGTCCTGAGATCCGGGGAGGTCAGACCCAAATCCCCCGGTCCTCCAGCACCCAGCGCAGCGTCTCGATGTGATCGGAAACTATGCCATCCACTCCGAGGTCGAGCAGGGCCGTCATCCGCTCGGCGTCGTTGACGGTCCACACGTGCACCTGTAGTCCGCGCGCGTGGGCGGCGCGGACGAAGCGGTGGTCGACGACGCGGATCCTGCCGTGCGTCTCGGGCACCTGGGCACAGACCGCGGAACGGCGCAGGGCCGCGGGTACTCCGTAGGACACCATCCGCAGTGCCGCGACGCCCCGCGTCCCCAGCGAGGTGGCCAGGCGCGGGCCGCCCAGGCGCTGGGCCCTGGCCACGCGGGCCTCGGAGAACGAGCCGACGCAGACCCGGTCCCAGGAGCCGGTGCGACGGATGAGGTCGAGCAGGGGGAGGAGCGCGGGCTCCGCCTTCACGTCCACGTTCCAGCGCACTTCCGGGAACGACTCGAGGAGCTCTTCGAAGAGGGGCACCGGCTCGCTGCCCGCCACGCGCGCGTGGCGCACCTCGCTCCAGGGGAGGTCGATGATGCGGCCCGACGCGTCCGTCACCCGGTCCAGCGTCGTGTCGTGGAAGGCGACGAGCCGGCCGTCGGCGGTGGCGTGCACGTCGGTCTCGATGTAGCGGTAGCCGAGGTCGACGGCGCGCCGGAAGGCCGCCGCGGTGTTCTCCAGGCCGTCCGCCGCGCCGCCGCGGTGGGCGAGGGCGAGCGGTCCGGGGTGATCGAGGTAGGGGTGGCGTACGCGCGTGGTCACGGGTGCAGTATCGCCTGCTCCGCGGGGCCGCCGGAGGCGACGACGGTCGACGCGGTGGTCGACGCGGCGGGTGCGGGTGGCGCGGGGGCGGCGAAGCGGCGCAGGAAGAACTGGGCGAGCGGGCCGATCGACAGCGCGTAGAGGACCGTGCCCACACCGACCGTGCCGCCGAGCGCGAAGCCCGTGGCGACGACCGTCACCTCGATCGAGGTACGGATCAGCCGGATGGAGCGGCCGGTGCGCGCGTGCAGGCCCGTCATCAGACCGTCCCGGGGGCCGGGACCGAAGGCCGCCGTGATGTAGAGCCCGGTCGCCACTCCGTTGAGGAGGACCCCGGCCACGAGCAGCGGAACGCGGACGGCGAGCGCGTGCACGTCCGGCAGGAGCGCCAGGGTGGCGTCCATCGCCAGGCCGCAGACGAATACGTTCGAGACCGTGCCCAGGCCGGGACGCTGCCGCAGCGGGATCCAGAGCAGCAGCACCGCGGCGCCCACGACGATCGACACCGCCCCGATGGTCAGGCCGGTCAGTTCGGACAGGCCCTGGTTGAGGACGTTCCAGGGCTCGGGCCCCAGGCCGGCCGAGACCATCAGCGCGGAGCTCGCGCCGTACAGGGAGAGCCCTGCGTACAGCTTGACCAGCCGTCTCGTGAGGTGTGGCTGGTGCGGCCGATGTGACTTCGTACCGGACAAGGAACGCTCCCCGTGTAGTGCTGGTGGCCCGACGCATGTCACCCTGTGGCTTGGAACCGGACCACAACCATGGCCAATTCGGGGAAGGTGGACTGGGAATCATGGCTCAGTGGACTTCGGCGATGGGGTCGACGCAGCTCGCCCGTCTTCTCGCCTCCCAGCAGGACCGCCCCGCGGGCACCGGCGCGCGGCGTCCGCCCGCCTACCGCGCCCTCGCCGACGGCATCAGGCTGCTCGTGCTCGAAGGCCGCGTGCCCGTCGCCGCCCGGCTGCCCGCCGAGCGCGAGCTCGCCGTGGCGCTCGCCGTCAGCCGCACCACGGTCGCCGCCGCCTACGAGGCGCTGCGCACCGAGGGCTTCCTGGAGTCCCGCAGGGGAGCGGGCAGCTGGACGGCCGTCCCGGCAGGCAACCCCCTCCCCGCCCGTGGCCTCGAACCGCTGCCGCCCGAGGCGCTCGGCTCCATGATCGATCTGGGCTGTGCCGCGCTGCCCGCGCCCGAACCGTGGCTCACGCGCTCCGTCCAGGGCGCCCTCGAAGCCCTCCCGCCGTACGCCCACACGCACGGCGACTACCCCGCGGGGCTGCCCGCGCTGCGCCAGATGCTCGCCGAGCGGTACACCGCGCGCGGGATCCCCACCATGCCCGAACAGATCATGGTGACCACCGGGGCCATGGGCGCCATCGACGCGATCTGCCATCTCTTCGCGGGCCGCGGCGAGCGCATCGCCGTGGAGTCCCCGTCGTACGCCAACATCCTCCAGCTGATGCGCGAGGCGGGCGCCCGCCTCGTCCCCGTCGCCATGGCCGAAGGCCTCAAGGGCTGGGACATGGACCGCTGGCGGCAGGTCCTGCGCGACGCGGCGCCCCGCCTCGCCTACGTCGTCGCCGACTTCCACAACCCGACCGGCGCGCTCGCCGGCGAGGACCAGCGCAGGCAGCTCGTCGAGGCGGCCCGCTCGGCCGGCACGGTCCTCGTCGTCGACGAGACGATGAGCGAGCTCGGGCTCGACCCGGACCTCACCATGCCGCGCCCCGTCTGCGGCTTCGACCCGGCGGGCTCCACCGTCATCACCGTCGGCTCGGCGAGCAAGGCCTTCTGGGCGGGCATGCGCATCGGCTGGGTGCGGGCCGCGCCCGACGTGATCCGCAGCCTCGTCGCGGCGCGCGCGTACGCCGACCTCGGCACCCCGGTCCTCGAACAGCTCGCCGTGAACTGGCTGCTGAACACCGGGGGCTGGGAGTCGGCCGTGAACGTGCGCAGGGAGCAGGCAAGGGAGAACCGCGACGCGCTGGTCGCGGCCGTGCGGCGCGAGCTGCCCGGCTGGGAGTTCGAGGTGCCGAGCGGCGGCCTGACCCTGTGGGTGCGCACCGGGGGCGTTTCGGGGTCGCGCCTCGCCGAGGTCGGCGAACGTGTGGGAGTACGGGTTCCGTCAGGGCCGCGCTTCGGAGTGGACGGGGCCTTCGAGGGGTATGTGCGGCTGCCGTTCACCGTGGGGGGCGCGGTGGCCGACGAGGCGGCGGCGCGGCTCGCGGCGGCGGCACGGCTGGTGGAGACGGGGGCGGGGGCGGGCACGCAGGCGGCGCATCCCTTCGTGGCCTGAGCCGTGGGACGTCCCTGCGCGGGATGGCCTTCTACGTAGGGTCCCTCTATGAAATGTCCCTCTACGTAGTGAGCTCCTGGGGACGGACGGGCGGCGCCTCGGTGGCCTCGGGTGCGGGTGCGGAGGCTTGTGTTGGGGCAGGGGCAGGGGCAGGGGCAGGGGTGACGGTGTCCGCCTCGTCCGGCGGGGTGCTGCGCTCCGGGAGCAGTTCCATGACCGCCTGCCGGTGCGCCTCGCTGGTCGCGTCGTCGTACGGATCGGGGGTCGCGGGCACCTGGAGGCGGTGCACCTGGCCCGTGCCGAGCCGGGCGTAGCCACGGCCGGGCGGGACGTCCGAGGTGGGCGTCGTGTGGGGCGGCGCCCCGAGGACGTCCTCCAGCTGGTCGGGTGTGGCGTAGCCGAGCACCACGCGCGCGCGTGTGTGCTGGTGCACGGCGTCGCTCAGCGCGTCCAGGCCGTCCAGCTGGTCCGCCACCACGACCGTCACGTTGGCCGCCCTGCCGTGCCGCAGGGGGACCTCCAGCAGCGACTGGGGGTCCGTGCGCCCGTCGGCCGCCGCGAGGTGGCCGAGCGCGCTCGGGTGGTCGAGGAGGATCCACAGGGGCCGCTTGGTGTCCTCCGGCGGCGGGTGGCCCGCCTGCCGTGCCCGGTTGGCGGCGATGAGCCTGCGCTCGGTCTCGTGCGCCGCCCATTCGAGACTCGCGAGCGCCCCGGAGAGCCCGCACTCGATGCCGAGGACCCCGTCGCGGCCGGTCAGACAGGCGTAGTCACCGGTGCCGCTGCCTTCGACGACGAGGACATCGCCGTACCGCAGCGCCTGGAGGGCGATGGAGCGCAGCAGTGTCGTCGTGCCGCTGCCCGGCTGGCCCGCGACCAGGAGATGGGGCTCGGTGGAGCGGATGCCGGTGCGCCACACGACGGGGGGCACGTCGCGCTGCCCCTCGACCTCGGCCAGCGGCAGGGTGCGCTGGACGCCTGTCCCGTCGGTGAAGCCGAGGACGGTCTCCCCGGGGGCCGTGACGAAGCGCTGGGCGGCGATGTCGGTGGGCAGCGGGGGCAGCACCGTGACGACGAGCTGGTTGGCCTCCTCGTCCCACGCGAAGTGGTACTCCCGGCCGCGGCCCGCCTTGGCGTGCAGCAGCTGCTCGATCCGCGCGCGGGACTCGGCCTCGCCGTCCGTGAAGTAGGCGGGGTAGTGCACGACGAGCCGGGAGATCCGCCCGGTGCCGTCGAACTCGTACTCGGGAAAGGCCTTGTCCCATGCGCCGCCGTGCGCGAAGAGCGGGTCGGGGTCCTCGGGGACGGAGAAGTACGGGACGAGCGCTTCGTAGAAGGACTGGAGCCGCTGCACCTGGGCCTCGTCCGGGCCGGTGGGCGCCGGCGGGGTGCGCTCGCGGCCCGTCCACGCGGCGGCCGCCATCAGGGAGATGAGGGCGAGCAGCGGCCCATAGGGGACGAGCGCCACGACCAGTACCACGGAGGCCACCAGAAACAGCAGTGGTCCCCGCTTGTCCTTGGGCGTGTCGGCCCACTTGCGCCGCCCGGCCCCAGCCAGTCGGCGCAGTCCGCGGGTGATCGTGATCAGCGGATGGAGTACATCGGTGGCGCTGTCGACCGCCGACCGTGCCAGCTCCCGGCTCCGGGCGAGGGACGCGGTGCCGTTGCTCAGAATGCGGGGGAGTGGGCGCCTGGCCACGTCTGTCTCCTGAAGATGCGTGCGAACAGCGGGGACGTCAGAACTTGATCCCGCCGAGGAGGCTCGCCAGGCTCGCGCTGCCGGCCTTGATGCTCGGGGCGATGGCGGTGCCCGCCAGGAAGAACCCGAAGAGGGCGCAGACCAGTGCGTGGGAGGCCTTCAGTCCGTCCTTGCGGAAGAAGAGGAACACGATGATGCCGAGCAGCACGACGCCCGAGATGGAAAGGATCATGACGGTTCTCCTGGTTTCGTGGGGACAGTCACCATGAGTTCTTCCAGGTTCACAGCATGTATCCATGCGATAAAAGGCCCAAATGGGTTACTTTTTGAGGATTTCACCTGAATGGCGGAGTCCGGTCGGGCCTTTCGGGAACAGGTCGGGAGGGGCTCCCGCTCTCGCCGTGATCTTTGCCTCGGGCGGGCCGGGTCATGTGCCCGCGGGGGCAGTACCCTGTCGATTCACTCGTACGGCTGCACCGGCAGCACACCCAGAAAGGCGGACGCCCTCATGAGCGAAGCCCCCGACCCCGAGGTCGTGGAGCTGGCGACCAAGATCTTCGATCTGGCCCGTCAGGGCGATGCCGCGGCGCTCGCTGCCTATGTCGACGCGGGCGTCCCGGCGAACCTCACGAACGACAGCGGCGACACGCTCGTCATGCTGGCCGCCTACCACGGCCACGCCGAGGCGGTCCGGACCCTCGTGGAGCGCGGCGCCGACACCAACCGCGCCAACGACCGGGGGCAGACCCCGCTCGCGGGAGCCGTCTTCAAGGGCGAGGAGGCGGTGATCCGGGCCCTCCTGGACGGCGGCGCGGATCCGGCCGCGGGAACTCCGTCGGCCGTCGACACGGCCCGCATGTTCGCGAAGACCGAACTGCTCACTCTGTTCGGGGCCGCCTGAGCGGGGTACCTGACCAGCAACAACGGGGGCGCTGGAAATGTGGTCGCGGCGGAGCTTACCGCCGGGTCATCATGACGACGTGATTCACGGACGCGACGGCGGGGCAGTTGGTGCCGCACCGCGTGGCCCGTGAGCGGCCCGCCCCCGGACCTCCCGTCCGGGACCCCTGGGCCATGGATGAGAGGCAGAGGAAGATGGTCTTCGACAAGCAAGAGACGGCGGGCGGCCCGACGTGTTGGCGCACGGCCAGGTAATGCGTGATTCCCGGTTGCGTCGACGCTTGATGTGAGGCTGTTTCCCATGTTCGATCCGGTCATAGCGCCCAGCGGTACGCTGCTCGGCCTGTTGCAGAGGGGCCGCGGCGACGGCACCCTGCACGCGCTCACCGCCCCGCGGTCCGAGGCGCTCGCCGCCCTCGACCACTGCGTGCTGAACGATCCCCGCCACGACTGGCAGGTGGAGAACCGCTCGCTGTACTACGCCCGGCTCTACCTCGACCTGCACGGCGGGCTCGGTGAGATCGAGCGCCACCTCTTCGACGCCGAGGACGTCCTGAACACGGACGACTCGCGCACAGGACTCGCCCTGGCCGTCCTCGGGCACCTCGCCTCGTACGGCAGACAGGACGCCCTCGAACTCCTCCGGAGGTACGCGGCGTTCGGCTCCAACTGGGCCTGGGCCCTCGACGAACTGGCGCTGCGGGACGACGACGCGGGCCTGCGCGCCCTCGCGGCCCCCGTGCTCGCCAGATTCACCCCCGACGCCGAGGGCGAGGCCGACCTGGCCGCCGCCGTCCGCGACGCCTATGAACCACGGCCCTGGCGCCTGTGGGAGGAGGACCCCCGCCCGGACATCGGCGCCCGCGTGCGCGCCGCCCGGGAACAGGGCTCCTTCGACCGCTGGCAGCGCCAGATGCGGCCCTCGGGGCCGCGCCCCGAGTGGAGCGTCCGGGCCATCTTCGACTGGGCGCAGGCAGGCCTGGAGCGGGGCTCCGTGCTCTACGTCCCCGCGGCCCGCTGTCTGGCCGCCGTCGCGGGCCCCGAGGACCGCCCCGAGATCATCGAGGCGGCCCGCGAGGGATCGGACGGGGCGCGCGGCACCGCCCTGCGCTATCTGGCCGACGCCCACGACCCCGCGGTGCTCGACCTCATCGAGCACGCCGCGGAGAGCCCTTCCCAGGTCGTCGTGGACGCCGCCACCGGCGCCTTCGAGCGGATGCGGAGCGTCGCCGCCGTCGAGCGCGCCCGCCGCTGGGCCTACCGGCCCGACGACCTGGGCGCCGCCGCCGGGCGGATGCTCGCCTGCCGAGGAGGCGCGCAGGACAGCAAGCCGGTCCTGGCCGCACTGCGCGAGGCGGTCCGCGGCGAGGGTCCGGACGCCCCCACGCTGTGGACCCTCGTCGATGGCGCGGGACGCCTCGGCATCGCCTGCGCCGCCCCCGTGCTGAGGCACATCTACAGGGAGACCGCCTCCTCCCACCTCCGCGGCCGCGCCGCCCGCGCGCTCGCCGCCACCGACCCCACCTTCGCGGCCGGCTTCGCCGTCGAGTGCCTGTGGGACTGCGAGGAGTCCACCCGCGAGGTCGCCGCCCGGCACGCCGAGACCGGCGACGCCCGCGTCGTCAACAGACTCCGGAGGCTCGCCTCCGATCCCGCCGAGGAGGACGACGTACAGACCGCGGTACGGAGCAGGATCGGGCCTGACGCCCCCGCGATGTAGCACCGGGGCCGCCGGGTCAGCCCCGGCCCCGGCCGACCGCGACGAAACGCACCGGCGTGCCCGGCCGTGCCTGGGCCGCCGCGGCGAGATCGGCCTCCCGCACGACCGCGACCACCGGGTAGCCCCCGGTGGTCGGATGGTCGGCGAGAAAGACGACCGGCCTGCCGTCCGGCGGCACCTGCACCGCGCCCAGCACCATGCCCTCGCTGGGCAGTTCGCCCTCAAGCGCCCGCTCCAGAGCGGGGCCCTCGGTGCGCAGCCCGATGCGGTTGCTCGCGGACGACACCCGGTACGCGCGCGTGGTGAGCGTGTCCAGCGCCGCGGGCGTGCACCAGTCGGCGCGCGGCCCGAACGTCACCCGCAGCACCAGCTCCTGGGGCGGTGCGGGCTGTGGGGCGGTATCCACGCGCGCGTGCGGGGTGCCGGGGCGCCCCAGCGGCAGCACGGCCCCGTCCGTGAGCGGGGGAGGGCCGAGGCCGGAGAGCAGGTCGGTCGAGCGGCTGCCGAGCACGCGTTCGACGGCTACTCCGCCGTCGAACGCGAGGTAGCAACGTACTCCGGAGAGGGCGGTTCCCACGTCCAGGAGCGCGCCCGCGGGCACCCGCACCGGCGCTCCCCAGGGCGCGGGCCGGCCGTCCACGGTCACCGGGCACGGCGCACCGCCGACGGCGACCGTCACGGGCCTGCGCGGGCGCAGGGCACAGCCGTCGAGGGTGGTCTCCAGGACGGCGGCGTCCGGCGCGTTCCCCACCAGGCGGTTGACCAGGCGGGCCGCGGGCCAATCGAGGGCACCGGAGCGCGGCACCCCGAGGTGGGCGTGCCCGGGGCGCCCGAGGTCCTGCACGGTGGTCAGCGCCCCGGCCCGGACGACGGACACGGCACGGTCGGTCATCGCGTCCCCGCCGCCGCGGCCCATGACTCCGCCGATGGGGCGACCGGCACGAAGCGGACCCGTACGCCGGGGGAGAGCAGCGCGGCGGGCACGCGCGCGTGGTCCCACAGCACCACGTCCGTGGAGCCGATCAGTTGCCAGCCGCCGGGCGACGCGCGGGGATAGACGCCCGTGTACGGGCCCGCAAGGGCGACGCTGCCTCGGGGCACCGAGGTGCGGGGCGTGGCCCGGCGCGGGACTTCGTAGCGCGCGGGAAGCCCGGTCAGATAGCCGAAGCCGGGCGCGAACCCGCAGAAGGCGACGCGGAACTCGGCGGCCGAGTGGATCCGCGCCACCTCGGCCGCGGGCACCCCCCAGTGCGCCGCCACGTCCGCGAGATCCGGCCCGTCGTAGCGCACAGGAATCTCCAGGACGGCCCCCGCGCGCGCGGGCAGCGGCGGAATCTCCCAGCCGGGCAGCTCCGCCCCGACACGGCCCGGCTCGTCGAGGCCGTCGAGGAGCACCGTGCGGGCCGCCGGGACGATCTCCCGTACCCCCAAGGAGCCCGTCGCGCGGCGGCGCAGCAGCTCGGCGTGGAGGGCTTGGGCCTCGGTGCCGTCGGCGAGTTCGACGAGCAGGGCCCGGTCACCGACCGGCAGGACCCTCATGCGAAGGCCTCCACCCGCACGCCCGCCGACTCCAGCTCCGCCCGCACCCGGCGGGCCAGGCCCACCGCCCCCGGAGTGTCGCCGTGCAGGCACAGCGAACGCGCGCGGACGGCGATCTCGCGGCCCCCCTGGGACGTGACGACGCCCAGGCGGGCCATGCCGACGGACCGGGCGACGACGGTGTCCTCCTCAGTGATGACCGCTCCTTCGCCGGTGCGTGGGACCAGAGTGCCCTCGTCGGTGTAGGCGCGGTCCGCGAACGCCTCGGTCACGGCCGGCAGGCCGGCCCTTTCCGCCGTCTCCAGGAGACGCGATCCGGGCAGCCCCAGGAGGGGCAGCGAGGCGTCCGCGAGGAGTACGCCGTCGACGACCGCGCGGGCCTGGTACTCGTCGTGGACGACGCGGTTGTAGAGCGCGCCGTGCGGCTTCACGTACGCCACGCGCGTGCCCGCCGCGCGTGCGAACACCTCCAGGGCGCCGATCTGGTACGCCACTTCGGCCGCCAGCTCCGCGGCGGGCACGTCCATGGCGCGCCGCCCGAACCCCGCCAGGTCGCGGTAGGAGACCTGGGCGCCGATCCGCACGCCCCGCTCGGCGGCGAGGTCGCAGACCCGGCGCATGGTGACCGCGTCCCCGGCGTGGAAGCCGCAGGCCACGTTGGCGCTGGTGACGACGGACAGCAGCTCCTCGTCGTCGGTGAGGCGCCAGCGGCCGAAGCCCTCGCCGAGGTCCGCGTTCAGATCGATCAGGGCCGTGCTCATCCTCGTGGCTCTCCCGTGCTCTCGAAGCCCGTGTTCTCGTGCCCGTGTTCTTGTGTCCCGTGTTTTCGAAAGGCTGCTGTACGTGTACCCGAAAGCCGCTGTCCGCGACGGTCAGACCACGCGGTACTGCTCGTCCCTCGCGTCGGTGATGAACATCCGGCCCGGCGCATGCGTGATCGCGAAGGGCGGCCGGGAGGCCATCACGGCGGCCTGCGGAGTCACCCCGCACGCCCAGAACACCGGGATGTCGTCCGGTTCTGCGGTCACCGCGTCGCCGAAGTCGGGGCGGTCCAGATCCTCGATGCCGAGCCCGCCGGGGTCGCCGCAGTGCACCGGGCTGCCGTGCACCGCGGGCATCAGGGCGCTCTCCCTGATGGCGTCGGCCAGCCGCCGCGGCGGCACGGGGCGCATCGACACCACCATGGGGCCGTGCAGCCGCCCCGCGGGGCGGCAGGGGCGCGCGGTCACATACATCGGTACGTTGCGGCCCTGCTCGATGTGGCGCAGCGGCACACCCGCGTCGGCGAGCGCCCACTCGAAGGTGAAGCTGCAACCGATGAGGAAGGTCACCAGGTCGTCGCGCCAGCGGCCGACGACGTCCGTGGGCTCCTCCACCAACTCGCCGTGCCCCCAGACCCGGTAGAGCGGCAGGTCGGTACGGAGATCGGCGCCGGGGGCGAGCGGAGTCACCCAGGAGCCCGCGTCCGTGACGTCGAGCACGGGGCAGGGCTTCGGGTTGCGCTGGCAGAACAGCAGCATCTCGTACGCCCAGTCGGCGGGGACGGAGATGAGGTTGGCCTGGGTGAAGCCCGCGGCCCAGCCGGCGGTGGGGCTCGTCCGGCCGGCGCGGAACGCCGCACGGGCCTCCTTGGCGCTGCGGACCACGCGCGTGTCGCCGTTCACAGGAGCTCCCTTCCACGCGTCTCGGGGAGGCCGAGCAGCGCGACGACGGCGAGCCCGTAACCCACCGCTCCGAAGACCAGCGCTCCGCCGACGCCCCAGCTGTCGGCGAGGAAGCCGACCATGGTGGGGAAGACCGCGCCGACCGCGCGCCCCGTGTTGTACGTGAAGCCCTGTCCCGTACCGCGCACGGCGGCCGGGTAGAGCTCGCTCAGGAACGAACCGAAGCCGCTGAAGATCGCCGACATGCAGAAGCCCAGCGGAAAACCGAGCACGAGGAGAAGGCCGTTGGCGCCGTCGGGGATGTTCGTGTAGGCCAGGATGCTGACCGCGGAGAGGACCGCGAAAAGCGTGATGTTCCGTTTCCGGCCGAGCTTGTCGGTCAGGTAGCCGCCGGTCAGATAGCCGACGAAGGCGCCGGAGATCAGGAAGGTCAGATAGCCGCCGGTGCCGACGACGGTGAGGCCCCGGTCGCTCTTCAGATAGGTGGGCACCCAGGTGGCGAGCGTGTAGTAGCCGCCCTGCACGCCCGTGGACAGGAGCACCGCGAAGCACGTGGTGCGCAGCAGCCCCGGTTTGAAGATGGCCGTGAACGACCCCTTGTCGGCGCTCCTGCGCCGCTCCTCGGCGGCCTCCGGGGCGTCGTGCACATTGCGGCGGACGTAGATCACGAGCAGCGCGGGCAGGGCGCCGGTCCAGAACATCACACGCCAGGCGACGTCGTCGTCCAGGAAGTGGAACACCAGGGTGTAGACGATCACCGCGAGCCCCCAGCCCACGGCCCAGGAGCTCTGGATCGCGCCCAGGGTGCGGCCGCGGTGCTTGGCGGTGGTGTACTCGGCGACGAGGATCGCGCCGACCGCCCACTCTCCGCCGAACCCGAGCCCCTGGAGAGCGCGGAAGACCAGCAGGGTCTCGTAGTTGGGGGCGAATCCGCAGGCGACGGTGAAGACCGCGTACGTGATGACCGTGATCATCAGCGCCTTGACGCGGCCGATCCGGTCGGCGATCACACCCGCGACGGCGCCGCCCACGGCGGAGACGACGAGCGTGACGGTGGTGAAGAGCCCGGTCTGGCCGCTGTCGAGGCCGAAGTACGCCGCGAGCGCCACCATGCTCAGCGGCAGCGTGAAGTAGTCGTACGAGTCGAGGGCATAGCCCCCGAAGGCGCCTCCGAAGGCGCGGCGGCCGCGCGGTCCGAGCGCGCGCAGCCAGCCGAACGCGCCGCTGTCGTCGGGGAGTTCCTCCTTGCCGGGGGGTGTGTCGGCCGGGGCCGTCCTGGGTGGTGGGGTCGTGCTCATGGGCACCTCGCAGAAGAGGGACGGAGGGTGCTGGAGCGTGCGGTCCTTCGGTGTGCTCGAAGGGAGCGGTGCCCGACAAGGTAGAGGATCGTTGAACGATCCCTCAATACCCATGTTGTTTCGTTCTGCTGTCTGCGATTGAATCCGGGCATGGCGGAGGGGATGACCGATGTGAACGGACTGGCCGACGACCGTGTGCTCCTGGGGCGCACCAGCACGGCCCAGCGGGTCGCCGACATCCTCAGGAGCCGCATCGCCGCGGGCTTCTTCCCGCCCGGCACGCGGCTCTCCGAGGACAGCATCGGCGCCGCGCTCGGCGTCTCCCGCAACACCCTGCGAGAGGCGTTCAGGCTGCTCACCCACGAGCGGCTGCTTGAGCACCAGCTCAACCGCGGCGTCTTCGTGCGCGTGCTGACCGACGAGGACGTACTGGACATCTACCGCACCCGCTCGCTCGTCGAGTGCGCCGTCGTGCGCGGACTCGGTCAGCCGCCGTACGCCGTGGACGGGCTCGCCCGCGCCGTGGCGGACGGCCGGCGGGCCGCGCGCGCGGGCGACTGGAAGGGCGTCTCCACCGCCAACATCGACTTCCACCGGGAACTGGTCGCCCTCGCCGGCAGCGCCAGGACCGACGAGCTGATGCGCAGCGTCTTCGCCGAACTGCGCCTCGCCTTCCACGTGATGGGCGACCCCCGGCGGCTCCACGAGCCGTACATCGCACGCAACCGGCAGATCCTGGAAGCGCTGCAAGAAGGCCGCCGTGACGACGCCGAGGCGCTGCTCGCCGAGTACCTCGACGACTCGCGCCGCCGCCTCGTCGACGCGTATGGGCGGCGCGGCACCGGGTGAGCGGGGCGGGTCGGAGCGGCGGCGAACGGGGCGGGCTGGGCGGATGTTGGGCGGGGCGGAGCGGCGGTGAGTGGGGCGGCCTCGGCCGATGTCGAGCGGGTCGGACCGAGGGTGAGTGGGCCGGGCGGGACCGCTGCTGAGCGCTGCCGGGTCTGCGCCGTTTCGACCGTTGTCAGACCGAGGACCTAGTCTGTGCACCGTGACTTCGCCTGCCGTTACGGACACCGCTCCGCCCCAGCTCAGCGCGGGGCCGCGGCCCGCTCTGGGCCCGGCCGCCGACGAGGGCCTGGCGCGCCGCCTGCGCGCCCTCGCCTGCACGGCTCCGCTGCACGACCTCGACGTGCGCAAGGCCAACCTCGCGGGCGAGTACACGGTGTACGCGATGGCGGAAGTGGCCCTCTCCGCCATCGACCTCGTCACGCTCAACATGGACTTCGACACCGGCGCCGACCACGAGCAGATCGTCGCCAGGCTGCTCCCGCGCGTCGCCGCCCAGGCCCCGCACCGCCCGGCCGCCGAGCACGAGCGCGTCGCCCGCTGGGTCCTGGAGAACCTGATCAACGTCGGCAGCGTCGACCGCGGCTTCCGCGCCGTATACGGCACTTTCGCCCCCGACGGCACCTATGTCCGCAGGGACTACGACTTCAAGCTCCTCGAAGAAGTCCCCGGCTACGGCGGCAGTGTCTACCTCCGCACGACCGACGAAGCGGTCAACGTCCTGGTGGGCGCCCTGGACACCGACGTCACCAGCGCCCAGATCGCCGCCGAGGTGAAGCTGGAGGTCCTGATCAGCCGCGGCAGGCTCGCCGACGCCCAGCTCGCCGCCGAGCAGGCCCGCTACCGCACCGTGCAGTACTCGGAAACCCTCCGCAAGGCCCTCGACGCGACCCGGCGCAACGTCCGCGCGGTGGACTGGCTCCGCGCCGTCCCCGACATGATCGCGGAGGCGCTCGACCACGTCGCCGACCGCTACCGCCACGAGAACGCCATCCTGACCAACATCCGCAAGGCCCGCGACGAGTCCGAGGACCCCGAGCAGAAGCGCCGCGCCGCCGAGCTGGTCGACATCGTCAAGGACTGCATCCGCCGCCACACCCAGCTGCAGTCCCGCCTCCTGGAGGCCGGCCCGCTGTTCCGCGCCGAGCAGGACCGGCAGGCCTTCGCCACCCCCACCGCCCGCGCGGGCCTCGATCTGTACGGGCAGCTGGTCGCGCCCCTCCTGCCGCTCCCGGCGGAGCAGGCGAGCCGCGTGACGGACGCCTTCTTCGCACGCGGCACCGGCCTGCGCACCCCCGTCTCCGTCCGCGTCGGCGACCTCGTCGACATACTGCTGACGCCGCCCATGGAGCGCGAGCACCTCGGCGCCGAGATGCCCGAGCCCGACCTCATCGCCACCCCGGACGACAGCCGCTTCAGCGAGGAGCAGCTCACCAGCGCCATGGACCTCCTCGACCTGCCCGCCGACGCGCCGCGCCGCCTCTCCGGACTGCTCGCCGATGCCCGCCGCCGCGATCCCGAACTGCCCTACCTCGTCGCCCTGCTGGCCGTGCACGCCGCCAGCCCGCCCGTCGGCACCGCCTACCGCCAGGGCGAGGAGAAGCTGCTCTTCGCCGTGGACGACGGCACCGAACTCGACGACGAGGAGTTCGGCGGCGCCGACCTCATCGTCGGCACCGCCCTCCTGGACGCCGCCGGCATGGCGGCCGACCGGACGGAGGCCGCCTGACCATGCCCACCCCTCCCGCACGCCGCCCCGGACCCCCCACGCGGCACCCCGACCGCGCGCACCGCCCAGACCGAGAGCACCTCGCGCACCACCCCCACAAGGAGCACACGCCGTGACCGACCACCCCGCAGAGCACGCCGCGTGGGGCGAGCCGGACTCCACGGCGGCGCCCGCCGCCCCCGCGCCCGTCACCCCGGCCGACGCCGCCGACGCCGCACGGCTCGTCGCCTTCGGGTTGCAGCCCAAGCTCCAGCCCGCCCGCGACCAGGAGTACGCCGAGCTGCTCCGCCGCTACCGCGAGGACCCGCCCTTCGCGCGGCTCGCCGACGCCGTCGCCACCGGACTCGGCCTCGTCGTCCTGGAGGTCTCCCCGCGCGCGGGCATGGCCGTGACCGCCGCCGAGGACTCCGTCTTCGCCGTCCGCATGGGGGACTACGCCCGCCGCGCGGCGACGGACGCCTCCGACCGCTTCCTGCACGGCCTCGCCCACCTCGCCGTCGCCGCCATGGCCTTCCCCCGCCCCGAAGACCTCGCCGACGACGGCTACATCGGCCGCGTCACGGTCAACGGCGTCGACGCGTTCGTCCGCCAGGCCTGCCGACGCCTGGAGGAGCGCGCCGAGGAACACGGCGAGAACACCGACCCCGCCACCGACGCCCCGGGCCTCGAAGCCGCCTGGCGGATCTGGGCGCGCCGCAGCTCGACCGGCGCCACCAAGGACGCCCGCCGCCTCGCCGGCTCCACCACCGGCATCATCGGCAAGGCCGTCGCCTTCCTCACCGACTCCGGATTCCTTCAGCGCACGGGAGACGACTCCGGAGGGACGTACCGCACCACCGCCCGCTACCAGCTCCAGGTCCGCGACATGGCGGGCAGCGCCGCCATGGCGGAGCTCCTGGAGCTCGGCGTCGTGCCGGTCACGGACGGCTCCGCGACGCTCCTGCCCCCCGAGGACATCGACGACCTGGAGCTGGCCGCCGACGCGGGGCTGCCCTTCCACTCCTGAGCCCCGCTCCCGCCCCTCTTAACTTCCTGCCGTTCCGCACGACTTACGATGAGAGTCCGCCGCCATGTACGAGCTGTCCCGGATCCGCCTCTACTCCATCGGTCCGGCCGGTGCGCGCTACGCCGACACCGTGCTCGACCTGCGCGGCGTCGGCGCCGAGGTACCCGACCCCGCGCCCGCCCAGGCGGAGTTCTTCGAGGACGAGCCGGTCGGCCCGCCGCGCCGCCCCGCACCCGCGGGCGTCCTCTTCCTGGAGAACGGCGGCGGCAAGTCCGTCCTCCTCAAGCTCATCTTCTCAGTGATGCTGCCGGGCCACCGGAACACCCTCGGCGGCGCCAGCTCCGGCGTGCTGCGCAAGTTCCTGCTCGCCGACGACTGCGGGCACGTCGCCCTGGAGTGGCAGCACACCCTGACCGGCGAGTGCGTGGTCGTCGGCAAGGTCAGCGAATGGCGCGGACGGCAGGTCTCCAACGACCCGCGGAAGTTCGCCGAGGCCTGGTACTCCTTCCGGCCCGGCCCCGGCATGAGCCTGGACTCGCTGCCCGTCGCCGAGTCCACCGCCGTACGGCCGTCGGCGGAGGGCGCTTCGGGAGCCCAGGGACGCCGGCGCACCATGAAGGGCTTCCGCGACGCGCTGACCGAGGCCGGCAAGGCGTACCCGCACCTCGAAGTGCACTGGGAAGAGATCCACGACCGCTGGAACGAACACCTCGGCGACCTCGGCCTCGACCCCGAACTCTTCCGCTACCAGCGCGAGATGAACGCCGACGAGGGCGAGGCCGCCGGCCTCTTCGCCGTCAAGAAGGACTCCGACTTCACCGACCTGCTGCTGCGCGCCGTCACCGACACGCGCGACACGGACGGCCTCGCCGACCTCGTCCACGGCTTCGGCAACAAGCTCGGCCGCCGCGCCGAACTCATGGCCGAGCGGGACTTCACCGCCGGCTCCGTCGACCTGCTCGGCCGCATCGTCGACGCCGCCGACACCCGGGCACGCGCGCGTGACGTGCACGCGGGCGCCGAGCGCCGCACCCGGACCCTGGCACGCCGGCTCTCCGCACGCGCCGCCGAGGAGCGGGGCCGCGCCGCCGACCTCGCCGAGCAGGTCACCGCCGCCGCCCACACCGTCACCGAGGCCGAGCGGGCCCGCGGCAAGAGCGCTCTGATCTCCGCCGAACTGGCCTACCGGCACGCCTCCCTGGCGCTCACCGTCGCCGAGAAGGCAGCCGCCGCCCAGCGCCGCGAACTCGCCGACGCCCGCACCCTGCACGCCGCCTGGCAGGCCGCCGAAGCCGTCCTGCGGCACCGCGCGGCCGCCGACCGCTCCGCGCGCGTGGCCGTCGCCATCCGCGAGGCCGAGCGCGACGCCGCACCCGCGCTCGCCGCCCGCGCCAAGGCCGCCTCCGACCTCGTCCGCGCCCTGCACACCGCGGCCGAAGGCGCGGAGAACCTCGCCAACGAAGAGGAGGAGCGCTCCGCGGCCCTCCAGGAGACCGGCGAGGCCGCCCACCGCGACGCCACCGCCGCCGCCACCGAGGCCCAGCGCGCCCGCAGCGAGGCGGGCCACCTCAAGCAGCGCCTCGCCGAGGTCGAGCAGGAGACCGCGGAGGCCGTCCGCGCGGGCTGGCTCGACGACACCGCCCCCGACGCCGACCCGGCCCGCGCCGCCCTGGCCGCGAGCGACGCCGAGAAGACCACCGTCGCCGCCTGGGACACCGCCCGCGAGGCCGCCCGCCGGGCCGCCGACCACGCCAAGGAGACCGCCGCCGCGGAGGCCCGCGCCGAGCTGACCGCGGCCCGCGCCTCGGACGCCGCGGCCGCCGCCGAGGCCGCCCACGACGCGGAGCTCCGCGCCGCCGAGTCCATCGCGCGGGACCACCGGCTCGCCGAGCTGCTGAGCCTGCCGACCGCGTCCGCCACAGTGCCGCAGCCCCGCCAAGCCGCCGGGAACAGCACGGAAAGCGCCCTCTCCGGAGGAGACGGCGCCCTCTCCGTGGAAGAGCTCGACCGCTCCGCGGACGACCTGAAGGCCCTCCTCGAAGACGGCGTCGCCTCCGCCGAGCGACAGCTGTTCGAGCTGCGCACCGCGGCCGCCGACGACTCCCGCATCCTCGGCGCCCTCGGCGACGGCGGACTCCTGCCGCCCGGCCCCGACGTCCTCGCCACCGTCGAGTTCCTCGGCGAGCACGGCATCCCCGCACTGCCCGGCTGGCGCTACCTCGCGCAGGCCGTCGACCCCGCCGACCACGCGCGCGTGCTCGCCGCCCGGCCCGAGCTGGTCGACGGCGTGGTCATCACCGACCCCGACACGCACGCCCGCGCCCGCGAAGCCCTCGCCGACGCCGCGCTGCTGCCCCGCTCCGCCGTCGCCGTCGGCACCGCCGCCGCCCTCCTCGCCCCCACGCCGAGCGAGCAGGCGGCGGACAGTGGCGTCTTCCTCGTACCGCCGAACCCGGCCATGCACGACGAGCACGCGGCCGACGAGGAGCGGCAGGCGCTCCGCGCGCGGGCCGCGCGGCGGGACGAGGAGATCCGGGCGCTCGCCGCCCGGCTCGGCAAGGACCGCGAGCTCGCCGCCCGCCTCGCCTCCTGGCGCGCGGGCTGCCCCAGCGGCCGGCTCGCCGAGCTCGCCTCCGCGGCCGCGGAGGCGCGCGCCTTCGCCGAGGAGGCGGAGGCCGAGCTCACCGAGGCCCGCACCGCGCGCGCCGAGGCCGACGAGGCCGCGAGCGAGGCGGCACGCGTGCGTGACGAGCGCCAGGAGGCCGCCCAGCGCGCGCGGCGCTCCGCCGACGCCCTCGCGGGCCTCGCCTTCCGCCTCCGCGAGCGGGCCGGATGGCAGGCCAAGCTGCGCGAACTGGCCGACGACGCCGTGGAGTACGAGGCCCGCGCCCAGACCTGCCTGGACCGCGCCCGCGCCGCCGACGAGGACCGCCGTGCCGCCCAGCGCGCCGCCGACGACGCCCGCCGCACCGCCCGCGCGCTGCGCGCCGAGCGCGCCGAGATCGCCGGCGCCCCCGAGGACGTCCCCGCCGAGAGCGAGGCCCCGAAGGCGTCCCTGCCCGCCCTGCGCGAGGCCTACCGCGCGGCGTCCCAGCTCTACGAGAAGGTGGGCGTCGGCGCCGACCTCCGGGCCGAGCAGGCCCGCGCCGAGAGCGACGAGAGCGCCGCCCTCGCCGAGCTCGACCGGCTCAGCAACAAGGTGCGCACCCGCGCCGCCCTGCTCCTCGAAGGCACCGACGGCTCCGACGGCCCGTCCCGGCAGGCCGCCGCCGCGCGCGCCGAGGCCCAGGTCCAGCTCATCGAGGCCCGCGCGTCCGCCGCGAGCGAGCAGCTCGGCCGGCTGCGCGGCGAGGCCGAGCGGCACGCCCCCGAGGACGGCGACGCCCACACCGAGCTCCCCGAAGAGCTCGTCCCCGGCGACGCCGAGCAGGCCCAGTCGCTCCTGCGCACCGCCACCGGCGAACTGGCCGCGCACACCGAGGCGCTGAGCCGCGCCAAGGAGGCGCACGCCGCCCTGCTGCACACCCACCGTGTCACCGAGGACGCGGCCGGGGGCTTCGACGAGACCGCGGCCCTGCTCCGGGACCTCCTCCGCGAGCACCATGAAGAGGAGGCGGAGGAAGCCCCCGAGGCCTATCCCGGTTCCCTCGAAGAGGCCCGCCAGGCCGCCGCGGAGGCCCGCCGCTCCCTGCGCGGCTGCGCCGCCGACCTGTCGACGGCCGAGTCCGCGGTCCGCGAGGCGAGCGACATCCTCGTACGCCACGCGAACTCGACGCGGTACGAACAGGTGCGCACCCCCGCGCGCCAGCAGATCCGCGAGCTGCCCGCGTCCGCGCTGCCCGAGCACGCCAAGAAGTGGGCCGACGCCTTCGCGCCCCGGCTCCGCGTCCTCACCGACGAGCTGGAGCAGCTGGAGCGCAACCGCGACAGCATCGTCGACCGCCTGCGCGGTCTCGTCGAGTCCGCCCTCGCGACCCTGCGCTCCGCCCAGCGCCTCTCCCGCCTGCCCGAGGGCCTGGGGGAGTGGTCCGGGCAGGAGTTCCTGCGGGTCCGCTTCGAGGAGCCCGACCAGGCCACGCTCGTGGAGCGGCTCGGTGAGGTCATCGACGAGGCCACCCGCGCCGCCGTGAAGAAGAACTCGGACCTGCGGCGCGACGGCATGTCGCTGCTGCTGCGCGGCGTCCAGGCCGCCCTGGAGCCGCGCGGCGTCGCCGTCGAGATCCTCAAGCCGGACGCCGTGCTGCGCGCCGAGCGCGTCCCCGTCGGGCAGATGGGCGACGTGTTCTCCGGCGGCCAGCTGCTGACCGCGGCCATCGCCCTGTACTGCACGATGGCCGCACTGCGCAGCAACGACCGTGGGCGCGACAAGCACCGGCACGCCGGCACGCTCTTCCTGGACAACCCCATCGGCCGCGCCAACGCGACGTACCTCCTGGAGCTCCAGCGGGCCGTCTCGGATGCGCTCGGTGTGCAGCTGCTCTACACGACCGGTCTGTTCGACACGACCGCGCTCGCGGAGTTCCCGCTGGTCATCCGGTTGCGGAACGACGCGGACCTGCGGGCGGGCCTGAAGTACATCAGCGTCGAGGAGCACCTGCGGCCCGGCCTGCCGCAGCGCGACCCCGACGACCCGGCCGGCGAGACGGTGCACGGAGAGATCACCGCGACCCGGATGTACAAGCGGCCTGCCGCACAGCCGGACCCCGTCACCCCGTAGGGAACTCACTCCACAGTGAACTCACTCCGTAGCGAGCTGTTTCGTCAGCCACTCGTGGAAGAGCCCGATGTGGTGCTCGGTGGGCACCAGCACCCCGCCCTCGCGGTAGGCGCGTGACGCCATCGCGGGCTGGGTGCGCTCGCAGGCCGCGAAGTCCTGCGTGTTGACCCGGTGGAAGAGCTCCACGGAGCGCGTGAGGTCGGCGCCGGACGCGACGACGTCGGGTGCGTACAACCAGTCGCACTCGACGACCGTGCGGTCCTCGGCCAGCGGGAACATGCGGTGCAGGATGACGTGGTCGGGGACGAGGTTGACGAAGACGGTCGGCTTCACGGTGATCGCGAAGTAGCGGCGGTCCTGGTCCTCCGGCACCTCGGGGAGCCGGCCGAAGCCCGCGCTGCCGTCGACGGTGAAGCCGCCGACCTCCTCGCCGAACGCGGCACCGTGCCCCACGTAGTACTGCGCGGCGAAGCCTTCCGCGAACTCCGGCAGCACGTCGGTGAGTTCCGGGTGGATCGTCGCGCAGTGGTAGCACTCCATGAAGTTCTCGACGATCAGTTTCCAGTTGGCGCACACGTCGTAGGTGACGCGTCTGCCGAGCGCGAGCCGTTCGGTGCCGTAGCGCTCGATGGACGCCTTGTCGCCGAGGCGTTCGACCGCCGCGCCCATGACGGTCTCCTCGAAGGAGGGCGGCTCGTCGGCCAGGCACACCCACGCGTAGCCGAGCCACTCCCGAAGGGCGACCCGCGCCAGGCCGTACGCGGTGCGGTCCACGTCCGCCATCTTCACCAGGCCGGGCGCGGCGATCAGCCTGCCGTCCAGGTCGTACGTCCAGGCGTGGTACGGACATTGCAGGGCGCGGCGCACCCGGCCCGATTCCTCGGTGCACAGCCGGGCACCGCGGTGGCGGCAGACGTTGAGGAAGGCCCGCAGTTCCCCGGTGCGCGAGCGGGTGACAAGGACGCTCTCCCGCCCCACCCGCACGGTGCGGAAGGCGCCGGGACCGTCGAGGTCGGCGGAGCGCACCGCACAGAACCAGAGCGCTTCGAAGACACGTTCCTGCTCCTGCCGGAAGATCTCCGGGTCGGTGTAGTAGTGGCCGGGGAGGGTCGCGATGAGACTCGGCGGCAAGGGGGTCGTCGGCACGGTTCTCGTACTCCTCAACTCTCGTACTCCTCAACGGTGCTTCTCAGGCAGGTGTGGCGGCGAGGCGGCTGGGGTCGAAGAGGTCGATGGGGTGCCCGGTGGTGCCGTCCAGCGCCAGGTCGGCGAGGATCTCCCCGACCACGGGCACGAACTTGAAGCCGTGTCCGGAGAAACCGGCCGCGACGGTCACCGAACCGGGGTGCGCGGGATGGCGGGCGATCACGAAGTGCTCGTCGGGGGTGTTGGAGTACATGCAGGTGGCAGCCTTGACGAAGCCGCCGGGAAGGTCCGGGACCAACCGCCCCACCTGCTCGGCCATGGCGACGATCTCGTCGTCGTGGACCGTCCGTTCAATGGTCTCCGGAGTGCAGGGCGTGCCCTTGCGGAAGAAGGCCACTTTCGCTCCCAGGGCGGGCCCGTCGATGGCGGGGAAACCGTAGACCTGGACGCCTTCCGCGTCCTCCCAGATGTAGATCGGATGGTTCTCGGGGAGGAAGGGACCGACTCCTCCGGAGGGCTGGAACCAGTACATGACCTGCCGTTCGATGGTGAAGGGCACGCCCAGGTCGGTCAGCAGCTCGGGCGCCCACGCGCCTGGACACACCACCAGGTGCCCGGCGGTGTAGGTGTCCTCCGCGGTGTGGACGCGCACCCCGTCCTTGTACGGCTCCCACCGGGTCATGGGCTCCTCGAAGTGCAGGTCGGCGCCGTGCCGCGTGGCGAGCTGGAGGTGTGCGGCCACTGTGTTCTCGGGCCGGACGAGGCCCGCCCGCGCCTCGTACAGGGCCACCTCGTCGTCGCCGGGGGTGAGCGTCGGGAAGCGGCGGCGGATCTCCTTCGCGTCGAGCATCTCGTGGGGCAGGCCCCACTCTTCGGCGGAGCGCAGCGACCCGCTCACCGTGCGGCTGTCGGGCCGCCCGAGCATCACGCCGCCGCACAGGGTGGCGATGTCGCGCCCGGTGTCGCGTTCGAGGCGGTCGTAGAGCTCGTAGGCGCGCAGCAGGAGCGGTACGTACGCGGGGTCCTCGAAGTACGACTGGCGGGTGATGCGCGAACCGCCGTGGCTGGAGCCGCGTCGGTGCACCGGACCGAACTTTTCCAGGCCGAGGACGCGGGCGCCGCGTGCGGAGAGATGGTGGGCGGCGGCGCTGCCCATGCCGCCGAGGCCGATCACGATCACGTCATGGGTGGGGGACACGGGTGCCTCCTGGCGGTCGGCGGCGGTCGGACCAGCCGCGGTGGGGTCAGCGGCGGATGCGGGTCATCTCCGGGTCGAACAGGGGCTCCTCGGCGACCGTCGCGGGAACCTTCTCGCCGAAGTACTCCACATGGACGCCGGTGCCCGGCTTGAGGGGCGGCAGCCAGGCGTAGGCGACGCAGCGGCCCAGGGTGTACCCGTAGGAGGCGCTGGTGACATATCCGGCGGGGGCGCCGCCCACATGGACGGGCTCCTTGCCGAGGACGACCGCCGCGGGGTCGTCGAGGAGCAGCGCGGTGAGCCTGCGCGCGGGCGGCCCGAGCGCTTCGAGCGCCGAACGCCCCACGAAGTCGCCCTTGTTCATCCGGACCGCGAAGCCGACGCCGGCCTCGTAGGGGCTGTGTTCGGTCGTCATGTCCTGGCCCCAGGCCCGGTACCCCTTCTCCAGGCGCAGGCTGTTGAAGGCGGACCGGCCCGCCGCGATCACGCCGTGCGCGCGGCCCGCCTGCCACAGCGTGTCCCAGAGGCGGAGCCCGAGATCCGCGCTGGTGTACAGCTCCCAGCCCAGTTCACCGACGTACGACAGGCGCAGGGCGGTCACCGGCACGTGCCCGATGTACGTCTCCTTGGCCTTGAAGTAGCCGAACGCCTCGTGCGAGAAGTCGTCCCGCGTGAGCGGCTGGACCAGTTCGCGGGCCAGCGGCCCCCAGACGCCGACGCAGCACGTCCCCGAGGTGATGTCCCTGAGGTGCACGTCGTCGGGGGCGTGGCGGAGCAGCCAGTCGAGGTCCGCGGGGGAGTTGGCACCCACCTGGAACCGGTCGGGGGCGAGCCGCGCCACCGTCAGATCGGAGCGGATGCCTCCGGCCTCGTCGAGCAGGAGGGTGTACGTGACCGAACCAGGCCTTTTGGCGAGGTTGTTGGAGGTCATGCGCTGGAGGAAGGCGAGGGCGCCGCTGCCGGTGACCTCCAGGCGGCGCAGCGGTGTCATGTCGTAGAGGGCTACCCGCTCGCGGGTGGCGCGGGCCTCGGCCGCCGCGACGGGCGACCAGTGACGGGCCGCCCACGCGTCACGCGCGGGCACCTCGATGTCCGCGACCGACGGGGAGTTGGCCTCGTACCAGTGCGGGCGCTCCCAGCCACCGCCCTCCAGGAACACCGCGCCCAGCTCCTGCTGCCGGACGTGGAAGGGGCTGACCCTCAGGGGCCGTGGGTGGTCCGGCGGCTGGAGCGGGTGGATGACGTCGTAGACCTCGATGAACTGCTGTGCCCCGCGCTCCGCCACATAGGCGGGGGAGCGCTGCGCGTCCTCGAAGCGTGTCAGCTCGCACTCGTGCAGGTCGAGCGAGGGCCGTCCGTCGACCATCCACTCGGCGACCGCCTTGGCGACGCCCGCCGAGTGCGTGACCCAGACGGCCTCGGCCAGCCAGAAGCCGCGCAGCTCACGGGCCTCGCCGAGCACCGGCATGCCGTCGGGCGTGAAGGAGAAGATGCCGTTGAAGCCCTCCGCGATCTCCGCCCCCTGGAGGGCGGGGAGCAGCCGACGGCACTCCTCCCAACTGGGCGCGAAATCCTCCTCGGTGAAGGGGTACGAGGACGGCATGGTCTCCGCGTCGTCGTACGCCGGGACCGTGAACGGATCGACGGGCATCGGCCGGTGGGCGTACGACCCGATGCCGACGCGGTCGGTGTGCTCACGGAAGTACAGGTCCCGGTCCTGGTGGCGGAGGATCGGCCGCGACGCCTCGGTGCGCGCGTCGTTGAGCCCCGCGAGCTCCGGCAGGGGCGTGGTCTTCACATACTGGTGGGCGAGCGGCAGCAGGGGCACGTCGACACCGGCCATGCGCCCGATCACCGGACCCCAGAACCCGGCCGCCGAGACGATGTGGTCGGCGGGGAAGGTGCCGCGGTCGGTGCTGACACCGGTGACGCGGCCCCCGTCCCGCTCGATGCCCGTCACGGTGTGCCGGTCGAAAAAACGTGCTCCACGCGCGCGTGCCCGCTCCAACTGCGCACGGCACGCGGACACGGCGCGGGCCAGGCCGTCGCCGGGCGTGTACAGACCGCCGTACACCCGTGCCTCGTCGACGAGCGGCCACAGCTCCTTGCAGCGGGCGGCGCCCACGAGCTCGGCGCGCACGCCCCAGGAGGCGGCCCATCCGGCCTTGCGGTGCAGATCGGCCCAGCGCTCGGGCGTGGTGGCGAGCTCCAGGCCGCCCACGGGGTTGAAGCACGGGAGACCGTCCACCTCCAGGGCGGTGAACTTCTCCACCGTGTACGAGGCGAACGCGGTCAGCGTCCTGGAGGGGCCCGTCCGGAAGACCAGGCCCGGCGCGTGCGAGGTGGAGCCGCCCGGCGCGGGCAGCGGCCCCTGGTCGAGCACGGTGACGTCGGTCCAGCCGCGGGCGGTCAGCTCGTCGGCGAGCGAGCAGCCGACGACACCGGCCCCGATGACGACCACGCGGGGCCCACGGGGCCGGGTGGTGCTCACAGGACCACCACCGATCGCAGCACCTCGCCCCTGCGCATCCGTGCGAACGCCTCCTCCACCTCATCGAGCCGGATGGTCTCGGAGACGAAGCCACGCAGGTCGAGACGGCGGTTGAGGTACTGGTCGACGAGGATCGGGAAGTCCCGGGTGGGCAGGCAGTCGCCGTACCAGGACGACTTGAGGGCGCCGCCGCGCGAGAAGACGTCGATCAGCGGCAGATCGACGGTCATCCCCGGATCGGGCACGCCGACCTGGACGAGCACGCCCGCGTGGTCACGCATGTAGAAGGCCTGTTTGTACGTCGACGGGGTGCCGACCGCGTCGATCGCGACGTCGACGCCGTGCCCGCCGGTCAGCTCGCGCACCGCATCGACGGCGTCCGTGCCGCGCGAGTTGACGGTGTGGGTGGCGCCGAACCGTGTCGCGCCGTCCAGCTTGCCCTCGTCGATGTCGACGGCGATGACGCGGCGCGCCCCGGCCAGCGACGCCCCGGCGATCGCGGCGTTCCCGACGCCGCCGCAGCCGATGACGGCGACGGTGTCCCCGCGGCCCACGCCGCCGGTGTGCACCGCGGCTCCGTACCCCGCCATCACTCCGCAGCCGATCAGGGCCACGGCCTCGGGGCGGGCCGCCGGGTCCACCTTCACGGCCTGCCCGGCGGCGACCAGGGTCTTCTCGGCGAAGGCGCCGATGCCGAGGGCGGCGCTCAGCGGAGTGCCGTCAAGGAGGGTCATGGGCTGGGCGGCGTTGCGGGAGTCGAAGCAGTACCAGGGGCGGCCGCGGAGGCAGGAACGACAGGCCCCGCAGGGCGCGCGCCAGGCGAGCACGACGCAGTCGCCGGGCACCAGACCGGCGACGTCCGCGCCGACCGCCTCCACGGTGCCGGCCGCCTCGTGGCCGAGCAGGAACGGGAAGTCGTCGTTGATCGCGCCTTCCCGGTAGTGCAGATCCGTGTGGCAGACCCCGCAGGCCTGTACGGAGACGAGGACTTCTCCGGGGCCTGGATCTGGCACGACGATCGTCTGCACCTCGACGGGCGCGCCCTTCTTCGGGGCGACGACGGCACGGACCTCGTGGGGCACGGCCAGACTCCTCTGCTGTTGCGCACGGCGTGGCGGAGTTGTTGCGTACTGCACGATCGGTTGCGCTATGAGAGACATAGTGGGAACGCCATCAAGAGGCCGTCAAGAGGGTGGAGTCAAGAGGGTGGAGTCAAGCCTTCGCGAAACGGTCGGGCGCCCGGGGTGCCGACGGCACGCGCGAGGGCGGGGCCGGAGAGTGCCGGCCCCGCCCTCGCATTCGAACCTCAGAAGCCGTACCCCATGCGGCGGGAGAGCTCGACGGCGGACGCGACGGTGCGCTTGGCGAGCTCGGTCAGCCGCTCCTCGGTCAGCCGGTAGACCGGCCCCGAGGCGCTGAGCGCCCCGATCACCTTGCCGTCGTGCGCGCGCACCGGCGCCGCGACCGCGGCGAGGCCCACCTCCAACTCCTCCACCGCGACGGCGAATCCCTGCCCGGTCACGGTCTCCAGCTCCCGCCGCAGCGCCACCGTCCCGGTCACCGTGTGCTCGGTCAGCCGGGGCAGGGTGCGGGCCAGCAGGCCCTCGCGCAGCGTCGTCGGCAGATGGGCGAGCAGCACCTTGCCGCTGGACGTGGCGTGCAGCGGGGTGCGCCGGCCGAGCCAGTTCTGCGCGGTCACCGAGGCCGGGCCCCTGGCCTGCATGATGTTGACCGCGGCGTCGTCGTCCAGGACCGCGATGTTCACCGTCTCGCCCAGCTCGTCCGCGAGCTCGCGGCAGACCGGGCCGCCCTCCTGCGAGATGTCCATGCGCACTGCCGCCGCCCCCGCGAGGCGCAGTACGCCGGCGCCCAGGAAGTACTTCCCGCGGTCCTTGGCCTGGCCGACCAGGCCCCGGTTCTCCAGCACGCCGAGGAGCCGGAAGGCCGTCGACTTGTGGACGCCCAACTCGTCGGCGATCTCGGTGACCCCGGCCTCCCCGTGCCGCGCGAGGATCTCCAGAACGCTCACCGCGCGGTCCACGGACTGAACGGATCCGGCCGCGCCCTTCGCCTGCCTCTCCCGCGGCTCACCGCGCGATTCCCTGCCCTGATCAGCCTGTTTCCGGTCGCCCGTCATACCTGAAACCTCACCACCTGGCGGCCTGTTGAAGCCGCGTCCTCGGGAAGCCCTTGACGCGATGGGCGCCCCACCCGGATTCTGTTGCGTATGGCGCTCTCTCATGCGTCATACGAAACGTCATGTTACCGAAGAGTCTTGGGCCCCCAAGGGCCCGGGACCGCGTTCAGCCGGACTGACTAGGTGGGCCCATGATCCCCGTATGCCGCCTTGAAGACCTCCCCGCGGGCGAAGCCGTCCGCCTCGACACCACGCCGCCCGTCGCGGTGTTCAACGCCGACGGTGAGCTCTTCGCCATCGACGACACGTGCAGCCACCAGGACGCGTCCCTGTCGGAGGGCTGGCTGGAGGGGTGTCTCGTCGAGTGCCCGCTGCACGCCGCGTCCTTCGATCTTCGCACCGGCCGACCCGTCTGCCTGCCCGCGCGCCGCCCCGTACGCGTCCATCAGGTGTACGTCGAGGACGGCATCGTCCACGTACGCCTCACGCCCACCGACGCGGAGACCGCCGACAAGGGGTCCGCGGCATGAGGACCGTCATCGTGGTGGGCGCCTCGCTCGCCGGCCTGTACGCCGCGCGGGAGCTGCGCGCCCAGGGGTTCGACGGCCGCCTGGTCCTCATCGGGGACGAACCCCACGCGCCGTACGACCGGCCGCCCTTGTCCAAGGGATTCCTCACCGGGGCCGTGGACCTGAGCGTGAGCCAACTCGCCCTCGCAGATGAGGAGGAGGTGGCGGAGCTCGCCGCCGAGTGGATCCTCGGCACGCGCGCACGGGCCCTCGACGCTCGCGGCCGCGCTGTCGTCCTCGACGACGGCCGCACCCTGGCCGGGGACGGCGTCGTCATCGCCACCGGGGCGTCGGCGCGCCGCCTCCCCGGGCCTCCGCTCGCGGGCGTCCACACGCTCCGAACCCTCGACGACGCCCGCGCGTTGAGGGCCGGGCTGACCAGCGGGCCGCGTCGCGTGGTGGTGATCGGCGGCGGCTTCATCGGCGCCGAGACCGCCTCCTCGTGCGCGGCACTCGGCCATGACGTCACCGTCGTCGAAGCCGCGCCCCTGCCGCTCGCGGCCCAGCTCGGACCGGAGATGGCGTCGGTGTGCGCGGGGCTGTACGCGCGTGGTGGGGTCCGACTCCTCACGGGGGTCGGGGTGGCGGCACTGCGTGGCGCGTCGCGGCAAGCGCCGCCGGGTGCGGGGAGAGCGGAGGGCGCCGGGGGCGCTGTCACCGCCGTGGAACTGTCCGACGGCCGGCTGCTGCCCGCCGACGTGGTCGTCGTCGGCATCGGGGCGACCCCCAACACCGGCTGGCTCGCGGGCTCACATCTCGCCGTCGACGACGGCGTCCTCTGCGACATCGGCTGCGTCACCGCGCTGCCGCAGGTCGTCGCGGTGGGCGACGTCGCCAGGGTGGGCGGAGTCCGCGCCGAGCACTGGACGAGCGCGACGGAGCAACCCCGCGTCGCGGTACGCAACTTGCTCGCCGGGCACACCGTCGAGTCGGCGTGCTCCCTGCCGTACTTCTGGTCGGATCAGTACGGCTCCCGCGTGCAGTTCGCCGGGCACCGGGACAAGGGTGACACCGTGCGCATCGTCGAGGGCTCACCGGAGGGGCTGGGGGAGGGCGGTGGGGCCGGGTTCCTCGCCGCGTACGAGCGCATGGGCAGGACCACGGCGGTCCTCGCGGTGGACCGCGCCCGTCCCTTCATGAAGGCGCGCAGGGCCTTGGCGGCGGAGCGGACTTCGGAGCTCGCGGCGGTCTGAGGCCGTGGTGACCTCCGGGACCGCGGACGACTCCGTGATCGCCGCCCTAGGGGCACAACCGGCACCAGCGGTGCCACCAGCACCACCACCCCCCGTGAGGCCACTCCGTCGCCGAAGCTCAGGAATGCGACAACTGCCCCGACCCACTCCGTCCTTGGACGCGCTCCCGCCCCTGTATTCGATCGCGTCCCTGTACGCGGTCGTATCCCTGTACGCGGTCGTACCCCTGTATGCGTTCTTTCCCGCGCGCCACGGCCCGTGCCTCGCGGCGGGCCCGGCGCCGCTCGCGCCGCAGCCGCCGTGCCGTGCTGCTCGGCATCGACACGACTCCGTGCCGTTGGTTCCACACCTGGCGGGTCACCCACACGTCGAGCACGCCCCAGGTGGCGACGACCGTGCTGGCCACGCTGCTCAGCACCATGGGGAAGGAGAGCCAGGAGCCCGCCAGGGCGGCGAGGAAGGCGATCATCGCCTGCACGAGGGTGACCGCCACTATGATCACGGCCCGCACCGCGGCTGTCCGCACCGGATCGGGCAACCGCCTTCTGCGGGCAGGCTCCTCGACCCACAACGGCGGCCGCTCGGCCGCGCCCTGCCACTCCTGCGGACCGTCCCCCTCCGCGCCGCCCCCGGACTTCTTGTGGCGCTCTGCCGTGCCCATCATCTCGTCACTCCCCCCGCTGCTCGCGGTCGTTCACGGGACACCCTGTGGTCTCCGACGGTGGTCTCTGGGCCAACTCACCACTGGCTGCCCGTTTTGCCGCGCTTCATGTCGCCTGCCCCGTGACGTACCGGTGGCGCGCCGGTGACCTCTCCTCGATCCGCGGCTCTCTTCCTCATGGACGAACGAGAGATCCGAAAGATTCCCGCTCAGGTTCCGCGGAGCGAAGAGATCAGGCCAACTGGCGTGCCGGGAAAGGCGGATGAGGCCGGTCGGCAGGTGCCTCATGCTGGGACGCAATCTCCCGTAATGGAGGGACAACTAGGGACGTCTCTTTCGCGTCACGGCTGAAAAGCGCTCGGATGTGCCTTCGAGTTGCCCGTGAGTCAGTAGTAGGCTCGCGCCGTTTGTTGACGCACATGTGTGCCCCTGGCCCGTGCAACGGCCGCAGGGGGCCGATCTGGGGGAGGCCATGCGCTTTCGCGGGAAGTCCATCCGCCGGAAGATCGTGGCGCTGCTGCTCGTGCCGCTGCTCTCCCTCACCGCGATCTGGGGCTTTGCCACCGTCGTCACCGGTCGCCAGGCGCTGAGCCTCATCGACACGGTGAACGTCGTCGACAAGCTCGCCTACCCGGTCGAGGACACGGCGCGCGTGATCCAGCAGGAGCGCCGCCAGACCCTCGTCTACCTCGCCGACCCCCGGGCCTCCGACGCGCTCGCCGCACTGCGCCGCAGCCGGACCGCGACCGACGAGATGGTCGACAAGATCCGGGCCAACGCCCAGGACCCGGACGTCCGTGACGGCGTCAACGGAGACTCGCGGAAACGGCTCGACGAGCTCGTCGAAGCCTTCGACGGCATCGAGCCGCTGCGCAGGAGCGTCGAAGAGGGCACGATCGACAGGGCCGGCGCCCTGAAGATGTACACGAAGCTGATCGACCCCTACTTCGACCTGCTCAGTACGCTCAACGGCTTCTCCGGTCTCGACGACATGAAGTACGACCAGCAGGGCCGTGCGCTCGTCGGCGCCACTCGCGCGCGTGAACTGCTCTCCCGCGAGGACGCGTTGATCGGTTCGGCGCTCGTCGCCGGGCGGATCACCAAGGCCGAGATCCGGCAGGCCACCGAGCTCCGCGCCCAGCGCTCCCTCCTCTTCGAGGTGAACTTCGCGCAGCTCCCCGAGGACGACCGCGCCCGCTACGAGCGCTACTGGAACGGCACCGAGACCACCCAGCTGCGCAAGGCCGAGCGGGACATCATCGAGTCCGGGCCCGACAAGCAGCGCGCGGTCACGTCCGGCCACTGGGACCAGGCCGCGGGCCGGGTCCTCAAGCAGCTCTCCGAGAGCAACAACGCGGCGACCGACCGCTTCCAGGACCGCGTCGAGCCGGCCGCCGTCGGAGTCGTGGTGCGGGTCATCGCGGCCGGTGTGCTCGGCCTGCTGGCGCTGCTGGTCTCGCTCTTCCTGTCCGTACGCATCGGCCGCAGCCTCATCCGCGACCTGCGCCGGCTGCGGCTGGAGGCCCACGAGGCGTCCGGCGTCCGGCTGCCCGGCGTACTGCGCCGTCTGGCGGCGGGCGAGCAGGTCGACGTGGAGACCGAGGCGCCCCGGCTGGAGTACGGCAAGGACGAGATAGGCCAGGTCGGGCAGGCACTCAACACATTGCAGCGCGCCGCCGTCGAGGCCACCGTCAAACAGGCCGACCTGCGCCGCGGCGTCTCCGAGGTCTTCGTCAACCTCGCCCGCCGCAGCCAGGTGCTGCTGCACAAGCAGCTCACCCTCCTGGACACCATGGAGCGCAGGACCGAGGACACCGACGAGCTCGCCGACCTGTTCCGCCTCGACCACCTGACCACCCGCATGCGGCGGCACGCGGAGGGCCTCGTGATCCTCTCCGGCGCCGCCCCGTCGCGTCAGTGGCGCAAGCCGGTCCAGCTCATGGACGTCGTCCGCGCGGCCGTCGCCGAGGTCGAGGACTACGAACGCATCGAGGTGCGCCGCCTGCCCCGCATCGCGGTCACCGGGCCCGCGGTCGCCGACCTCACGCACCTCATGGCCGAACTCCTGGAGAACGCCACGGTGTTCTCGCCGCCGCACACCGCCGTGCAGGTGCTCGGCGAGCACGTCGCCAACGGCTTCACTCTGGAGATCCACGACCGCGGCCTCGGGATGACGGCCGACGCCCTCCTGGACGCCAACCTGCGGCTCGCGGAGACCCCCGAGTTCGAACTGTCCGACACCGACCGGCTCGGTCTGTTCGTGGTCAGCCGACTCGCGCAGCGCCAGCGCGTCCGCGTGTCGTTGCAGCCCTCTCCGTACGGCGGCACGACCGCTGTCGTCTTCATTCCCGAGTCGCTGCTCACCGACGACGTGCCCGACACGGGTGGCGCGGGCTTCCGGTTCGACCGGGCGCAGACCAAGGAGTCCGTGGCGGGCTCGGGCAAGGGGGTCGACCGTACGGCGGCGCTCGCCCAGGTGCCCGTGCAGCTGCCGGGGCTGCCCGCCTCCGTCCTGGACGGCCCCGTCGAGCTGGAGGCGCCCGTCGGCCTGGCCGACCTCGACGCCTTCCCCGGCGCCCTCGGCGACGAGGAGAGCGAGCGCGGTGGCCTCTTCCGGCCGCGCCGCCGGGTGGCGGGCACGCCCGGCGAGCAGCACCAGCAGGCCCGTGACGACCGGGAGACGAGCCGCGGGGAGCCGACCCGCCGGGACGCCGCGCCCATCGGAGCCGAGGACGACGCCGGCGAGGACGCCCACTCCGGAGGGCCCGTCCCGCTGCCGCGCCGCAGGACCCCGAAACTGGTCCGCTCGAACGGTCGCCCGGTGACGCACGCCAGGCCGCAGGAGAGCCGCAGCCCGGACACCGGGCCGCAGGACAGCCGGTTCCCGGAGACCGGGCCGCAGGACGGCCGATCCCCGCAGAGCAGCTGGTCCTCGCAGGACAGCCGCCGCTTCCCGGACGAGGGGCAGCCTGACAGCCGCTTCCCGGAAGGCAGGCATGCGGAGAGCAGGCACCCGGAGAGCAGGCCGCTCGCCCCGGCCGCCGAGGACGAGGCTCCACGGCGCCCGCGGTCGCAGCCCGCCTGGCCCGACCTGTCGCCGCCGCACCGCGACGTGACGGCCGTCGACGACGTCTCGACGGACCTTCCCCGGCGCGGCCGCCGCGTCACCGCTCAGAACCGCGCCATCCCGGACACCGCTGCCCAGGACCGCGCCACCCCGGACCGTGCCCCCTGGGACGGCACCGGGCTGCGGCCGTCGGCGGCGCCCGACTCCGACACGACCGCTACGGGCGGGCTGCCCCGCCGCGTCCGGCAGGCCAGCCTGGCCCCGCAGTTGAAGGACGGACCCGACCGCCGCCCCCGACGGGCCGAGACCCGGCCCGAGGAGCGCGACGCGGACGAGGTACGCAGCCGCATGGCCTCGCTCCAGCGGGGCTGGCAGCGCGGCCGCGACGAGAACGCCGCGGGCGACGACGCCACGAACGGCACAGCACCAGGAACGACACCCGAGGGGGACGGTCGATGACCGCACCGAATGCCGACGCACGCACCACCACACCCGGCGGGAGGGGGGAGCTGAACTGGCTCCTCGACGACTTGGTGGAGCGCGTCGCCAGCATCCGCAAGGCGCTCGTGCTCTCCGGAGACGGCCTGCCGACCGGTGTGTCGAAGAACCTGACCCGGGAGGACAGCGAGCACCTCGCAGCCGTCGCCTCCGGGTTCCACAGCCTCGCCAAGGGTGTCGGCAGGCACTTCGAGGCGGGCAGGGTCCGGCAGACCGTGGTCGAGCTCGACGACGCCTTCCTCTTCGTCACGGCCGCGGGCGACGGCAGCTGCCTCGCCGTCCTCGCGGAAGCGGACTCCGACGTCGGCCTGGTGGCGTACGAGATGACGCTGCTGGTCAAGCGGGTCGGTGTGCATCTGGGTACGGCGCCGCGCACGGATCTGCCCGCCGGGGGGTAGTGGGAGGTCATGAGCGAAGACGGTCGAGGGACGCAGAGAACAACAGAGGCCACGCGGAAGTTACCGAAGGCGCAGGAGGCGCCCCGCTGGTTCGACGACGACGCCGGTCCCGTAGTGCGTCCGTACGCCATGACACGCGGCCGCACCACGAGCCCCGGGCAGCACCGGCTCGACCTGATCGCGGTCGTCATCACCGAGGACCGGGCGTCCGGCGTCCACGAGGCCGACCAGACGCTGTCTCCGGAGCATGTGGACATCGTCGAGCTCTGCCGTGACACGCCCCAGTCGGTCGCCGAACTGGCGGCCGAACTCGACCTGCCCATCGGCGTGGTCCGTGTCCTCATCGGCGATCTCGTCGAGGACGAACTGGTGCACGTGACCCGTCCGGTGCCCCCTGCCGAGCTCCCGGACGAGAGCATTCTGCGCGACGTGATCAGCGGCCTCCGGGCGCTCTGAACAGCGGCACGATGAACAACGTCACGTGCGGCAACGACCGCCACCAGTACGACGTAACCCCCGGCGGCGGCGGATACGGACCGGCCCCGCGTGACACCACCGAAGCAGGAGAAGTGAGCGATGATCTTCAGGCGCAGTGAGCGCGGCAAGGCCCCCGTCGAGCCGGTCACGCTGAAGATCCTGGTGGCGGGCGGCTTCGGCGTCGGCAAGACGACCCTGGTCGGCGCGGTCAGCGAGATCAGGCCGCTGCGCACCGAGGAGACCCTCAGCGAGGCCGGCCGCCCCGTCGACGACACCCGTGGCGTCGCGGGCAAGCACACCACCACCGTCGCCATGGACTTCGGCCGCATCACGCTGCGCGAGGACCTCGTCCTGTACCTCTTCGGCACCCCCGGACAGGACCGCTTCTGGTTCCTCTGGGACGAGCTGGCCACCGGGGCACTGGGCGCCGTCGTCCTCGCCGACACCCGCCGCCTGGAGGACTGCTTCGCCGCCATCGACTACTTCGAACGGCGCTCCATACCCTTCGTCGTCGGCGTCAACTGCTTCGAAGGCGCCACGCGCTACCCCACGGACACCGTGCGCCAGGCGCTGGACCTCGACCCCGAAGTGCCCGTCGTGCTCTGCGACGCGCGCGACCGCGAGTCCGTCAAGGAAGTCCTCATCGACGTCGTCGAACACGCGATGGCGGCGGCCGCGGCCGCCCGCGCGCACGCCGTCCCGTAGCCGCGCACACAGCGGCCCGTACCCCCGCCGACCGGGGTACGGGCCGCAGCTCTGCCCGGCTCAGCCCGCGCCGTCCTCCAGCCAGCCGAAGCTCCGCTCCACCGCCTTGTGCCAGTTGTGGAACTCGCGGTCCCGCGACGCGGCGTCCATCCGCGGCGCCCACTCCACGTCCTGCTGCCAGTGCGCCTTGAGCTCGTCGAGGTCGTGCCAGACGCCGGTCGCGAGGCCCGCCGCGTACGCCGCGCCCAGACAGGTGGTCTCGGAGACCTTGGGGCGGATCACGGGCACGCCCAGGACGTCCGCTTGGTGCTGCATCAGCAGGTTGTTCTTGGTCATGCCGCCGTCCACCTTGAGGGTGGTGATCCGCACTCCGGAGTCCTGGTACATGGCGTCCACGACCTCGCGGGTCTGCCAGCTGGTCGCCTCCAGGACCGCCCGTGCCAGATGCGCCTTGGTGACGTACCGGGTGAGCCCGGTGACGACACCGCGCGCGTCGGAGCGCCAATAGGGCGCGTACAGGCCGGAGAACGCGGGCACGATGTACGCCCCGCCGTTGTCGTCCACGCTCGCCGCGAGCGGCTCGATCTCGTCGGCACTGCGGATGATGCCGAGCTGGTCGCGGAACCACTGCACCAGCGCGCCGGTGATCGCGATGGACCCCTCCAGGCAGTACACGGGCGCCTCGGAGCCGATCTTGTAGCCCATCGTGGTGAGCAGCCCGTTCTTCGAGGGGACGGGCCGGTTGCCGGTGTTGAGCAGCAGGAAGCTGCCCGTGCCGTAGGTGTTCTTGGCGGTTCCCGTGTCGTAGCAGGCCTGTCCGAAGACGGCCGCCTGCTGGTCACCCAGGGCGGAGGCGACGGGCACTCCGGAGAGCTGGCCCACGGCCGTGCCGTAGACCTCGGCGGACGACCTGATCTCCGGCAGGACCGCTTCGGGGATGTTCATCGCCGACAGGATCGAGCTGTCCCACTGGAGCGTCCGGAGGTTCATCAGCATGGTGCGGCCCGCGTTGGTGACGTCGGTGACGTGCCGGCCGCCGTCGGTGCCGCCCGTGAGGTTCCAGATCAGCCAGGAGTCGATGGTGCCGAAGGCGATCTCGCCCCGCTCGGCGCGGGCCCTGAGCCCCGGCACATTGTCGAGCAGCCAGGCGGCCTTGGGCCCGGAGAAGTAGCTCGCCAGGGGCAGCCCCGTCTGCTCGCGGAAGCGGTCCTGGCCGTCTGCGCCGCCCAGGTCGTTGCAGAGCCCGGAGGTGCGGGTGTCCTGCCACACGATCGCGTTGTGCACGGGTTTGCCGGTGGCGCGGTCCCACAGGACTGTCGTCTCGCGCTGGTTGGTGATGCCGAGCGCGCTCACCTGGTCGGCGCGGAGCCCGGCCTTCGCGATGGCGCCCGCGACCACCGCCTGCACCTTGGACCAGATCTCCGTGGCGTCGTGCTCCACCCAGCCGGGCTTGGGGAAGATCTGGCGGTGTTCCCGCTGGTCCACGGCGACGATCGCGCCGTCCTGGTCGAAGATGATGCAGCGGCTCGAAGTGGTGCCCTGGTCGATGGCGGCGACGAATTTCTCGGAGCTGTCCGGCATGGCTACCCCTTGATGACCCTTGGTGAGACGACTCAGAAGGCTGCGTTGTAGATGAGGCCCGCGAGGGCGCCGCCGATCAGCGGTCCGGCCACGGGGACCCAGGCGTAACCCCAGTCGGACGTCCCCTTGTTGGGGATCGGCAGGAAGGTGTGCACGATGCGCGGACCGAGGTCGCGCGCCGGGTTGATGGCGTAGCCCGTGGGGCCGCCGAGGGAGAGGCCGATGCCGACGACCAGGAAGGCCACGATCAGCGTCTGGGTGCCGGATTCACCGAGCCCCTCGGTGAGCCCGAAGGCCAGGATGGGCAGCACCAGGGCGACGGTCGCGATGACCTCGGTGACGATGTTGGCGACGGGGTTCCGGATCTCCGGGATGGTGGAGAAGATGCCGAGCGTCGGCGTCGGTTCGTGCGCGCTGGTCACCTTGTCCTTGACGCCGCGCGTGACGTTGGCGTTGAACTGCGCGAGATATACGAGGTAGGCGAGGACGGCGCCGAGCATCGCGCCCACCATCTGCCCGAGGACGTAGATCCAGACCTTGTCCCACTTGCCGGTGTCGATCGCGATGCCGAGCGTGACGGCCGGATTGAGGTGACCGCCGGAGAGCGGGCCCGCGGTGTACGCCCCGGCGAGCACCCCGAAGCCCCATCCGAAGGCGATGACGACCCACCCGGAGGCCTTCGCCTTCGAATGGCTGAGCGTGACGGCGGCGCACACGCCGGCGCCGAGAAGAATGAGAATCGCGGTGCCGATGACCTCACCGACGAAGATGTCCCCGTTCGAGTACATGGCGGCTCCTAGGCCCTGGCCCGGGGCGGTGCGCCCCGGTCCTCCGTGCAGGGTGCGTTCTCACGACCGCTGCCTGGATACGCCCGGCTGACGCAGCCGGCGGCAGAGGTCTCCCGAACCCCGCCCGGCGTCCATGACGAGCGTGCCGTCGCAGTCGAATCGCCCATGGGGGATGACCCGGTGAACAGGCCCTTTGTGCTGACCCTTCGCGCGCGCAGAGGCCCTGGGCGCGTGGAGCCGAAGTGCGGCGACGCCGACTGACACCCGGAAGTGTTCACCGATGGTGATGGAGCGTCAAGGTCGCGGACGGCAACGGTTAACCGGCGCGTGGGCTTCCCCCGAGGCGCCCGTGGTGAGCCACCGGCGGGCCCCGCGGACGGGGTCAGCGCACCGCCACCACCGAGGACCCGTGCCCGAACAGCCCCTGGTTGGCGGTGACTCCCACACGTGCCCCCTCGACCTGCCGTGCCCCCGCGGCCCCTCGCAGCTGCCAGGTCACTTCGCAGACCTGGGCGATGGCCTGGGCGGGCACCGCCTCCCCGAAGGAGGCGAGCCCCCCACTGGTGTTCACGGGCACGCGCCCACCCGGTGAGGTCACCCCGTCGCGCAACAACTTGGCGCCCTCGCCCTCGCCGCACAGCCCCAGGTCCTCGTACCACTGCAGTTCCAGGGCGGTCGACAGGTCGTAGACCTCCGCCAGCGATATGTCCTCGGGGCCTATGCCCGCTTCTTCGTACGCGGCCCGGGCGATGGACGCGCGGAACGTCCCGTCGGCGGCGCGCACGACCGCCGCCGAGTCCGTGGCGATGTCCGGCAGGTCGAGCACCGTCGTCGGATACGTCGGCGTGACCGTGGACACCGCGCGGATGCGCACCGGATCCGCCGCCCCGTGCCGCCGCGCGAACCGCATGCTGGAGAGCACCAGGGCCGCGGCGCCGTCCGAGGTGGCACAGATGTCGAGCAGCCGCAGCGGGTCGGCCACGACGGCGGATGCGGCGACCTCCTCGGCGGTGACCGCCTTGCGGTAGCGCGCGTTCGCGTTGCGTGCGCCCGCCGCCGCGTTCTTCACCTTGACCTGCGCGAAGTCCTCCAGTGTGTCGCCGTGGACGGCCATCCGGCGGCGTGCGTACAGGCCGAAGTAGGCGGGGTTCGTCGCCCCGAGAACCCGGAACCGCAGCCAGTCGGGATCGTCCGGCCGGTCCCCGCCGGCGGGCCGGAAGAACCCATTGGGAGCGGCGTCGGCGCCGACCACCAGAACCACGTCGGCCCTGCCCGCCAGGATCTGCGTACGCGCCGCGTCGATGGCCTGGGCGCCGGACGCGCACGCCGCGTACACACTCGCCACGCGCGCGCCCTGCCAGCCGAGCGCCTTGGCGAACGTGGCCCCGGCCACGTAACCGGGATAGCCGCCGCGCACCGTGTCCGCACCGACGATCGAGCCCACGTCCCGCCAGTCGACCCCGGCGTCCGAGAGCGCCGCGCGCGCCGCCGCCACTCCGTACTCGACGAACCCGCGCCCCCACTTGCCCCAAGGGTGCATGCCCGCGCCGAGCACCGCCACCTCTCCGGTCATGCGCCCACCCCCACAGGCCGCCAGTGCCAGGTCGTCCACGTCGTCCTGTCGTCCTCGTTCAGCACCCCGGGGACGACCTCGACCTCCATGCCGACCTCCAGATCGGCGACGGAGACTCCGGGAACCGCCTGCCCGAGCACCACCATGCGCTCGGCCACCAGCTCCACAGCGATCAACGCGTAGGGCTCCCACGGAAGTTCCGGGTCGGAGACGTAAGGTGCGGGAGGCCGGTAGCGGCTGTCGGTGTACGACCAGACGCGCCCGCGCCGCGACAGCGGCACCTCGGCCAGCTCGCCGCCCCCGCAGCCGGGATTGCGGCAGAACCCGTCCTCGCGAGGGAAGAAGACACAGGCGCAGGCGGAGCAACGCGTGCCCAGAAGCCTGAAGTCCTCGCCCTCCCCGGCGAACCAGTTGGCCACTACGGGTGTGCGCGTACGCGACAAGGCTCCTCCAGGCACTGGATCTGACGGAACGTCAGAAGTGTGCCACGCGGGTCCCGCCCGCGCTACGTCCCCTGCAACGACCGCCGCGAGACGGGGAAGTCGAAGTAGGTGTCGGGGAACGACTCGGGCTTGTAGGTGAAGTGCCACCACTCTTCGGGGAGATTGACGAAGCCCTGCTTGCCCAGGGTGTTCCGCAGCAGATCACGGTTGGCCCGCTGCTTCCCGTCGATCCGCGGGTCGTTCGTGTGCGACAGCGTGTCGAAGCAGTCGAACCCCGTCCCCATGTCCACGGAGTTGTCGGGGAAGCGCTCGTTCCGCGGACCGAAGCAGGGCGTCAGGGGCTCTCCGGGGAGATACGGACGGGTCGGCAGGGCAGGCAGCCGCACCACCGTCAGATCCACCGTGGAGCCGCGGCTGTGCCCGGACTTCTCCGCGATGTAACCGTCCGCGAAAAGCCGCGACTTGTCGACACGGGGATAGAACTCCGCCTTCATGCGCTCGTCGGCGAGGTCCTTGGCCCAGCGCACGAAGTGGTCGACGGCCCGCTGCGGCCGGTAACAGTCGTACACCTTCAGGGAGTAGCCCTTGCGCAGGAGCGCGCGCTGCGCCCTGTGGAGTGCCTTCGCCGCGGGCTCGGTGAGAATGCACATCGGCTTGCGATAGCCGTCGATGGGCTCCCCGACGAAGTTGTGCGCGGTGAAGTAGCGCATCTCCTGAATGATCGTCGGGTCGACGTCACGCAGCGCGACGAACTCCTCCGGAGCCTTCGGTTCGGGCTCGGCCTGCGCGGGGGACGGAGCGGCGGCCACGGCCAGCAGAGCGGCGGCACCGACGGCGAGATTCCGCAGAGCGGGGACGATTCCTGTCATGCCCCTGCGTCTATCAGGCTCTCCGCCACCCGCGAAAGACCGACGCATCGGGGATCGGATACAGTCCGCGGCGTGTCCGCATCCCCACACACCACCAACTCCGGTCCCGGCTCCCACTGTTCGAGCTGTGGAGCGTCCTACGAAGACCAGCCATCCGGCTGGCCCCGCACTTGCGCCGCCTGCGGCACAGTGGCCTACCGCAACCCGCTGCCCGTGGCGGTCGCCGTCCAGCCCGCATACGACACACAGGGCACCGGCCTGGTCGTCGTGACCCGCACCATCGCCCCCGCGCTCGGCGGCCTCGCCCTGCCCGGCGGGTTCATCGACGACAGGGAGGACTGGCGCGACGCGGTCGTGCGCGAGCTGAAGGAAGAGACCGGCATCGGCGCGGAGAGCCGCGACGTCCGCCTGGCCGACGCCATGAGCGCCCCCGACGGATATCTCCTGCTCTTCGGCCTCCTCCCCGCACGGCCCGTCTCCGACCTGCCGGCGCCCGCGCCGACCGACGAGACCGAGGGCTGGGACCTGCTGCGCCGCCCCGGTGAGCTCGCCTTCCCGCTGCACACGCTGGCGGCACGGGCGTGGTTCGAGGGCCGCTACTGACTGCGGCAGCCCTCAAGACTCGCCCTCCGCGCACGCTCCTCAGCCGTCGAGCCCTTGTGCACGCTGTTCAGCCGTCGAGCCCCTGCGCATGCTTTTCAGCCGTCGAGCCCCCGTACCCGCACCGGACGCCCCGGTGCGGGCCCGTCCTCGCCGCCGTCCCGCTCGACGACCACCCGCCCCGCGCTCCACCGCGTCGTGAACCGCTCCAGTTCCGCCTCCGCCCAGCCGTCACCGGCGTCGGCGACCACGACACCACCACCGGTACGCCCCTCGGCCGGCGCCCAGACCTCCAGCTCCAGGCCACCGTCGCGCCCGCGCACGGGCAACACCGTGCCCGCGCGCGCGAACACCGGAATGCGCCCCAACGGAGCGTCCACCAACACCTTCCCCGGCCCCTCGTACGCTTTGCCGGTCGCCGTGTCGTACCAGCGCCCCGCCGGAAACCGCACCGACCGCCGTACCGCACCACACTCCAGAACCGGCGCCACCAACAGGCAATCCCCGAGCAGGAACGCGTCCTCACAGTCCCGCAACGCCCGGTCCTCAGGATTCCCCCACCACAAGGGCCGCACATAGGGGGCACCCGTCCGCCGCGCGAGATGGGCGAGCGTCACGAAGTACGGCAACAGCCGCCTGCGCTCGACGAGCACCTCGCGCGCGTGCCCCAGCACTTCCTCACCGAACTCCCACGGCTCGCGCCGCCCGGCCCCGATCGCCGCGTGCGTACGGAACAGCGGCAGATACGCCCCCAACTGGAACCACCGCAGATACAGCTCCGGCGACGGACTGCCACCGAAACCACCCACATCAGGCCCCGAATAAGGGACCCCGCACAACCCGAGCCCCAGCACCAGCGCCAACGAAGCCCGCAGCCCCGCCCAGTCCGAGGACACGTCTCCGGACCACGTACCTCCGTAGCGCTGCATCCCCGCCCACCCGGAACGTGAGAACAAGAAGGGCCGCTCCTCGGGACGCAGCGCACACAGGGCCTCATACCCGGCGCGAGCCATCCCCAGGGCGTACACGTTGTGGGCCTCCCGATGGTCGCCGCCACGCCCCTCCAGGGAGTGCCGCGCCGACCGGGGCAGCGTCGTCTCACCGAACGCCGCGAACGACACCGGCTCGTTCATGTCGTGCCAGAAGCCCGCGAACCCCTGCTCGATACGCTCTCCGTAGAGACCACCCCACCACGCACGCGCGCGCGGGTCGGTGAAGTCCGGATACACCGCCTCTCCGGGCCACACGACACCGCGCACCGGCCGCCCCGCGCCATCCCGCACGAACGCATCGGCCCTCATCCCGCTGTCGTACGCCTCGACGCCCCGCTCGGACTTCACCGCAGGATCGATGATCGAGACGAGCCGGATCCCGTCCCTGCGCAACTCGTCCGCCAACTGCGGCAGTTTGGGGAAGCGCTCCTTGTCGACGGTGAAGACCTGATGCGCTTCGTAGTGGTCGATGTCCAGATGGACGACGTCCAACGGCAGCTCACGCTCCTGATAGCCGGCGACGATCCGCCGCACCTCCTGCTCACTGCCGAAACCCCACCGCGCGTGATGGTGCCCCAGCGCCCAGGACGGCGGCAGCGCGGGCAGGCCGGTGAGCGACGCCCACGCGTGCATCACGCGCGCGGGAGTACCGACCATCACCCAGGACCGCAGCGGCCCGCCACTCATCCGCACCTCGCAGGCACCGGCCCGGTCATGACCGGACCCGTCACCCTGCACCCCCTCACGCACCGACACATCGCCCTCCCACGTGTTGTCGTGGAAGACCAGGTGCGTGGCGGCATCCGCCACCACCATCTGCACCGGCATGGTGATGTACAGCGGGTCGTCGTCCGGCCCGAAGGAGCCGCCCGGATCGGTGTTCCACAGCCGGTACGTCCCGTTCCGCAACCGTGGCCCGCGGGAACGCCCGCCCAGACCGAAGAACCGCGCGTCCGCCGCCACCTCCGACCGCTGCACCCAGCGCGCCGCACCCCCCTCGGCAGGCTCCCACCAACGCGGCGGGAGATCACGCCGCAGCATCACACCACCCGGCGTGCGCAGCTCCACCGCACCGTGCCGCGAGACGACGACCGTCGCCCGCTCCGACACGACCCGCCAGCCGCCCTCCTTGTCGGGCTCGAGCACGGCCCGCGGATCCGGCTCGGGGCTCTGGCCCGCCACCGCGTACGACGGCTCCGGCTCCGCCCCGTCCCAGCCCAGGAAGACCGCTCCGCCGACCGTCACCCGCACCCGCAGCTCGGAGCGGGCGAACCGCACCACACCACCACCCGGCGCCGGCTCCATCCCCGACACGGCCCCCGGCACCCGCGCCCGCTCCGCACCCCGGGGCGTCAGCCCCGTCGCGTCCGCCCGCCACCTGCGCCACGAGGAGCGCACCGTGCGCAACCCCCGCGCCGTGCCGCCCATGCCGACCACCTTCACCGAACGCACCAGGTCACGACCGTTCATGCTGCTTACCCTGCCACCGAAGAAGCCGTGTGCGGACCGCGTTCAGCTCCCGTTCACCTGGTGCTACGACACATGTCCCACGGGCCGACCATGTGAGGCAGACCCTGGTGCGGAAGTCGATCACGTGGCATCGTCCTTGCAGCCGTGTTCACGCGCACACCCAGCACGTGCGCACCCCACACGCATACGACGCGTACAGTCCGGGAGCCGCCCCATGACGTCCTCAGCGAACCCCGCGCCGCTCTGGCAGCCGAGCCCCGAGAGGATCGCCGAAGCGCAGGTCACCCGCTTCCAGGCCTGGGCGGCCGAGCACTACGGAGCCCCGGCCGACGGGGGATACGAAGCGCTGCACCGCTGGTCGGTCACCGAACTCGAGACGTTCTGGAAAGCCGTCACCGACTGGTTCGACGTCCGCTTCACCACCCCCTACGCGCGCGTGCTGGGCGACCGCGCCATGCCCGGCGCCGAGTGGTTCCCCGGAGCGACCCTCAACTACGCCGAGCACGCACTCCGCGCCGCCGAGGACCCCGCGCGCGCGGACACCCCCGCCCTCCTCCACGTGGACGAGAGCCACGACCCCCAGCCCGTCACCTGGGCCGAGCTCCGCCGCCAAGTCGGCTCCCTCACCGCGGAACTGCGCGATCTGGGTGTACGCCCCGGAGACCGCGTCAGCGGCTACCTGCCGAACATCCCGCAGGCCGTCGTCGCCCTCCTGGCCACCGCGGCCGTCGGCGCCGTCTGGACGTCCTGCGCCCCCGACTTCGGCGCCCGCAGCGTCCTGGACCGCTTCCAGCAGGTCGAACCGGTCGTCCTCTTCACCGTCGACGGCTACCGCTACGGCGGCAAGGAGCACGACCGCCGCGACACCGTCACGGAACTCCGCGCCGAACTGCCCACTCTCCGCGCCGTCGTCCACATCCCGCTGCTCGGCACCGAAGCCCCCGAAGGTGCCCTGGAATGGTCCGCCCTCACCTCGGGGGACACGGCACCCACCTTCGAACCGGTGCCCTTCGACCACCCCCTGTGGGTGCTCTACTCCTCCGGCACCACCGGTCTGCCCAAGGCAATCGTCCAGTCGCAGGGCGGCATCCTCGTCGAACACCTCAAGCAGCTCGGCCTCCACTGCGACCTCGGCCCCGACGACCGCTTCTTCTGGTACACGTCCACCGGCTGGATGATGTGGAACTTCCTCGTCTCCGGTCTCCTCACGGGCACCACGATCGTCCTGTACGACGGCAGCCCCGGCCACCCCGACACCGGCGCCCAGTGGCGCATCGCCGAGCGCACCGGAGCCACCCTCTTCGGCACCTCCGCCGCGTACGTCATGGCCTGCCGCAAGGCCGACATCCACCCCGCCAGGGACTTCGACCTCTCCCGCGTCACCTGCGTCGCCACCACGGGCTCTCCGCTGCCGCCCGACGGCTTCCGCTGGCTGCACGACGAATTCGCCGACACCCCGGGCGGCCTGTGGACGGCATCCGTCAGCGGCGGCACGGACGTCTGCTCCTGTTTCGCAGGGGCCGTCCCCACCCTCCCCGTCCACATCGGGGAGCTCCAGGCGCCCTGCCTCGGCACGGACCTGCAGTCCTGGGACCCCCAGGGCAAACCACTCACCGACGAGGTCGGCGAACTCGTCGTCACCAATCCCATGCCGTCCATGCCCATCCACTTCTGGAACGACCCGGACGGCACCCGCTACCACGACAGCTACTTCGACACCTACCCCGGCGTCTGGCGCCACGGCGACTGGATCACCCTCACCTCACGCGGCTCGGTCGTCATCCACGGCCGCTCCGACTCCACACTCAACCGCCAAGGCGTCCGCATGGGGTCGGCCGACATCTACGAAGCCGTCGAACGGCTCCCGGAGATCCGCGAATCCCTCGTCATCGGCGTCGAACAGCCCGACGGCGGCTACTGGATGCCCCTCTTCGTCCACCTCGTCGAAGGCGCCGCCCTCGACGACACCCTGCGCGACCGCATCAAGCGGACCATCCGCGAGCAGCTCTCACCGCGCCACGTCCCGGACGAGGTCATCGAGGTCCCCGGCGTCCCGCACACCCTCACCGGCAAGCGCATCGAGGTCCCGGTCAAGCGCCTCCTCCAAGGGACACCTCTGGACAAGGCGGTCAATCCCGGCTCCGTCGACCGCATCGAACTCCTCGACTTCTACGCCGACCTGGCCCGCAAGCGCGCCTGACACGAGCGCCTTTCCCCAGCTCACCGCCTGTTGTCAGTGCCCCTCGTTACTGTGAGTGAGCATTGATCGACCGTACGCAGGGGGAAAATCATGGCGCACACCCGACACGACACGATGCGACGCGCACTGCGCCGCGAAGTCGCCGGAACCATCGGCCTGCTGGCCGACGAGGAGGACTTCGCGGCCATGCGCCGCTACCGCACCTTCACCTTCGACGACCACGAGATCTACCTCCAGCAGGTCGAGGCCCTCCTCAAAACCCTCGCGGCCCAGGGCGGCCACACCACCATCGCGCTCTTCGACCCCCAGGAGTACGAGGCGTACTGCGCGGAGACCGGCCTCGACCCGGACACCCCGGACAGCCGCACCCGCTTCACCGCCGAACTGGCCTCGGGCGGCCCCACCGTTCCGTACGAGGGCCAGCCCCTCGCCGACCTCGTCCCCGACCTCGTCGACGAGGCGGTCCGCCGGGCCACCTGGGAGTACGCGACACTGCAACTCGCCCGCGCCGGCACCTGCGCCACCTGCGGCGAGGACATCGGCCGAGCCGCCTTCGACCGAGCCTCCGAACTGATCACGCGGGCCCTCGACACCTCCCGCCCGGGCACCCGGCACCTGGTGTGCAGCGTCCCCTCCCACCCCCAAACGCTCCTGGCCGCACTGCACATCGAGATCGAGGCCGACGGCCGCGCCCTGCTCGACGACCAAGAGGCCCTGGAGTTCGCCACCGTCCTGGCCGTCGGCATCGCCACCCACCGCGCGGTCGGCATGGTGCTGCGCTCCAGCGCCGAAGGCACCCGCGACCGCGTCCACGGCTGGCGCATGCACGGCGGCCGGCTCCAGCCTCTCAACGCGGCCGAGGTCTTCGACGCGTACTGCACCGACGCCATCTCCGGGGAACTCGTCTCCCCGGAATCCGGCGTCGACTACTGCGCCGCACCCGACCTCGAACCCGACACCCCCGACGGCGGAGGACACACCCACTGAACGCCCGAGGGGCGCCCCACCGACCGGTGGAGCGCCCCTCGGGAACGCAATCAGCCTGCTCGCAGGCGATCTACTCGCCCGACAGCACCGCCTGCGCCGCCTTGCGGGCCTCTTCGGCACTGTCCGCGGCACGAGCCGCCGACGCGGCACGCTCGCACTGCGCCAGCGTGTACTTCGCGAGCGTCGCGCGCACGTAAGGAATGGACGCCGCACCCATCGACAGGGAGGTGACACCCAGACCGGTCAGCACACACGCGAGCAGCGGATCCGAAGCCGCCTCGCCGCACACGCCACAGCTCTTGCCCTCGGCACTCGCCGCCTCGGCGGACATCGCCACCAGGTCGAGCAGCGCGGGCTGCCACGGGTCCTGAAGCCGGGACACCGCACCCACCTGCCGGTCGGCGGCGAAGGCGTACTGGGCGAGGTCGTTGGTGCCCAGCGACAGGAACTCGACCTCCTGAAGGATCGAGCGCGCCCGCAGCGCGGCCGACGGGATCTCGACCATCGCGCCGAACTTCGCCCGCAGCCCCGCCTCACGGCACGCGTCCGCGAAGGCCTTGGCGTCGGTGCGGTCCGCCACCATCGGGGCCATGACCTCGAGGTAGACGGGCAGCCCCTCGGCGGCCTTGGCCAGCGCGGTCAGCTGCGTGCGGAGCACCTCGGGGTGGTCGAGCAGTGACCGCAGACCCCGCACACCGAGAGCCGGGTTCGGCTCGTCGGCCGGCGTCAGGAAGTCCAGCGGCTTGTCAGCACCGGCGTCCAGCACCCGCACGACGACCCGGCCCTCGGGGAAGGCCTCGAGCACCTTGCGGTAGGCCTCGATCTGCTTCTCCTCGGACGGCGCCTTGGTGCTGTCGTCCAGGAAGAGGAACTCGGTACGGAACAGTCCGACGCCCTCGGCCCCCGCCTCGACCGCGGCCGGCACGTCGGCGGGGCCGCCGACATTGGCGAGGAGCGGCACCTTGTGCCCGTCGGACGTCGCACCCGGACCGGTCGAGGCGGCCAGCGCGGCCTTGCGCTCGGCGGCGGCGGCCGACAGCTGCGCCCGCTTCTCCTCACTCGGGTCCACGAAGATCTCACCGGTGCTGCCGTCCACGGCGACGACCGTGCCCTCGGCGAGCTCACCGGCGCCGGGCAGCGCCACGACGGCCGGCACCCCGAGCGCCCGCGCGAGGATCGCGCTGTGGCTGGTGGGACCGCCCTCTTCCGTGACGAAGCCGAGCACCAGAGCCGGGTCGAGCAGCGCGGTGTCCGCGGGCGCGAGGTCACGCGCGATCAGTACGTACGGCTGGTCGCTGTCCGGAACGCCGGGCATCGGCACGCCCAGCAGACGCGCGACGATACGGTTCCGCACGTCGTCGAGGTCCGCCACGCGGCCGGCCATGTACTCACCGGCACCGGCCAGCAGTTCGCGGTAGTGGGAGAACGCGTCGTAGACGGCGCGCTCGGCCGTGCTGCCGACGGTGATGCGCCGGTCGACGTCGGACATGAGTTCCGGGTCCTGGGCGATCATGGCCTGCGCTTCGAGCACCGCCTGCGCTTCGCCGCCCGCCAGGTTGCCGCGTGCATTCAGGTCGGCCGCGACAGCTTCCACGGCCTGGCGAGCGCGCCCCTGTTCACGCTCGGCCTCCTCCGCGGGAATCTGCTTGGCCGGCGGCTCGAGCACAGCCGTACCCATGTGCCGAACCTCGCCGATCGCCACACCGTGGCTGACACCGACGCCTCGCAGCGTTGTCTCCATTTCACCCGTCTCCGGTAGTGCGACGGGTCCAGCCGCCGCGGTGGTTGTCGTGCTTGCCGTCAGCGACGGCGATGCCGTCACTGCCAGCTGAAGAGCGCGTCGCCGGCCTTCACGTCGCCGGCCTCGACGAGGTCGGAGAGGGACTCGGCCGTGGCCTCGAGCGCCACGATCGGGCACACCGGGGACTTGCCGGCCGCCTCGACGGCGGACGGGTTCCAGCGGACCACGGCCTGACCGCGCCGCACGGTGTCGCCCTTGTTGACGAGCAGCTCGAAGCCCTCACCATTGAGCTGGACAGTGTCGATGCCCAGGTGCGTCAGCACACCGTGACCCTGGTCGTCGACCACCACGAACGCGTGGGGGTGGAGGGAGACGACGATGCCGTCCACGGGAGAGACGGCCTCCGAAGGCTCCCGCACGGGATCGATAGCCGTGCCAGGCCCGACCATCGCACCTGAGAACACGGGATCCGGTACAGCAGAGAGCCCAATGGCGCGTCCTGCAAGCGGGGACGAAACGCTGGTCATGGCAAGCCTCCCAGGGGGTGGAGATTCATAGCCGTCGTCACCACCTGTCCGGGACGACGCGCTGTTCAGAAGGGTAAGTCATAGGAAGTCCCGGTTCCGCATGAGTGGTCCCGGTTCAAGGACGTAGAGGCAGCGCACAAACGATTTGCGCCCGGCGCGATGCCCGATGTACAGTCGTACTCCTGCCTGAGGCCGTGGGACGCAAGCGTCCGGCCCCGGCGGCATCCTTCACATCAGATCCTATCCCTGGGATCGGTTCCGCATGTTCGCGGTGACCGTGGTCAGAGAGACGAATGAGACCTGATAAAGTCGGAACCGCCGGAAAGGGAAACGCGAAAGCCGAAAGGCCGGAGCGGGAACCGGAAAGGCACCGAGGAAATCGGACACGAAAGAGTCTGATAGAGTCGGAAACGCAAGAACAAAAGAAACACCGAAGGGAAGCGCCCGGAGGAAAGCCCGAGAGGGTGAGTACAAAGGAAGCGTCCGTTCCTTGAGAACTCAACAGCGTGCCAAAAGTCA